>JBHIXF010000081.1:0-25382 GCA_041984925.1 Comamonas sp.
CCCGGCCATCGCCCTGACGGAACCTGCCTGTGACCGCTTTCTTCCCCGCCGCTTCTGCACCTTCCGCCGCCGTTCTCGACCTGTTGCAGCATCCCGGGCACATCACCCGGGTGCAGGGCATCAGCGTGGGACACCACACCGACTCCCGCCGCCCCACCGGCTGCTCCGTGGTGCTGTGCCCGCAGGGCGCAGTGGGCGGGGTGGATGTGCGCGGCGCCGCCCCCGGCACCCGCGAGACGGATCTGCTGGCGCCCTCCAATCTGGTGCAGCAGGTGCACGGCATCACCCTCGCGGGTGGCAGCGCCTGGGGGCTGGATGCCGCCAGCGGCACCATGCGCTGGCTGGAGGAGCAAGGCGCCGGGCTGGACATCGGCGTGGGCCGCATCCCGCTGGTGCCGGCGGCCGTGCTGTTTGACGTGATGCTGGGCGACATGCGCATCCGCCCCGATGCCGCCGCGGGCTACGCGGCCTGCCAGGCCGCCAGCCATGAGCGCCCGGCCGAAGGCAGCGTGGGCGCGGGCGCCGGGGCCGTGGTGGGCAAGATCTTCGGCCACGCGCGGGCCATGAAGGGTGGCATCGGCACGGCCAGCTTCACCGTGGACGGCGTGACCGTGGGCGCGCTGGTGGCCTGCAATGCGCTGGGCGATGTCTACCACCCGCACACCGACCAGCTGCTGGCCGGCGCCCGCACCGCCGATGGCCAGCAGTTGCTGGGCGCACGCGATGCCCTGCTGCGCGGCGAGGCGCCCAGCGCCATCCTGGCCGGCAGCAACACCACCCTCGGCGTGGTGGCCACCGATGCCCAGATCACCAAGCCCCAGGCCCAGCGCCTGGCCACCGTGGCCCACGATGGGCTGGCGCGCAGCATCAACCCGGTGCACACCATGAGCGACGGCGACACGCTGTTCGCGCTGGGCACAGGGCAGTCGGACCGCACGCTGGGCATGCTGACCCTGGCGGCCATGGCCAGCGAGGCCGTGGCCCTGGCCACGGCGCGCGCCGTGCTGGCGGCGCGCTCGCTGACCACGGACCAGGGGCTGGAGCTGCCCTGCGCCGCGGACCTGGCAGCCTGCCGGCCATAGGAAGGGCGGCCGCGCCTGCCCGCTACTCGCGGTAGCGCTTCTTGCGGAACGCGAGCCAGGCCGCCACGGCGGTGAAGGCGATCACGATCGACACCACGATCCAGAAGCCATGCGCATGCTCGGCCAGGGGGATGCCGCCCACGTTCATGCCGAACAGGCCGGCCAGGATGTTGATCGGCAGCGCCAGCACGGTCACCACCGTCAGCACGAACAGGCTGCTGCTGTTGTCCTCGTTCACGGCGGCTGCCACCTCCTCCTGCAGCAGCCGGATGCGGTCCTGCAAGGTCTGCATGTCGCGCAGCATCAGCGAGAACTCCTCGCTGGCGGCGGCCAGGCCCCTGCGATCGCCCTCGCCCATCCAGGCCGGCGGCTGCTGCAGCAGGCGGAACAGCGCCGCCGGCTCGGGCGCCAGCAGGCGCTGCAGCCGCACCAGCAGCCGCCGCAGGCGGCCCAGCTGGGCGCGCGGATGGTGGTAGCGCCGGGCGATGATGGCGTCCTCGATATCGTCCACGCGCGCCGTGGTCTCGCGCACCACCTTGACCAGCACATCGGCCTGGGTGCGCATCAGGTGCTCCAGCAGCTCGGCCGTGCTGGCGGGGCTGTCGCCGCGGCGCACGCCGTCGCGCAGCGCATCGACCGAGCGCAGCGGCTGCGTGCGCGCGGTGATGACCAGGCGCTCGTCCAGGCAGATCCACAGCGTGGCGATGTCGGCCGACTCGAAGTTGAACTCGAAGTTCACGTCGTTGAGCACGGCGACCAGCGAATCGTCCGAGCGCTCGATGCGCGTGGAGGTCAGCCCCTCGCGCAGCGCCGTGTAGAACGCCTCGGGCAGCGCGGCATGGCGTTGCAGCCAGCGCAGCGACTGGGCATTGCTGAGATTGAAGTGCAGCCACAGGAAGTCGCGCCGCCCCGTGCCGGGACGGTCACCTTCCGTGGCCAGCCAGCGGGCCGCGGCCTGCGCCGCCATGGCCTCGGCGCGCTGCTGCGTATCGCAGAAAAACCGCCAGCCACAGATCAGGCCGGCATCTTCGTTGGCCTGCGCCAGGCCAGGGGCAGCATCGTTCATGGATCGTGGGACACCGGCGAGAGCAGCAAGCCAAGGGGCCAAAGCTTCGATTTTTGACAGCCAGCATGACAGCGCCATGACAGATGTCACGAAACGCTCATGGCGGCCCTCCAGCGCTCCTGCCGGGCTCAGGCGCTCCCGGGCACCCCGTCCTGCACGAAGAACCAGCGGCGAAAACACTGCAGGGCGTGGTCCTGCGCCTTGTCTTCGCGCCACGCGAAGTAGTGGCTGGTTTCTTCCAGCACCACCTCCTGCGCGACAGGCCGGGCCAGCAGGCCCCTGGCGATCAGCGGACGGACCAGATGGTCCCAGCCCAGGGCCACGCCCTGGTCGCTGAGTACCATCTGGATCAGCAGGTTGTAGTCGTTGGCATTGAAGTAATGGGCCCCGCTTGGCGCACCGCTCTCGCGATCCAGACGGCAATGGGCCAACGGATGGTCTTGGCCGGCCGGATACACAGTGGCGCCACGCTTTGAAAGCCCTGGCGGCTATGGCAGGGCCTTGCGGCGGGGTGGATGTTCACAAGCCCGCGACAGCAGCACACAAGAAACATTCGCGCGCCCTATCCGTCTGGACATGTGGCGAGGCATCGGACTGACTGCTTCATTGAGTCCGTCTGGCATATACGTTGAACAGCCCTCCCGCCGCAATCGTCAGCATGCCGACCAGCGACAACAAGTCTGGCGTTTCACCGAACACGAGATAGCCCAGCACCACCGCCCAGATAAGGTGGGTGTAAGTGAAGGGCGCCGCCGAAGCAGGGCTGAGATGCTCGAATGCCTTGATCAGGAGAAAGTGGCCGATGCCAGTTGTGATACCGAGCGCCACCATGAGCGGCAGGTCCGAGTTCGTTGGCATGGTCCAGCTGCTTTGCCAGGTCAGACTGGTCGCCAAAAACCCGACGGCCCCGAGAATGAAATGCGTCGTGACTGGATGCTCTGCACCCACGAATTTTCGCGACATGATCTGGTAGAGGCCATAGCAAATGGCCGAACTCAGCGGAAACAGGGCGCCCATATTCAATTCTGAACTCGGACGCACAATCATCAGCACTCCGACAAAGCCACACAGAACTGCCAGCCAAGAGCGAAAACCGATCTTCTCTTTCAATAGCGGGACCGACAGCGCCGTCACCACCAGAGGCGCAAGAAAGTTGATCGCAGTCGCCTCGGCAAGGCCTACGAAACGCAGGCCGTTCATGAACAGGAATGTCACCGCCACAAGCAGCAAAGCTCTCATGATCTGGGCGACAGGCTGGGCGGTTTTTATCAACCTTGTACCCATGACCGGACCAAATACCACGAGCATGAGCACTGCATGGGTCAGATATCTGACCCAGAGCAATTGCGTTACCGGATAACTAGCCGTCAGGTGCTTTGACAGCGCATCATAGGCGGCAAAGAAGACCATTGCCATCAGAACAATAAATCCAGCCTTTTCATTTTTCATATATTTTCAAATCATCATGATATTTGATAAAATAATACTTTATTCAAATAAAATTTGCTTCAAAGTCAAAATCAAACATCAACTTCTACCGTCCGCAACCATCTCGCTTGGATCAAATATCCTGTTACCCTTACAAGCAAACGCCCTGAAATTCCACAAGTTTGCTGAAACATATACACGTTGAATCCATCTTTCGGCTTTTCCATTTTCATCAAATTTCGCCGTGAATGCGTCACGCGAATGTAGAGCAAATCGGTTATCCACGTAAACATATGTACCAGGAGTTATATCTACAGCAAGGGCGACACTCCTAACGGCTTCATGGAAGTTTTGTATTGCCTTCTCAGCGCGAGAATTAACTGGCAGCATCATTCCACGATAAAAAGCAGCATTCACACGAGGCAAATTAACTGGACCATACAGCAAAGGACAAACATCCGTATGTTCTCTATCTCCAAAAAACAGCCCTCTCCATCTATATGGAAGTTGAATGATAAAGTGCTTTCCATAGAGTGTTGCAACATCATCTTTGTCCAACAACTCAAGAGCTGCTCTTGCATCAGAAACACGAGTTTTCGGAGCGGCATTGTCATGCCTCACTCCCAGCAATGCAATACCTATCGGAGAGTAGTCTTCGGGGGCCATAAAACGCAGCGCTGCATTTTCTGTATGGAAATCTAGCTCCACCTCTGAACCACGCCAATGAAGCTCATGCTTGCTTTCCTTTTGCGGCACAAGATTGACAACGAGCTCTTTTCCTTCGAAATATATAGAATATGGCTCCCCAGCAATGGCACTAATCCCCACTACCTGATTTTCACTAAGCACTCCCTTTTTGTAAAGAGTCCCTCCTTCGTGAGGCAACGGACTTCCATTAACTCCTTCGTCCAAAGGAAGGTTATAAATAACAAAATATGGATTTGGCGCCTTAGAAATTCTCTGAGCAAAAAGCAAATCAACAACTGTTACCGGGAGACAGCGAAATAGAGCTTCCCTCAAATTTTTTATATACTCTTCGTCTCCGCCTGGAGAGTATGGAATATTGGAAACCCCATGCCGAATTGCATCGCTTTGTCGTTTGCTGAGCTCTATCTCCAACCCTTTTTTCGTCATTTCCATCCCTTTAATAATACTGAATCTAATTTTCAAAACAGTTATCTAATGACTACCATTCTTCAATATAAATTTCACTGAGAAATTTTATGAATTCTCTTACAAACTCAAGAAAAAATATCATCCAACCACAGAAGTCTGCGCCGTCAGACAAATTTTGACCTTGCCCGCGTTTCCCGGATCCCATAGCTGAGACCGTTACGCGGCTTGCCTTTGTTGGGCGGCAAGCCAAGCCCTTTCGAACTGCATCGGACTGACGTAGCCCAGCGACGAGTGAAGTCGTCGCTGGTTGTAGAACGTCAGCCAGTCAACGATCTCGTCCATCCTCGCGTCGAGTGGCGAACCGCTGCCCATGCAGCCTGCCGACTTTCAGCGACCCCCACAGGCTTTCCGTGGGGGCATTGTCCCAGCAGTTGCCTTTGCGGCTCATCGAACTGCGCATGCCGTACTGGTTCAACTCCGCCTGGAAGTCCGCACTGCAGTATTGACTTCCTCTGTCGCTGTGCAAGATCCGCCCGGCCTCGGGCCTGCGTCGGAATCAGGCCATTCGCAGTGCATCGATGACCATCTCGCGCCGCATGTGCGACCTGGCGGCTGAACAGATCGATGATGGCCACCAGGTACAGCCAGCCTTCGTCCGTCGCCACGCTCGTCCAGACGCGATCCGGCGCAGCAGGGCTGAACTCGCGGTTGAGCAGGTTCTAGGCCACCGGCAGGCCGTGGCTGCTGTCGGTGGTGGCCTTGAACTTGCGCTTGCCCCGTGCCCGGATGCCATGCAACTTCATGAGCTTGCGCACGCGCTCCTTGCCCACGCGGATGCCGCGCGCCAGCAACTCCTTCCACACCCGCGGCCAGCCGTATTCGCCACGCGATTCGGCGTGCACCGCACGGATGTGCACCAGCAGCGCGTCGTCGCTCACGTTACGCCTGGGCTTGACCAAACGCAGTCTGTGCTCGTGATATCCGCTCGGGCTCACGCCCAGCACTTGGCAGGTCAGCGACACCGGGAAATGCTCGCGGTTGCGCTCAATCCACGCGTACTTCACTCCCGCTGCTTCGCGAAGTACGCTGTCGCTTTTCCCAAGATATCGCGCTCCATCTTCACCCGCGCCAACTCGGCGCGCAGCCGCGCGATTTCCATTTGCTCTGGGCTCACCGGCTTCGTGCCTGCGCCCACGAGCCGACCTTCCTTGGCAGCCTTGATCCAGTTGTGCAGCGTCTGCTGCGAGATCCCCAAGATCTTGGCTGTCGCCGCGGCGCTCTGTCCGCCCTTGACCAGCCGCACCGCTTCGAGCTTGAACTCCAGCGTGTACCGCGCCCTTGGTGCCTTCGTCACTTCCGTTCTCCTTGCCTGTATTCAACCACTCAGCAAGGGATCCGGTTTTCGGGGGCAAGGTCAGACTTCGCATGACGCTCGAAACCAACTCATACATCCCCCGGCACGCCATAGCGCGGCGCCGCCGTGGGGTCCAGCGCCCGCGTCTGGTAGTCCTGCATCTGCGGCTGATAGGACGTCCATAGCCCTTGCAGCGCGGCTATGGGGTCGTGCTCGGCCCAGTCCACGCGCAGGTCGGCGATGGGCCAGGCATGTCCGCCCGCGATCTTGAGCGCGGCGGAATGCACGGGCCCGGCCTCGCCGCCCGCCGCCATGGCGGCCTGCAGGGCGGCCAGCAGGCGGTCGGCCAGCGGCAGGTCCGGGCGTTTCTCGAAGGCCGGCACCATGTCCTCGATGGTGCGCTCGCTGGCCAGCAGGTTGCCGGCCGCCACGCATTGCCGCCCCACGGCGCTGGTGAAGATGCCCAGGGCCTGGCTGCCGCTGAAGACGCCGGTGCGGCCCTGCGCGTCCACCACGGCCACCTGGCGGTACTGCGGCCAGCTGCCGTCGTCCAGCGCCTGGCGCAGCGCGGCCTGGGGGTCGGCGCCCTGCGCCAGCAGGTCCAGCACGCGCGGGCCCAGGGCGGGCAGCGTGATGTTCTGCGTGGACACCACGCCCACGCCCGCGCGCACCCAGGGGCAGCGCGCCCCCACGGCGATGCTGGACGAGCTGATGGCCACGCCCAGCTGCCCGGTGCGCTCGCAGCGCCCCACCATCGAAAAAGTCATGGTTCCTGCCTCCTGCCGGTGCGCATGTCAGGCCCGGGCCGGCGGCTGCCAGCCCTCGGGGATCACCGCGATCACATCGATCTCCATCAGCCACTGCGGCTGCCCCAGGGCCGAGACGCACAGCCCCGTGGAGATGGGAAACACGCCCTTGAGCCACTTGCCCACTTCCTGGTAGACGGGCTCGCGGTAGCGCGGATCGATGAGGTAGGTGGTGGTCTTGACGATGTGCGAGAGGTCGCTGCCCGCCTCCTCCAGCAGCTGCCTGACGTTCTTCATGGCCTGCTCGGCCTGCTTTCGCGGATCGCCCAGGCCGACCAGATTGCCCTCGAAATCGGTGCCGACCTGGCCGCGCACGTAGACGGTGTTGCCGGCGCGCACGGCCTGGCACAGGTCGTTGTCCAGCGACTGGTCGGGATAGGTGTCCCGGGTGTTGAACATGCGGATGCGGGCATGGGTGGGCATGGTCTGGCTCCTGAAGGGGTGGATGCAAGGGTGTGAAAGAAGACGGGCTACTTCGCGCGCCGGGCGGCGGCGTCGTAGTCGCTGTAGCGGCGCTGCCTGGCGATGTGGTCGGCCACGAACTTGGCGTCGTGCCACACGCCCCAGATGAAGGACGAGCCCCGGCACGTGAGCCAGGGCAGGCCCAGGAAGTAGATGCCCGGCTCGTGGCCCACGCCGCGGTGGTGGCGGGGCTTGCCATCGGGCCCGAAGCTGTCCACCTGCAGCCAGCTGAAGTCCACCCTGTAGCCCGTGGCCCAGATGATGGAGGTGATGCCCGCTGCGGCCAGGTCGAGTTCGCGCAGCGGCTGGCGCAGGCATTCGGGATCGGGCAGGCGCCTGCGCGCCCCGGGCTCCTCGGGCAGGTCCAGGCCGTTGCGGCGGATGTAGTCGTCGGCCGCATCCAGCATGGCCAGGTGGTTGGCATCGCCGCTGGCGATGTTCCCGGCCAGGTCGTCCCTGAAGCGCGCCTTGCCATCGGCGAAGGACTCGGTCAGCCCCACCAGGGTGATGCCCTGGTGGCCCAGCGCGCGAAAGTCCACGGTATGGCCGCCGCGCGCGCCGCTGACGGCAATGGTCACATGCTCGCGGCCCGGCTGGGCGATGGCCGCATCCCATTCGCCCAGCACGCCCAGCCACCAGCAGAAGTCACGGCCGCGATAGGCGCGCGGCGGCCGGTCATGGGCGCCTACCGAGAGAAACACCTTGCGGCCCGCGCGCTGCAGCTCGTCGGCGATCTGCACGCCCGAGGAGCCTGCGCCCACCACCAGCACGGCCCCTTCGGGCAACTGCGCGGGGCGGTGGTAGTGCGCGGAATGGATCTGCAGAATGTCGCCATCCTGTGGCGCAATGGTCGGAATCACCGGCACCTGGAACGGGCCCGTGGCCGCGATCACGCTGCGCGCCTCGATCACGCCCTGCGACGTTTCCACCGTGAAGCCCGGCCGGCCCTGGTTGCGCGTGACCCGCTTGACCTCCACGCCGGTGCGCACGGGCGCCTGGATCTGGCGCGCATAGTCCTCGAAGTAGCCGGCCACCGCGTCCTTGCCGGGAAAGCCGTCCGGATCGCCCTTGAACTGCAGGCCCGGGAAGCGGTCGTGCCAGGCCGGCCCGTTGGCCACCAGCGAATCCCAGCGGCCGGTGCGCCAGGCCTGTGCGATGCCGTGGCGCTCCAGCACCAGGTGCGCAACGCCCAGCTGGCCCAGGTGCTCGCTGGCCGCGATGCCGGCCTGCCCGGCACCGACCACGAGCGTGTCGATGGTTTGTATTTCAGCGGTCATGGTGTGCTCTCTCAGGAAAAAATGCGTGAACCGTCCTGCGCCGGCGGATGGCCGGCGTGCGGTGTGTCGTCGCAGCAAGGGTCGCGGCTACAGGTACAGGTGCCTGACCACGTCGTTGGCCAGCAGCTCGCTGGCCGTGCCCGAGGCCACCAGCTGGCCCTTGAGCAGCAGATGGCCGGTGTGGGCGATGGACAGCGCCGCCTCGGCGTTCTGCTCGATCAGCAGCACGGTGATGCCCTGGCCGTGGATGCGCTGCACCGTCTCGAAGTACTCCTCGATGAGCCGGGGCGACAGGCCCAGCGTGGGCTCGTCCATGACCACCAGGCGCGGCTCGCCCATGAGCACGCGGCCCAGCGCCACCATGGCCTGCTCGCCGCCGGACAGGGTTCCCGCCGCCTGCGAAAGGCGCTCGCCCACGCGGGGGAACAGGGCCACCACGCGCTCCAGCGCCTGGGCAAAGCCCTGCTGCGGGCGCAGCGCGTCGTGGCCGATCTTCAGGTTCTCCTGCACGGTCAGCCCGGCGAACAGGCGCCGCCCTTCGGGCACGAAGCCCACGCCCAGTCCGGCCAGGTCCTCGGTGCGCATGCGCGCCAGGTCCCGGCCCAGGATGCGGATGGCGCCGTGGTGCACGGGCAGCAGGCCCGCAATGGCCTTGAAGGTCGTCGTCTTGCCCGCGCCGTTGGGGCCCAGCAGGCAGGCGATGCTGTGCTCGGGCACCCGCAGCGTGACCTGTTGGAGCATGTTCACCACGCCGTAGCGGGTGCTGATGGCATCCAGTTCAAGCATGGCCGGCCTTTCTGCCCAGATAGGCTTGCTGCACGCGCGGCAGCTGGCGCACCGCCTCGAAGCGGCCGTCGCCGATCTTGCGCCCGTAGTCCAGCACCATCACGCGGTGCGGCAAGGTGGCGATGAGCCGCATGTCGTGCTCGATGATGATGAAGCCCAGCGCCGGATTGCCTTCGCGCAGGCGCTGGATGTCGGCGATCAGCGCGTCGGTGTCGCGGTCGTCCATGCCGCTGGAGGGCTCGTCCAGCAGCACGATCTTCGGCTCCATGGCCAGGGCGCGCGCAATCTCCAGGCGGCGGCGGTCGGCCTGCGGCAGGCTGCCGGCCAGCTGGTTGCGGCGCTCGTGCAGGTCGCTGGAGACGCTGTGCAGCAGCGCGCAGGCGCGCTCGGCGCAGCGCCGCATCTCGGCGCGTGCGGCGGCCGGGCGCAGCAAGGCGGTGAGCACGCCGCAGCGGGTGCGCGCATGCATGCCGATGATCACGTTGTCCAGCACGCTCAGCGAGCCGAACAGCCGGCTGGCCTGGAAGGTGCGCGCCATGCCGGCGCCCGCGATCTCGTGTGCCGCCATGCCCCTGAGCGAGCGCCCCTGCAGCAGCACCTCGCCCTCGGTGGGCTGGTAGATGCCGGTCAGCAGGTTCAGCAAGGTGGACTTGCCCGCGCCATTGGGGCCGATGATGCCCAGCACCTCGCCCGAGGCGAGATGGATGTCCACATCCTGCACGGCGGTCAGGCCGCCGAAGCGCATGGTCAGGCCGCGCCCTTGCAGGACCAGCGGGCCCGCGGGGAAGGCACCGTGGCCGGGATGGGAATCAATGCCCATGGTTGCGCACCCGCTGGGGGAAGATGCCGCGCGGGCGGATGATGAGAAAGGCGATCACCACCAGGCCGTAGAACAGGATGCGGTAGTCGGAGAAGGCGCGCAGCTTCTCGGGCAGCAGGGTCAGCAGGAAGGCGCCGACGATCACGCCCAGCGTGTTGTCCATGCCCCCGGCAATCACCATGGTCATGATGGTCACCGACACCAGGAAGGTGAAGTTGTCCGGCGAGATGAAGCTCACGTAGAACGCATACACCGTGCCCGCGAAGCCCGCCAGGAAGGCATCCACCGCGAAGGCCTGGACCTTGAACCAGGTGACGTGGATGCCGCAGGCGCGCGCGGCGATCTCGTCGTCGCGCAGGGCATTCCACGCAAGGCCGGCACGCGAGCTGTGCAGGCGCTGCGCCGCGGCAATGGCCAGGCCCAGCAGGGCGACGGCAACGTAGTAGAAGTTGGCCTGGCCCGGCAGGCTGCGGCCCCACAGCGTGATGGGGTCGTTGAACGAATGGCCGAACAATGTGGGCGAAGGAATGCCCACCAGGCCGTTGGCGCCGCCCGTCCACTCCAGGTTCATCAGCAGCTGGTGCACGACGATGCCGAAGGCGATCGTCACCAGCGCCTGGTAGCTGTCGCGGGTGCGCATGGAAGGCAGGCCCAGCAAGAAGCCGAAGACCGTGGCCACGGCGGCGGCCACCAGCAGGCAGATCCAGAAGCTCACGCCGAAGTGGATGGCCAGCAGCGCCGACGCATAGGCGCCGATGCCGTAGGACGCGCCGGTGGCGAAGTTCGGTATGTTGGCGCTGCCCAGCTGGAAGTTCAGCGCCAGGGCCAGCACCGCGTAGAGGCTGCCGATGATCATCAGGTGCATGGCGTAGCTGTCGCCACCCAGCAGCCACGGAAAGACCAGGGCCAGCACCAGGCCCGTGCCCACGGCCAGCGCCCTGCACTGGCCGAAGGCGGCCACGATGCCCTCTTCCACCAGCGGGCGTTTCTGCACCGCGGCCAGGGCCACGGCAAGGCAGGCCAGCAGCGCCAGCACCGTGATCCAGCTTTCGGCCAGCAGGAACTGGCGCAGCAGCACGGCGCCCGCCAGGGCCACGCCCAGCACGATGGCGGCCGAGCCCGCGTTCCGTGTGCCCGCCTGCGGCGGCGCATCTGTCGTCGTTGTCTGCATCACACCTTCTCCATTTTCTGGACGCCGAACAGGCCGGCAGGCCGAAAGACCAGCACCAGGATCACCAGCGCGAACACGAACACCAGGCGGTACGAGGTGCCGCCCGGCACATAGCCCTGCACGAGGGTCTCGATGCCCGCAATCAGCAGGCTGCCGACGATGGCGCCGCCCAGCCGGCCCAGGCCGCCGACCACCGCGGCGGAAAAGCCGATCAGCCCCGCCTGCACGCCGAAGTCAAAGCGCACCACGCCCGCATAGCTGGCCAGGAAGAGGCCGCCCACCGCGCCGGTGGCCGAGGCGATGAAGAAGGTGTTGCGGAACACCGGCCCCGGCGCGATGGAGAACAGGCGTGCGGTTTCGCGGTCCTGCGACACGGCGCGCAGGCGCAGCCCCAAGGGCGTGTGGTGCAGCACGTACAGCAGCGCGCCCACCAGCGCCATGGCCACCAGCACCGAGACCACGCTGATCAGCGGCAGCGGCCCGAACGGGGTGGGAACGGCCCCCTGCGCAATCGCCGGGAACGCGTGCGGGTTGCTGCCCTGCGGGTACAGGTGGCGGATCAGCTCGCGGATCACGATGCCCAGCGCCACGGTGGCCACCAGCGGCATCATGGGCGGCGCATCGCGAAAGCGGCCGATCACCAGCCGGTCCAGGGCCACGCCCAGCCCGCCCACGGCGGCAATGGCCACCAGGCAGGCCAGGCCCGGCACCAGCCAGGGGGCCGGGCCACCCAGCGCGGCGGCCAGCGCCTGCACGGCCGCCAGGGCGATGAAGGGGGCGACCATGGCCACGTCGCCATGGGAAAAGTGAATCACCTGCAGCACACCGAACAACAGGCTGAAACCCAGGGCCAGCAGGCTGTAGATGCAGCCCAGGGTCAGCCAGTTGACGAGTTGCTGGAACAGCGCGTCATGCATCGATAGGGTTCCTCTTGGTGGGGGGCCGGCGGGGTCCGTTGGGGTTCGGCGGTCTCCGTGTCACGCAGACATTGGAGCAAGAAACCGCGCAAAACCTGCGTCGCTTTTGCCGAGGCGCTGCTTCGGAAAACGCGATCCAGCCCGGGGCGCATGCGGCGATACATTGGTCCGGCGGCGTTGCCGCACAGCGCCGCCAAGCCCGCCATGCACCGTGGCGCCGCGCGGCCCGGGCCGCCATGGCTGCCCCCTCGTTTCCACCCGACAGGATCGACCGACCATGCACGCCGCAACCACACCCACCGTCTCCTCGCCATCGCGCCGGCGCCTCGGCGCATCCGCCCTGGCGCTGGCCGCCGCCACGCTCACTGGCGGCGCGGCCTGGTCCCAGTCCACCGTGAAGCTGGGCTTCATCGGCCCCATCAGCGGCGGCAATGCGCAGCAGGGCCTGGGTGCCAGGAACGGCTTTTTGCTGGCCATCGACCAGTGGAATGCCACGGCCGGCGTGCCGTTCAAGGTGCAGGGCGTGGTGCTGGACGATGCATCCGACCCGCAGACCGGCGTGTCCGCCGCGCTCAAGCTGGTCAACGACCGCGACGTGGTGGCCGCCATCGGCCACTGGAACAGCCCCGTGGCGCTGGCCACGCTGCCGGTGTTCAACCGCGCGCAGATGCCCTTCATCGTCTGGGGCGCCATCGGCCCCAGGATCACCGACCAGAACTTCGCCAACACCACGCGCGTGACGCCCACCCTGGTCAACGAGAACAAGCCCCTGGCGACCTGGGCCGCCACGGAGCTGGGCGCGAAGAAGATCGCCATCATTGCCGACACCAGCGACTACGGCCGCGCCAACCTGGCCTCGTTCGGCAGCTTCTACAAGGCGGAAAAAGGCAGCGTGGTGGCCGAGGAAAGCTATCCCGTGGGCACCACGGATTTCCGCTCCATCCTCACCCGGATCAAGAGCCTCAACCCCGATGCGGTCTACTTCGGCGGCGTGATCACCGAAGCGGGCATCGTGCGCAGGCAGATGGCCGAGCTGGGCATGAAGCAGCCCATGCTGGGCATCAGCGGCATCTTCGATCCGCAGCTGATCCAGATCGCCGGCCCGGCCGCGGACGGCACCA
The DNA here is from genome assembly GCA_041984925.1 of Comamonas sp. Lineage (GTDB taxonomy): Bacteria > Pseudomonadota > Gammaproteobacteria > Burkholderiales > Burkholderiaceae_C > Comamonas. The sequence goes on from JBHIXF010000081.1 coordinate 13,407, forward strand.
TCGTCGGCACGCCCAGAGCGCAGACCAACCCCAGGCTGGAGGCCATGGGCCGCGCCTATGCCGCCAAGGGCTACGCCGAGCCCGAGAGCCCGTACACCAAGTACGCCTACGACGCCACCGGCATCCTGCTGCAATCGCTCAGGACGGCCGGCCCCAGGGACCGGCAGGCCGTGGCCAAGGCCATCCGCGCCATACGCCATGAGGGCGTGACCGGCACCGTCACCTTCGACGCCAACGGCCAGACGCAGGTGCCCGTGCAGCTGCAGCTGCACGAGGTGAAGGACGGCCGATGGACCAGCCGCTGACGCAAGGCCATTGCGCCCGGCGCACGGCCGGGAGGGAAGGGCCTATTGCGCGGAGTGCGCCAGGTGGATTCACTAGAGCGTGTCATGCACTTTCACGTGCCCGCCCGTGCTCACACGACTGACCCTCCGACAACTGGAATACTGCGCGGCCGCAGGCGAGTCCGGCTCCATCGCCGAGGCCGCCGGCCGCATCCATGTATCGCCCTCCTCCATCTCCTCCGCCATCACCCAGGTGGAGGCCGAACTGCAGGTGGCGCTGTTCGTGCGCCACCATGCCCAGGGCCTGTCGGTCACTCCCACGGGCGCCGAGGTCCTGCGGGAAATCCGCAACCTGCTGGACCAGGCCGCGGCCTTGTATGGCGTGGCCCGCAGCGCGCAAGGCGAGGTGCGCGGGCCGGTGCGCGTGGGCTGCTTCACCACGCTGGCGGCCATGGTCGCCCCCGAGCTGTGCCAGGGCTTTGCGCGTGCCCATCCCCAGGCCACGGTCACCCAGGTCGAGGACCACCAGGAGGGCCTGATCCACATGCTGCACACGGCCCGCATCGATGTGGCCATCACCTATGACCTGCTGGCGGGCGATTCAGGCATCTGCTTCGAGCCGCTGGCCCAGCTGCCGCCCAGGGTCATCGCCAGCGAACTGAGTCCGCTGGCCGGCCAGCACAGCACCACGCTGGAGGAGCTGTCGCGCCGGCCCATGGTGCTGCTGGACCTGCCGCTGAGCCGGGACTACTTCCTTTCGCTGTTCCGCGAGGCGGGCGTCGCGCCCCTGATCGCGGCCCGCAGCGCGAGTCCGGACGTGGTGCGCTCCCTGGTGGCCAACGACGTGGGCTACTCCCTGGTCAACGTGCGCCCGCGCAACGGCCATGCGCTGGACGGCAAGAGGATCGCCAACCTGCGCCTGGCCGGCAGCCACCGCCCCATGCGGCTGGGCCTGGCCTGGGCCAGCGCGCAAAAGCCCCGCCATGTGGTGCAGGCCTTCATGCACCGCTGCCGCAGCGTCATCTCCGATGCCTATATTCCGGGGATGACGGCGCCTGGGTCCGGGGAGTCGAACTGAACGGCGCGCAGACCGTATCAGGGAGCCTGTCAGCTCGTGCTATTGCGCACCTCGTAATGCAGCACCGCCATGCCTTCGCCGATCTGACGCACGGACAACAGACGCAACACCGGATGCAGCACCCGGCGCGGAAACAGCGGCTTGCCCTGGCCCAGCGTGGCCGAGCCCACGCTCAGTATCAGCTCATCGAGCAGGCCCGCGTCGTAGAACTGGCCCGCCAGGTCCCCTCCCCCCATGATCCAGAGGTTGCGCCCCCCGGCCGCCGCCTGCATCTGCGCATGCACGGCACGCACATCACCGCTGACAAACCGGATATCGGCACCCGGGATATCAGGCAGCGCACGACTGGAAAACACCCAAGCTGGCTGCGTATAGGGCCACGCCGCCCCGGTCTCCTTCGCCACCGTCTCCGCGTGGCGCAGCATCCATTCGTAGGTGGCCGACCCCATGGCCAGCGCGCCCACGCCGGCAATGAACTCCGGGTAGCCCGTGGCCTGCATGTCGCCCAGCGGGAACAGCCAGTCCAGGCAATCGTCCTCGGTGGCCAGGAATCCATCGAGGGAGGTGGCGGCGAAGTATTGGGTTTTCATGGGGGGATGGTAGCCCTGCAGGCGCGGCACGGTCGTGCGCTCGTGTGTTGTGCAGACCGCGCCCTGACCCAGGATATCGCCTTCTCTGTAGTTCAGTCTTCGGGGCATGGACGTCATGGCAACGCCGCTTGCGCTCCATCGTCAAACGTGTGGGCCTGAAAGAAGTGCTCTAACCAGCAGCTTTGCTCACCGGCGCCGCACCCACGCTGGCGGCAGCGCGGGGGTTGCAGCCGACAGCTCGTCCCATAGGTACTGCGCGGCGAAACTGTGGTGACGGCTGCGTGAGCGCACCAGGCAGGCTTGTCGGCCCAGATTTTTCTCGGCCAACGGGACCGCGTCGTGCACATCCAGGCTCATTGCAGCGGCACCGTTGAGCAGTGCAACCATGCTGTTCTCACGGGCGGCATGCACCAGATCCTCCAGCGCATCGGACTCCAGATGCACGCTCGGTTTCAGCCCCTGCGCCGCAAAGGCATTGTCGAGCTGGCGCCGCATTGAGTATTCGCTCGGCAGCAAGGCCAGGGGGTGGTTTGCCACCTCGCTGAGCTCCAGCAGGCGTCGCCGCCGACGGGGCTTCAATCCGACGGCCACCACGGGCTCGTCGAAACAGGCCAGTATCTCCAGATCGGCATGCGGCTCCGGGTCGAAGCTGACGGCGAGATCGAAATCGCCGCGCAACACGCCCTCCACCAAGGCCTGTGCGGTGCGTCTGCGCAGTGCGATCGCCAGCTCCGGCCACTGTGCCTGGGCCATGCGCACGACAGGCAGTAGCCAACATCCCGCGTATGACTGCACCAGGCCGATACGCACCAGGCCCGCCACGGTGCTCGCGCGCGCCTGTACGTCGCGCAGCGCGGCCTGCAGCTCCCCGAGGCAGGCCGACACCCGGCGGTCGAGTTCGTGCCCGGCGGCCGTGGCAACGGCGCGCCCGCTCGCACGGTCGAACAGATGCACGTCGAGGGTCGATTCCAGCAAAGCGATCTGCTCCGACAAAGCCGCCTGTGAGATCGAGGCATCGCGCGATGCCGCACTGAAGCTGTGCGCCCGCATCGCCGACACGAAGTAGCGCAACTGACGCAATGAGACGAGATCAAGGGGGTCGCGGCTGCGTGTGGACATGGCCATCGGATTATCCGATAGGCGCGGCCAGAAAATGCGAATTGCGAAGAAGCAAGGGCCTGCCGACACTATGACCACGAGACAACTCTGGTCATGAGAGCACCGATGAAACGACGCAATTTCCTCCAGTACGCCAGCACGGCGACGGCCATTTCAGCCTTGGGCGCAAGCCCCTCGGCGCGCGCACAGGCATTCCCTTCCAAGCCCATCCGCATCATCTGCCCCTATCCAGCAGGTGCGACCACCGATGCCGTCTCCCGCCTGATGGCGAACGCCTTGCAGTCGGACAGCGGCAGCACGGTGATCGTCGACAACCGCAGCGGTGCGGGCGGCAACATCGGCACGGAGGCGGTTGCACGCGCCGAGGCCGACGGCTACACGCTGCTGCTGGGCGCACTCGGCCCCATGGCCGCGAACCCGGCGCTGTACTCCAAGCTCAACTTCGATCCGGCCAAGGACTTCACACCGCTGGCATTGGCCGCCTCGGTGCCGTTGATCTGGGCTGTGCATCCCTCCTTCTCGGCGACGACGGCCAAGGAAGCGCTCGCATTGCTGCGCAAGAACCCTGGCAAGTTCTCCTACGCATCCGCCGGCAACGGCACGCCGCAGCATCTGGCGGGAGAACTCGTCAAGCGCCAGACCGGCACGTCGATCCTGCACATTCCCTACCGGGGCTCCGCGCCTGCACTCAACGACGTACTGGGCGGCACGGTGCAGATGGTGTTCGAAGCCACGCCGGCCATCCTGCAGCATGTGCAGAGCGGGCGCCTCAAGGCGCTGGCCGTGACGTCCGCCAAGCGCATTCCAGCGCTGCCCAACGTGCCCACACTCAAGGAATCGGGCGTGGACGCCGAGATCGGCGGCTGGTACGGCTTCCTCGCGCCCGCCGCGACCCCGGCCGACCGCAAGGCCTGGCTGGTCGAGCACATGGGCGCGGCGCTGGCGACCAAGGCCACGCAGGACAAGCTGGCCGAACTCGGCTCGGTGCCCATCGACAGCTCGCCCCAGGCATTCGCACGCCTGCTGGACAGCGAGCGGGCACGCTGGCAGACGCTGATCCGTGAAGTCGGCATCAAGCTCGACTGAAGGCGCCGCCCCATGCCGCACATCGCCATCGAGGTATCGCCATCCTTGCTTGCTTCAATCCAGTGGCAACCGGTACTGCACGCCATGCACCTTGCGCTCGCCGAGCGCGGATGGGCCAGTCTCGCGGACCTGAAGTCGCGCGTGGCACCCATCGCCGTAGGACTGTGCGGCGAGGACCCCCATGCGCAGCAACTGATCGCCACCCTGACGCTGACCAACCCGCGCCCGCCGGAGATGTGCTCGGCAATGACCGAAGTCGTGTTCGAGCATCTCGCGCGCGCGATCGGCGCGCACCCGGAGTTGGCAGCATGGGTGCAGTGCTGCGTGTTCCTGAGGCAGCAGCCGAAGTCGCACTACCTCAAGCGGCAATGGAACGCGCCACCGCCAGTTACCTGAATTCCATGACAACGGGAAAAGCGCCATGTGTTGCGGCTGGCCGCTGATCGCGCGCTGCCGCCTCAGCCCGCCAGGCCGGCGGCGAGCTGCCGCACGGTCCGGGCATTGGCGCCCTTGCCCGTGATGGCCACCGCAGGGGGGTGGGCCAGCATGCGCTCGAAGACCTGGCGCACTTCCTCTGCGCCAATGCCATCGATCATCGCCAGCGCCTCGGCCACGGACGTCACGCTGCCATGGGCAAAGAGCTCCTCTACGGCCCGCTCCATGGTGGCGTAGGTCCGCTCGCCCGCGCGCACCCGCGAGACCGCCAGCTGGTTCTTGGCCCGCTCCAGATGCACGGGGTCGATGTCGGCCGCCTGGGCGCGCAGCAGGCCGCCTGTCGCGGCCACCAGCGCTTGCAGCTTGTCCGGCGTCGTGACGGCATGCACGATGAAGTGGGCCCAGACATCGCCGCCCTCCATCGCCGCATAGGCCGTATAGGCCAGCCCGAGCCGTTCGCGCACGGTATCGACCAGGGGCGAGGACATCCCCTCCCCCAGCAGATGGGCGGCCAGCGAGGCCACGAGACGCGCACGCTGCGGGTGCTCGCCCTGCGATGGCTCGAACGCCAGGGGATAGGCCAGGTTCACGAACACCTGGGACACCTGCGTGAAGCGCCGGGCCAGGGCCTGCCCCACATACTTTGCGGGCCGGGGTGGCAGCCCCGCAGCCGGATCGGCCGACGCAGGCATGCCGGAGAACAGCTGCGCCGCCTGCTCCAGCCAGGCCGGGACATCGAAGTTTCCGGCCGCGACGACGACGGTCTTGTCTGCCACGTAATGGGACTGCACATGGCGCACCAGATCCTGCCGGGTGAAGCCTTCGATATTGGCGACCGTGCCGATCACCGGCATGCCCATCGGGTCGTCGCCCCAGATGGCGCGGTCCAGCAGATCGCCGGCGCTGTCCTCCGGGTCCTCTTCGTACTCGATGGCTTCCTGCCGGATCACCTCCAGTTCCCTTTGCAATTCGTGCTCGGGAAACACGCTGTTCAGCACGATGTCCGCCGTCATCTCCAGCAGGGCCTGCGCATGCCGGCCCAGGCCGGTCATGAAATAGCCGGTGATGTCCTTTCCGGTGAAGGCGTTGACCTGCGCGCCCAGCCGCTCCGCATCCAGGTTGATCGCCTGCACGGAACGCGTGTGCGTGCCCTTGAACGCCATGTGCTCGAGCACATGGCTGATGCCGTTGCTGGCGGGGCTCTCGTCGCGGGAGCCCACGCGCAGGAACACGCCCACGCTGACGCTCTGCAGGTGCGGCATAGGCAGCGCCAGCAGCCGGACCCCGTTCGGGAGAGTGTGCAGGGCCGTGGCAGGATGCTGCAATTCGGTTGCCGCCAGGGGTTTGTCTTGAGTCATGGGCTATTGTCGCCGCGCTCCACGGGGATGCGCAGGTCGTGACGACGCCGCAGAACCTGCACCGGTCCGGGCACGGTTTCCGTCACGTTCATAACAATTCGGCCTCCGAAAGCGATCCGAGAAGCCAGGCCTTGAAAGAGTCGAAGGCGGCATGGTGGTGAAGGCGTTTCGGGTAGACCAGATGATGCCCGACGTACTTCACCTCCCGGGTCTTGCCCTGGAGCGGGTTGACCAGGGCGCCGCTCCTGAGCTCTCTGTCACCCAGCAGGTTGGACTCCAGCACCACGCCGAGCCCGTCGACGGCCGCGGCGATGGCCATGGAGCTGCGGTCGAACCGCAGCCCGTACTGGGTCGGGGGGCGAAGGCCGTTGGCTTCGAACCAGCCCTTCCACTGCAGCAGCTGGACATCGCACTGGATCAGCTTGTGGTTCAGCAGATCCTGCGGCACCTGGATGGTCGCGGCGATGGCCGGGGTGCACAACGGCATCAGCCGCTCGACGGCGAGCGGAACCTTCTCGTAAGGGGAGGCGGCAGGCTCACCGTAGACGATGTCCAGATCGAAGTCGTCCTGCTCGAAGCGCGCGTACTCCGTGCTCGCCGAGATGCGCAGATCGATCAGCGGATTGGCTTCGAGAAAGCCCGCCAGCCTGGGCAGCAGCCACTGCGTGGCAAAGCTCGGCGCCGTGTGGACGTTCAGCGGACTCGGCCGGTCGAGCGCGATCAGGGACATGCCCCGGCGCATCTCCTCCAGCCCGCGCTGGACATGCTCCAGAAGAATCGCGCCTTCGCGCGTCAGACGCACTTCGCGCGTGCTGCGCTGAAAGAGGCGATGGCCCAGCCGATCCTCCAGCTTGCGGATGGAGTGGCTCACGGCGCTGGGTGACAGCCCGACCTCGTTCGCGGCCAGGGCAAAAGACGAAGTCCGTCCGGCCGCCTCGAAGACTCGCAGGTAAGGCAGGGGCAACGAGGCCGGGACGTTCATGCGTGAATTCCAGTCATGAGTGCCTGCAATGTTTTCGTTTGTCACTGCATTTTTGCCGCCATAAAGTCCATTGCGCAACTGATTCATGAAATCAGTGCATCCATGATAACCCTAGGACGGACGGAGACGATGACTGCCCATTCACCACCAACCGAGAGCCTGCTGGCCAAGCTCGCCCACCACGCCTATCGCATCCGGCGCTTCGCGCTGCGCATGGGCGAGGTGCAGGGCCAGGGCTACATCGGCCAGGCCCTCGGCATGGCCGATGTGCTGGCCACCGCGTACTGCCACGCAATGAACCTGCGCCCTGACCAGCCTGACTGGCCTGGCCGCGATCGCTTTCTGCTCTCGCACGGGCACTACGCCATCGCGTTGTACGCGGCGCTTCTGGAGGCTGGCGTACTGCCCGAGGATGAGCTGGAGAGCTATGGCTGCGACGACAGCCGCCTGCCCATGTCCGGCATGGCCACGTACACCCCGGGCATGGAGATGTCGGGCGGATCGCTGGGCCAGGGCCTGCCGATCGCTGTCGGCATCGCCTTGGGCCTGCGGCTTCAGGGCCACCCGGCCTTTGTCTACAACTCGATGTCCGACGGCGAACTCGACGAGGGCTCGACCTGGGAGGCCGCCATGTCCGCGGCGCATCACCAATTGGGCAACCTGATCACGCTGGTGGACGTCAATCGCCAGCAGGCCGACGGCCACTCGCATGAGGTGCTGGGCTTCGAGCCCCTGGCGGACAAGTGGGCCGCCTTCGGGTGGCACGTGCAGCGCATCGACGGCAACGACCTCGGCGCCGTGGTCCATGCCTTCGACGAGGCCCGCGCGCTGACCCGGCCGGTGCCCCGGGCCATCCTGCTGGACACCTTGATGGGCAAAGGCGTGCCCTTCCTCGAGACGCGCGAGAAGAACCACTTCATCCGGGTGGAGCCGGGCGAGTGGCAGCAAGCCATACGGGTGCTCGACGCCGCCTACGAAGAAGGAGCCACGCAATGAACGCCGGCATCACTCCCAGGCCCCGGCTGACGACCTCCGCGATGATCGCGTCCATCGCCAGCGAGGGCCAGCGCACCCGGTCCGCGCCCTTCGGCCACGCCTTGGCCGCACTGGCCCAGGAGCGCCCGGACATCGTGGGCATGACCGCCGACCTGTCCAAATACACCGACCTGCACATTTTCCAGCAGGCCCATCCGCAGCGCTTCTTCCAGATGGGCATGGCCGAGCAGTTGCTGATGGGGGCCGCGGGCGGCATGGCGAAGGCCGGCCTGACCCCCTTCGCGACGACCTATGCCGTGTTTGCCACACGGCGCGCCTACGACTTCGTTCACCAGGTGATCGCCGAAGAGAACCTCGACGTGAAGATCTGCGCGGCATTGCCGGGGCTCACCACCGGCTATGGCCCCAGCCATCAGGCCACCGAGGACCTTGCGCTCATGCGCGCCATCCCCGGGATGACCGTGATCGACCCCTGCGATGCGCTGGACACCGAGCAGGCGGTGGCCGCGATGGCGCAGCACCACGGACCGGTCTACATGCGCCTGCTGCGCGGCAAGGTGCCGCTGGTGCTGGACGAATACGACTACCGATTCGAGTGGGGCAAGGCCAAGCTTCTGCGCGACGGAAAGGATGTGCTGGTCATCTCCTCGGGCATCCTGACCATGCGGGCACTGGAGGCCATGGAGCTCATGGCCGACGGCACCGCCGAGGTCGCCGTGCTGCACGTGCCCACGATCAAGCCGCTGGACGTGGAGACGATCGTGGCGCAATGCCGCCGGCCTGGCCGCCTGGTGGTGGTCGCCGAGAACCACAGCACGGTGGGCGGCCTGGGCGAGGCCGTCGCCACCACGCTGCTGCGCGCGGGAGTGCACCCCGCATTCCGCCAGATCGCGCTGCCCGACCGGTTCCTCGACGCTGGCGCGCTCCCCACCCTGCACGACCGCTACGGGATTTCCGCACAGTCGATCGTGGCCCAGATCAAGGCCTGGCTGGGCTGAAGGACATGCCGACCATGAAAGTCTCATTCATAGGAATCGGCGCCATCGGACTGCCGATGGCCCTGCAGATCCGGCAGGCCGGACATGACGTCACGGGCGTCGACGTGTCGCAGGCATGCCTTGACAACGCGCAGCACCACGGGCTTGCCGCCGTCCCCAGCCTCCAGGCGGCGCCCCGCGCCGACGTCGTGGCCGTGATGGTGGCAACGCCTGGCCAGCTCGAGAGCCTGGTGCGGCAGGTGGGCGATGCAGCCGGCGGCCAGCTCTGGATCATCATGTCCACCGTCGGGCCCGACAGTGTGCGTGCACAGGGCGAGGCCCTGCGCAGGGTGGGTGCGCGCGTGGTCGATGCCCCGGTGACCGGCGGCGTCGCCCGGGCCCGCACGGGCAGCCTGGTGCTTTTCGCCGCGGGCGAAGTGGACGACATCCAGCGGGCCGATCCGGTCCTCAGGGCCATGGGCACGCCCTTGCATGTGGGCGGGCGGCTGGGCGACGGCCAGGCCATCAAGGTGGTCAACCAGCACCTGTGTTCCGTGCACCTGGTCGCGGCAGCCGAGGCATTGAATCTGGCCCGGGGCCTGGGCCTTGATCCTGCGGCCGTCCTGCCCCTCGTCGAAAAGGGCGCCGCGGGCTCCTGGATGCTGAGTGACCGCGGCCCGCGCATGCTCCAGGGCACCGACGTCGAGGTCACCAGCGCCGTCACCATCTTCGTGAAGGACAGCGGCCTGGTGGCGGCGGCGGCCGAGGCCGCCAAGGTCGAAGTCCCCCTGCTGGCCCAGGCCCATGACCGCTTTCAGCGCGCAGCCAGCGCCGGCCTTGGCGCGCGGGATGACAGCCGGGTGATCGAGACCTGGCAGTGACCCGCGCCTCCCCCAAACCATAACCATAACCATCGAGACAAAACCATGAGCACCACCATCAGCCCGGGCGCGCAGCCGCCCCAGTCCGGCAAGGTCGCATTTGCGTCCATGGTCGGATCGGCCGTCGAGGCATACGACTTCTTCATCTACGGCACCGCCGCAGCCGCGTACTTCGGCAAGGTCTTCTTCGCGACCGATGCGCCCTTGATCGGCATCCTGGCCTCCTTCGCCACGATGGCCGTGGGCTTTCTGATGCGCCCCCTGGGCGGCTACCTGGCCGGGCACTATGGCGACCGCGTGGGCCGCAAGTCCGTGCTGCTGTGGTCGTTGCTGGCCATGGGCCTGGCGACCGTCCTGATCGGCGCGCTGCCGACCTACGCACAGGCAGGCGTCATCGCTCCCGTCCTCCTGATCCTGTTGCGCATGGTGCAGGGGATCGGCTTCGGTGCCGAATGGGGCGGCGCGGTGCTGATGGCGTGCGAGCACGCGCCGCCCAGGCGCCGGGGATTCTTCGGCGCCGTGCCGCAGGTCGGCATTCCCCTGGGCCTGTTGCTGGCGAATGGCGCCTTCCTCCTGTCCGGCCACCTGTTCGAAGGCGACTGGGTCTGGCGTGCGCCGTTCCTCGTGTCGATCGTGATGGTGGGCATCGGCTTTTTCATCCGCATGCGCATCGCCGAGTCGCCCGACTTCGAAAAGATGAAGGCGGAGAAGAAGATCGTGCGCCAGCCGGCCATCGAGGTGCTGCGCAGCGACTGGCGCAGCGTGGCGAAGATCGTGGGCCTGCGCCTGGCCGAGACGGGGGGCTACTACCTCACGACCAGCTTCATGCTGTCTTACGTGGTGCTCGCGGGGGTCTCGACCACAAGGCAGGTCCTGATCGGCACGCTGATCGGATCGGCCCTCGGCCTCGTGAGCCACCTGGTCTATGGCGCATGGAGCGACCGGATCGGCCGCAAGCCCGTGTTCCTGCTGGGATCGTGCTTCACCATCCTTTTCGGCATCCCGATGTTCCTGATGGTCAACACCGGGGCCGCCGTCATGGTGGTGGTGGCCATCTCGCTGTCCCTGCAGCTCAGCCATGACCCCATCTTCGCCGTCGAGCCGGCATGGTTCTCCGAGCAATTCCCGGCCAACGTCCGCTCGTCGGGCATCTCGCTGGGCTACAACGGCGCCTCGCTGGTCGCCGGCCTGCTGCCCCTGATCGCGACCGGCCTTTACGGATGGGTCGGATGGGCGGGACCGGCCGTGCTGTTCTCGATGCTCGGGGTGGTATCGACCTGGTGTTCCTTCGCGATGCGCGAAACCGCGCCAGCGGTGACGGAATCCGTGACTCGGTTGCGGCGCGGCTCTGGGTCCCTGCCTGCATGAGGCGCTTTGGCAGGGGCTTCTCGATACGCGCCCGATGCTATGAACACCCGGCCTCCCGTAGCGGCCAGCCGCTCCAGGCCGACCGCCCGCCCCCGAACTGGCAGGACCAGCTCTCCAGCTGATCAAGGATGGACACCAGCGCCCTGCCCGATGGGGTCAGGCCATAGACCACCTCCCGGGGAAAGACCGGCATGGGGCGGCGTTCGAGCAAGCCCCGCCCCTCCAGGCCCTGCAAGCGCTCGGACAGTACCTTGGGCGACACGCCAGGCAGAACGGCCACGAGTTCGCTGTGCCGCCTGCTGCCCTCCTGCAAATGCCACAGCACCAGCGCATTCCAGCGATGGCCGAGAAAAGCCAGCCAGTCCTCCACGGGGCATTCAGCCGGGCGACGCGGTGCGGGCAACTCCAGGGCGTTCTCGTTCATCGGGTGACCTCCGTGCAGTTCTTCCCATTCGGTGACTCCAGGACGAGCGATCCATCATGGCCCGCTCCAACACCCAGGGAAACGACATCATGGCACCCAGCATCACCTCACCAGAGCACATGAACAGCGCATTCGCCGATGCATTCAACAGCCGCAGCCTCGCTGATCTGCTCGCGCTCTACGAACCGGACGCAGTGCTGCGCACCAGCAGCGAAGACAGAAATCTGACCGGCCTCGACGCCATCGCGAGCGCGTTGTCGCAACTCCTCCAGGCCCCAGGCCGGATGGCCTCCCGCAACCACTTCTGCATCGTCCACGGCGATCTTGCCTTGCTGCGCGCGGACTGGGAACTGACCACCTATGAGGGCGCCGTGGTGGCCTCCGGCAGCTCCGCAGAG
>JBHIXF010000082.1:0-24151 GCA_041984925.1 Comamonas sp.
GGCCCTCTGCCTGCGCGGCCGTGAAGATCAGCACCACGCCGGCCTGGGCCGCGGCGCTGCGCAGCGCCGCATCCAGCGGTCCGGCAGCCACGTCATAGCTGCGCTGGGCCTGGGCCAGCACGGCGGCGGGCATCAGCGCAATGGCAAGCGCCAGAGTGTGGCGGCGTGTGGAAAAGGCGGGCATGGTCCTGGGTTCTCCCTGTGTTCCGAAGTCGAAAATCAAAGCACTCGGAAACAAGGAAGCGCGGCGACCGCGATCGGGTCACCCCCGGCGCAAAAAAATGCAGAAACCGTCAGCGCCCGCCCGCCACAGCCTCCACCACCACCCACCAGCGCGTATGCCAGCGCACCTGCACGGGCAGCGAGCCGGGCAGCAGGGACAGCACGGCATCGGTGCTTTCGATCCCGCCCTCGCCCAGCGGGAACACGCCGGACAGGCGCAGCCCGGCCACGGCCGGGTCGGCGCGCAGCCAGCCCGCACGGTAGCGGCCCAGCTCGGCCAGGAAGTCATCGAGGCGCTGCTCATCCACCCACAGCTGTCCCCGGCTCCAGGCATCGTCGCCCGCCCCTGCCGATGCGACCGCCCCCCAGCCCGCGCGCGTGAAATCGGCAGCCTGTCCCGCCTCCAGCCGCAAGGCCGCGCTGCCGGCATCCCGCGGCCGCAGCTGCACGGCGCCCTCGAACACGGCCACGCGCACGCCGCTGCCATCGCTGCGCACGGAAAAGCGCGTGCCCAGCGCCCGCACGCGGCCCTGGTCCGTCTCGACCACGAACGGCAAGGCACCCAGGGCGCCTGGCGGATGGGCCGTGGTGAACAGCGCCTGCCCCGCCACCAGCCGCACCTGGCGTTGCGATCCATCGAACTGCAGAGCCACGGCGCTGCCCGGCCCCAGCAGCATGTCCGTGCCGTCGGGAAGGGTCCAGCGGCGGCGCTGTGTACCCGTCGAATAGTCGGCCGCCATCCGCTGCCACTGCGGCGTGCCGCTGGCCAGCCAGCCCGCGCCCGCGGCCGTGCCCAGGCCCGCAACCAGGCCCAGCAGGCGACGGCGCGCGGCCCTGGGCGCCTCCGACAGGCCGCGATAGCCCGCGCCGCCAGCATTGAGCCCCGGCAGCGCGCCGGTGACGGCCTGCAGGTGCGCCCAGGCGCGGGCATGGTCCGCATCCTCGCCCAGCCAGCGCTGCCAGCGTGCGCGGTCCGCCTCCGAGGCCTGGCCCGACTGCAGCAGCGCGAACCAGCCGGCTGCCGCGCGTGCCACGCCGGGCGGCAGGCTCCGGCCCAGCGCCTGGGGCGGCTGCGCCGGCATGGCGGCCGTCAGGCGGGCGGGCGGGCGTTGCGGGGCGGACATCAGGCCAGCGCCAGCACGAAGCAGCGCTCGTAGCCCTGGGCCAGATAGCGCTTGACGCTGGTCATGGACACGCCCAGCCGCGCGGCGATGTCCGCATAGCTCAGGCCTTCGAGATGGGCCAGCAGGAAGGCCTCGCGCACCTTGGGTGCCAGCGCATCCAGGGCCTGGTCCACGGCCTGCAGCGACTCGAGGGCGATCAGCCGCTCCTCGGGCGAGGGCGCCAGCGCGGGCGGCAGCAGGGCCAGGGTGTCGAGATAGGCCTGCTCCAGCAGCCGGCGCCGGTGCTGGCGGATCACCAGATGGCGGGCCACGGTGGCCAGGAAGGGGCGCGGCTGCTCGATGCGGCCGGCCATGCCCGAGGTGATCACGTTGACGAAGGTGTCGTGCGCGAGGTCGGAGGCTTCGAACACATTGCCCAGCCTGCGGCGCAGCCAGCCCTGCAGCCAGCCATGGTGTTCGACATAGAGGGTGTGTACGGGATCGGCCGGTGCGCGCATGGAAGACGGACGCGCCCCGGACTGGCGTGCCGCAGCGCTGAAGCTCTCTTGAGAATGGTTCGCATTCTAAACACGGACTCGGCCCCAAGGACACGACCCCCGTTGCACCCGCAGGCACGACGGGGGTCGGGCAGACGTTTACACAGCGTCAGAACTGTTCATGCGCACCCAGATAGCGCCACTGGCCCACGGGCAGGTTGCCCAGCGTCACGCGGCCGATGCGGATGCGCTTGAGGCCCACCACGCGCAGGCCCACCAGTTCGCACATGCGGCGGATCTGGCGCTTCTTGCCCTCGGTCAGCACGAAGCGCAGCTGCTCGGGGTTCTGCCAGTCCACCTGGGCGGGCTTGAGTGCCTCGCCGTCCAGCGACAGGCCGTGGCGCAGGCGCGCCAACTGCTCGGCAGGGAACACGGACTGCACGTCGATGTCGCGGTCGCCGTAGGTCACGCGCACCAGGTACTCCTTGTCCACCTCGGAGTCCTCGCCGATGATCTGGCGCGCCACGCGGCCGTCCTGGGTCATGACCAGCAGGCCCACGGAGTCGATGTCCAGCCGGCCGCAGGGCGCCAGGCCCTTGAGTTGCGCGAAGTTGAAGCGCGTGCGGCTGCTGTCCTGGTTCCAGTGGTTCTGCGGCGTGACCAGGGTCACGGCGGGCTCGTGGCCGTCCTCGGCCTGGCCGCTGACGTAGCCCACGGGCTTGTGGATCAGGATGGTGACCTGCTGGTCCTGGCGCTCGCGCGCCTCGCGCTCGACCGTGATGCGGTCGGCGGCCACGACGTTCTGGCCCATGACGGCGACTTCGCCATTGACACGCACCCAGCCCTTTTCCACCCATTCGTCGGCCTCGCGGCGCGAGCACAGCCCCATGTCGGCCAGGCGCTTGTTGATGCGCACGGCGCCGGGCACCTGCTCCTGGATGGGGGCGGGAGCACGCTTGACGGGGATCTCGCGGCTGATCGCGCCATCGGCAGGCCGGTAGGTGCGGATGCCGCTGAGCGGGCGGTAGGCCGGCTCGGCCTGGGGTGCCGCATCGCGGCGCGGGCCACGGGCATCGTCGCGGCGGGGACCACGGGCATCCTCACGGGGACGGTCCCGGAAGCCGCCTTCGCGCGGACCGTCGCGCAAGCCTTCGCGTGGCCGCTCGTCGCGCTGGCCATGGGGCCGGTCGCGGCGCTCGTCCTGGCGCGGCGGACGCGGGGGGCGTGCCTCGCGGGTGTCGCGGGCGTCGCGCTGCTCGCGCGGGCCGCGGCCTTCGCCGCCACCGGACCCGCGCCAGTCACCGCGAGGCTGGGAGCGGTCCAGGTCCTCGGCGCGGCCGAAGCCGCCCGTGCGGGGCCGCTGGTCCCGTGCGCCGGCGCGGGGCGCTGCGTCGCGCCGGTCGGAACGCTCGTAGCGCTCATTGCGCCCGCCGCGGTCGTTGCGTTCGCCACGGTCGCTGCGTTCATTGCGGTCGCCGCGCGCACCGCGTGCGCCTGCGGACTTGCCCGCGCCGCCGGAGGAGGGGCGCCGGGAATCGCCGGCAGGCTCGGCCTGGGGCTTGGCGGGACGGCGCAGCACAGGGCGCGCAGAGGGCGCAGCCGCCTCGTCGGCGCCGGGCCGGGGCGGTTTGGAAGAAGTAGGGGATGACATCAGGCCGCCATTGTCGCGCGCCACGGCCCGCCACGGCGGCGCCATGCGGCCAATACGGGCATTGCGCTCGGCTATCGGGCGGGCCACGCCCTGCCCGGCCCGGGACACTGCCGCCGGCACCGCGCCGGGGCACGCCCCCGCCCTGGGACGGCCCGGCGCACATGCGCGACGACGTGGGAGGCCGTCGCCCGATGCCGGGGGCGCTTGGGCAGCACTTGGACGCGGGTAGTGGAAGCCGGAAGTCGCGGCCCAGGCCTTCGCTGGCGTCCAGGCTGTTGTGCGGGGTGCGGGGTGCAGGGTGCGGGGTGCGGGGTGCAGGGTGCGGGGTGCAGGGTGCGGGGTCAGGGGGTCATGGCCGGGCTCCTGCACGGATCAGGCCGTCGACGATGGCTGCGTGCCGCTTCGCCCGTGCCAGGTCCAATGCGGTCTGGCCCTGGGCGTTGCGCAGGTTGACGCTGGCCCCCTCGCGGATGAGCGCCTCGACCAGCGCAGCATGCCCTTCTCTCGCTGCCAGCATGAGCGGCGTGAAACGATGGACAGTGGTGGCGCCGTTGATGGCTGCCCCGCCCGCGACCAGGGTGCGCGCCAGGGCAGCCTGCGCGCGCAGCGCCGCCTCGGAGCCGGGCTCGCCGAGGGCCAGGTCATGCAACGGGCTCAGCCCCGCATCGCTGAGATGCCTGGCGCTGGCGCCGTGCTCGAGCAAGCGGGCTGCCACGTCGAACTTGCCCAGGACAAGCGCCATGCTCAGCGGCGTGGTGCTGTCGGCGTTGAGGGGGCGATCAGGGTGCGCGCCGGCCTGCAGCAGCAGCTCCAGTGCCTCGCGGTCATCGTGCGAGATCGCCAAGGTCAGGGCGTTGAAACCCAGCACGCAGACGCTGGGTGCGTCGCCCTCCGAGAGAAAATCCCGAAGTTCGCTGGAAAACCCCGGTGCCAGCACCGCCATGCCGACATCCGGCGTGCCGTTCAGCACGGCCGCCCATGCGGCATCGCTGCGCTGATCGAAATTGGCCGGAAACGACGGCTTGTCGCAGCGGCCCAATCCGCGCGACTCGGCCGCGACGGGCGACGCGCCGCCGCAGGCCGCCAGCACCAACGCCATCGCGGCCATGGCCCGGTTCATGGCGTGGCGCCCGCCTGGAGCAGCAGATCGACAACGGCCGCGTGATTGCGCTTTTGCGCCATGCCCAAAGCGGTCTGACCTCGGACCTCGCGCAGATTGACGTCGGCGCCCTGGCCAATGAGGAACCTCACCAATTCCGTGCGCCCTTGCAAAGCCGCCAGCATCAGTGCGCTGATTCGGTTGGCCGATCCAATGGCATCGATGGGTACACCCCGGCGCAGCAACTCCCGGGCAAGGTCGACTTGCTCTTGAACTTGGTCTGCATTGCCGTCATCCACGCTCGCCATCGCCAATTCGTATAAAGTCGTCGACCCGTAGTCACTGACGAGACGCGCATTTGCACCGCGCGCCAACAACAGGCGCGCTGCCTGAAACTTTACCGTACTGAATGCGTGGTGCAGCGCGCCTTGGCCCAAGGCATCCAATGGCCGGTCCGGGTGGGCACCGCCATCGAGCAGGATATCGACCTCCTGGGCGCTGCCCATCCCGATGCGCCACATCAACAGACTCATGCCGTAGACGCAGACATTGGGGTCGTCTCCTTCCACAAGAAAGCGCCTGAGAAGCGGATGGCTTCCCTGGCCCACGGCAAAGAAAAGACGCGGGGCGCCCTTGAACGCCCGCTGCATCTCGGCGGCACTGGCGATGTCCACATGGCGGGGAAACTCCACATCAGGGCAACGATCCAGGTCAGCGGCCAAAGCGCTCCCCCAGGCGCAAGCCGCCGCCAGGATGAACATTGAAGCCACAGGATTCAAGGATGCCCAGATCTTCTTCACGATCACCGCCCCGGTATGTCGCCGCCCCTGCAAAATTCACCGAAACGCCAGGGTCGGCGATCTGGCCCCGGTCTTGCCCTGATCTGCCCGGGCTTGGCGCCAGTGCCCTCGGTCAGGATCGACACCAGCTCCAGCTGCCCGGCCAAGGTGTGGCCATCATACGGGTTGCCGGTAAAACTGCGCCCCCCACCATCAGGCCCTGCCCTGCCGCTGCACTCCCCCTCGGGGGCGTGCAGGGCATGCAGGGCGTACAGCTCGTTCCGCGTCAGCGCCGTGGCCTCGCTGGCCTGCGCGATCTTGCGCTGCACCTGGCGGGCAAGGTGCGGGCGCCAGCGTTCATGCGGGTTGCGATGGTTTTGCAGGGCCGGCCCAATACAGTAGTATTTACCCGCCCGCGCACCATTCCCACCCATTGCAATACAGATCATTCCAATCGCAATGGAATGCCTATCGCGCCAGGAAGCCAAGGGCCTTCTTCGATACGACCGGCCTGTCCGCATTGCCGTGGCCGCCATGCCGTCATGCCCGGAACTCCCGCCCTGTCCAGCAAGGAAAACCATGAACGATACGCCGCGTCTATCTGACTCCCTGCCACTGAAAGAACAATTCAAGGCGCTTTTCGCCACCAGGATGGACTTGACCGGAATCCAGTGGTCCGACATGGAAACCGCCATCGGGGAGAACGCGGAAAAATACCGCCCGCTCTGGGAGCGCATGGCCAGCGGCAAAAAGGATTTCTTTTCCGGGCTCAGTCCCTGCTGGACGGCCATTCCTTTCATGGGCGTTTCCTGGGCGATCGCGCGCCGGGTCTACGCCTATGCCGTGATCGCCTTCGCCACGCTTTTGATCATCAATCTGCTGATGCCCGGCACGGGCAGCGACGGCAGCGTACTGGGCATCGCCGTGGCCATTTCGTTCACCGTCAAGCGCACCTACCTGCAATGGCTGGCCACACGCATACAGCAGATCAACCAGATGGGGCTGACGGGGGGCGCGCGCGAAGACGCACTGCGCCAGATCGGCGGCCTGGACCAGAAGAACGGCTGGATCGCCTTCTGCGTGCTGCTGGCCATCGGCATCGTGCTGGCGCTCTCCTGAACCCGGAGCCCGGAGCCTGCCGCCCGCCGCTCAGCGGTCCGCGGGCAGCCGGTCGCACAGGGCCACCAGCTGCGCCAACGGCATTGCAGCCTTCACCGCCGCGTTTCCTACAGTGCGGCCCATGATCCAAGACAAGGCCCGCCTGCAGGCCCTGATCGCAGACATCCGCCATTTCGTCCGCCACCGCTGGCATCCGCTGGAAGAGCAGGTCGAGCGCGACGACGACATTCCGCCCGCCGTGGTCCAGGAGCTGCGTGACAAGGGCTACTTCGGCTGGAGCATTCCCCGGGCCTACGGCGGCCTGGGCCTGAGCACCGAGGAACTGGTGCTGTGCGCCTTCGAGCTGTCCCAGGCCTCGGTGGCGCTGCGCGCCCGCGTGGGCACCAACACCGGCATCGGCTCGGAGGCCCTGGTCGCCGATGGCACCGAGGCGCAAAAGCAGCGCTGGCTGCCGCGCATGGCGCGCGGCGAACTCACGGGCTGCCTGGCGCTGACCGAGCCCGATGCGGGTTCGGAAGCCAGCAATATCCAGACCACGGCGCGCCGCGAGGGCGGCCACTACGTGCTCGACGGCACGAAGCGCTTCATCACCAACGCGCCGCTGGCCGATTTCGACGGCTGCCGCGTGCCGGCCGACCAGATCATCGGCGGGCGCGAAGGCCAGGGCTTCAAGACGGTGATGAAGGTGCTCAACAGCAGGCGCGGCTGCGGCGCGACGGCGTGATCTGAGGGCCCAGGCGCCCCTCAGGCCGCCACCCTGCGCTGGGCAGTGAACAGCCCGCTGCGCAGCGCCTCCAGATCGAGCACGCGCAGGCCGCCGTACTCGACGACGATGGCGTTCTCGCGCTGCAGCACGGCCAGGGCCTCGTTGACGCGCTGGCGCGACAGGCCCACGAGGTAGGCCAGCTCCTGCTGGGTGATGCGCAGCACCTCGCCCACGCCGGGGTACAGCAGCGGGTGGAACAGTGCCGCCAGGCTGCGTGCCACGCGCAGGTCGGGGTTGGTCATGCGGTCGATCTCGCGCGCCGCGATGAACTGGCCCAGCCGCTCGTTGAGCTGGCTCATGACGAAGCGGTTGAAGCCGATGGAGTGGTCCAGCAGCCAGTGGAAGGTGTCGATGGGCAGGCCCCCGACCACGCTCCTGCGGATGGCCTGCACGTTGTAGCGGTAGGGCTCGCGCTTGACGGCCGTGCCCTCGCCGAACCAGCCGCCCGGCGGCAGGCCGGCCAGCGTCATGCTGGCGCCGTCCACGCCATCGGTGTTCATCTTGAGCAGGCCTTCGACCACGCCGAACCAGTAGGTGGGCGCGCGGCCCGTGCGGCAGACATAGTCGCCCGGCTGGGCATCGCCGACGACCAGCGCCTTCTGCGCCCGCTCGCGCTCGGCGGGCTGGAGCACGGCCAGCCAGGGAATGCCTGCAAGTTCCTCGGGCCGTGGCGCGCGTCGGCGCTGGTGCAGTGACAGTTCTTGGCTCATGGATGGATCATCAAAACCATCCAAGCATTGCCCGAGCCCGGCGGCCCGCGTGAGCGGGATTTCCACGATGCAGCCCGGCCTGCGCCGTGGGCGGCAACGGCGGCGCATTCGGCGCGCAAGCCCCCATGCAGGACAGGCCACCGTTTTGGCACCATTTGTTACGGCGTGTTTTCCCGATGATGGCTTTCCCGCAAATTGTCGTCAAACAGACACCACGACGTCAAAGCACGGCCTAGGATTTGTCTCAATCCGCTTCACGCCGACAGGAAGGCTGGTCCCACCCTGCGCTGCCGCGAGCCCCCACCCAACCCCAAGGACATGGAATGACGACCACGTTCCCGCACCTGCTGCTCCAGCATGCCGCCGAGCGCCCCCAGGCGCCGGCGCTGCGCGAGAAGGAATACGGCATCTGGCAGACCTGGAGCTGGAGCGAAGCCCTGGACACCGTGCGCCACATGGCCTGCGGCCTGGCCGCGCTGGGCCTGGCCCGGGGCCAGAACCTGGCCTTCATCAGCGACAACCGGCCCCATGTCTACATGGGCTTCATCGCCGTGCAGGCGCTGGGCGCCGTGCCGATTCCGCTGTACCAGGATGCGGTGGCCGCCGAGATGCGCTTCGTCATCGAGGATGCCGGGATCGCCTTCGCCTTCGCCGAGAACCAGGAGCAGGTGGACAAGCTGCTGGAAGTGCGCGAGCAGGTGCCCGGCATACGCCACATCATCTATGACGACCCGCGCGGCATGCGCAACTACGACCAGCCGGGCCTGATCAGCACCGAGGCACTGCTGCAAAAGGGCCGGGAGTGGGATGCCGCGCACCCGGGCGCCTGGGAGGCGATGCTGGCCGCGCTGTCGCCCGACGATGTCTCGGTCATCCTCTACACCTCGGGCACCACGGGCAAGCCCAAGGGCGTGTGCCAGACGCACCGCAGCTTCGGCGAGTCGGCGCGCGGCGGCGTGCAGGTGGACCGCCTGGGCCCCGGCGACAACGTGATCTGCTACCTGCCGCCGGCCTGGGTCGGCGACCATCTGTTCTCGTTCGCGCAGTGGCTGGTGGCCGGCTTCACCATCAACTGCCCCGAGTCGGCCTCGACCGTGTCCATCGACCTGCGCGAGATCGGCCCCAGCTACTATTTCGCACCGCCGCGCATCTTCGAGGGCATGCTGACCTCGGTGTCCATCCGCATGGAGGACGCGGCGCCCTTCAAGCGCTGGATGTACGAGCGTGCCATGGCCGTGGCGCGCCGCGTGGGCTCGGACATCCTGGACGGCAAGCCCGTGGGCCTGCTCGACCGCATGAAGTACGCGCTGGGCGACCTGTGCATCTACGGCCCGCTGCGCAATGCCATGGGGCTGTCGCGCATCCGCGTGGCCTACACGGCGGGCGCGGCCATCGGGCCCGAGCTGTTCCGCTTCTTCCGCTGCATCGGCATCAATCTCAAGCAGCTGTACGGCCAGACCGAGACCTGCGCCTATGTCTGCATACAGCGCGACGGCCAGGTGGAGCTGAGCAGCGTGGGCCAGGCGGCGCCCGGCATCGAGCTGAAGATCGCCGACAACGGCGAGGTGCTGCTCAAGGGCGTGTCCGTGCTCAAGGAGTACTACAAGCGCCCCGACGCCACGGCCGAGGTGGTGGATGCCGACGGCTGGTTCCACACGGGCGACGCGGGCCTGATCGATGCCGACGGCCAGCTGCGCATCATCGACCGCGCCAAGGACGTGGGCAAGACCGCGCGCGGCGCCATGTTCGCGCCCAACTACATCGAGAACAAGCTCAAGTTCTTCCCCCAGATCAAGGAGGCCGTGTGCTTCGGCCATGGCCGCGACCAGGTCTGCGCCTTCATCAACATCGACTACGAGGCCGTGGGCAACTGGGCCGAGCGCCAGGGCCTGCCCTATGGCGGCTACGTGGACCTGGCATCGAAGGCCAAGGTGCTGGAGATGGTGGCCGACTGCGTGGCCCAGGTGAACGCCGACCTGGCCGCCGAGGCCGGCATGGCCGACACCCAGGTGGCGCGCTTCCTGGTGCTGCACAAGGAGCTGGACCCCGACGACGACGAGCTGACCCGCACGCGCAAGGTGCGCCGCGGCTTCATCGCCGACAAGTACGGCGTGCTGGTCGATGCGCTGTACACGGGCAAGCGCGAGCAGTTCATCGAGACCCAGGTCAAGTTCGAGGATGGCCGCACCGGCAGCGTCAGCGCCACGCTGTCCATCGTCGATGCCAAGACCTATCCCGAAAAATGAAATACCCCTGCGTCGCTTCGCGCCTTCCCCCAAGGGGGACGACACCCTCGCGGCGGGGCGGCCCTTGCTCGGTGTCCCAGGCTTTTCGGGCACGCCCGCTTTATGCGCTGCGGGTGGCGCGCGACGCAATGGAGAACTGATATGACAGACAAGAAGATCGGCGATGTCGTCCTGGACATCAAGAACATCAGCCTGCGCTTCGGCGGCGTGAAGGCGCTGACGGACATCTCGTTCAATGTGCGCGAGCACGAGATCCGCTCCATCATCGGCCCCAACGGCGCGGGCAAGAGCTCCATGCTCAACTGCATCAACGGCGTGTACACGCCGTCCGAGGGATCGATCACCTTCCGGGGCAAGACCTTCAGCCACATGAACAGCCGCCAGGTGGCCGAGATGGGCGTGGCGCGCACCTTCCAGAACCTGGCGCTGTTCAAGGGCATGAGCGTGATCGACAACATCATGACCGGCCGCAACCTGCAGATCCGAAGCGGCATCCTGATGCAGGCCCTGCGCATCGGCCCGGCCGCGCGCGAGGAGATACGCCACCGCGAGTTCGTCGAGCACATCATCGACTTCCTCGAAATCCAGGCCTACCGCAAGACGCCCGTGGGCCAGCTGCCCTACGGCCTGCAAAAGCGCGTGGACCTGGGCCGCGCCCTGGCCATGCAGCCCCAGGTGCTGCTGCTGGACGAGCCCATGGCCGGCATGAACGTGGAGGAAAAGCAGGACATGTGCCGCTTCATCCTCGATGTCAACGACGAGTTCGGCACCACCATCGTGCTGATCGAACACGACATGGGCGTGGTCATGGACATCAGCGACCGCGTCGTGGTGCTGGACTACGGCAAAAAGATCGGCGACGGCGCGCCCGACGAGGTGCGCCAGAACGAAGACGTGATCCGCGCTTACCTTGGCACCAGCCATTGAGGGGACTGACATGGGATTTTTTCTGGAAACCTTGTTCGGCGGCCTCATGGTGGGCACGCTGTACGCATTGATCGCCATCGGCTTCGTGCTGATCTTCAAGGCCTCGGGCGTGTTCAACTTCGCCCAGGGCGCGATGGTGCTGTTCTCGGCCCTGGCCATGGCGCGCTTTTCCGAGTGGATTCCGAAGTGGACCGGCCTGGAGGCCGGCTGGTTCACCAACCTGCTGGCCATCTGCGTGTCGCTGGCCATCATGGTGGTCGTGGCCTGGGTGATCGAGCGGCTGGCCCTGCGCCACCTGGTCAACCAGGAGCCGATCACGCTCTTGATGGCCACGCTGGGCATCGCCTACCTGCTCGACGGCCTGGGCCCGATGATCTTCGGCAGCGCCGTCTACAGCATCAACGTGGGCATGCCCAAGGACCCCATGTTCATCCTCGACGGCCTGTTCGAGGGCGGCGTGCTGCTGAGCCAGGAAGACCTGTACGCGGCCTGCATCGCCGCGCTGCTGGTGGCCGCGCTCAGCGTGTTCTTCCAGAAGACCAGGACCGGCCGCGCCCTGCGCGCCGTGGCCGACGACCACCAGGCGGCCCAGTCCATCGGCATCCCGCTGTCGCGCATCTGGGTCATCGTCTGGTCGGTGGCCGGCGGCGTGGCCCTGGTGGTGGGCATCATCTGGGGCTCCAAGCTGGGCGTGCAGTACTCGCTGTCGCTGGTGGCCCTGAAGGCCCTGCCCGTGGTCATCCTGGGCGGCCTGACCTCGCTGCCCGGCGCCATCATCGGCGGCCTGATCATCGGCGTGGGCGAGAAGCTCTCCGAGGTCTACCTGGGTCCCCTGGTCGGCGGCGGCATCGAGACCTGGTTCGCCTACGGCCTGGCCCTGTGCTTCCTGCTCGTGCGGCCCCAGGGGCTGTTCGGCGACAAAATCATTGATCGCGTTTGACCGTTACGGAGAACTTGCACCATGTTTTATCGTGAGAACGGTCAATTCAAGACGAGCTACGCGTCCGACCAGCAGATCTTCGGCGTCGCGCAGGACCGCTGGGCCATCGTGCTGCTGCTGGCCTTCGCCTTCCTGGTGGTTCCCTTCGCGGTCAGCGACTACACCTTCCAGGCCGTGCTGATCCCCTTCCTGATCATGTCGCTGGCGGCGCTGGGGCTGAACATCCTGGTCGGCTACTGCGGCCAGATCTCGCTGGGCACCGGCGCCTTCATGGCGGTGGGCGCCTACGCGGCCTACAACCTGCAGGCGCGCTTCGAGGGCATGCCGCTGCTGGTGGCCCTGATCGGCGGCGGCGTGCTGGCCATGGCCTTCGGCGTGGTCTTCGGCCTGCCCAGCCTGCGCATCCGGGGCCTGTACCTGGCGGTGGCCACGCTGGCCGCCCAGTTCTTCATGGACTGGCTGACCAGCCGCGCCGCCTGGGTGACGAACAACTCCTCCTCGGGCTCGGTCAGCGCGGGACCGCTGTCCATCATGGGCTGGAAGATCGACACGCCCATGGAGAAATACCTGCTGTGCCTGGGCATCCTGTGCGTGCTGGGCCTGGCCGCCAAGAACCTGGTGCGCAGCGCCATCGGCCGCGAGTGGATGGCCATGCGCGACATGGACGTGGCCGCCGCCGTGATCGGCATCCGCCCCACCTACGCCAAGCTCAGCGCCTTTGCCGTCAGCAGCTTCATCGTCGGCGTGGCCGGCGCGCTGTGGGGCTTCGTGCACCTGGGCGCCTGGGAGCCCGCGGCCTTCAGCCTGGACCGCTCGCTGCAGCTGCTGTTCATGATCATCATCGGCGGCCTGGGCTCGGTGGTGGGCAGCATCTTCGGCGCGGCCTTCTTCGTGCTGCTGCCCCTGCTGCTCAACCAGGTGCCGCACTGGCTGGGCCTGCCGCTGTCCACGGCCACGGCCACCTACCTGGAGCACATGATCTTCGGTGCGCTGATCGTGTTCTTCCTGATCGTGGAGCCGCATGGGCTCGCGAAACTGTGGGCGACCGCAAGGCAAAAACTGCGCGTCTGGCCCTTCCCGCATTGAGTTGATCTGTATCGAGACAGGGCGCCACAGAGTGCCGGATAACCGGGGAATCTTCCCCAGCCAACTAGGAGACAACGTCATGATGTTCAAGAAAGTCGCCATCGCCGCCGCCACGGTCGCTGCCGGAATCGGCGCTCTCGTGGCCGCTCCCGCCGCACAGGCCCAGGAGCAGTTCGTGCCGCTGCTGGTCTACCGCACGGGCCAGTTCGCGCCGCTGGGCATTCCATGGGCCGACGGCAAGCAGGACTACATCAAGCTGGTCAACGCCAGAGGCGGCATCAACGGCGTGAAGATCGCCTACGAGGAATGCGAGACGGCCTACGACACGGCCAAGGGCGTGGAATGCTATGAGCGCCTGAAGGCCAAGGGCGGCGGCGCGGCCGGCTTCGATCCCCAGTCCACCGGCATCACCTTCGCCGTGACCGACAAGGCGCCCGGCGACAAGATGCCCATCATCACCACGGGCTACGGCCTGTCGCAGTCGGCCGACGGCAAGGTGTTCGAGTGGAACTTCCCGCTGCTGGGCAACTACTGGACGGCCGCCGATTCCATCATCCAGGACATCCTGAAGAAGGAAAAGGGCAGCCTCAAGGGCAAGAAGATCGCCCTGGTCTACCACGACTCCCCCTACGGCAAGGAACCCATCCCGCTGCTGCAAAAGCGCGCGGCCAAGGAAGGCTTCGACCTGACCCTGCTGCCCGTGACCGCGCCCGGCGTGGAGCAGAAATCCACCTGGCTGCAGATCCGCCAGCAGCGCCCCGACTACGTGCTGCTGTGGTCGGCCGGCGTGATGACGCCCACGGCCGTGCGCGAGGCCCAGGCCACGGGCTACCCGCGCGAGAAGATGTACGCCATCTGGTGGGCGGGCTCGGACCATGACGTCAAGGACATCGGCGCCGGCGCCAAGGGCTACAACACCGTGACCATCCACAACACGGCCGAGCACGACAAGGTGCACGAGGACGTCAAGTCCATGGTCTACGACAAGGGCCAGGGCACGGCCACCGACCCCAAGGAACTGGGCGCCATGGCCCATACGCGCGGCATGGTGATCTCCATGCTGCAGGTCGAGGCCATCCGCACCGCGCAGGAGAAGTTCGGCAAGGGCAAGGTCATGACCTCCGAGCAGGTGCGCTGGGGCCTGGAGAACCTGAACCTGACGCAGGAGCGCCTCAACGAGCTGGGCTTCGGCAAGATCATCCGCCCCGTCAAGACCAGCTGCGACAACCACCTGGGCACCGACTGGTCGCGCATCGCCCAGTGGGACGGCGCCAAGTGGAAGGTGGTCTCCGACTGGTACCAGGCCGACAAGTCCATGGTCGAGCCGCTGGTCAAGGAGTACGCGGACAAGTACGCCAAGGAAAAGAACGTAAAGGTGAGGAGTTGCACCCCCTGAGGCGCTGACGCGCCTTCCCCCTGAAAGGGGGACGACACCCTCGGGGCGGGGCGGCCCTTCCTCGGTGTCTCTGAGTTGGGCCGCGCCAGTTTCATACGCTGCGCGCGGTCCACCGAGATGCTTCGCAAGCTGCGGCCACCGCATCCATCTCTGTATCAACGCCCATGGACGACGCCATGACCACCGCATCCCATCCTGCCCCGGCCGCCAGCGCTCCGCTGCTCGTGGTCAACGGCATCGAAGTCATCTACAACCATGTGATCCTGGTGCTCAAGGGCGTCTCGCTCCAGGTGCCGCGCGAGAGCATCGTGGCCATCCTGGGCGGCAACGGCGCGGGCAAGACCACGACGCTGCGCGCCATCTCCAACCTGCTCAAGGGCGAGCGCGGCGAGGTCACCAAGGGCACGATCGAGCTGGAGGGCGAGCGCATCGAGAACCTCAGCCCCTCGGACCTGGTCCGGCGCGGCGTGGTCCAGGTCATGGAGGGACGCCACTGCTTCGCCCACCTGACCATCGAGGAAAACCTGATGACCGGCAGCTACACGCGCACCGACAAGGGCGAGATCGCGGCCAACCTGGAAAAGGTCTACAACTATTTTCCGCGCCTGAAGACCCGCCGCACCTCGCAGGCCGCCTACACCTCGGGCGGCGAGCAGCAGATGTGCGCCATCGGCCGCGCGCTGATGGCCAATCCGCGCATGGTGCTGCTGGACGAGCCCTCCATGGGCCTGGCGCCGCAGATCGTCGAGGAGGTGTTCCACATCGTCAAGGACCTCAACAGCAAGGAAAAGGTCACCTTCCTGCTGGCCGAGCAGAACACCAACATGGCCCTCAAGTACGCGGACTATGGCTACATCATGGAAAGCGGGCGCATCGTCATGGATGGCGCGGCCTCCGACCTGGCCAGCAACGAGGACGTCAAGGAGTTCTACCTGGGCGTGGGCGGTGGCGAGCGCAAGAGCTTCAAGGACGTCAAGAGCTACAAGCGCAGAAAACGTTGGCTTGCATGAATACCCCCTGAGTCGCTTCGCGCCTTCCCCCTGAAAGGGGGACGACACCCTCGGCGCGGGGCGGCCCTTCCTCGGTGTCCCTGGGGTTGGGCCGCGCCGGTTTCGCGGGCAAGGGGCGGCACAAGGATTGTTGGAATCTTTCTTTCACCACTGGCCGGACTCCATCTGCCCTTTCCACCTACAGGACTAGCCATGAGTGCCTTCTACGACGCGCTGGAGACGCGCACCCCTGATGAACGCGAGGCGGCGCTGCTGGCCGCCCTGCCCGGGCAGATCGCCCATGCGCAGCAGCGCTCGGCCGCCTTTGCCGAGATCCTGGCCGGCGTAGCTGCCGCGCAGGTGAACAGCCGCGAGGCCCTGGCCAGGCTGCCCGTGACGCGCAAGCATGAGCTGCTGCAGCGCCAGGGCGCGCAGCGGCCGGCGCAGATCTTCGGCGGCTTCAACGCCATCGGGCTGGGCCGGGACATGCCCCGGCTGTTCGGCAGCCCCGGCCCCATCTACGAACCCGAGAGCCGCCGCGCCGACTACTGGCGCATGGCGCGCGCGCTGCACGCCTCGGGCTTTCGGCCCGGCGAGCTGGTGCACAACTGCTTCAGCTACCACTTCGTGCCCGCGGGTTCGATGATGGAAAGCGGCGCCCATGCGCTGGGCTGCACGGTGTTCCCGGGCGGCACGGGCCAGACCGAGCAGCAGGTGCAGGCCATGGCCGACCTGCGGCCCGCCGGCTACGTGGGCACGCCCAGCTTCCTGAAGATCATCGTGGAGAAGTCCATCGAGATGGGCCTGCCCATCGCGTCCGTGACCAAGGCCATGGTCTCGGGCGAGGCTTTCCCGCCCTCGCTGCGCGACTGGCTGGCCGAGCGCGGCATCGCCGGCTACCAGTGCTATGCCACGGCCGACCTGGGCCTGATCGCCTACGAGACCGAGGCGCGTGAAGGCCTGGTGCTGGACGAGCAGGTCCTCGTCGAGATCGTGCGCCCCGGCACGGGCGACCCGGTGGCGCCCGGCGAGGTGGGCGAGCTGGTGGTCACCACCTTCAACCCCGACTATCCGCTGGTACGCTTCGGCACGGGCGACCTCTCCGCCGTGCTGCCGGGCCAGTGCCCCACGGGCCGCACCAATGTCCGCATCAAGGGCTGGATGGGCCGCGCCGACCAGACCACCAAGGTGCGCGGCATGTTCGTGCACCCCGGCCAGATCGCCGAGGTGGTGCGCCGCTTCCCCCAGGTGGGCAAGGCGCGCCTGGTGGTCACGGGCGAAATGGCCAATGACCAGATGCAGTTGCTGGTGGAAACACGCGAGACCTCGCCCGGGCTGGCCCAGCAGTTGTCGGACGCCGTGCGCGAGGTCACCAAGCTGCGCGGCGACGTGCAGATGGTGCTGCCCGGCACCCTGCCCAATGACGGCAAGGTGATCGAAGATGCGCGCTCGTATCGGTAGCACCCCCTGAGGCGCTGGGCGCCCCTGCGATCGGGGCATGCCTGCTCCTGAAAAAGCGTTATCTGTCAAGGCTCCCAGGGTTTGCACTAGATCAATCCAAAGGGAATCTGCTGCGACGCAATAGAAACAATTCTTAAAATCCGTCACCCCGTGCATTCGGTTTTCATTGCGCGTTTGCCCTCTCGGGCGAGTGCGCGTGGCCCCCTATCATTTGCACGCTATTTACTTGGAGACACCATGCAAGCATTGTTCAAGATCGCAGCGATTGCGCTGGCCGCCGGTGCGGCCGTCGGCGCCCAGGCCCAGGACTATCCTGCCGCCGGCAAGACGATCACCCTCATCGTGCCGTTCACCGCAGGGGGCCCCACCGACAAGGTGGCCCGCGATCTGGCCGAGTCCATGCGCAAGCAGCTGAACAATGCGACCATCGTGGTGGACAACGCCGACGGCGCGGGCAGCACCATCGGCACGGCCAAGGCCGCGCGCGCCCGTCCCGACGGCTACACGCTGCTGATCAACCACATCGGCATGTCCACCATCCCGTCGCTGTACCGCAAGCTGTCGTTCAACGTGCTGGGCGACTTCGAGTACGCCGGCATCATCAACGACGTGCCCATGACCCTGATCGGCCGCCCCTCGCTGCCGGCCAAGAACTTCGCCGAGGTCAAGGACTGGATCTCCAAGAACCAGGGCAAGGTCAACCTGGCCAATGCCGGCATCGGCTCCGCCTCCCACCTGTGCGGCCTGATGCTGCAGTCTGCCATGAAGACGGAAATGACGCCCGTGCCCTACAAGGGCGCGGCGCCCGCCATTGCCGACCTGATCGGCAACCAGGTCGACCTGCTGTGCGACCAGACCACCAACACCACGGGCCAGATCACGGCCAAGAAGGTCCAGGCCTATGCCGTGACCACGCCCAAGCGCCTGGCCATGCCCGCGCTCAAGGACCTGCCGACGCTGGCCGAAGTGGGCGTGCCCGACTTCCAGGTCACCATCTGGCACGGCCTGTACGCGCCCAAGGGCACGCCGGCCGACATCGTCAAGAAGGTCAACGAAGCCATGAAGGCCGCGCTCAAGGACCCCGAGTTCATCAAGCGCCAGGAAGCCCTGGGCGCCGTGATCGCCAACGACAGCCGCATCGAACCCGAAGGCCACAAGAAGTTCGTGCAGGCCGAGATCGAGAAGTGGGGCAAGGTCATCAAGGCCGCAGGCACCTACGCCGACTGATCCCGGCCACGCGCAAGAAGCCCGGCAACGCCGGGCTTTTTCATGTCCGGCTCAGCATCGGCCGTCTTCGTGCCCGGGGCCCTGGAGATCCGCACGGCGCGCCTCGAACAGCGCAACGAGATGGTCGGCCACGGCACGCACCCGCCGCGAATGGGCCAGGTCGGCATGCATGGCCAGCCAGATCGGCTGGTCGGCCCCCAGTTGCGGCGACACGCAGGCCAGGCCTGCGCCGCGGGCCAGAAAATGCGGCAGCACGGCCAGCCCCAGTCCGGCGCCGGCGGCGGCCAGCTGCGCGGACAGCGTGTTGGTCTCCAGCCGGGCAGGCCGCCCGCGCAGCATGCGCGCCAGCCAGCGTGCCGCGGGCAGGTGGGCATGGTCCTCGTCCCAGCCGATGAAGGCGTCGCTCTCGCAGGGCATGGGGCCGGCCTGCTCCGGGCGGGCCTGCACATAGGCCGGTGATCCGTAGAGGCCGAATCCCAGCGTCCCCAGGCGCCGGATGGTGAGGTGGCCGGCTGCGGGCCGCGCCATGCGCACGGCCAGGTCGGCGTCGCGCCGGTGCAGGTTCAGCGTCTGCACGCCGCTGACCAGTTGCACGCGCAGGCCGGGATGGCGCTCGAACAGCGCCGCCAGCGAGGGCAGGATCAACGGATTGGCCAGGTTCTCGGCCGTGGCCAGCCGCACCGTGCCGGCCACCTGCCCCTGGCGTTGCGCCGCATCGCCCAAGGCCTGCGCCGCATGCTCCAGCGCCTCTGCCGGAGCCAGCATCGCCTGCCCGTCGGCCGTGAGGCGGTAGCCGCTCTGGTGGCGACTGAACAAGGGCATGGCCAGCACGGCCTCCAGCCGGTCCAGGCGGCGCGACACCGTGGCCACGCCCAGCCCGAGCGCAAAGGCGGCGCCGCTGAGGCTGCCGGCGCGGGCAATGGCCAGGAAGATGCGGGCGTCGTCCCACTGCAATGGCGTACTCCTTGGTTTTCCGGAAATGGAAAATCGAATCGCGATTTTCTCCGTAGGCAAGCCCATTGCGGAAAACCATACTGCCCACTTGTTTCAGCAAGGAGGCAATGCAATGCAACAACGCAAGCTGGGCCACGGCCTGTCGGTATCCGCTCTGGGCCTGGGCTGCATGGGAATGAGCGAGTTCTACGGCCCGCGCGACGACGCCCTGGCGCTGCAGGCGCTGGACCATGCCGTGGAGGCCGGCATCGATTTCCTGGACACGGCCGACGTCTACGGGCCGCACCACAACGAGGAGCTGATCGGCCGTTTCCTGGCCTCGCGCCGGCCCCGCGTGAAGATCGCCACCAAGTTCGGCATCGTGCGCAAGGCCGGCGAGTACCGGCGCAGCCTGGACAACAGCCCGCAGTACGCCCGCCAAAGCTGCGAGGACTCGCTGCGGCGCCTGGGCGTGGAGTGCATCGACCTGTACTACGTGCACCGCATCGATGCGGCCCGGCCCATCGAGGAAACCATGGAGGGCCTGGCCCGGCTCGTTCGGGAAGGCAAGATCGCCCGCATCGGCCTGTGCGAGGTCAGCGCGGCCACGCTGCGGCGCGCCCATGCCGTGCACCCGGTGGCGGCCGTGCAGACCGAGTACTCGCTGTGGACGCGCGAGGTGGAGGACGAGGTGCTGCCCGCCTGCCGCGCGCTGGGCGTGGGCCTGGTGGCCTATTCGCCGCTGGGGCGCGGCTTTCTCACGGGGCGCTTCCATGGCGGCACGGCCTTCGAGGAAGGCGATTTCCGGGCCAGCCTGCCGCGCTTTCAGCCCGGCAACATCGATGCCAACCAGGCCCTGGTCCGTGTGGTTTCGCAGCTGGCGCAGCGCAAGAACGCCACGCCCGCGCAGGTCGCGCTGGCCTGGCTGCTGGCACAGGGGCCGGACGTGGTGCCCATTCCCGGCACGCGCCGCATCGCCCACCTGCAGGACAACCTGGGCGCGCTGTCGCTGTCGCTGGCGCCCGGGGAGCTGGACGAGCTGCGCCGCGCCAGCGACGAACTGCCCGTGGCCGGGCAGCGCTACACGCCAGAGGGCATGAAGGGCATCAACGCCTGAAACCGGCCCGGCGGCGCGGTCCCCTACCAGGTCACATCGCGGCCCTCGGCCGCGCTGCGGCGCAGCATGTCGATCATGGGGGCCGCGCGCTGGCGCAGGCTGACGCTGTCGGCCGCAGCCGCATCGTCGGGGCCGCCTTCCTGGCCTTCGTCCTCGGCCAGCGCACGGCGGCGCGCATCGTCATCGGCCACGGCGGCCTCCAGCGCCGCGATGGCTGCGGGGATCTGCTGCGCCGTGATGATGCCGCTGTCGCCCGGCGTCTTGCCGACGATTTCCAGCAGCTGGCGCGCGTTGGATTCGAGCATGATGACATCGGCCGTGGCGCGCGATTTGAACTTGTAGAGCATGGGAATCCTTCAGCGGTACATGTATCCGCGGTTGAAAGCATAGCCGGACTGCGCGCCCGCCATGGCGCCGGAATGCATCTGCCCGTCGGGATGTATGCACAGCATCTGGTGCAGTGCGATCCAGCCCCTCTCGAAGCCCATCGCGCAGCCGGCCAGATAGAGGCGGTAGGCACGCAGCACCCTGGCGGCGCCTTCGGCGTCGAGATGCTCGCGCAGCACGCGCTCCGCCTCGGGCAATTGCGCCTCCAGCGCGTCGGACCAGCTCCAGAGCGTGCGCGCATAGTGGGGGCGCAGGTTCTCGGTATCGACCATCTCCAGCCCGCTGTGCGCCATGTCATGCAGCACGCGGCTCACGTGCATGAGCTCGCCCCCCGGGAAGATGTAGCGGTCGATGAATTCGCCCATGCCCGCTCCTACCTGGGTGTTGTCGACACCGCCGGCCGTGATGCCGTGGATCAGCGCCATGCCGCCGGGCCGCAGCAGCCGGCGCACGGTGTCGAAATACTCGGGCAGCTTGGCCTGGCCCACATGCTCGAACATGCCCACCGAGGCGATCTTGTCGAAGGGCAGCTCCGAAGACATCTGCCGGTAGTCGAGCAACTGCATGTCCACGCGGCCCTGCAGGCCGCGCTCGCGCACCAGCTGCTGCACGTAGCGGTGCTGGTTGTGCGACAGCGTGATGCCCTGGGCCTTGACCCCGTAATGCTCGGCCGCCCATACCAGCAGCGCCCCCCAGCCCGCGCCGATGTCGAGCAGGCGCTCGCCCGGGCGCAGGTCCAGCTTGCGGCAGATGTGGTCGAGCTTGGCCTCCTGGGCCTGGGCGAGCGTCATCTGCGCATCGCGGAAATAGGCGCAGGAGTACACGCGGCGCGGGTCCAGCCACAGGCCGTAGAAATCGTCCGAGATGTCGTAATGGAACTGGATCTGGCGCGCATCGCGCACCAGGGTGTGCGCTGCCATGGAGCGCATGCGGGCCATGGCATGGACCCACCATGCCGAAGTGCCGCGCACGGGATCGGCCTGCAGCAGGCTGGCGGCGGCCGTCATCACGTCGCGCATGCGGCCTTCGATGCCGACCAGCCCCTCCACCACGGCCGCGCCCAGCGTTCCGATCTGCCCCGCCGCCAGGCTCCCCATCGCCGCCATGCTCTGGAAGTGCAGCACGACACGGGCATCGGCCGGTCCGGCCCGCTGTCCTGACGGGAGAACCACGGCCACGCGGATGGGAAGAGACGCGAGCCGCGCCTCGATGGAGCTCAGCACTTGTGTCATGCCAAGCATTCTTGACAGCATCCCGCACTGCGTCAACCGCGTGCGCGGCAAGCCCGGGCCGCCGCCGATGCCAATGCCGGCGCCGCTCAGGAAATGAGTTTCAGATAGTCCCGGCGCGTCTGCTCAGACACTGAAGCAAGCACTTGCTCGTAGGGTGTCTTGTGGCGTGCGACCAGCCGCACGGAGGCGATGGCCCGCGACTTGCAGAACCAGTGGCAGGTGTACTGCATCAGCAGCAGTTCGGCCGTCATCATGAAGGCGCGCACCCGCCGGCCCTCCTCGCTGTCGCAGTCGCGCACGCGCACGGCCGCGATGGCACGCGCATGCAGCTGCATGGCCTCGCGCATGTCGAAGCTGGCCCGGGGAAACAGGCGGTCCATGAAGGGCAGCGCCAGCGGCAGCGTGCTGACGCGCGTGAGCTCGGGCTCGGCGGCCGAGAACTCCTTGGCAAAGCGCTGCAGTTGCTCGGCCAGGCTGGCCTCGGTATTGTCGAGCACGGTCCAGACCTGGGCCCGGCGCCGCGAGTCGGGCTCGCCGAGCGCGCGCATGTAGCCCTCGATCAGGCCGCCCATCAGCTTTTCGATCTGGAAGCGCCCCAGATACTGGGCCAGCAGCAAGGTATGCCGGCGCTGCTGCTGCGTCTTGAGCAGGTAGATTGCGGTAAAGACAATGATCGCCAGCGTGAAGAAGTCCATGAAAACAGCAAGGAGGCCCGGGTGCGTGAAAGCTCCAGTGTAGTCAGGCGCGCCATGCCGGCGCTTTTGGCGGGCATCGCCCTGCTGCTGGCCGGCTGCGCCGCCACCGGCGGCGGCGCAGGCTATTACTGGCAAAGCCTGCGCGGACAGCTGCAGTTGCTGCAGGCCAGCCGCCCCATCGGCGACTGGCTGCAGGACGAGGACCTTGCGCCGCCGCTGCGCCAGCGCCTGCAGGCCGCGCAGCGCATGCGCGACTTCGCCGTCCGTGCGCTGGGCCTGCCCGACAACGCCAGCTACCGCCGCTATGCCGACCTGGGCCGGCCCTTCGTGGTCTGGAACGTGGTGGCGGCGCCGCATGACAGCCTGGAGCTGCGCCGCTGGTGCTTTCCCGTGGCCGGCTGCGTGGGCTACCGCGGCTACTTCGACGAGGCCGAGGCCCGTCAGCAGGCCGGCGCACTCACGGCCCAGGGGCTGGAGAGCAGTGTCTACGGCGTGCCGGCCTATTCGACGCTGGGCTACCTGAACTGGCTCGGCGGCGATCCGCTGCTCAACACCTTCATCGACTGGGGCGAAGGCGAGTTCGCGGGGCTGCTGTTCCACGAACTGGCCCACCAGGTGGTCTACCAGCCGGGCGACACGGCCTTCAACGAATCCTTTGCGACGGCCGTGGAGCGCCTGGGCACGGCGCAATGGCTGGCCACCGAGGCCAGCCCGCAGGCCCGCGCACGCTGGGACGCCGGCCAGTCGCGCCGCGCGCAATGGCGCGCACTGACGGGCCGCACGCGCCAGGCGCTGCAGCAGCTGTACCGGCAGGACGAACCGCAGGACGCCCGGCTGCGCGAAGCGGCCAAGGCCGCCATCTACGCCCGGCTGCGCAGCGACTACGCCGTGCTGCGCGCCCAGTGGCAGGCCGAGGATGCGCCTTTGCTGGCCAGCGAGGTCCAGCGCCAGCTGCACGCGCGGCACCAGGCGCGGCTGGACCAGTGGGTGGCCGAGGCCAACAACGCCAGCTTTGGCGCACTGGCCGCCTATGACGACTGGGTGCCGGCATTCACCACGCTGTGGAACGAAGCCGGCCAGGCGCAGGCCGGGGCCGACCCCGCCTCGGCCTGGCCGCGCTTTTATGCCGAGGTCCGCCGCTGGGCGGCCCTGCCCGCGCCGCAGCGCACGGCCCAGCTGTGCGCCCGCATGCCCGCCGATGCACCGCAGCCTGCGGCCTGCGCGCGCGCTCAGGACAGCGCCTCGGCCTCGGCGCAAGGCTCCACGTCCGGGCGCCCGGGCAGCTGAATGCGCGCCAGCAGGCCCCGGCCTTTTCCGGGCGGCGGCGACTGCAGCTGCAGGCTGCCGCCATGCTGGGCCACGATCATCGAGACGATGGACAGCCCCAGCCCGTAGCCGGGCTGCGCCAGCCCGGCCAGGCCGGCGCGGGGGGCCTGCGCATCGCGCACATGGTGCACGTGGCGCACATGGCGCTCGCGCGCGCTGGCCAGCGCGCCGGCCGCCATGCCCGGCCCCTCGTCGCGGACCTGGAGCACATGGCTGCTGCAGACTTCGAGCACCACGTCGGCG
>JBHIXF010000083.1:0-23848 GCA_041984925.1 Comamonas sp.
GGCGCTTGATGTCCACGCGCACGGTGTCCTCGCCCGCGTAGCCGCCCTGCGCGTTGAAGTCCGCGATGGCCTGGGCGATGACGGCGCGGATGCCGGCCTCGACCTCGGCGGGGTTTTCCTCGGGGATCATGCGGCGGTCGAGCTTGAGCACGACCTTGCCGGGCACCACGTTGGTGTTGGTGCCGCCTTCGATGCGGCCGATGTTCAGGTAGGGATGCTTGATGCCCGGCACCTGGGAGGTGATCTGCCGGTACCGGGTGTTCTCGGCGTACAGCGCGTTCATCAGCGCGACGGCGGCCTGCAGCGCGTCCACGCCGGTGTGGGGCACGGCGGCATGGGCCATCTTGCCGTGCACGGTCACTTCCATCTGCAGGCAGCCGTTGTGGGCGGTGACGACTTCGTAGCTGAAGCCGGCCGCGACCATCAGGTCGGGCTGGGTGAGCTGGTTGGCCAGCAGCCAGCCCGGGCCCAGGATGCCGCCGAACTCCTCGTCGTAGGTGAAGTGCAGCTCCACCGCGCCCTTGGTGGGCCGGGCCACGGCTTCGAGCGCGCGCACGGCGTAGGTGAAGGTGGCGAAATCGCTCTTGCTCACGGCGGCGGCGCGGCCGTAGAGCCTGCCGTCCTCGATGGCGGCGCCGTAGGGGTCCTTGCTCCAGCCTTCGCCGGGCGGCACCACGTCGCCATGGGCATTCAGCGCGATGGTGCGGCCACCGTCGCCATAGGGGCGGCGCACGATCAGGTTGGTGATGCTCTGCATGCCGTAGGCCCGGACCTCGGCCTCGGGCACCACGTGTTTCTCGGCCTCGTAGCCGAAGGTCTTGAGCAGCTCGGCCGTGCGCTCGGCGTGGGGCGCATTGTTGCCGGGCGGGGTGTCGGTGGGCACCTGCACCATGGCCTGCAGGAATTGCACTTGCTCGTCGAAATGCTGGTCGATCCAGGCGTCCAGGGCGGCGTAGGTGTCTTGCTTGTCTTGGTTCATGTCGGTCATTGCTGCTCTCGGGCCAGCTGGTTCAGTACGTGGGAGAAGGCGTCGACGGACAGCTGCATGTCGTCGGCGGTGGAGCTTTCCAGCGGGTTGTGGCTGATGCCGGCATTCAGCCCACGCACGAACAGCATGGCCTGGGGCATGATTTCGTGCAGCTTCATGGCGTCGTGGCCGGCGCCGCTGGGCATGCGGTACAGGGGCACGCCCAGGGCGTCCACGGCGGCTTCCCAGCGCTTTTGCCATTCAGGGGCGCTGGGCGCGGCGGCGGCCTTCATGGCCAGCTCGGTGGTGCAGCGCAGGCCGCGGCGCCGGGCGATGGCGTCCAGCTCGGCCAGGATGTCGGCCACCAGTGCGTCGCGCTGCGCGTCGGTGGGTGCGCGCAGGTCCAGGCTGAACTGGCAGCGCCCGGGCACGACGTTGACCGAGCCGCTGGGCACGTGCAGCTGGCCCATGGTGGCCACCGAGGTGCCGTCGCGCGCCGCGCGCTTTTCGATGTACAGCGACAGCTCGGCCACGCCGGCGGCGGCGTCGCGGCGGCGGTCCATGGGCGTGGTGCCGGCGTGGCTGGCCATGCCGATCATCTCGCAGATGTAGCGCGCGCTGCCGTTGATCGAGGTGACGATGCCCAGCGGGATGTCCAGCTCGTTGAGCACCGGGCCCTGCTCGATGTGGACCTCGATGAAGCCCAGGTAGCGGGCCGGGTCGCGCCGCAGCCTGGGGATGTCGTCGATGCACAGGCCGGCGTGCTGCATGGCCTCGCGCAGGGTGATGCCGTCGGCATCCTTTTGCTCCAGCCATTCCTGCCTGAAGTCGCCGATCAGCGCGCCCGAGCCCAGGAAGGTGGCCTTGTAGCGCTGGCCTTCCTCTTCCGAAAAGGCCACGACCTCGATGTGGAAGGGCAGGCGCCTGCCCTGGCGGTGCAGCTCGCGCACGCAGGCCATGGGCACGAAGATGCCCAGCCGGCCGTCGTACTTGCCGCCATTGCGCACGGTGTCGTAGTGGCTGCCGGTCAAGAGGGTCCTGGCGTCCTCGGTGGCGGCCTTGTAGCGGCCCACGACGTTGCCCACGGCGTCGATCTCGACCTCGTCGAAGCCGCAGTCGCGCATCCAGTGGCTGATGCGCTGGGCGCAGGCGCGGTGGGCATCGGTCAGGTAGGTGACGGTCAACTGGCCCTTTTCGGCATAGCCGGGGTCGCTGTGCTGGGCCAGCTTTTCCTGCCAGTCCCAGACATCGTTGCCCAGTTCGGGCGTGTAGGCGAACTTGTCGTTCAGGCGGATCTCGGCGATGCGGTGGATATTGCGCAGCGCCTCGTCCAGCTCGAAGTCGGGGTGGTTGTGCAGGCGGCGCTCGAAGGTCTCGATGATCTCGGCCTTGGACAGGCCGGCGCCGCGCGGGCCGCGCACGGCCAGGATGAAGGGGAAGCCGAAGCGCTCGCCGTACTCGGCGTTGAGCCTGCGGATGTGCTCCAGCTCCTCGGGCGTGCAGCGCGTCAGGCCCGCCTTGTTCTGCTCATTGGTCGATTCGGCCGTCAGCGTGTTGGCCTCCATGGCCTTGCCGGCCAGCTCCGGGTGGGCGCGGATCAGGTCCAGCTTGGCCTGCACGGGGGCCTTGTCCAGCACCTGGGCCATGGCGTACTTGATCTGGGCCAGCGAGCGGAAGGGACGCTGGGCCAGCGCCGCCTCGGCGATCCAGGGGGAATGCTCGTACAGGCCGTCCAGCAAAGCGGTGGCGGTCGCCAGGTCGGCGGCGTTCAGTTGTTCCAGCGTCAGAGCCATGCTCGTCATTCCTTGTCGGGGTGGTGGTGCGCCCAGTGGCGCGCGAGGTCGATGCGGCGGCAGACCCACACCTTGTCGTGCCGCTGGATGTGGTCCAGAAAGCGCTGCAGTGCCGTGATGCGTCCGGGGCGGCCCAGCAGGCGGCAGTGCATGCCGATGCTCATCATCTTGGGGCAATCGTCGCCGTCTGGGTCGCCCTCGGCGTAGAGCGCATCGAACGTGTCCTTCATGTACTGGAAGAACGGGTCGGCGTGCGAGTAGCCCTGGGGCAGGGCGAAGCGCATGTCGTTGCAGTCCAGCGTGTAGGGCACGATGAGCTGGCTGTGCGTGCCGCCGTCGCTCTTTTTCACCTTCATCCAGAAGGGCAGGTCGTCGCCGTAGTAGTCGCTGTCGTAGGTGAAGCGGCCGTCGTCGGCCACCAGGCGGTGGGTGTTGGGGCTGTCGCGGCCCGTGTACCAGCCCAGGCCGTGGTCGCCGTCGTGGCCGTACAGCTCGCCGAAGATCTCCATGCACTGGCGCATGTGGTCGCGCTCGGCCTCGGCGGGCATGTTCTGGTAGTGGATCCACTTGAGGCCGTGGCAGGCCACCTCGTGGCCCAGCTCGGCAAAGGCCTGGGCCAGCTCGCGGTGCTTTTGCAGCGCCGTGGCCACGCCGAACACGGTCAGCGGCAGGCCGCGCTTCTCGAACTCGCGCAGGATGCGCCAGACGCCGGCACGCGAGCCGTATTCGTAGATGCCTTCCATGCTCATGTGGCGCTCGGGATAGGCGGCCGGGTTGAACATCTCG
The DNA here is from genome assembly GCA_041984925.1 of Comamonas sp. GTDB lineage: Bacteria > Pseudomonadota > Gammaproteobacteria > Burkholderiales > Burkholderiaceae_C > Comamonas. Next base: position 3,547 of record JBHIXF010000083.1, read on the forward strand.
GACAGGAACTGCTCGCTGGCGGCATCGCCGTGCAGCACGCAGTTCTCGCCGCCTTCCTCATAGTTGAGCACGAACTGCACGGCCACGCGGGCCTGGCCGGGCCAGCGGGCATGGGGAGGCGTGCGGCCGTAGCCGATCAGGTCGCGGGGATAGGGGGCAGTGGCGTCGTAGGTCATGAGGATGCGGAAGAAAGTGCCATCGAAAGATCGCTGGTGGGCAGGTCGCGGTCGAAGGTCAGGCCGGCCTCCACGTGGTCCAGGTGCTGCTGCATGAGCTGCACGGCGTGGTCGGCGTCGCCGCCGGCCAGGGCCGCCACGATGGCGGAATGCTCTTCGTGCGAGTGCTCGGCGGCGCTGCTGGACTGGTACATCAGCGTGATCAGCGCGCAGCGCGAGATCAGCTCGCCCAGCAGCTGGGCCAGCACCTCGTTGCCCATGAGCTCGGCCATGCGCACGTGGAAGTCGCCGAGCAGCTCGGTGCGCTGGCCGACATCGTTGCCGTCCATGGCCTTTTTCTCGGCCGCGACGTGCTGCCTGAGCGCGCGGATCTTGGCCGGCGTGCTCTGGGCGATGAAGGCGCGCACCATCTCGGCTTCGAGCATGCGGCGCACGGCGAAGACCTGGCGGGCCTCGTCCACCGAGGGCGTGGCCACGAAGGCGCCGCGCGCGGGTTCGAGCCGGATCAGGCGGTTTTGCGACAGCTGGAACAGCGCCTGGCGCACCAGGGTGCGCGAGACGCCGAAATGGTCGGCCAGCTTCTGCTCGGCCAGCTTGGTGCCGGGCAGCAGGCGGTGTTCGACGATGGCCCGGGTCAGGCTCTCGACAATGAAACTGGTGGTGGAGGTCTCCATGGACCCATCATAACGGTTGCGGACAAGAGTTGTATACAGTTTCTGTCTACTGATTTATTGGCGGTTTCCCGGATGCCAACTGTTCAGAAACGGGGCGATGCGCCGTCGAAATGCTGGGCCAGGTGCTCCACGAAGGCCTGCACCCGCCGCGTGGCCCCATGGCGCTGCGGATAGACCACGTGGATGTCGGCCGGCGGCGTGGCGTAGCCGGCCAGCACCTGCACCAGGCGGCCGCTGCGCAGGTAGCGCGCGATGTCCCATTCGGCGCGCATGACGATGCCCAGGCCCGCCAGCGCCCAGCTCACGGCGATCTCGCCGTCGTTGGTGCTCAGGCTGTCGCGCAGGCGGATGGCCTCGGCCTTGCGGCCACGGCTGAAGCGCCAGATGCCATGGGCCTCGTCGCCCTGGCGGATGTCGATGCAGTCGTGCCGCGACAGTTCCCCGGGCGTGGCCGGCGTGCCCCGCCGCGCCAGGTAGGCGGGGGCGGCGCACAGCAGGCGCCGGTTGGGCGCCAGGCGCCTGGCGATGACACGCGCATCGGGCGGCTCGCCAAAGCGTATGCACAGGTCGAAGCTGTCGTCCACCAGGGCCGGGGGCGAGGCCGACAGCTGCAGCTGCACCTGGATCTGCGGATGCCGGCGCACGAAGCTGGTGATCAGCGGCGCGATGTGGCTGCGCCCGAAGCCCAGCGTGGCATTGACGCGCAGCAGGCCCTGCGGGTCGGTGCGCAGGCCGGAGACGGCCTGCTCCATGGCCTCGATCTCGCCCAGGATGCGCCGGGCATGCGCCAGGTAGGTCTGGCCTTCCTCGGTCAGGCCCAGGCGCCGCGTGGTGCGGCTGGCCAGTTGCACGCCCAGCCGCGCCTCCAGCTGGGACAGGCGCCGGCTGGCCGCCGGGGTGGTGATGCCCAGCTCGCGGGCCGTGGCCGACAGGCTGGCGCAGCGCGCCAGCAGGCTGAAGAAGGCCATCTCCGATGGCGCCGAGGCAGGTGTGCTCATTGTTGAATCAAAGTGAACAATGCCATCACTTTAGAGACGTTCCGCACCGGGTTCCATCGATAGATTCACGGACAGGGCCCTGCATCCGCATGGCCTGCCTTCCACGCAATCATCCAAGGAGCCCGTACATGAGCAAGACCTATCGCATCGCCTGCATCCCTGGCGACGGCATCGGCAAGGAAGTGGTGCCCGCGGGGCAGGCCGTCTTGCAGGCGCTGGCCGGTACCCAGCCCGGCCTGGGCTTCGACTTCACCAGCTACGGCTGGGGCGGCGACTGGTACCGTGCCCATGGCGAGATGATGCCCGCCGACGGCCTGGACGCGCTGCGCGACAAGGACGCCATCCTGTTCGGCTCGGCCGGCGATCCGCACATTCCCGACCACGTGACGCTGTGGGGCCTGCGGCTGAAGATCTGCCAGGGCTTCGACCAGTACGCCAATGTGCGGCCCACGCGCATCCTGCCCGGCATCGACGCGCCGCTCAAGCGCTGCGCAGCCCAGGACCTGGACTGGGTTATCGTGCGCGAGAACTCCGAGGGCGAATACGCGGGCGTGGGCGGCCGCGCCCACCAGGGCCACCCCATCGAGGTCGCCACCGACGTGAGCATGATGACCCGCGCGGGCGTGGAGCGCATCATGCGCTTCGCCTTCCGCCTGGCCCGGTCGCGGCCGCGCAGGCAGCTGACGGTGGTCACCAAGTCCAATGCCCAGCGCCACGCCATGGTGATGTGGGACGAGATCGCGGCGCAGGTGGCCGCCGAGTTCCCGGACGTGCGCTGGGACAAGGAGCTGGTGGACGCGGCCACGGCGCGCATGGTCAACCGGCCGGCCTCGCTGGACACCATCGTCGCCACCAACCTGCACGCCGACATCCTCAGCGACCTGGCCGCCGCGCTGGCCGGCAGCCTGGGCATCGCGCCCACGGGCAACATCGACCCCGAGCGCCGCTACCCCAGCATGTTCGAGCCCATCCACGGCTCGGCCTTCGACATCATGGGCCAGGGCCTGGCCAATCCGGTCGGCACCTTCTGGAGCTGCGTGATGCTGCTGGAGCACCTGGGCGAGCAGCGCGCCGCGCAGCGCCTGATGCAGGCGGTGGAGCAGGTCACCGCCGATGCCGCGCTGCACACGCGCGACCTGGGCGGCAAGGCGACCACGCAGCAGGTGACCGATGCGGTCTGCGCCCGGCTGCGCGCGCAGACCGCCGAGGCCAAGGCCGAGCCCGTGCCTGCCTGAGCGTGCGCTGCATGGTCCGATAACGAACAACAGAACAGACAGGAGACAAGCCATGAACCGCATCACCAGGGTTGCCGCCGCGTGCGCGCTGGCCACCGCTGCCATTCCTGCCACCATCCCCGCCGCCTGGGCCCAGGACTGGCCGGCGCGCCCGGTCAACCTCATCGTGCCGTTTCCCGCGGGCGGCACCACCGACGTGCTGGCGCGGGCCCTGGGCCAGGAGCTGTCCAAAAGCCTGGGCCAGCCCGTGGTCGTGGAAAACCGCCCCGGCGCCGGCGCCACCCTGGGCGCCGACCACGTCGCCAAGGCCAGGCCGGACGGCTACACCCTGCTCATGGGCGCCGTGCACCACACCATCGCCACCAGCGTCTACCGCAAGCTGGGCTATGACTTCCAGAAGGACCTGGCGCCCATCGCCATGGTCGCCGTGGTGCCCAACGTGCTGGTGGTCAACCCGCAGCAACCGGCCAGGACCGTGCAGGAGCTGCTGGCCCAGGCGCGGGCACAGCCGGGCAAGCTCACCTATGGCTCCAACGGCGCCGGCACGGGCCAGCACCTGATCGGCGCGCAGTTCGAGGCACTGGGCGGCGTGGAACTGCTGCATGTGCCCTACAAGGGCAGCGGTCCGCTGACCACGGACCTGCTGGGCGGGCAGATCGCCATGTCCTTCGACACCGTGACCCCCGTGCTGCCCCACATCAAGGCCGGCAAGCTGCGCGCGCTGGCCGTGACCACGGCCAGGCGTTCCGTGGCCCTGCCCGAGGTGCCCACGCTGGACGAGGCCGGCCTCAAGGGCTTCGACATGGGCACCTGGTTCGGCGTGCTGGCGCCGGCCGCCACACCCAGGCAGGTGCTGGCGCGGCTGGGCGCGGACATGAACCGCATCATCGAGTCGCCGCAGTTCCGCAGGAAGATGGAGGAGATCGGCGCCGAACCCGTGGGCGGCTCGTCCGATCAGATGGCGCGCCAGATCAAGGACGACACGCTGCGCTTCGCCAGGCTGGTCAAGGACGCCAAGGTGGCCCTGGATTGATGCCCGAAGCCTGGGGCCGGGCACCGGGCGAATCAGTTTTGACCGGACCGCATGCTCCCGCCGGCACAGGAAATTCCATAATGGCCGGCGGAGACACCAGACCATGACCAGTACCTCGGACAAGCACCTCGACGACCCCCAAGCCTTCCTGCTCGACCTGTACCGCGCCGCGGTGCAGGATGCGCAGCCCCTGTACAGCATGGCCCGGTGCCTGCCTGCGCCGCCCAAGGGCCGCACCGTGGTGCTGGGCGCGGGCAAGGCCGGCGGCTCCATGGCCCAGGCGCTGGAGGCGCTGTGGCCGGCCGACGCGCCCCTGTCCGGCCTGGTGGTGACGCGCTACCACCACATCCCGCCGCGCCCCGAAGGCCTGGCGCAGCGCATCGAGGTGGTCGAGGCCGCCCATCCCGTGCCCGATGCGGCGGGCCTGGCCGCCGCCGAGCGCATCCTGGCGCTGACCGAGGGGCTGACCGAGGACGACCTCGTGCTGTGCCTGATCTCGGGCGGCGGCTCGGCCCTGCTGACCCTGCCGGCCGAAGGCATCGACCTGGAGGAAAAGCAGCGCATCAACCGCGCCCTGCTGGAAAGCGGCGCGGCCATCGGCGAGATGAACTGCGTGCGCAAGCACCTGTCGCGCATCAAGGGCGGGCGCCTGGGCGCGGCCTGCGCGCCCGCGCGCGTGGTCACGCTGACCATCAGCGACGTGCCGGGCGACGATCCTTCCATCATCGCCAGCGGCCCCACGGTGCCGGACGCCAGCAGCTGCGCCGATGCGCTGGCCATCCTCGCGCGCTACCGCATCGACATCCCTGCATCCGTGCGCCGGGCGCTGGAGGCCGGTGAACTGGAGACTCCCAAGCCCGGCGACGCGCGCTTCGCGGGCCACGAGGTCCACATGATCGCCACGCCCCGGCAATCGCTGCAGGCGGCCGCGCGCGTGGCCGAGGCGGCGGGCCTGCGCGCCCATGTGCTGTCCGACGAGATCGAGGGCGAATCGCGCGAGGTCGCCAAGGTCCATGCGGCCCTGGCCCGCGCCGTGGCGCGCCATGGGCAGCCGTTCGAACGGCCCTGCGTGATCCTGTCGGGCGGCGAGACCACGGTCACCATCCGCCAGCGTCCGGCCGGCACGCCCAGGGGGCGCGGCGGGCGCGCGGGCGAGTTCTGCATGGGGCTGGCCCAGGCGCTGCAAGGGCAGGACAAGGTCTGGGCGCTGGCGGCCGATACCGACGGCATCGATGGCGTGGAGGACAACGCGGGGGCGCGCGTGTCGCCCGATACGCTGGCGCGGGCGCAGGACAAGGGAATGCGGATTGCCGAGTACCTGGACCGCAATGATGCGTACGGGTTTTTTGATGCGCTGGGGGATCTGGTGGTGACGGGGCCCACGAACACCAACGTCAATGATTTCCGGGCGATCCTGATCCTGTGAAACAGTGGCGTGCTGGGCGCAGCCAAGGCCATGCGCCCGGGCTCCGCGCCGCGGCACTTGCCATCAGTTGAGCGTTCTGGTCTTCCTCAGCTCCGTGGGCGTCATTCCGAAGAGTTGCTTGAATTTGATGCTGAAGTGGGACTGATTGTGGTATCCACAGAGTTCGGCAATGCGTCCTATGGAGTCCATGGTCGTTTGCACCAGATGCAGACCATGGCCTAATTTGGCACGATTGATGACATGCTTGATGTCCGTGCCCTCTGACCTCAGCCTTCTTCTCAATGTCGATTCACTGATGGCCAGTCTGGCCGTGAGGTTTTCGATATTCCAGTGGTGTGAAATATCCTCGCTGATGAGGTCATGCAACTTGTGGCTCAGGCTTGGATGTTCCATGATGGATTCGACATCCTTGTGCCCTGATAGATAGAGCAGATGCAGCATCTCCTCTTTTCTGTGGCTCCATAGTTGGGAAGGACTGAGGATGGACCATTCCATGTACTGTTGCAAGGCCTTCTTCAGGGTGCTGTCGATTTTTCCTTGAAAATATTTCTTGTGACCTGTCTTTCGATTTTTGAACTGATGAAAATTGCAGTACTCGAATTCTATGAGGATGGCGAAATACTCTTTGTCTGGCGTATTTCGCATGTCTATGTTGGCGGTGTTGGATAGAAAGATGAAATTGCCGGAAGGGCAAACTATCTCATCATTTTTTCCTAATCTCTTGGTGCCATTCATTACGAATATAAGCAATGGCTTGATGATAGGGGCATTGAGGATGCGCTGTTCCTTGAAGGATGAATAGACCGAGAATGGAAGTCGCTGATGCCTGTTTGCACTTGTTTTTGCCAAAGAAATCAAATCTTGCATATGCCCAATGATATTGATAGATTTGTGCATGGGCACGCTGCCAGCGATGGTGGCAGCGTGCCCGGCGATGGGGTAGATCCCAAGCCTTCGCAAGGCCAGCAACATTCTGAACGAAGCTATATCGTCTGCAATTGACGCTGCTGTTGTGGTTGCGCTGTTTCGCCTAATGCTGCATCTACGATCAAGGCGATTTCTTGAATGTCGCGTGCAGCCATGATTTCCGACAGCGGCAGGCTGGGCTTGCGCTGCTTGGTGGAGAACTCTGCCTGCAGCAGGCTGACGAACTGAACGACACCGAGTGATGCCAAGCCGCAATCTTCCAGATTCCACTCGGGCCGGGCTTCCATGCCCGTCGTCTGTCGGATGGTCTGAAGGATCACGGTCAGGCTGTCCCTTGCGGGCTGCGATGGTTCCTTGATCGACTGGATGCTCCGGACCACGAGGCCCCAAGCACGCCTCATGGCACCATCCATGGGTTGTACGAGCTTTCCGAAGATGACGACCAGCCCGACGATATAGAAGTATTCATACCACTCCACGGGAACCGGCTGAGGGCTGAACCAGTAGAACTCCTTGCGGTAGCTCCACCAGTTCCACCATTCGCCGTTGCGTGTGGCTGCGTAATACCATTGCCCGATCATCTGGTGGAAAAGAAAGCAGGTATATGCGGTAGGCGCCAGAACCTTCGATATCTGGTCGAGTCGCAGGATTCTTGCCGTCATGCCCTGTCCGGTGCTCAGTGCAAAGACCCACACAAGCGTGATGGGCGCGAACAGGCGCGATCCGATCGTGTCCCACATCCGGTTGACGATTCCCGGATCGGCGAGGGTGTCCGCGGCATCCGGGCGGATGGGGGTGGGGTCAAGCGCCGCTGGTACCATGGATGGATCATAGGGAAAGTATCCCAGGGCCACATGTGCCGCACTGATGATGATGATCAAAATGGTGATGGCATCGGCGACATGGCCCCAGATGCGAGCATTGCGCTGCTCGGATGGACGCAATGCATCATAGAGAAACGCAGCGCCCATTCCTACCAGAAAGTAGATCATCCAGAATGGAGAGAACAAATAGAATCCCAGCATGACGGCATTGTCCTTGTCTGCCATGGCCAGCTGCTCTGGCGTGGGAGTGATGGTTTCTCCTGTGGTCTGGTCGAGCAGCTTGTGGCCCATTCCATCCGCTGCATAGCCATACCAGAATGCCAGCAGCACCAAGGCATTCAGGGCAAGGCCTAGTGCTGTAAATAGAGCGATGCGTCCTGTTTTTCCACGATTCTTGTAAAGAGCATTGTATGTCATTGGGAATATGACGAGGCACTGGATGTACATGGAGATGAACCAGAGGTAGAATCCCATGAACCAGGAGGCTCCCCACAGAGGAGTGGCGGATAGACCCGTAAAATGTATTGCCAATGTCGAGAATAGGTTCGCAAACCAGGAACCCTGGATCAGTGGAGTGCCCTCGCAGAAAGCCCTTCCCATGTCGTCCGGCTGGGATGTCCAATGGAAAACGTCCGAGAAAGTGGAAGGTTGGCAGGTTTGTAGAAGATTGAAAAGTCCGAAAATCAATGCCAAGGCATAAAGTGGATACATCGTCCATACTCTGGCGAGCACGAAAGATGTTTTTTTCGTTATTTGCGATGGAATGAAGACCGCCATGGAAAATCCCGCCACGATGAAGAATGCATGCACATGCCAGGGAAATTGCCGCAGATTGGCGAATGCTCCCCAGGATTGGTTGGAACCGATGTGCATAAACATCACGTAGCATGCGAGCAGGAATCGAAGCCCGGCCAGGGTGGACCAGTCCACGACAGGTTTTTCTTTGAAGGTGATGCCTGAAGCTGCCGTTGGAATGGGAATGTCGGTCCTGACCGGTGCTGGGTCCGCCGCCTTGAGAGGCTCCAGCCCCAGTGCCTTGGCCAGTCCGTTGCGGATATATTTGCGATTCGAGGTTTTAGGAAGGTCGTCTTCCTTGACGATCTTGAAGACTGTAGGCGTCTTGTAGGTTGAAAGATTTTCCCGTCTCAGGTGGCTTCTGATTTCCCGAATGATGTCATTCGTGGACGTCCGGTCTGAAATGGATGGCGCAAGCACCAGGGCACATCCCACTTCTTCCCCATAGATGTCCGATGGCACCGGGAAACAGATGGCCGTATGCACCCAGTCATGCCTGGTCAGGCTGTTTTCCACCTCGAATGGCGAAATCTGCTCCCCGCCCTTCTTGATGAGCTCCTTGATGCGGCCCCGCAGTGAAAGTGTTCCTCCTTCATCCATTTGTCCGAGGTCACCCGTCAGGAACCATGTATGCAGCAGCCCGTCATCATGTGACCTCAGCAGAAAGCGGGACTGTAGGTCGGCAAGGTCGTTGTTCAAATAGCCTGTGAAGACAGTCGGGCCTGAAATGGCGACTTCTCCGACCGTTCCGAATGGCTGGGGCCGCAGTGTGACCGGATCGACCACGGCCATGGAGGCCGCCACGGGGACGCCGACAGATTCCGGTTGCTGCGACCAGCCCGCTGCACTTCTGGGGGGCTGAGAAATGGGCATCTGTTCCGACATGCTGTAGGTGGCCAGGACCTCACAGCCATAGAGGGCCTGCAGCAGATCGCGGTCGGTATCCTTGAGTGCGGCAGCTCCGGACCGGATCATGCGAAGCCTGTGTCCCTTCAGCTTCCCTTGCCCATCCAGATATTTTTCTGAATTTTCCTGAAGATATCTTGCGGTGGCATTGTGAATGGTGGGGACGGCAGAGTACCAGGTAGGCTGAGGTTGAGACAGCGTGAGCGCCTCCACCATGGCCTGCGGGTTGTAGGTGCCATCGCATGTGATCGATGCTCCAACCGCAATGCTGCAGAGAATGGAGGCGCTGAGTCCACCGATATGATCCAGTGGCATGACGCTGTATGTCACGTCCGTGGAGGTGATCCCCAGTCCGTCTGCCAGGATGGCGGCGTTCAGGACCAGATCCCGTTGTCTCAACGGGACAAGCTTGGGGGTGGAGGTGCTTCCCGAGGTGCGCAGCAGCAGGCAGTATGCAGAAGCCGTGTTGGACAGTTCCGGAAGGTCCTGAAAACCGTCCAAGGATTGGCGATATTTGAATAGCCCCGGAGAATCGAGGTCGGCCAGGTCGGCATGGTGAATGCATACTTTTTCCTGGTGCGCGTATCTGTCGAATGCGGCCAGAATCCCCGGCGCCGGGGCATGGTTCAGCACCACGATATGCCTTACCTGGTACTGCTCAAGTGCGAGCAGGGCATCGGTTTCGCTCATGTGGGGCGAAAGCGGGATGGCGCAGGCCTGGGACGCGATGGACAGGAATGCCGCCGCCGCCGTGGCGCTGCCGCCCGGCGGTGGAAGATAGGCGACGGCTTCTCCCGCGCAAACGCCGAGCCTGCGCAGGTCCCCCTCTCCACCAGCCTGGCAAAAGGCAAGCATCTGGCCGTACGTGGTGCATGCTCCGGCATCCGTCTGTCTTGCCTGCCGGAAAAGTGGAGCATTGGCCGGCTGTGCGGCCAGCATGCCCGCAATGGTTTGCGGCAACCCTGCCGACTTCATCTGCACTGCCGCCAATTGCATGCGAGGGGCAATCGCGCGCCGGCTCAAAGTGCTGGACTGTTTCCAGTCCAGGTCATCCATTGCCAGCGGGCGATTGCCTTGGAAGGCCTCGCCTGCACTGAAATACTGCTGGACCATGTCGATTGCATCGGAATCTTCACGCCCAAGTTGATTGACTTCATGTCCACCCGGAAGATAGAGAACCTGGCTATTTGATGAGTTGTGCGCAAGTGCCAGGGACTCCGACCAGGGCTTGTAATCGTCGTTGCGTCCGATCAGATGCAGGACCCGATGAGGCCCGGGCTGCGTGGGTACGGGGCCGAGTCCCGCTTTCAGCCGCAGATCATGCAGTGGAATCGCGGCGCCAGCGCAGGCAATCACAACGGATCGGATGGCGGCTGTTCTGTCAATGGCCTGTGAAATGGAGCCTTGCATTCTTTTTTGCAATGCAGTTGCCAGTGAGCTGTCAACGCAGAGGTTGCTGACAAGACTGGCTATCAATCCACCCTGGCTGAATCCGAAAATTCCGTCGAATGGGCCATTGCGTTCAATGATCGACAGTACATGTTCAACCGCCGTGCAGATGGCATCACTCCACGAGTGATCTTGCAGTGCATGAACATTGTCCATTCCCTCGGGAAGCCATGAATACCATGGGCCTGCCATCAGGTCCTGGAAATTCTCTATTCCTGGTCCGGGTCTTTCGCTAGGTATGATTCCGTTGATGCACTGAATCTCATGGCTTGACTCGGTTATTCCAAGATTGTTCAGTTGTATCTGGGTTATATGGCTATTGCTTCCTCTGCCGTGCAATGCCAATATTCTAGGTCTTGAGATTTTCGTTTTTTTGGATGAATGCATTTTTCATGAAAAGCGATTGATATATTGAACGATCAGGTCGATGCAATATGGTCGATATGTGTTGATGTCTATGATTTTTTTACTGAAAAGATGGGTTGTTCCTGATTTGGAATCATTTTTCCATTTTCAAAAGAAAATGCGAGAATTGGTTGGCAACTGACCAGACAGGCAAGGCTGAACGCGCGTCGGTATTCTCGATGCGTTGCTGTATGTGTTAAGCCCAGGGATGTCTTCTATCGAAGATATGCTTTTATCTTCTGGATGATGTACATCATCCAGAATTTTTCAGTCCATGCCCCAACGACGGCGCCTGCCTGCCGGGGGCTGGCGAGATCAGTCTCTCTTGTAGGTCACTTCGATCGTGCTGGATGCAATCGAGTTGGCGCGCACCATGTATCCCGTCAGAGCGCCAGAGGCACCATCGGGAATCTCGAGTTTCTTGGACAGCGCATGCACGGTGAACTGGTAGCGGTGGGGTCCATGGCCATTGGGTGGGCAGGCGCCTCCAAATCCGAGGATGCCATAGTCATTTCTTGTGCTGATGCTTCCAGCAGGTGCCTTTTTTTTCTGGGGGTCTCCTGCACCGGTAGGCAAGGAGTTGACATTTTTCGGGATATTGACCATTTGCCAGTGCCACCAGCCGCTGCCTGTCGGTGCATCTGGGTCGTAGGCCAATATTGCGAACGCTTCTGTTCCTTTGGGTGCCCCGCTCCAGGAAAGCTGTGGAGACAGATTTCCTCCATTGCACCCAAAACCCTGGAATTCATGGGCACTGCTCATGGGCTTTCCCTGGGACAGGTCTGTGCTGGATATTTGAAAGGAGTCTGCCAAGGCGGGGCCGGAGAAAACCATTGCAACCGGTAAAGCCAGCGTGAAGAAGTTTTTGCGCATGATATTGAAACCCTCTATGAAATAGATGGCTATCATAGAAAAATTGGTTGGCATGCTTGGTTATCAAACAGTCATGTTTTGTTGGAAAACGGGCAGTTTTCGCATGCCTGAGCACGGGGCTGCATGTCGTTGCCGCAGACAAGAAGCAGGCGCCGGGCGGGTCCCTCAAGTTGCGCGCGGTAGCGTCTCCCACCACGCGTGGTCGAACCTGCCCTGCAGGAAGGCGATGAAGGATTGCACTTTTTGCGGCACCAGGCGTGGCGAGGGGTAGACGGCGTGGATTTCCTGCTCGGGCAGGCGGCAGGTCTTGAGCACCTCGACCACGCGGCCGGCCTGCAATGAGTCGTGGGCCACGTAGCGGGGCAGGGCGGCGATGCCCATGTGCGAGCGCGAGGCGGCCAGCAGTGCCGAGAGGTTGTTGGAGCGCAGCCGGCCCGTGACGGGCACGGACACGGGCTCGCCGCTGGCGTTGCGCAGGCGCCAGAGGTCGTTGCCCTGCACGCTGCTGTAGATCAGCGTGGCGTGTTCCTTGAGGTCCGAGGGGCGGCGCGGCGTGCCGCGCTTGCGCAGGTAGGCGGGCGAGGCCACCAGCACCCAGGGGTTGACGCCCAGGGCGCGCGCGCCCAGGCTGGAGTCGGCCAGCTTGCCCAGGCGCAGGGCCACGTCGATGCCATTGGCCACCAGGTCGGTGTAGCGGTCCTCGAAGCTCAGGTCCACCTGCACCTGCGGGTTGTGCTTCATGAACTCCAGCGCCAGCGGGATCAGCACGCGCCGGCCGAAGGCCACCGAGCTGCCGATGCGCAGCTGGCCCTGGACCTGGGTCTGGCGCACCTGGACGACGCTCTCGGCCTCGGCCACGTCGTTGACGATGATCTTGCACTTCTCGTAGTACAGCGCCCCGGCCTCGGTCAGGCTCACGCCGCGCGTGTTGCGGTTGAGCAGGCGCACCTTCAGGCGCGCCTCCATGGCCGCGACCTGCTTGGTCACCGTGGGCTGCGTGGTGGCGAATTCATGCGCCACCTTGGTGAAGCTGCCGGTCTCCACCACGCGCACGAACATGTGCATGGCATCGAGTCTGTCCATGGTTTTTTGTCTCCTGTCCGGTCGTATCTATTCCCTGGTGGAATAAATTTTATGGTCTGCGCAGGCGTTCCGCCAAGGGCCTGCCCTGCCTAGAGTTGTCTCCAGTTCAAAGGAGACCACCCATGGCAAGAATGAAGGCAATCGAAGCCGCAGTCCGCGTGCTGGAAAAGGAAGGCGTGACCGTCGCATTCGGCGTTCCCGGTGCCGCCATCAACCCGCTGTACGCGGCGCTCAAGGACCACGGCGGCATCGGCCACATCCTGGCGCGCCACGTCGAGGGCGCAAGCCACATGGCCGAGGGCTATACCCGCGCCGTGGCCGGCCACATCGGCGTGTGCATAGGCACCAGCGGCCCGGCCGGCACGGACATGATCACGGGCCTGTACTCGGCCAGCGCGGATTCGATTCCCATCCTCTGCATCACCGGCCAGGCGCCGCGCTCGCGCCTGCACAAGGAGGATTTCCAGGCCGTGGACATCGCCTCCATCGCCAAGCCCGTGACCAAGTGGGCCACCACCGTGCTGGAGCCGGCCCAGGTGCCGCGCGCCTTCCAGCAGGCCTTCCACCTGATGCGCTCGGGCCGCCCCGGGCCCGTGCTGATCGACCTGCCCATCGACGTGCAATTGGCCGAGATCGAGTTCGACATCGACACCTACGAGCCCCTGCCGGTCTACAAGCCGGCGGCCACGCGCAGGCAGGCCGAAAAAGCCATCGCCATGCTCAACGAGTCCGAGCGCCCGCTGCTGGTGTCGGGCGGCGGCGTGATCAATGCCGATGCCTCCGAGCTGCTGGTCGAGCTGGCCGAGCTGCTCAACGTGCCCGTGATTCCCACGCTGATGGGCTGGGGCACGATTGCCGACGACCATCCGCTGATGGCCGGCATGTGCGGCCTGCAGACCAGCCACCGCTACGGCAACGCCACCATGCTGGCCTCGGACTTCGTGCTGGGCATCGGCAACCGCTGGGCCAACCGCCACACGGGCTCGGTCGAGGTCTACACCAAGGGCCGCAAGTTCGTGCACGTGGACATCGAGCCCACCCAGATCGGCCGCGTGTTCGCGCCCGACTTCGGCATCGTCTCGGACGCGGGGGCGGCGCTGCAGCTCTTCGTCGAGGTGGCGCGCGAGTGGAAGGCCGCAGGCCGGCTGAAGGACCGCAGCGGCTGGGTGGCCGAATGCCAGGGCCGCAAGAACAGTGTGGAGTTCCTGCGCAAGACCCACTTCGACAACGTGCCGATGAAGCCGCAGCGCGTCTACCAGTGCATGAACCGCAGCCTGGACAAGGACACCTGCTACGTCTCCACCATCGGCCTGTCGCAGATCGCCGGCGCGCAGTTCCTGCATGTCTACAAGCCGCGCCACTGGATCAACTGCGGCCAGGCCGGCCCGCTGGGGTGGACCGTGCCTGCCGCCCTGGGCGTGCGCGTGGCCGATCCGGCGCGCAAGATCGTGGCGCTGTCGGGCGACTACGACTTCCAGTTCATGATCGAGGAACTGGCCGTGGGCGCGCAGTTCAAGCTGCCCTACATCCACGTGCTGGTCAACAACAGCTACCTGGGCCTGATCCGCCAGGCGCAGCGCGCCTTCTCCATCGACTACTGCGTGCAGTTGGCCTTCGACAACATCAATGTCGACGACCAGCAAGAGTCCAAGGGCTACGGCGTGGACCATGTCAAGGTGGTCGAGGGCCTGGGCTGCAAGGCCATCCGCGTGCACCGCCCCGAGGATTTCGCCCCCGCCATGGAGCAGGCCGAGGCCTGGATGGCCGAGCACCGCACGCCCGTGGTCGTCGAGGTCATCCTGGAGCGCGTGACCAACATCTCCATGGGCACCGAGATCGACAACATCGTCGAGTTCGAGGACCTGGCGGCCACGCCGGCCGACGTGCCCAGCGCACTGGCCCTTCTCGGCTGACCGGCCTGCCGGGCCGCACGGCTTTTCCATCGGCAAGGCGCCCTGCGCCTTGCCGCACCCCACCCACCAAACGACGACCGGAGACTTCTGACATGCCCCGTTTCGCTGCCAACCTCAGCATGCTGTTCACCGAGGTGCCCTTTCTCGACCGCTTCGAGCGCGCGGCCCGCGCCGGCTTCGAGGCCGTGGAATTCCTGTTCCCCTACGCCCATGCGGCCCGGGAGATCAAGGAGCGCATAGCCGCCCATGGCCTGCAGATCGTGCTGCACAACCTGCCCGCCGGCGACTGGGATGCGGGCGAGCGCGGCATCGCCTGCCACCCGGGCCGCGTCGACGAGTTCCGCGCCGGCGTGGCCAGGGCCGTGGCCTACGCCCAGGTGCTGGGCGTGCCCCAGCTCAACTGCCTGGCCGGCAAGGCGCCGGCCGGCGTCGATGCCGCCACGCTGCGCCGCACCTTCGTCGAGAACCTGCGCTTTGCCGCCGCCGCGCTGGGCGCCGCCAATCTGCGCCTGCTGATCGAGCCCATCAACCCCTTCGACATCCCCGGCTTCTACCTGAACCGCACGGACGAGGCCCTGTCCATCCTCGACGAGGTGGGCGCGCCCAACGCCTTCGTGCAGTACGACATCTACCACGCCCAGCGCACCGAGGGCGAGCTGGCGGCCACGCTGCAAAAGCAGCTGGCGCGCATCGGCCACGTGCAGCTGGCCGACAACCCCGGCCGCAACGAGCCCGGCACCGGCGAGATCAACTACCGCTTCCTCTTCGAGCACCTGGACCGCATCGGCTACCAGGGCTGGGTGGGCTGCGAGTACAAGCCCGCGCGCGATACCGAATCGGGCCTGGGCTGGATCGAGGCCCATGCCGCCGTCGCGGCCTGAGCGCAGGCAGAGCCTTTTCAGATTCTTCCAAAACGACAAGGAGTACACAGCATGAATGCATCCTCTCTCAAGCTCGGTTTCGTCGGCCTGGGCATCATGGGCGCGCCCATGGCGGGCCACCTGATCTCGGCCGGCCACCAGCTGTTCGTCAACACCCTGGGCAGGATCCCCGCGCAGATCGCCGAATCCAGCGCCACCCAGTGCACCACGGCGCGCGGCGTGGCCGAGCGTGCCGACATCATCTTCCTGATGCTGCCCGACACGCCCGATGTCGAGAAGGTGCTGTTCGGCGAGGACGGCGTGGCCGCGGGCCTCAAGGGCAGCAGCGGCAAGGTGGTGGTGGACATGAGCTCCATCTCGCCCGTGGCCACCAAGGACTTCGCGCGCCGCATCGAGGCCCTCGGCGCCCGGTACCTGGACGCGCCGGTCTCCGGCGGCGAGGTGGGTGCCAAGAACGCCACGCTGTCCATCATGGTCGGCGGTCCCGAGGACGTGTTCGCCCGCGTCAAGCCCCTGTTCGAGCGCATGGGCAAGAACATCACCCTGGTGGGCGGCAACGGCGACGGCCAGACCGCCAAGGTGGCCAACCAGATCATCGTGGCGCTGAACATCGAAGCCGTGGCCGAGGCCCTGCTGTTCGCATCGCGCGCCGGCGCCGACCCGGCCCGCGTGCGCGAGGCGCTGCTGGGCGGCTTTGCCTCGTCCAGGATCCTGGAAGTGCATGCCGAGCGCATGATCAAGCGCACCT
This sequence comes from Comamonas sp., assembly GCA_041984925.1. Taxonomy (GTDB): domain Bacteria; phylum Pseudomonadota; class Gammaproteobacteria; order Burkholderiales; family Burkholderiaceae_C; genus Comamonas. Next base: position 19,893 of record JBHIXF010000083.1, read on the forward strand.
TCGATCCGGGCTTTCGCATCTCGCTGCACCAGAAGGACCTGAACCTGGCCCTGAGCAGCGCGCGCCAGCTGGGCGTGTCCCTGCCCAACACGGCCCAGGCCCAGGAGCTGTTCAACAGCTGCGTGGCCCACGGCGGCGCGGGCTGGGACCACTCGGGCCTGGTGCGTGCGCTGGAGATCCAGGCCAACTTCGAGGTGGGCCAGAAGGTCGCGGGCTGATGCCGCGCGACTGACAAAGCGATTGAAGCGATTGAAACGATTGGTGGGAGGGCGGCCTTGCGCCGCCCTGTTGTGAAAAGCCGCGCCCGGCAACGGGCGCGGCTTTTTCTTCAATAGCCCAGGGTCTGCCCGTCGGGGTTGCGCGGGTCCGAGGCGCCGTAGAGCATGCCGTCGCGCAACTGGATGGTCTGGGTGCGGCCCATCGATGCCTTGACCGTGACGTTGTGGCCACGCGACTTGAGCAGGTTGATGGTGTCGATGCCGAATCCCTTTTCCACGCGCAGCTCGTCGGGGGTCCACTGGTGGTGGAAGCGCGGCATGGCGGCGGCCTCGGCCGGGTTCATGCCGAAGTCGATGACGTTGACCACGGTCTGCAGCACGGTGGTGATGATGCGCGCGCCGCCCGGGCTGCCCGTGACCAGCACGGGCCTGCCGTCCTTGAGCACCAGGGTCGGCGTCATCGACGACAGCGGGCGCTTGCCGGCGGCCACCGCATTGGCGTCCCCGCCCACCAGGCCGTAGGCGTTGGCCACGCCGGGCTTGGCCGAGAAGTCGTCCATCTCGTTGTTCAGCAGGATGCCCGTGCCCTTGGCCACGATGCCGCTGCCGAAGTTCGTGTTCAGCGTATAGGTCACGGCCACGGCGTTGCCGAAGCGGTCCACCACCGAGTAGTGCGTGGTCTGGTCGCTCTCGTAGGGCTGGGGCTTGCCGGGCCTGATGTCCCTGGCCGGCCGCGCCTGGTAGGGATCGATGCCGGCGGCCAGCGCCTGCGCATAGCGCTTGGAGGTCAGGCCCTTGAGCGGCACCTTCACGAAGTCGGGATCGCCCAGGTGCTCGGCACGGTCCGCATAGGCCAGCTTCATGCCCTCGGCCATGTAGTGCACGCTTTGCGCGCTGTTGGCGCCCCACTGGCCCATGGGCCAGCGCTCCATCATGTTGAGGATCTGGATCAGGTGGGCGCCGCCCGAGGACGGTGGCGGCATGGTCACGATCTCGTAGCCGCGGTAGGTGCCGCGCACGGGCTCGCGCTCGACTACCTTGTAGCCCTTGAGATCCTGCAGCGACAGGGCGCCCGCATGCGGCGCCATCTCGGCCGCGATCCTGCGCGCGATGGGCCCTTCGTAGAAGGCCTTCGCGCCCTGCTGGCCGATCAGGCGCAGCGACTGGGCCAGGTCCTTTTGCACGAGCTGGTCGCCGCGCTGCAGCGGCTCGCCGCCCTTCCAGAAGATGGCGCGGGTGGCGGGCCACCGGCCCATGTGCTGCTTTTCCTGCTGCAGGATCTTGGCCAGCGTCTCGCTGACGGGAAAGCCCTTGTCGGCCAGCTTCACGGCAGGCGCGATCAGGGTGGACAGCGGCAGCGAACCCCATTTGCGTGCCGCATGCTCCAGGCCCGCCACCGTTCCGGGAACGCCCACGGCATGGTGGGTGTACAGCGACTTGCCGTCGATGACCTTGCCGTCGGCGCCCACATACATGTCGCGCGTGGCCTTGGAGGGGGCCACCTCGCGGAAGTCCAGCGCGATGTTTTTGCCGCTCCTGGCGTCATGCACCATCATGAACCCGCCGCCGCCGATGTTGCCCGCATTGGGCAGGGCCACGGCCAGCGCGAAGCCCATGGCCACCGCCGCGTCCACCGCATTGCCGCCCGACTTCAGGATCTGCAGGCCGATGCGCGAGGCCAGCTCCTGCTCGCTGGCGACCATGCCGTTCCTGCCCACGACCGGGTGGAACACATCCATGTCGAAGTCGTAGGCGGCGCTGGCGGCCTGGGCGGCGCTGCCTTGCGTGATGGGCGCCGCGTCCGGTGCGGGGGGCGTGGCGGCGGCAACGGCTGGCGCGGCGGCCGTTGCCGCTGGTGGCGGCGCGCTGCCGCAGGCGGCCAGGCTGGCGATGGCCAGTGCCAGGCTGGTGGCAAGCAAGGGGGAACGAAGCTGCATCGGTATCTCCTTGGCGTTGGGGGTGGGTGTCGGGCAAGAGGGCCGGGCGCGGCGCGAGACGCTGCGGCGGCAGCGGACCACAGTGTAGAAGCTGGCGGTCGCGCGGTCGCCGGCTGGCCGCCGGCGCGCCTGCCGGATGCGGGTATCTGCCTAGGCGCGGGCCCTGGTTTTTCCTTCAAGAGAGTACAAAAACTGTATACACTTTTGGGGTGCCTCTCAGGGCCGCGAGTGCTGTCGCGCGCCATTGCCGGGCATCGACCAACCAATGACCACCGGGCGGGCCAGTTCCCGCCGCACAGGAGATTTCCATGGGCCTGAGCACCCACGTCCTCGACACCATGAACGGCTGCCCCGCGGCGGGCATGGCCGTCGCGCTGTATTCCACCGACGGCGAGCAGGCCACGCTGATCAAGCGCCTGGTACTCAACCACGATGGCCGCACCGACGCTCCGCTGTTCGACAACCACAGCCTCAGGACCGGCACCTATCGCCTGACCTTCGACGTGGCGGCCTACTTCAAGGCCCGTGGCGTGCAATTGCCCGAGCCCAACTTCCTGGACAAGGTGAGCCTGGACTTCGGCGTGGCCCATGCCGACCAGCACTACCACGTGCCGCTGCTGGTCAGCCCCTGGAGCTACTCCACCTACCGCGGCTCCTGACCGCCGCAGGCCACAGGCGCAGACAGGCTGTCGGGGGATGGCCTGGAGTGATGAAAAAGGAGAGCACGCAAGCTCGCCTTTTTGCCTTTCGGGGCTACTTGCCCTTGGCGTGGCCCATGGCGACCACCAGGGCCGAGACGAAGAAGAAGGCCTGCAACTCCAGCGCCCAGCCGCCCGAGCTGTGCAGCTGCATCACCTGTCCCGTGTGCACCAGGGCGAAGGCGACGACCATGTTGATGGCAACCACCAGGGCCGCCGGCACCACCCACAGCCCCACCAGCAGCATCAGCGGTGCGGCCACCTCGCCGAGATAGACCGCATAGGCCAGCCAGCCCGGAGCACCTGCGGATTCCACCATGCGCTCGATGCTGCCGATGCCGTAGCGGATCTTGGCCCAGCCGTGGAACAGCAGCAGCACGGCAAGCGTGACGCGCAGCAGCACCATGGCCGCCTGGGGATGGTGAAAGTGGCTCCAGAACTTCATGGACTCCCTCTGAAATGAATGGGGCGGCCTGCCGCCGCAGCCGGCATGGTGCCATGCCTGCGCATTCTGGCACCGGACGCACGGGCGTGCGCCGCGCAACGCCGTTGGCTGCGCATTTCGCATACTTCCTGCGGGCCTGTAGTCCTTTGGCGCAACTTGCAGCGGCCCGCGCACAAGGCCTGCAAAGCGATCTAGCATGAGGCCCAGCCTGGTTTCCACCGCCGTGCGGACCGCAAGGAACGACGGTCACTGGAGAGGGGCGCAAGCCCGGGAGCAGGCCCGATTCGAACGCCAAACACACAGACGAAAGGTAGGTTGAACCCATGCGTAAGCTTTCTTTGCGTACCGCCGTGCTGGCCACGGCCCTGGCCGCCGGCAGCATGGCCATGGTCGGCTGCACGACCACCAAGCCCGAGACCACCTCGGCACCCCGTGCCGATGCCACCACGGTCAATGCGCGCGCCAACGCCGCGCTGGAGCGCCTGTACCAGACGGCGCCCGGCTCCCGGGAGATGGTGGCGCGCTCCAAGGGCGTGCTGATCTTCCCCTCGGTGATTGGCGGCCACGCTGGCCGTGGAGATCAGCACGCCGCGCTCGCCCGTGCTCTCGGGTTCGTTGGCCGCCATGGCGGCGGCGGCCAGGCGGATCATGTTGAAGC
>JBHIXF010000084.1:0-23771 GCA_041984925.1 Comamonas sp.
GCGGCTGGCTGGCGCGCCGGGCCGCGCCGGCAATGCCCTGGCTGACCCACTGCCGCGTCTGCGCGGGGTCGATCACGGCATCGATTTCCACGGCCGCGGCCGTGTTCAGCGCATGTCCACGCTCGTACATGCGCGCCACCAGCCGCTCGTACAGGGCCTGGCGGCCGGGCCCGTCCGGAACGGCTTCGAGCTCTTTGCGAAAGCCCAGGCGCACGGCGCCTTCCAGGCCCATGGGGCCGAACTCGCCCGTGGGCCAGGAGACGGTGAAGCCGGCCGAGCGAAAGCCCCCGCCCGCCATGGCCATGGCGCCCAGGCCATAGCCCTTGCGCAGCGTGACGGCCAGCAGTGGCACGCGCAACTTGGCGGCGGTGAGGAACATGCGCGAGACATGGCGCACCTGGGCGCGGGCTTCGACCTCGGGGCCGACCATGAAGCCTGGGGTGTCGATCAGCGAGAGGATGGGCAGGCCATGGGCATCGCACAGCTGCATGAAGCGCGCGGCCTTGTCGCCCGCGTCGGCGTCGATGGCGCCGCCCAGGTGCAGCGGGTTGTTGGCCATGATGCCCACGGGCTGGCCTTCGATGCGCGCCAGCGCCGTGTGGATGCCGATGCCGAAGCCGCCGCGCAGCTCCAGCACGCTGCCCGTGTCGGCCAGCGCCGCCATGGCCTTGCGCGTGTCATAGGCGCGCAGCCGGTTCTCGGGCACCACCTGGCGCAGCAGCAGCGGATCCGGCGCCTGCCATTGCGCCACCGCCCCCTGGAACATGGACAGGTAGTGGCGGGCCACGCGCACGCCATGGGCCTCGTCGTCCACGAGCACGTCCACCACGCCGTTGGCATATTGCACGGCGGCCGGGCCCACGTCCTCGGGGCGGTACACGCCCAGGCCGCCGCCCTCGATCATGGCGGGCCCGGCCATGCCGATGTTGGCCGAACGGTCGGCGATGATGACGTCGCAGCAGCCCAGCAAGGCCGCGTTGCCCGCGAAGCAGCGGCCCGAGACGATGCCCACCACGGGCACTTCGCCACTGAGTTCGGCAAAGGCCGCGAACGAGGGCTGGTGCAGGCCCGAGATCGAGGGGATGTCCACATCGCCCGGACGCCCTCCCCCGCCTTCGGCGAACAGCACCAGCGGCAGCCGGTCGCGCAGCGCGACTTCGACGATGCGGTCGGTCTTGACATGGTTGCGCTTGCCCTGGGTGCCGGCCAGCACGGTGGCATCGTAGGCCATGATGGCGCTGCGCGCGCGCCGTGCCCCCACCAGGGCGCCGTTGATGGAACCCACGCCCGTGATGAGGCCGTCGGCCGGCGTGTTGGCGATCAGGTCGTCCACGCTGCGGCGCGTGGCCTGGGCGGCCAGCGCCAGGGCGCCGTATTCGACGAAGCTGCCGGCATCGACCAGGTCCGCCACGTTCTCGCGCGCCGTGCGCTGGCCGCGCGCGCGGCGCCGCGCCACGGCTTCGGGGCGGTTCTCGTCCCACAGGAAGGCATGGCGGTCGATCACACGCTGCAGGTCGGGGCGCACGGCGGCGGGGTCGGGCGCCGGCCCCTGGCCAGGCGGCAGGCCCTGCGCCTGCGCGCCCTGGGGCAGCAGCAGCGCGAGGATGCGGCCCTGGGTGACGACCTCGCCCACGCGGGATCGCACCTCCTGCACCTGCCCCGCATGGGCGGCCGTCACCTCGTGCTGCATCTTCATGGATTCGATGACGGCGATCACCTGGCCGGCAGCGACCGGGCTGCCGGCCTCGGCCAGCATCTCGATCAGCACGCCGTGCGTGACGGCGCGCACGGCTTCGCAGCGCTCGTCGTCCCAGGGTTCGTCCTGGGCCGGGGCAGCAGCCGGTGCATGGTCCGCCGCCGGGCCGCGCGCCTGCGCCCTGTCCCGGTCTTCGGCCTCGATCTCGCGCATGCGGGCCAGCAGCGCATCGAGATGCTCGGCCCAGTAGCGGGTGTGGATGTTCTGGTGCACGAAATCGCTGCCACCCGCCACGGCACGCAGCAGCGCCAGATTGGTCGGCACGCCTTCGATGCTGAACTCGGCCAGCGCGCGTGCGAGCCGGCGCGCGGCATCGGCGAAGCTGGCGCTGCCGCTGGTGACGATGAGCTTGGCCAGCAGCGTGTCGTAGAGCGGGGAAGGTGCGTAGCCCCCATAGCCGTGGGTGTCCACGCGCACACCCAGGCCGCTGGGAGGGTCGAACCGCCGCAGGCTGCCCTGGACGGGATGGGCCACGCCCTGCGCGTCCGTGCGCTCGGCATTGATGCGCGCCTGGATGGCAAAGCCGCGCACGGCAGGCGGACGCTGCGGGTCCAGGCCCAGATCCTGCAGCGTGCGCCCCTGGGCAATGCCCAGTTGCAGGGCCACGAGGTCCAGGCCCGCGACCTGCTCCGTGACCGTGTGCTCGACCTGCAGGCGCGGGTTGGCCTCGATGAAGACGGCGCCTGCCTGGTGGCCCTGGGCGTCCTCCTCGACCAGGAATTCGAAGGTGCCCAGGCCCAGGTAGCCCACCCTGCGCGCCATGGCCAGCGCAGCCTGCGTGATCTGCTCGCGCAGGGCCGGCAGCAGCGTGGGGCTGGGGGCGATCTCTATCAGCTTCTGGAAGCGCCGCTGCAGCGTGCAGTCGCGCTCTCCCAGCGCCATGGCCTGGCGGCCGTCGCCGATGACCTGCACCTCGACATGGCGGGCGCGCGCCACCAGGCGCTCGCCATACACGGCATCCATGCCGAAGGCCGAGCGGGCCTCGGCCCTGCAGCGCTCATAGGCCTGGGCCAGCTCGTCGCGCCGCGCGACCACGCGCATGCCCCGGCCGCCCCCGCCGCCCACGGCCTTGATGACGATGCCGCCGCCCTGCTCATCGAAAAAGCGCTCCAGTTGCCGCAGCGAGGCACCGCCCTGCGTGGACGGCATGACGGGCACGCCGCAGTCGCGCGCCAGCGCGATGGCCTGGGCCTTGTCGCCGAAACGGGCCAGTTGCGCCGGGGTCGGCCCCACGAAGACCAGGCCCGCGTCGGCGCAGGCCTGGGCAAAGTCGGCGCGCTCGCTCAGAAAGCCATAGCCCGGATGGATGGCGTCGGCCCCCGAGTCCCTGGCCGCCGCGATCAGGGCCTGCAGGTCCAGATAGGCCGCCGGCCCGCTGGCCTGCAGCGCCACGGCTTCGTCGGCCAGGGCCACGTGGCTGCAGGCGGCATCGTCCTGCGCGTACACGGCCACCGAGCGCAGGCCGGCATCCCTTGCCGCGCGAACCAGGCGCACGGCGATCTCGCCACGGTTGGCAATCAATAGCTTTTCCACGGTGTCTTCCTCTGTCCGATGGTGGATTGCAGGCGGGGGTCAGGAGCGTTCATCCTGCCTGGACGTGACGAATCTGAATGTCCCCGAGGCGAAGGCCAGCAGTTGTCCCGAGGCGTCGAGCAGCCGGGCCTCGGCAAAGGCCGAGGTCCTGCCATGGTGCAGGCACTGTCCGCTGGCGCGCAGGGCTCCCGTGCCGGGTCGCACGAACGAGGACTTCATCTCCATCGTCAGCGCCGGCCTGCCCTGCGGGTCGGCAAGCCGGCAGGCCCGGGCCATCACCACGTCGAGCAAGGTCATGATGACCCCGCCATGGGCGACGGCCCATTTGTTGCACAGCTGCGGCCTCAGTTGCAACAGCACCTGGGGGCCTTCTTCCCCGGACTGCAGCCACCTGGCACCGATGAATTCGACAAAGGGTTCCGGCGAACGCAGCGCCTCTTCGCTCACATGCATGGGGACATCACCTGTTGTTGCCATTCACTCGATCCGGATCCCTGTCTGCCTGACGATGGACTGCCATCGACCCTGGCTTTGCACAAGAATGGCGGCGAACGCCTCGGGCGTGCTGCCCGCCGGCACCACGCCCAGCTCCTGCAGCCGGACGGCTGCGTCGGGGGCACGGATGATGCGATTGACCTCCTCGGACAGACGCCGGACCACGGCCGCGGGCGTCTTCGCGGGTGCCAGCAGCCCGAACATGCCCGAGGTCTCGAAGCCCTGCAGGCCGGCCTCGTCGAAGGTAGGCACCTCGGGCACGAAGGCAAAGCGCTGGTCCCCGAGCACGGCCAGCATCCGGATCCTTCCCGCCTGGGCCAAAGGGCGGGCGGCGGTGACCGACATGAACGCGGCAGGAATCTGCCCGCCCAGCAGGTCGGTGACGATGCCCGCATCGCCCTTGTAGGGCACATGGACCAGGTGCAGCGCGGTCTGCCTGGCAAGGAGTTCGCCGTAGAGGTGGCCGGTCGTGCCCTGCCCGGCCGTGCCGTAGCTCAGGCCTTCGGGCCGGGACCTGGCATAGGCCAGCAATTGCGCCATGTCCCTGGCCGGCACACCGTCGTTGACCACCAGCACCAGCGGCGCGGAAGACAGGTAGCTGACGGGCGCGAAGTCCCTGATGGGGTCATACGCGGCCTTGCCGGTCAGCAAGGGGCTCTGGATCAGCGCCGCATTGGTCAGCAGCAGCGTGTGGCCGTCGGCCGGGGCCTTGGCGACGAAGGCCGAGGCCAGCATGGTGCCCGCACCCGGCCGGTTGTCCACCACCACGGGCTGGCCCAGCGCCGGCGCCAGCCGCTGGGCGATGTAGCGCGCGAACACATCGGTCGCGCCGCCGGCCTGGTAGGGCACGACCAGCTTCACGGCCTGCGAAGGATAGGTCCCCTGGGCCGATGCGCCCAGGGCCAGTGCCAGGGCGCCAGCCGTCAGGGCGAGGGTCCGGGCCAGTTTCATTGCGGGAAGGCGCCAGTGCAGCATGTCGGTCTCCTGGGCTGTGCTCGCGGGGGAAAGAGGCTGCCCCCTCAGTTCATGCGCGGCAGGTTGGCCGCCTTGATGGCCGCGCCCATGGACTCATGGCCCTGGACCAGCTTCCTGCGGTACTCGGCGCCCGTGAGCGGCGCCGGGTCCACGCCGGCGGACTCGAAGGTGCGTGCCACCTGGGGGGACTCGGCCGCGGCCATGGCCGTGCGCTCCAGCCTGTCGCGCAGGGCCGGTGGCACGCCCCGGGGATAGGCCAGGCCGATCCAGGAGTCGATTTCCACGTCGTAGCCCTGCTCCCTGAGCGTGGGCACCTCGGGCAGTTCCTTCCAGCGCATGGGGCTGGCACTGGCCAGCAGGCGCATCTTTCCGGCCTTGACGTGCTGGACGATGTCCGAGGGGTTCTGCACGATCACATCCACCTGCCCGCCGATCAGGCCGGCCACGGTCTCGGCGCCGGACTTGTAGTTGACCTCCTCGAACTTGCCCCCGGTCTTGCGCGCCAGCTCGTACATGGCCAGGTTGTTGGGCGCGGACGGCGCGCCGAAGAAGATGCCCTTGCCCTGGCGGGAGGCGGCCACCAGGTCGGCCATGGTCCTGTAGGGCGAGTCGGCGCGCACGGCCACGCCATAGCGGTAGCGGGCCACGCCGGCGATGAAGTCGAAGTCATCGACCTTGTAGTCCACCTTCATGAGGTGGGGCGTGATCGCGATGGTGGAGAAGGTCACCACGCCCAGCGTGTAGCCGTCGGGCTTTTGCCGGGCCAGCGCCGACACGCCCAGCGTGCCCTGCGCCCCCGCGCGGTTGTTGGGCACCACGGGCTTTTTGAGCAGGGCCTCCATGGCGTTGCCGAGGGCGCGCGAGGCCACGTCGGTATTGCCGCCCGCGCCGTAGTTGATGATCAGGGTCAGCTCCCGCTCGGGAAACCCGTCCGTGCCCTGGGCCAGCGCCGGGGCGCCGGCCGCGGCCGCCAGCGCCGCCGCGCAGAGAGCCGAAAGCAGGCATCTGCGGGATGCGGGTGATGGATATGCATGCATGGTTTGTCTCTCGTTGTGCTCTTGGGGGGATCAGCTCATGAAGAAGCCGCCGTTGACGTCGATGACGGCGCCATTGGTGAAGCCCGCAGACTCGCTGCACAGGTAGCGGATGGCGGCGCCGACTTCGGCGGGCTCGCCGAGGCGGCGCACGGGAATCTGCTCGGCATAGCGGCGGTTGACCTCGTCGCCGGCCTGCAGCGCCATCGGCGTCAGGATGCGGCCCGGCGCCACGCAGTTGGTGGTGATGCCGTACTGCCCCATCTCCGAGGCGATGGAGCGGCTCAGCCCCAGCACGGCGGACTTGCTCAGCATGTAGGCGGGGCCGGCCACGATGGATTTGCCCCGCCCGGCCAGCGAGGACACGTTGACGATGCGCCCCCAGCGCCGCTGCTTCATGCCGGGCAGCGCCAGCTGGCACAGGCGCAGCATGGACAGCAGGTTGACGTCCAGCACCCGCTGCACCTCGTCCAGGCCCACGTCGAGGATGCCGTTGGACTGGCCGCTGGCGTTCTTGAGGCTGATGCCGGCGTTGTTGACCAGGATGTCCACGCCGCCATGGCGCTGCACGATGTCCGCGACCACGCGCTGGCGGGCCGCCTCGTCGCAGACATCGAGCACCACGGCGCTGGCCCGGGCGCGCAGCTCCTGCGGCAGCCGCCCCAGGTCGGGAGCGGCCAGATCGGCCAGCACCACGCGGCGGCCGTCGCGCAGCAGTTCGATGGCGGTGGCCAGGCCGATGCCGCGCGCGGCGCCCGTCACCAGGGCCGTGCGCAGGGGCAAGTTCTCCTGCGCGCTCATCAGTGGCTCTCCGGGGTGTAGAAGGTGATGGGGGGGAAGGCGTGCTCGGTGCACATGACCTCGATCAGCGTGGCGTGCCCGGCAGCCATGGCGGCGCGCAGCGCGGGCGCGATGGCATCGGCCGAGTCCACCCGCACGCCGTGGATGCCGCAGGCCCGCGCGATGGCGGCATGGTCCACGCCGCTGAAGTTGACGGCCGAGGTGTGCTCGCCGAACTTCACGTGCTCGGCATGCTTTTGGTAGCCCAGGATGCCGTTGTTGATGAGCAGGATGATCACCTTGATGCCCATGCGCCGGCAGGTCTCCATCTCCGACCACACATGGCCGAATCCGCCGTCGCCGACCAGGCAGAACACCTGGCCGCCGTCCTGCGCCAGGCGCGCCCCCATGGCCATGGGCATGCCCCAGCCCAGGCCCGCCAGGCCGCGCGGCGTGAGGAAGCGCTGGCCGGCCCGGCGCGCGGTCAGGTAGTTGGTCACCCACAGCGTGGAGTAGCTGGCATCGGCCACCACCGTGTCCTCGGCGGTCAGCAGGGCATCGAGCTCATGCATGACGCGTTCGGGCCGCAGGGGCGTGGCGTCGGACAGCCGCACTTCGGCCGACTCCTGCCGGTGCCGTTGCCGGCCCTCGGCAATGCGTGCGGCCAGCGCGGCGCGCCGTGCGCTGCGGGCCGACACGCCATCGTGCATTTCCCGCCGGCCGGCGATCTCCCGCATGGCCTGAAGCGCCAGGCGCGCATCGCCCACCAGGCGCAGCGCATCGTAGTTGCGGCCTATCTCCTGGCCGTCGATGTCCAGGTGGATGAACCGGGCATCGCGCGGGTACAGCGTCCAGCTGTCCGTGCCGTTCTGGTTGGTGCGGTTGCCGATCAGGAACACCACGTCGGCGCCGGCCACGAAATCCTTCAGGTAGCGGCCCGAGCCGTTGGGGCCCAGGCAGTTGGCGACCACGCCCAGCGACAGCTCATGCGTCTCGGCCACGGCGCCCTTGCCCATGTTGGTGGTGGCCACGGGCAGGCTCAGCGCATCGGCAAAGGCGCTGAGCTGCTCGCCGGCACCCGAGATGTGCACGCCCCCACCGGCGACGATGACCGGCGCGCGGGCCTGAAGCAGTACGCCCACGGCCTGCTCCAGCAGTTGCTGCTGCGGCACGGCGCGGTCCAGCGGAAAGCGGCCCAGCGCGGCGGGCCGGGGCACGGCGCACGGCTGGGCGGGCTCGGTGAGCAGGTCGGCCGGCAGCATCAGCGCCACGGGGCCGGGCCGGCCGCTGCAGGCCGCGATGATGGCCTGCTCCACATAGTCCTCCACGCGCGATGCCTGGTCCACGCGGCGCACCCACTTGGTCACGGGCTTGAACAGGCCCATGTGGTCCAGGTCCTGGAAGGCGTTCTTGTCGGTCTGGTCGCGCGCCACGTCCTGCACCAGGGCGATGAGGGGAATGGAGACCTTCAGCGCCTCGGCCAGCGGCGCCACCAGCAGCGCGGCGGCCGGCCCGTTCTGCGCGGTGATCACGGCCGGCCGGCCGCTCATGCGGGCATGGCCATCGGCCATGTAGCCGCCCGCGTTCTCGGTGCGGTAGGCGATCTGGCGCAGGCCCAGCTCCTCGGCGGCCAGCACGAACATGCTGGGCAGGCTCTGGCCGAAGAACTGCGTGATGCCGTGCCGCTTCAGGACACGGGCCACCTGGTGGCCTACGGTGCCGTGCTTGTTCAATCCAGGGTTGCTCAGGGGTTTCGACATGGGTAGCGGTTTCCGTTCAACAAAAAAAGGCGTGGCGACTCCCTCGCCATGGCATGCGCCAGCGATTCGGAAAGGGAGCCGAAAGGGGTTATCTGTCCAGGAAGTTCAGGGGCCACCCCGGGCAGGGCCAGTCCAGCGCCGCCAGGCGCCCCGACGAAGACAGCGTGACGAAGGCGGTCTTCAGGTCCGCGCCGCCAAAGCAGAGGTTGGTGGTCATGGGGTCCGGCAACTCGACCCGGTGCAATACCTGCCCGGCCGGCGAGACCACGGTGATGCCACCCTCGCCCAGCGTGGCCAGGCAGATGTTGCCTTCGGCATCCACGGCCAGGGAATCGATGTTCTGCATGCCCGGCAGGCGGCAGACCAGCCGCCCGCCATTGGGCGAATCGGGCCAGGGCCGCGCCAGGATCTGCCCGGGCCCGCCGATGTCGAAGGCCCACAGCCGCCCGGTGAAGGTCTCCGCCACGTACAGCGTCTTCTCATCGGGAGACAGGCCGATGCCGTTGGGCGACCACAGCGGAAAGACGGCCTCGCGGATGGCACTGCCATCGGCCAGCGCATAGCAGACACTGCCCCGGTCCACCTCGCGCGGCCGCACCTTGCCATGGTCGGTGAACCAGAACCCGCCATGCCGGTCGAAGACCAGGTCGTTGGGCCCCTTCAAGGGTCCGCTGTCGCTTTGCGTGTACAGGCATTCGACCCGGCCCGAGGCCAGGTCCACGGCCTCGATGCGCCCGCCCGCATAGTCCCTGGCCTGGCCTATGGGGCGCAGGCCGTGCCCGGCGCTGCGGTGCCACTCGAAGCCGCCGTTGTTGCAGATGAACAGCCTGCCCCCCGGCCCCATGGCCGCGCCATTGGGCCCGGCACCCAGATGGACCCATTGCTGCCGGCTGCCATCGGCCGCCACGCGGGTCAGCCAGCCATTGGCGATTTCCACCAGCACGACCGACCCATCGGGCAGGGCCACCGGGCCTTCGGGAAACTCCAGGCCGTTGGCCAGCACGCGGATCGCGGGCTCTGTTTCTTCCAGCGTGTATGTGGACATGCATCCTCCCCTGAATATGATGCATGGTACTTGATGCATCAAACATCAAATACAGGGTTAGCCCGTGGCCCAGCCACGCCCTGGCGCAAGGCCCTGCCCGCCCTTGCCCGGGAGGTACCATTGCGCCCAAGCAGTTGCGGAGGCCCGATGTCCAGCGTTTTTTCACAGATCCGAACCAATCAGACCCTTGCCGAAAAAACCTATCTGCAGATCCGTGACGCCATCGTGAGAGGCCAGCTGCAGCCCGCGCAGCGCCTCGTCTACCGCAGCCTGGCCGAAGAATTCGGCATCAGCCCCACGCCGGTGCGCGATGCCATCCAGCGCCTGGCCTCCGAAGGCGCCCTGGACCTGGACGACCGCGGCGTGGCCACCGTGCCCGTGCTCAGCGTGGAGCAGTACGTGGAAATCATCGCCCTGCGCATCGAGCTGGAAGGCCGTGCCGCCGCCGCCGCCGCCCGCCAGCATCCGGGCCCGGGCTTCATCGACACCCTCACCCGGCTGCACCAGGACCTGGAGCAATCCATTGCCCTGGACGACGATGCCACGCTGATCGCCAACGAGCGCTTCCACTTCTCCATCATCGAAGCTGCGCGGCAGCCCGTGCTGGCCAGCCTCATCAGCCTGCTATGGCTCAAGTGCGGGCCCTCCGTGCGCTATCTCTACCAAGGCAGCTACGCCCGCGCGGCCGAGCATCCGCACATCCGGCTGATCCATGCGCTGGAGCGAAGGGACCCCGCCGCTGCCCGGCAGGCCGTGGTGCAGGACCTGCAAAGCGCCTGCCTGCACATCCTCAGGAAGATCGCCAAGGATGATGGATTGGCGTTTCCGCAGGAGTGGGAGGTGGCGGGGCTGGGGTAGAAACGCCGCAGCATGGCATGCGGCAGGGGGAGCATCGCCCTTGGCCATCCCCTTGTCCGACTCGCCACCACCGTTTTCCCGGCCAGCCTTGCATCTTTGCGCTGGTGGCAGGCGCCTAAGCCTTCGAGGAAGGCAGCGCATCCAGCGTGAACCGCCCGTTTTCGACACCCACCTCCTGAAGATCGGCCCGTCCCAGGTAGGTCTCTATCTTGCGCCGCTCCGACAGGATGCGCGCACGCAGTTCCGGATGCGTCCACCAAGCGGCGCGGGAGACGCCAAAATAGTTCACGGCCGTGCAGGCCACCTCTGCGATTTCGGGCCAGTGGCGGCGCAGCGTCATCACGCAGCGCCGCTTGGCGTAGATCTTGCAGATCAGCAGCAGCCGGTCGATGCCGGCACCATGCATCAGCTCGCGCGAAAACTGTATGTTCTCCTTGGTATTGCTTGAAGTCATCTCCAGGACGATGGCCCGGCGATCGAGGCCGACCTGCACCAATTGGTCCGCCAGTTCCTCGGCTTCGCTGACAGCGATGCCCTGCGTCCGCCCGCCGGAGATGATGAGCGTCTCGAAATAGCCCATACGGTACAGGCGCGCCGCCCGGGCCACGAGCGGCGGCTGGGCATGCCTGCTGCCAAACAGCAAGGCATACCGGCTGCGCCACAGGCGTGTGCGCGGGGCGATGTAGTCCATCAGCCGCATCCTCGATTCGAACATGTCCTGCATTCCTCCATGGCCTTCCTCATCAAAGCCGTCCGCCACTCTTCAGCACAGGTCGGAACAGGCAATGGCGATTGCCTCGGCGGCACCTCAATCCAAAGGGGATAAGCCCACCAGCACCAGGCACGAGATCGCTTCCTCTGCGATCCGGATGACGGTCACCAAGTTCCGGCGCTGGGTGGCAAGCCTTCGAAAGCACACTCCTTCCGAGCCGTTGCCCGATGGCCGCGATACGCTCAATGAGCGTACAATGCCGCGCACGCACAGACTTCCCGGGCGCCCGATGGCACTGGGCCATCCGTCCTGGGCGCCATGACCGACCCCCGATCGCACAGCCCCTCTCCCACCACCCTGCGCAACGCCCGCCTTGCCGTGGGCCTCACGCAGACCGAGGCGGCGCAGACAGTGCGGGTATCCCTGCGCGGATGGCAGCAATGGGAAGCAGGCGACCGGGCAATGCCGCCCGGCTTGTTCGAGCTGTTCATGCTCAAGACCGGGCAATGGCCGCTCGGCCCCGAGGCTCGGCAATGAGGATTGGCGACATGGCAAGCGCGGCAGCAAACAAGACAGGTTTTCCAGGCGTGGGGATAAACGGCAAGTCGATCCGTGCCTCTTCATGTACAAGGGAGCACGCCATCGCCACACGCCTGGCATCGAGCCCCACAAGAACAGCCCCCATCACACGGCCGGCAATCGGCCCATGGATACCTTGCTGCCAGAAGATGGCCACGCACTGCGCGCTCCGCCAAGAGCGGCAAGGCCCCGGCCCCCTTGCGCCGCAGCAAGTACCTGGCTTGCCCCAAGAACTGGCAGACCGAATCATAAGCTATTGATTTAAATGGAAAATTTAGACTTATCTGCGCACACGCCGATGATGCAGCAGTACCTTGGCCTGAAAGCCAACTACCCCGACACGCTGGTGTTCTACCGCATGGGCGACTTCTACGAGCTGTTCTTCGGGGACGCGGAGAAGGTGGCGCGCCTGCTGGACATCACGCTGACCACGCGCGGGCAGACGGCGGGGCAGCCGATTCCCATGGCGGGCGTGCCCTTCCATGCGCTGGAAAACTACCTGGGCCGGCTGATCAAGCTGGGCGAGTCGGTGGCGATCTGCGAGCAGGTGGGCGAGGTGGGCGCGGGCAAGGGGCCCGTGGAGCGCAAGGTGGTGCGCGTGGTCACGCCGGGCACGCTGACGGACAGCGAGCTGCTGTCGGACAAGAGCGAGGCCATCCTGCTGTCCCTGCACACGGCCGGGCGCCAGCGCTGCGGCCTGGCCTGGATGGCCGTGACGCAGGGGCGCATCCATCTGGCCGAATGCCCACAGGATGAGCTGGGCGCCTGGATTTCGCGCATCGCGCCCAGCGAGCTGATCTACAGCGCGGGCGTGACGGAGCGCTTCGAGCAGGGCCTGTTCGCGCTGCGCCATGGCGGCTCCATCGCCTGCCCGCTGTCGCCGCGCCC
Source organism: Comamonas sp. (assembly GCA_041984925.1). GTDB lineage: Bacteria > Pseudomonadota > Gammaproteobacteria > Burkholderiales > Burkholderiaceae_C > Comamonas. Next base: position 12,416 of record JBHIXF010000084.1, read on the forward strand.
GGACTGGCAGTTCGACAGCGGCCTGGGCGAGCGCAAGCTGCTGGAGCTGCTGGGCGCGGCCAGCCTCAAGGCCTGGGAGGCGCAAGACCTGCCGCTGGCGCACGCGGCCAGTGCGGCGCTGCTGTCATACGCCGAGCACACGCAGGGGCGCAGCCTGTCCCACATCCACGCCCTGCAGGTGCAGCGCGACGACGATCTGATCGCCCTGCCGCTGGCCACGCGCCGCAATCTGGAGCTGGTCAAGACGCTGCGCGGCGAGGATTCGCCCACGCTGTTCTCGCTGCTCGATACCTGCATGACGGGCATGGGCAGCCGCCTGCTCAAAAGCTGGCTGCTGGAGCCGCGCCGCGACCGCGCCCAGGCCATGGCGCGGCTGGAGGCCACGCGGGCGCTGCAAGGCGGCGCCGGGGGCGGCATGGCCGCGCCATGGCAGCAGTTGCGCGAGCAGCTCAAGGGCGTGAGCGATGTGGAGCGCATCACGGCGCGCACGGCGCTGCGCCAGGTGCGCCCGCGCGAACTGGTGGGCCTGGGCCGCACGCTGCAAAAGGCCGCCGTGCTGGCGCAGGCGGGGCAGACGCCCTCGGCCCACCTGACGCAGCTGTTCGCCGACCTGCAGCCGCCCGAGGGCTGCGCCGAGCTGCTGGCGCGCGCCATCATGGAGGAGCCCGCGGCCCTGGTGCGCGACGGCGGCGTGATCGCCACGGGGTTCGACGCCGAGCTCGACGAGCTGCGCGCCATCCAGAACAACTGCGACGACTTCCTGCTGGAGCTGGAGTCCAAGGAAAAGCTGCTCACGGGCATTCCCAACCTGCGCGTGCAGTTCAACAAGGTCCACGGCTTCTACATCGAGGTCACCAACAGCTACAAGGATGCGGTGCCCGAGCGCTACCGCCGCCGCCAGACGCTCAAGAACGCCGAGCGCTACATCACGCCGGAGCTCAAGGCCTTCGAGGACAAGGCCCTGTCCGCCCAGGAGCGCGCGCTGCAGCGCGAGAAATTCCTCTACGAGCAGGTGCTGGACCAGTTGCAGCCCCATGTGCCCGCGCTCACGCGCGTGGCCGGCGCCATCGCCTCCATCGACGTGCTGTGCACGCTGGCCGAGCGCTCGCTGACGCTGAACTGGTGCGCGCCCGAGTTCGTGAGCCATCCCTGCATCGAGATCGAGGCCGGCCGCCACCCCGTGGTCGAGGCGCGCATGGCCGAGACATCCAGCGGCAGCTTCATCGCCAACCACACGCGCATGAACGCCAACACGCGCATGCAGATCATCACCGGCCCCAACATGGGCGGCAAGTCGACCTACATGCGCCAGGTGGCGCTGATCGTGCTGCTGGCCAGCATGGGCTCGCACGTGCCGGCCACCAGCTGCCGGCTCGGGCCCATCGATGCCATCCACACGCGCATCGGCGCGGCCGACGACCTGGCCAACGCCCAGTCCACCTTCATGATGGAGATGACCGAGGCCGCCCAGATCCTGCACGCGGCCACGCCGCACAGCCTGGTGCTGATGGACGAGATCGGCCGGGGCACCAGCACCTTCGACGGCCTGGCGCTGGCCAGCGGCATCGCCACCCAGCTGCACGACAAGACGCGCGCCTTCACGCTGTTCGCCACGCACTACTTCGAGCTGACCGAGCTGCCGGCCAAGGCGCGCGCGGCGGTGAACATGCATGTGAGCGCGGCCGAGACATCGGGCGCCGGGGGCCAGGACATCGTCTTCCTGCACGAGATCCAGCCCGGCCCCGCCAGCCGCAGCTACGGCATCCAGGTGGCCAGGCTGGCGGGCATGCCGGCCGGCGTGCTGCACCATGCGCGCCATGCGCTGGCCGCGCTGGAGGCCCATGCCGACGAGGGCCGCCTGCAGGTGGACCTGTTCGATGCGCCCGACATGCCCAAGCCCGAAAGCCGGCACAACCCGCTGGCCGAGGCCCTGGCCGCCATCAATCCCGACGCGCTGAGCCCGCGCGAGGCGCTGGAGGCGCTCTACCAGCTCAAGAAGCTTGCGAGCTGAGCACGGACAATCGCACCGCACTAAACTTGCCCCCACTGCAGATTCGGACGCCCCCATGACATATTGCGTTGCCATCAAACTCGACGCCGGCCTGGTCTTTCTGGCCGATTCACGCACCAACGCCGGCCTGGACCAGATCAGTTCCTTTCGCAAGATGATGGTCTACGAGAACCCCGGCGACCGCTTCATGGTGCTGCTGTCGGCCGGCAACCTGTCCATCACCCAGTCCGTGCGCGAACTGCTGGAGAGCCAGCAGCTGCGCGACGAGGCCACGGGCGACATGCTGACCATCTGGAACGTGCGCAGCATGTTCGATGCCGCCCGCGTGCTGGGCGCGGCCGTGCGCCACGTCTACGAGCGCGACGGCGTGGCGCTGTCGCGCTCGGGCGTGGACTTCAACATCTCGCTGGTGCTGGGCGGCCAGATCCAGGGCGAGGCCATGCGGCTGTTCCAGGTCTACTCGGCCGGCAACTTCATCGAGGCCACGAGCGAGACGCCCTACTTCCAGATCGGCGAATCCAAGTACGGCAAGCCCGTGCTCGACCGCGTCATCACGCCGCGCACGCCGCTGGACGAGGCCGCCAAGTGCGCCCTGGTGTCCATGGACAGCACGCTCAAGTCCAATCTCTCGGTGGGCCTGCCGCTGGACCTCATCGTCTACGAGAAGGACCGCTTCGCCTCGGACAAGATCGTCAGCATCGACGAGAGCAATCCGTATTTCCGCATGCTGCACGACAGCTGGGGCGAGCGCCTGCGCCATGTCTTCGACAGCATCGAGGACCCGGTCTGGGATGGCAGCGCCTCCGACATCCCCATCCGTGTGCACAGCCGCCAGGCCCAGCCGCTGACCAAGGTCAGCGCACCGGCCGGCGCGCTGCGCTCGGCGGCGCGCTCCATGGGCCGGCTGCCGCCCGCGGCATTGCGCCAGCCCTACCACAGCGGCGCGGGCACGGCCACGGCCGACGGGCTGGCCACCTCGCCCATGACGCCCCAGCAGCCCGCACCTGGCCTGCCAGCGCGCGGCGACGGCATGCAGCCGACCGGGCACCAGCAAAGCAGCTTGTCCCAGGAGCCGCAGCCGTGAATGCGGCGGGGCCGGTGCCGGGCGCCGGCACGCAGGCCGCGCCGCTGCCCGTGGTGTTCTCCCACGCCAACAGCTTTGCGCTGCCCACCTACCGCCTGCTGTTCTCGCTGCTGGCCGGACGCGGCATCGCCGCATGCGGGGTGGAACGCTTCGGCCACGACCCACGCTACCCGGTCACCAACAACTGGCCCCACCTGGTGGAGCAGCTGGCCGATTTCACGCGGGCCGAGGTCGAACGCCTGGGCGGCCCCGTCTTCCTGGTGGGGCACTCGCTGGGCGGCTTTCTGAGCATCATGGCCGCCGCACGCCACCCCGAGCTGGCGCGCGGCGTGCTGCTGATCGACTCGCCCCTGCTCAGCGGCTGGCGCGCCAATGCGGTGGGCGTGGCCAAGCGCACGCAGCTCGTGGGCTCGGTCTCGCCGGGCAAGGTCAGCGCGCGCCGGCGCAACGCCTGGGACAGCGACGAGGAGGCCCTGGCCTACTTCCGCGCCAAGAAGGCCTTCGCGCAATGGCATCCGCAGGTGCTCGAGGACTATGTCCGCGGCGGACTGGAGGACGTGGACGGCCGGCGCATGCTGCACTTCACGCGCGAGGTGGAGACGGCCATCTACAACACCCTGCCGCACAACCTGGCCTCGCTGCTGCACCACCACCCGCTGCGCTGCCCGGCCGCCTTCATCGGCGGGCGCGCCTCGGTGGAGATGCGCCAGGTCGGCATGGATCTCACGCGCCGCATCACGCGCGGGCGCATCATGATGCTCGACGGCAGCCACCTGTTTCCCATGGAGCGGCCGCACGCCACGGCGGCGGCCATCGAGGCTTCGCTGCTGAACCTGCTCGGCCCCGAGGCCTGAGCCCTGCCCCGCACATGAAAAAGCCACCTGCAGGAGGTGGCTTGTGCGCCGGCAGCCGGCAGCCGGGGCCGCCGTCAGCCCTCGCTCCAGCTCACGGCCCCCGTGAAGGCCGTCAGCAGCACGATGATGCCGAAGGCAATGCGGTACCAGGCAAACGGCACGAAGCTGTTGGTCGAGATATAGCGCAGCAGCCAGCGCACGCACAGCCAGGCGCTGATGAAGGAAAACACCAGGCCCACGGCGAACAGGGGGATGTCGGCGGCCGACAGCAGGGCCCGCTCCTTGTAGAGGCTGTAGACGCCCGCGCCGATCAGCGTGGGAATGGCCAGGAAGAACGAGAAGTCGGTCGCCGCCTTGCGGGACAGCCCCATCAGCATGCCGCCGATGATGGTGGCGCCGCTGCGGCTGGTGCCGGGAATCATGGCCAGGCACTGCACCAGGCCGACCTTCAGGGCGTCCAGCGGCGTCATCTCGTCCACCGTCATCACACGCGTGGCCGAGGCCGGGCGGCGCTCGGCCCACAGGATGACGAAGCCGCCCAGGATGAAGGTGGTGGCCACCACGGTGGGCGTGAACAGATGGGCCTTGATGAACTTGCCGAAGATCAGCGCCAGCACCACGGCGGGCAGGAAGCCGATGAGGACGTTGAGCGCGAACTTCTGCGCCTGGCGGCTCGTGGGCAGCTCGACCACGGTGGCGCGGATCTTCTGCCAATAGACCAGGACCACGGCGAAGATGGCGCCGGTCTGGATGGCGATGTCGAAGACCTTGGCCTTGGCGTCGTCGAAGCCCAGCAGCGAGCCGGCCAGGATCAGGTGCCCGGTCGATGAGATGGGGAGAAACTCGGTCAGGCCCTCGACCACGCCCATGATGGCGGCCTTGACCAGCAAAATAATGTCCACGGGAACTTCCTGCAGCAGTGCGAAAAGCGTCGATTATCGGCGCTGCGCAAGCCGTGTCCGCCCCGCGCAGCAGGGTCCGACGACCGCAATCGCAAACTTTTACAACGGCCGCCGCGCGAGATTGCGCGGCCCCTGGCGCTGTGCTGCAATGAGGGGGCGCCGGCCTTCGGCGCGCCTTCACAGAACCATTCCATCATGAAAAAAATCGTTGTTCTCGCCATGGTCTCGCTGGCCTGCAGCCTGGGGCTGGCCGCCGAGGGCAAGGCCCCCACCGCCCAGCAAAACCTCATGGGCACCTGCAACACCGAAGCCGCCGGCAAGAAGGGCGACGAGCGCAAGGAATTCATGAAGTCCTGCCTGTCCGATGGCAAGAAGCGCCAGCAGGAACGCATGAAGACCTGCAACGCCGATGCCGCGGGCAAGAAGGGCGATGAGCGCAAGGCGTTCATGAGCGAATGCCTGAAAAAGGGCTAGGCCCGCAGGCGCTTCGCGCCGGGGGACGGGACCCAGCCTCCGGGCCATGCCCCCTGGCGACCGCCCCCCGCTTTCCTGAAAGCCACCGTTTCGGTGGCTTTGCTGTTGCCGGCGCGCGGGGGCAGGCGGCGCGCCGCAGGCGCAGCTGGCGGCGCCGCAACGGCCGTCCGTCGCAGGGCGCTGGCGCCGGCGCGGTGCGGCGGCGACAGTGCGGTCCTGCCCAGCCCGCCAAAGCCCTGCCATGCAACTGACCCCATTGATCGCCATCCACATGAGCGCCGCCCTGGCCGCCACGGCCATCGGGCCGGTCGCGCTGTGGTCCCGCCGCCGGGGTGCCGCGCATCCGCGCCTGCACCGCGCGGCAGGCTACGCCTTCGTCACGCTGATGGCGGGCGCCGCCCTCTCGGCCTGCTTCATCCGCGACTTCAGCCTGCCCAACTGGGGCGGCTACACCCCCATCCATCTGCTGGTCCCGCTCTCGCTCGCCGGCATCGGGCGCTCCCTTTGGCACCTGTACCGCGGCAACATCGCCGGCCATCGCCAGATCATCCGCAGCGTCTACATCGGCGCCTGCATCGTCGCCGGCCTGTTCACGCTGCTGCCCGGCCGCTACCTGGGCGGCCTGCTGTGGCACCAGCTGGGCCTGCTGTGACTTCCACCTTCCCACAGACGGAGAACTGCCCCATGCGCACACCCGACACCCCCGACCGCAGCGGCCCCCATGCCCTGGAACACCTGGCGCGCCGCCGCGCAGGAGCCAAGCTGGGCTGGTACATCCACGCCGGCGTCTACCTGCTGGTCAACCTGGGCCTGGCGGCGCTGGCGCTGTCGCGGGGCCACAGCTGGCCCCTGTTCCCGGCCCTGGGCTGGGGCCTGGGGCTGGCCATCCATGGCGCCGTGGCCTGGCTGTCCCTGCCCGGCAACGGCTGGCACGCGCGTCTGGTGGAGCGCGAGCGGCAGGCGCTGCGAGCACGCCAGGACCTTTGAGCACGCCATGGCATTACCATGGGCCACCATGCCTGACGCCTCCCATCCCAACCCACCGCAGGCCGCACAGGAACACCCCCTGGAGCGGGCCATGCTGGTGCGCCATGGCATGGTGACGCTTGCCGCCTGCGCCCTGATCGCGGCCGCGTTCAGCCTGTTCAAGCAAAGCCGCTGGGACGTGAATCTCGTGTACTCGCTGTCCATCGGCCTCATCAGCTGGCTGACCATCGAGCTGGGCCGCTGGCGGCTGAGCCGGGGCCAGGACATTCCCTGGCCCGGCGGATGGCGCGGCGCCGCCCTGGTGCTGACCGGCGTCGTGACGGGCTTCGTGCTCGGCTCGGCCATAGGCAGCCTCTACAGGCAATGGGCCGAGCCTCAGGCCACCAGCTCCCTCATGTACAGCCTGTGGATTCCGCTGGCCGTCACGGTCACCGCGTGCACGGTGATGTCGCTGGTTTTCTTTCTGCTGGGCTATTCGCGCCACCTGCAGATGCAGGCCGAGCAGGCCCGCCGCCAGGCCGCCGAGGCCCGGCTCACGCTGCTCCAGGCGCAGCTGGAGCCGCACATGCTGTTCAACACCCTGGCGAATCTGCGCGTGCTCGTGGGCTCGGACCCGCAGCGCGCCCGGGCCATGCTGGACCACCTGATCGCCTACCTGCGCGCCACGCTGGACGGATCGCGCAGCACCGAGCACGCGCTGGGCGAGGAGTTCGCGCGCCTGCGCGACTACCTGGCGCTGATGTCCATCCGCATGGGACCGCGCCTGCGCTATACGCTGGAGCTGCCCGGGGACCTGGCCCAGGTGCCGGTGCCCCCGCTGCTGCTGCAGCCGCTGGTGGAAAACTGCATACGCCACGGCCTGGAGCCCAAGCTCGAAGGCGGCCATATCGAGGTGCGCGCGCGCCGCACGGATGGCGCCGGGCTGGAGCTGACCGTGGCGGACGACGGCATGGGCCTGGATGCCACCGCCCCGGCACCGGCCACCCCCGGCAGCCGCTTCGGCACGGCCCAGCTGCGCGAGCGGCTGGCCAGCCGCTACGGCGACACCGCCCGCTTCGAGCTGGCCACCCGCCCCGAAGGGGGCACCCTGGCAAGAATCCTCCTGACCCACGCTGGCTGACATGACTGCAACCCCACGCGCGCTGATCGCAGAAGACGAACCCCTGCTGGCCGAGGACCTGCGCCAGGCCCTGGCCCGCGCCTGGCCCGAACTGCAGGTCGCCGCCATGGTGGGCGACGGACTGAGCGCGGCGCGGCAGGCGCTGGCGCTGCAGCCCGATGTGCTGTTCTTCGACATCCGCATGCCGGGCCAAAGCGGCCTGGAGGCGGCCGCCGAACTGGCGGACGCCTGGCCCGAATCGCAGCCCTTTCCCGTCCTGGTGTTCGTGACGGCCTATGACCAGTACGCCATGGACGCCTTCGAGGCCCAGGCCGTGGACTACCTGCTCAAGCCCGTGCAGCCCGAGCGCCTGGCGCGCAGCGTGCAGCGCCTGCGCGAGCTGCTGGCACAGCGCCAGACGGCCCCCGAGGGCGCCCTGCTGGCGCGGGCGCTGGAGCAGCTGCACCTGCTGGCCGGCGCCACGGCCGCGGCAGGCGCCGAGCCGCCGCTGCAGATGATCCAGGCAGGCGTGGGCACGCAGATCCAGATGGTGCCGGTGCAGGACGTCGTCTACTTCGAGGCTGCGGACAAGTATGTGCGCGTGCTCACCCCGTCGCGCGAATACCTGGTGCGCACGCCGCTCAAGGAATTGCTGCCCCGGCTCGACCCCCAGGCCTTCTGGCAGGTGCACCGGGGCACGGTGGTGCGCATGGCGTGCGTGGCCAGCGCGCAGCGCGACGAGGCCGGCAGGCTGTGGCTGCACCTGCGCGAGCGTCCCGAACGGCTGGCCGTGAGCCGGCTCCACGCCCAGCGCTTCAAGGCCATGTAGGCCGCTGCCACGGGCTCAGCGCAGCGGTCCCTGCTCGGGCAGGTCGAGCACATCGTCCCACTCGATGCCCTGCATCTCGTCCCAGTGCGCGACGATCACGCAGCGTGCCGCACGGCCCTGCTGGCGCGGCCAGGCGAAGCCGGCCAGGGTCTTTTGCACGTAGTCGATGGCGCTGCGGTCCAGCGCCGCCAGCGGCTCGTCGATCAGCAGCAGCGGCGCACCGCTGGCCCAGCCGGCCGCCATCCACAGCTTGCGCAGGCTGCCCGTGGACAGTGCCAGCAAGGGCTTGTCCAGGTGCGGCTCCAGGCCCAGGCCCCGCACATGCGACTGCCAGGCCGCCTCGTCCCAGCCGGCGTGGGCCGCGCGCATGGCCTGGACCCAGTCCCGCGCGGGCTGCTGGCGCTCGGCCTCGGGCAGGGGCGCCCGCGGGTCCTTCCAGAACAGGCCGCCATCCTGCAGGCCCTGCGCCTGCTCGACACGGCCGGACTGCGGCGGCAACTGCCCCGCCAGCGCCTGCAGCAGGCTGGTCTTGCCACAGCCTTCGCCGCCGCGCACCAGGTTCAGCCCCGCGCGCCACTGGTGCGAAGCGCCATCCCACAGCGGCAGGCCCGGGTAGCCGAAACACAGGGCCTGCGCAGCCACTACCACGGGCGCCGCCCCCCCATCCATCTGCTGCCGCCGCGGCAGCCCATCTGCTTGCATCTTCATGTATTTCCACTGCATGGAACCCTGCGATTGTGCACGCGGCACAATGCCGGGCTTTTCCACGGACCACTTTTCACACTGCGCCATGCCTCTTGACTACCTTGATTTCGACTACAGCGAAGACGACGAGGGCACGGGCTGCTGGGATGCCCTGGCCAGCGTGGCGGCGGCCCGCGTGCCGGCCCTGGCCGCCGACATCGAACGGCTGCTGCGCTGGGCGCATGGCAGCTTTGCCGGACGGCGCGGCCCCGTCGAGGAAGGCGGCGACTGGGACTACGAGCTGCAGGCCCAGGACGGCGCCGGCCATCCCCTGCCCTGGCGCTTCGACGCGCGGTCGGCCACGCTGCACTCGGCGGCAGCCGGCGAGGGGCGCACCACGGTCAGCCTCTCGCTCAGTGGCAGCGCCGCCTTCGGCCAGGCGCTGGCCGAGGCCTTCGGCATCGGCGACTGAAGCGCGGGGCAGCGCCTACTTGGGCGCGCCCAGCTCATGCTGGGAACCCTGGCCATCGATGATGGCCGCCGCCTGCCCGGCGGCAGGGTTCACGCCGCCTTCGCCCGCGCCCGGCGCATCGGCAGGGCCGGTGGCCGCGGCCTGTGCCGAGGGCAGGGGCACGGCCGGCGGCAGCGGCTCGTGCGCATCGGCCTTGGCATGCGGCAGCACCTGCGCGGCCGTGATCACGGGCTCGCCCAGCAGCGGCTTGTCGGGCAGCGGCTGATCGGAACGGTGGACTTCGGCCAGCGGAAATCCTTCGCGCGAAGCCGAGCCCTCCTGGCCGCAGCCGGCCAGCAGCGCGGTGAAGGCCGCCAGGGCCATGGCGGCCACGCGCGGGCGGGGGGCAAGTGGTGTGGTCATCCTCTGTTCTCCGGTTCGGTGCAGCCTGCATGCTCTCACGGAGCGGCGCCGGCACGCGTAGGCCTACGGCGCAGCCAGCGGCTGCCAGCGGCCCGCCACGTTCTTGAGCAGCGTGTTGACGGCCGCCAGGCGCCGGTTGCGCACATCGATCAGGCTGCGCCGCGCCGACAGCACCGTGGCCTGGGCGCTGAGCACGTTGAGGTAGGCCACGGTGCCTGCGCGGTACTGGTTGTTGACCACGTCCAGCGCGCGCTGGGCCGCGGCCACGGCCTCGATCTGCACCTGCTGCTCGCGCGCCAGCGCGGCGGCGGAGACCAGGTTGTCCTCCACCTCCTGCAGCGCCGTCAGCACGGTCTGGCGGTAGGTGGCGGCCGCCAGGTCCAGCGAGGCCCGCGCCGACTCCACGGCCGCCGTGCGCGCGCCGCCGTCGAACAGCGCCAGCGCCAGCGACGGCCCCAGCGACCAGAACAGGTTGGGCGCACTCACCAGGTTGGACAGCGAAGCGCCCCGGTAGCCGGCCGTGGCCGACAGCGTGAGCGCCGGGAAGAAGGCCGCGCGCGCCACGCCGACCTGGGCATTGGCGGCGGCCACGCGGCGCTCGGCCGCCGCGATGTCAGGGCGCTGCTCCAGCAGTTGGGACGAGAGCATGGCCGGCACCCCGGGCGGGGCGGGCAGGTCGGCGCCGGCCTCCAGGCTGAAGGCACCCGGCGCCAGGCCCAGCAGCGCGGCCAGCGCATGTTCGAGCTGGGCGCGGCTGGTCTGCGACTCGATGAGCTGGGCCTGGGTGCTCTTGTACTGCGCCTCGGCCTGGGCCACATCGGCCGACGAGGCCACGCCCGCGCGGTAGCGGTTGCCCGTGAGCTTGAGGCTTTGCTCGTAGCTTTGCAGCGTCTCCTGCAGCAGCCGCACATTGGCCTCGGCCGCGCGCAGCGAGAAATAGGTCTGGGTGACCGAGGCCTGGGCCGACAGGCGCGCGGCGGCCAGGTCGTCGGCGCTGGCCTGGGCACTGGCCTGGCTGGCGCTGACCGTGCCCGCCACGCGGCCCCACAGGTCCAGCTCCCAGCTGGCGTTCAGGCCCAGCGAGTAATTGGTCGAGATGTTGCCCGTGCTGCCGCTGGTGCCCGAGGCTGCGCCGCTGCGCGAGCGCGTGGCCCCGGCCGTGCTGCCCAGCGTGGGAAACAGCCCGGCCTGGCTGCTGGCCACCGCGGCCTGGGCCGCGCGCAGCCGGGCCGCGGCCTGGGCGATGCTCTGGTTGCCGGCAGCGGCCTGCTGCTGCAGGCGGTTGAGCGCCTCGTCGCCGAACAGCTCCCACCAGCGCTCGGGCACGGCCGCGCGCGAAGGATCGGCGGGGCGCCAGATGCCGGAGGCCGCCGCCTCGGGCGTGGCTTCCTTGAACTGGGCCGGCACGTCCAGCAGCGGGCGCTGGTAGGCGGCCTGCGTGGAGCAGCCGGCCAGCAGCGCGGCGGCCAGGCACAGGCCCGTGTAGTGAAGTGTCGATCGCTGCATCTTCATCTGCATCGGTTGTCGTATCCGGTTCATGGGTGGGCCTGCACCAGCG
>JBHIXF010000085.1:0-22678 GCA_041984925.1 Comamonas sp.
CGCTGGGCCCGCGGCGGCGTCGGCCCGGACGAGGCCGCCCAGGTACAGGGCGGCGGCGATGAGGACGACGTTCTTGATGATGTACTGCCCCTCCATGGTGGGCACGAAGGGTCGCTGCCACGTGATGTCGGGGAGGATGACGAGGGGCAGGAACGTGCCGGGCATCTGGAGGAAGAGGAGGAGGATGCCGACGCGGGTGAGGACGGGGGGGAATCGGAGCCAACGGGCGGGGTCGAGGAGGCAGACGCCGATGGCGACCTCCCACCAGCCGAGGAGGGGGATGAACCAGTCGGGGTCGGCGCCCCAGTAGATGGTGCGCGCGACGAGGTCGGCGGCGGGGCTGAGGCCGAGGGGCTTGAGGACGCCGAACCAGATGAAGACGACGGCGAGGCCGACGCGCGCGATGGGGGCGCCGAGGTGGCGCAGCGCGGGTGGCACCTCCGCCCGGCGCGGCCTCAGCGGCCAGGCCCTGGCCGAGGAGCGCGTCACGGCGCAGGCCATCGTCAGCCCCACGACCGAGCAGACCGGCTCCTACACCACGCGCGCGCTGAGCATCGGCAAGATGGAGCAGTCCATCCGCGAGACGCCCCAGTCGGTCACCGTGGTCACGCGCCAGCAGATGGACGACCAGAACCTGTCCACCGTCGAGGACGTGATCGCCCAGACCACGGGCACCTCCAAGTCCCAGCGCAACTTCGGCGCCCATGTCTACATGCTGCGCGGCTACGAGATCCCCGACGCCAACTACCTGCTCGACGGCGTGGCCGGCGGCACCTACAGCCCCACGGGCTGGGTGCCCATGGACACGGCCATCCTCGACCGCGTAGAGGTGCTGCGCGGCGCGGGCGCCCTGGTGGTGGGCGCGGGCGACCCCAGCGGCGTGGTCAACATGGTGCGCAAGCGCCCGCGCGCGGAAAAGCACTTCGACTTCGCGCAGAGCATCGGCTCCTGGCGCAACTTGCGCACCGAGATCGACGGCGGCGGCGCGCTCAACGAGGCCGGCACGGTGCGCGGCCGCGTGGTGGTCGCCTACACCGACCGCCACAGCTTCATCGACCTGGTGCACTCCAAGTCGCCCATGCTCTACGGCGTGATCGAGGCCGACCTGGGCGCGGGCACCAAGGCCACGGCCGGCTACCGCCACCAGCGCTCGGACATCGACGGCTACAGCATCTTCGGCCTGCCCAGCTACTCCAACGGGGCCTCGCTGGGCCTGCCGCGCTCCACCTCGCTGGGCCAGCGCTGGAACCGGCACGAAGCCCGGGTCGACGACGTGTTCGGCGAGATCGAGCACCGCATGGACGGCGACTGGGTGGCCAGGCTCACGCTCAACCGCAGCAGGACCACCATCGACCAGAAGCTGGGCTCGGCGCGCGGCGCCATCGACCCCGCCACCCTGCAGGGCCTGCGCTATGCGGGCAACGACTTCATCGCGCGCGACATCGATGCCACGGGGCTGGATGCCAGCGTCACGGGCAGCTTCCATGCGCTGGGCGGCACGCACAAGCTCATGTTCGGCACGAGCTGGACCTTGCAGAAGATGCTCACGCAGACCGCGTCCTCGGGGGAGATCGTGCCGCTGGACATCTTCGACTTCGACCACTCCCGCTTCCCCGAGCCCGCCATGCCCGCCCATGACTTCGGCCTCAGGGAGCGCCGCCAGCAGCTGGGCCTGTACGGCAGCGGGCGTTTCGAGCTGGCCGAACGCCTGCACCTGCACCTGGGCGGGCGCCTGAACTGGTACCAATTCCGCTCCAGCGACTACTACACCGGCAGCCTGACCAACGACTATCGCCAGAACAGCCAGTTCACCCCCTACGCGGGCCTGGTCTACGACATCGATCCGCGCTGGTCGGTCTATGCCAGCTACACCAGCACCTTCGTGCCGCAGTCGCAGTACGCCAGCGTGGACGGCAGCCGCCTCAAGCCCGCCGTGGGCGCCAACTACGAGGCCGGCGTCAAGGGCGAGCTGTTCGAGCGCAGGCTCAACCTGGCCTTCTCGGTGTTCGACATCAAGAAGCGCGACGTGGCCGTGCAGGACTTCGTCAACGAAGGCCGCTGCCCCGGCGTGACCACCAACGACTGCTACCGCAACGCCCGTGTGCTGCGCAGCAAGGGGTTCGACGCCGAGATCGGCGGCGAGCTGGCGCGCGGCTGGCAGGTGGCGGGCGGCTACACCTGGCTGAACACGCGCGACGACGAAGGCAGCCCGCTGAGCAGCGACACCCCGCGCAGCCTGCTGCGCCTGTCCACCAGCTACCGGCTGCCTGGCGAATGGTCGGCCTGGACGGTGGGCGCCAACCTCAGCGCGCAAAGCCATGCGCGCGTGGACAACGTGCAAAACCCCGGCCATGCCGTGCTGGACCTGCGTGCCTCCTACCGCATCAACCGCCAGTGGACGGCCGCGCTCAACGTCGGCAACGTGACCGACAGGACCTACTGGGCGGCCATCGGCGGCGCGCGCAACGGCTCCTACTACGGCATGCCGCGCAATGCAACGCTCACTTTGAGGGGGACTTTCTGAGATGAGCCCCCCCTGTGCGGCTTTGCCGCTTCCCCCAAGGGGACGACACCCTCGCTGCGCGGCGGCGCTTGCTAGGTGTCCCTGGGTTGGGCCAGCGCGTGCCGGGGCCGCCGGGAGCGAGGCGAGTGGCAGGGTGGGGCGGATATGAAGTCTTCTTTTCGCCAATCCATGTCCGGGCTGCACACCTGGTGCGGCCTGGTGGCCGGCTGGCTGCTGTGCGCCATCATGCTGGCGGGCACGCTCAGCGTATTCCGCCAGCCGATCACGCACTGGATGCAGGCGCGGCCCTCGGTGCCTGCGGTGCCCGGTGCGCAGCAGGCCGGCGGCGGCGCCGCGCTGCGGGCGGCCGCCGCCTACCTGCAGGCGCAGGCCGCAGGCGCGCGCTTTTGGCGCATCGATCTGCCCCAGCAGGCGGGGGACGCGCTGCTGCTGGCCTGGGCGACCGGGGACGGGCCCGGCCTGCAGGCCATGGACCCGGCCACGGGCGCGCCGCTGCCCATGCCCTGGGGGCGCGAGACCGAGGGCGGGCGCCATTTCATGTCCTTCCACTACGCGCTGCACGGCGGCATGGCGGGCTTCTGGGCCGTGGGCGCGGTGACCCTGTTCATGCTGGTGGCCCTCGTCTCGGGCGTGGCCGTGCACCGGCGCATCTTCGCGGACTTCTTCACCTTCCGGCCCGGCAAGGGCCAGCGCTCGTGGCTGGATGCGCACAACGCCACGGCCGTGCTGACGCTGCCCTTCCTGTTCGTCATCGGCTATACCGGGCTGACCGTCTTCTACGCCAGCTACATGCCCTGGCCGCTGAAGGCCGCCTATGGCGACGGCGACGGTGCCCATGCACGCATGCAGCAAGAGCTGTCCGGCGAGGCCGCGCCGCCGCGGCGCACGCCCACGGGGGAGCCAGCCACGCTGGCCGACCTCGCGCCCATGCTGCGGCAGGCCCGCGCCCTGACCGGCAGCGTGCCGCGCATGATCGTGGTCGAGCATCCTGGCGACGCCGCCATGCTGGTGCAGGTCCATGGCGAGGCGCCGCAGGACGGGCGCGACATCCTCGCGGCGGCGCCCCAGGCGCTTTTCGACGGCGCCAGCGGCGCGCTGCTGCAGGCGCGCCCATCGGGCGGGGGCAAGAGCGCCAGCCCGGTCCATGGCGTGATGAATGCCCTGCACCTGGTGACCTTCGGCGGCTGGACCATGAAGTGGCTGTACTTCCTCAGCGGCCTGCTGGGCATGGCCATGGTGGCCACGGGCACGGTGCTGTTCATGGTCAAGCGGCGCCAGAAAAGCGCCCAGGAATTCGGCGCCTTCACACCGCGCGCCTACCGCGCCATCGAGGTGCTCAACATCGCCGCCGTCGCAGGCATCGCCGTGGCCTGCATCGCCTATTTCTGGGCCAACCGCCTGCTGCCCGCCGAGCTGGCGGGGCGCCAGGGCTGGGAGATCCGCTGCTTCTTCCTCGCCTGGCTGGCCACGCTGGTGCATGCCGCTGTTCGGCCCGGGCCCGCAGGCCGCGCCTGGTGCGAGCAGCTCGCGGCCGCGGCCCTGCTGTGCCTGCTGCTGCCGCTGCTCAACCTCGCCACCACGGGCCAGCACCTGGGGGGCTATGCCCTGGCCGGCGACTGGCAGCGCGCGGGCGTGGAGCTGACGGCGCTGGCGCTGGGGCTGGCGCTGGCCGCCATGGCCTGGCGCGTGCGCCGCGGCGGGCGTGCATCCGCCGTGAAAAAAACCGCGCCCGCCAAGGTGGCCGCGAACGGCCGGGCCACGCCCTGGGGCGCCATCGCCAGCCGCGTGCTGGCCGGCCTGCCGGGCAGCTATGCGGTGGCCGCGCTGGGGGCATCGGCGCTGGCCGTCTCCTGGCCCGGGCTGGGCCTGGGCACGCGCGCCGAAGGCGTGCAGGCGGGCGGGCTGCTGGGCTTTGCCTTCTACACCGGCGCGGCCATCTGGTGCTTTGCCGCGCGCAGCGCGCGGCACGCCTGGCTGGGGCTGGCGGGCACGGGGCTGGCCTGTGGCGCGGTGATCCTGCTGCTGCGCTGAGCGCGGCGCGGCAGCCTTCCATCGCGGTTCAAACTGCCGGGCCCTGGTGCTCGCGGTAGGCCGCGACCAGCGTGCGCAAGGCCTCGCGCGAGCGCCGGTCCGTCAGCGTGGAGTGCAGCATGATGCGCGACGAGGGCAGGGCGGGCAGGCCGAAGCGCTGGCTGACCTCGATGGTGTCCGGCGGCGCCAGCCGGCAGGAGAACACCGAGACCGCCAGGCCCGCCGAGACGGCCGCCGCCACGGCGGCGCTGCCGCCCACGAACACCTCGGTCCAGGCGATGCCTGCGGCATGCAGCGTCTGCGCGGCGATGTCGCGCACGCCGCAGCAGGGCAGCAGCGCGGCCAGGCGCAGCGGCTCGCCGGGGCGCGGGCAAAAGCCCGGCGCGGCGAACCAGCCGAAATGCTCGGGGCCCAGGTCCTCGCCATCGCGCCGGTCATCTTCCTGGCGCACGATCACCGCATCGAGTTCGGCGCGGTCGAAGTCGTCCAGCAGGCTGCGGGAGTTTTCCAGCCGCACCTCGATGGTCAGCGCCGGATCGCGCTCATTGAGTCGCGCCAGCAGCAGCGCGATCTCGGGCCCGGCCACATGCATGGCGATGCCCAGCCGGAAGTGCCGGCGCTCGGCGCTCAGCTCGGCCAGCGCACGGTCGTGCGCGGCGATGAATTCGCGCGCCGCCTGCAGGAACAGCGTGCCCTGGGCCGACAGGCGCACCTGGCGGGGCGTGCGCTCGATCAGCTTGCAGCCCAGGCGCTGCTCCAGCCGCTTGAGCTTGACGCTGATGGCGCCCTGCGTGCTGCCCAGCGCATCGGCGGCCTTGGTGAAGCTTTGCAGCTCGGCGATGCTCACGAAGGCCTGCACGGAATCCACATCCAGCGTGGGTCGGTTCATGATCTATCCGGAAATGTTGTCTTAGATATGTTCGAGCATAGCGTTGTGCAATGAATGCCCGCTTCCTACCATGCCCAGGCAGGGCGTGGGGCCCGCCATGCCGGGTGGCCGCGCCATGTTTTCGCAATGTCAGGAAGCCTTTTCAATGAATGAACCTCTTCGCCGCCAGGGCTGCTATGCGCTGGCCGCCGTCTGTCTGTCCGCGCTGATGCTGGGGCTGGAAATCTCCAGCGTGCCGCCCATCCTTCCCACGCTGGAGCGGCAGATGCAGGCCAGCTTCAGCCAGCTCCAATGGATCATGGCGGCCTACACCATCGCCATGACCTCCATCCTGATGGCCGTGGGCACGCTGGCCGACCGCTACGGGCGCCGGCGCCTGTTCCACATCGGCATCGTCGCCTTCGGCCTCACCTCGCTGGCCTGCGGGCTGGCCGCCAGCGCGCCGCTGCTGATCGCCGCGCGCTTCCTGCAGGGCCTGGGCGCGGCCCTGATGCTGATCTGCATGCTCGCCATCCTGGCCAGCCAGTTCCGCGACGGACGCGAACGCGCCACGGCCTTTGCCTGGTGGGGCGTGGTCTTCGGCGTGGGGCTGGGCTTCGGCCCCATCGTCGGCGGCGCCATCCTGGCGCTGGCCGGCTGGCCCTGGGTGTTCCTGGTCCATGGCGTGCTGGCCGTGGTCACGCTGGGCCTGAGCCGGGCCGGCGTGCAGGAGTCGCGCGATGGCGGCGCCGGCCGCCTGGACATCGCCGGCATGCTGACGCTGTCGGCGGCGGTGTTCTGCCTCGTGCTGTTCGTGACCCAGGGCCCGGTGCTGGGCTTCGGCAGCGCGGCGGCGCTGTCCATCCTGGGCCTGTCCGTGGCGGGCTTTGCGGGCTTCGTGCTGGCCGAGACCCGCAGCGCGCACCCCATGGTCGAATTCTCGATGTTCGGCAACCGCCGCTTCTCGGGCGCGCTGCTGGGCTCGATGGGCATGAACTTCAGCTTCTGGCCCTTCATCGTCTACCTGCCCATCTACTTCCACGCGGTGCGCGGCTACGACGGCTTGCAGACCGGGCTGGCGCTGCTGGCCTATACCCTGCCCACCCTGTTCGTGCCGCCGCTGGCCGAGCGCCTGTCCCTGCGCTACCAGCCGGGCGTGGTGATTCCTGCAGGCCTGGCCACCATCGGCCTGGGCTTTGCGCTCATGTGGGCCGGCACCGCGCCGGCGCAACCGGCCGCGCTGCTGATCGCGGGCTGCGTGGTCGCGGGGCTGGGCCTGGGGCTGACCAATACGCCGGTCTCCAACACCAGCACCGCCGCCGTGCCGGCCGAGCGCGCGGGCATGGCATCGGGCGCCGACATGAGCGCGCGCATGGTCTCGCTGACGCTCAACATCGCCATCATGGGCTTCATCCTGCTGGAAGGCGTGCTGGCCGCCCTGCGCAACGGGCTGGGCGCCGCGCCGGGCCAGGATGCGGCGGCGCTGCGCGCGATGGCGGAGAAGATCGCCTCGGGGGACGTCGCGGCCATGCCGCCTGCCGGCCTGCAGCCGGGGCAGATGGCCGAGGCCCTGGCGGCCGGCTTCGGCGCGGTCACCGCCTATGGCGCCGCCAGCGCCTTCGTGCTGGCGCTGGCCTGCCTGTGGGTCTTCGCGCCGGGCCGTGCACCGCGCCCCGTGGCATGCGCGCAGGCCGGTGGCTGCAAGGCCTGAGGCATCAGGAGCCCGGCCTCAGGCCTTCCGCGCACGCCGGCGCCGCCACAGCACCCGCGTGATCCAGCCCAGCGGCAGCACCACCAGCAGCAGCCAGGGCAGCACGGCCGCCGCGAAGGTGATGAGGGCGGCCACGCTCTCGGCCAGCACGTTGCCGGCCTCGCGCAGCGCACGGCCTATGGGGCTGTAGCTGCCGCCGCCCTGCACCAGGGTGCGCGTGGGGCTGAACTGGATCTGGATGTGCTGCTTGCGGGTCTGCTGCTCCAGCACCTTGCGCTGGGCCGCATAGGCATCGAGCTCGGCCTGCGTGTCCGACAGCGTGCGCTGGATCTCCAGCAGGTCGGCCATGGTGCGCTTGGTGGTGGTGTCGCGCAGCATCAGGCGCAGGCTGTCGCGGAACTCGGTGCGGTTCTTGATGCGCGCCTCGACGTCGATCACCTCGGCCGTCTTGTCCTCGCTCACGGTGTTCTGCGACACGATGGTGGCCACGCCGGCCAGCGTGCCCAGCAGCCGGTCCACGTCGGCCGGCGCCACGCGCATCTCCAGCAGGGCATGGCCGGGCTGCTGGGGCGACTCGCGCAGCAGCGATGCCGACAGCAGCTCGCAGCGCAGCGTGGCGCACAGGTCGCGCACCTGGCCCCAGGCATCGGCCAGCCGGGCCTGGGGCACCTCCACGTTCAACTCCTGGCGCACGGCCAGGTAGCGCAGCGCCATCTCGTCCTGCGCCGGTGCGGCCGCCGCGGCATCTTCGGCCTGCGGGGCGGCGGCGCGGTTTTGCTTGAGGCCCGCGCCGCCCGCCATGGGCACCGCCGTTGCAGCCTCCATCGATGCCGTATCGGGGTGCTGTTTGCAGCCCGGCAGCGCCAGCGCCGCCGCCAGGGCCATCAGGGCCATCAGCGCCATGCGGGAGGGCAGGGTGGAAAGCCGCAAGTGCGTCATGGAGTTCCTCTGTCAAAAAAAGGGGGGGGCCGGGCCGGCGCGCGCCGCGAACGCCGGCCAGTGTGCCCTATGCCATGGCCCGGCCCAAGCGTGGTCCGCAGCGAGTCTGTATCGAACCGCTACGGAATCCGTCGCGGCCCAGGCGGCCGGCAAGGCGGCCCCGATGCGCGCAGGCCGGTCGATTGTTCTGCTTTTCTGGACAGCGCACCCCGGGGCCCGTGCGAACGAATGGACCTGCGGGCCTGCCGTCCCCCTGCGGCCGGCCCGCGGCCACTTCAGGACCAGAGGCGAAGCAGCAGCCCCGCCAGGCCAGCGGCCCCGATGACAGGGATCACATGGACCTTGAAGCGCAGCAGCGCGATGGCAGCCGCCAGGCCGATCGCTACCGACGCCCAGTCGATGCCCCCGCCCAGCCCCTGCGGCCAGACGACGTGGCAGGCAAAAAAGACGGCCAGGTTCACGATGACCCCGACCACGGCGGCGGTGATCCCGGCCAGCGGGGCCGTGAACTTCAGGTTGCCATGGGTCGATTCGATGAAGGGGCCGCCCAGCAGGATGAAAAGAAACGAGGGCAGGAAGGTGAAGAAAGTCACCACCGTGGCGGCCACGGCGCCCGCAAGCACCAGCGAGTCCGCTCCGAAAATGGCCTTTGACCACCCCCCCACGAAGGCGACGAAGGAAACCACCATGATGAGCGGGCCGGGCGTGGTCTCGCCCAGGGCCAGGCCATCCATCATCTGCGCCGCCGTCAGCCAGTGGAAATGCTCTACCGCCCCCTGGTAGACGTAGGGCAGCACGGCGTAGGCGCCCCCGAACGTCATCAAGGCTGCCTTGGTGAAGAACCAGCCCATCCGCACCAGCGTGGACTGCGGCCCGTACAGCGCGGCAAGGCTGGCGATGGCGGCGAGCCACAGGGCCAGGCAAGCCATGAGGGTCCGCCAGAAGCGCCGCCACGCAAACCGGGCGTGGGGCGGCGTGGGGGTGTCGTCGTCGATGAGCGCGGGCCTTGCTGGCGGGCGCTGTTCCCCTGGGGCGTGGCGGGCGTCCGCGCCAAACGCGGCGGGCTGCCACTTGCCGCCCACGAAGCCGATGGCCGCGGCGGCCAGGACGATCAGCGGAAAGGGCGCATTCAGCGCAAAGATGGCTACGAACGCCGCGATGGCAATCCCCCAATGCCAGCGGTTCTTGAGCGACCGTGCCCCGATCCGCCAGGCAGCCTGTGCCACCAGCGCTGTCACGGCAGGCTTGATGCCATGGAACAGGCCCGCCACCGCCGGAACATCGCCATGGGCCATGTAAAGCCAGGCCAGCGCGATGATGATGAACATCGACGGCAGCACGAACAAAGCGCCTGCCAGCACACCGCCCCAGGTCCGGTGCAGCAGCCACCCCAGGTAGGTGGCCAGTTGCTGCGCCTCCGGGCCGGGCAGCAGCATGCAGTAGTTCAGCGCGTGCAGGAAACGCTTTTCCGAAATCCACCGGCGCCGCTCCACAAGCTCCTCGTGCATGAGGGCGATCTGGCCCGCAGGCCCGCCAAAGCTGACAAATCCCAGCTTCAGCCAAAAGCGCAATGCCTGCGCCAGCGAAACGGCCACGGGAGGGGCCGGGGCATTGTCCGGGGCATTGGCCGGGTCGGCCGTCTCTGGCAAAGCGTTGACCATCACAAACTCCATTCCCGCACCGCCGCCTGCGCTCGCGCCGTCAGGCCGTTCTTCATCGAGTGGTTCGAGGTGCCGATGCGGCCGGGCCTGCAGCCCCGGCAGCCCCGGTAGCCGCCGCAGGCAGGCTCTGCGCCCCGTCATCGTCATGGATGGGCCGGTAGCCCGGCCCGAAGGACACATCGCCCAGCCGCCAGCCCTCGCGCCGGCGAAACGCCCCCCAGAACCGCTTGAGCGTATGCCACTGCATGGCGACCAGCCCGCGCTCGTTGTCGGCATCCACCTCGGGGTCGCTCACGCCCGTGGGGCGCACGGGCTCGTCGGTGTACAGCGCCGTGCCGAACAGCATGTCCCACCAGGGCAGCACCTGCCCGAAATTGCAGTTGTGGCGCGTGGGCCGAGCGGGGTCGCGCAGCATGTGGTGGTGGCGGTGGAACAGCGGGCCCACCAGCACGCGCTCGCCCACGCGGCCCAGCCAGCCCAGGCGCAGCCGCACATTGGCGTGCGAGAAGTTCTGCACCAGCTCGCTCAGCAGCCCCAGCAGCGCAAATTCGGAAGGCTCCACCCCCATCGCCAGCCCCACCGTGGCCAGGATGAAGGACTGCAGCATGCCGTCCAGGTAATGGCTGCGGTCATTGCTCCAGCAGCTCATCTGCCGCTGGCTGTGGTGCATGCTGTGCATGGCCCACCACCAGGGAATGGCATGCTGGGCGCGGTGCATCCAGTAATACACCAGGTCGTAGACCACGTAGTACACCAGGAACAGCGCCACCGGATGGTCCGCAAACCACGGCACCCAGTGCTTGAGCCCCGTGGCCTGCTCGGCCGCAGGCCCGCCGCCCAGCAGGCTGGCAAACGGCATCAGCACCAGAAAGCTGAACAGCGGAAACAGCCCCAGCAGCATCAGCAGCGTGTAGTTGCGGTCCACCGTCGTCAGGCGCCGGTCGCTCCAGCGCTCGGCCGGAAACAGACTCTCCAGCGGTCGCATCACGCCCGCGATCAGCAGCAGCTGCAGCGCGGCAATCAGCACCGCCTCGGCAATCTCGCGCGGATCGCCGGCCGCCTGGGCGATGCCCAGCCAGTGGACGGTGGGGGTCACGGCGTGCGTGGCGAGCCAGGTGATGGCTGCCTGCCATAGCTCGGTCAGTGAAGTCATGTCTTGTGCCTGCCTGCGAAAAGCCTGGGGGAGGGCTGAAGGTTCGGGCGGGATTATGGGGTGGGGGTGTGGAGGGAGTGTGTGGGGGGCTTGGGGTCACCGCCCAACCCGTGCACGCACCAACTGATCGGATCTTTTGAGACAGCTAAGTTATGGCTTTTCCAGATATTTGCTGTGCAGCAAATATCTGGAAAAAAGCAAACATGCAGCCTGTTGGTGCCAGCCGGAATCCGCGCAGTCTTGGCAATCTTGTACGGATCACCGGCCGCCGGATTCAGCTTGGTCGGGGACGGGCTGGTGGTTGCGGGCGAGATGATGGGGTGAGGGCGTGTCGAGGCAGATCGGCTGCAATCGACCCGTTGCTGCTGCTTGCCGTGCCATCGCTCGGCGCCTGCGATATGGAGGTTGCGGTCACTCGCTCTCTCCGATCGAAATGACGCTGACCGCCCTCAAGCGGTCGTTAGGTTGCGGCGTACCGCTCAAGGGCAGCTCGAAGTTAGGCAGGCTTCGCCTAGCCGACTGCGGCAGTCCAGCGCCTATCCAAAGACCACTTGCCAGAACAAATTATCAAGATTCTCGAGATCATGGACTTCACACTCCCAGATGGTGAGGGGCCTCCATCCCAAAGCCAGCAGAGACGCCTCTGCCTTCTTGTCGCGCGCCATGTTTGCCGCGAACTTCGAGTTCCAGAACTCCACTCGGGACGCAGGAGTTGTCGCGAATCTGCAGCCAGGGTGCCGATGCCAGAAGCAGCCATGAACAAATATGACGCATCGATATTTCGGGAAGACTAGGTCCGGGCTTCCGGGGAGAGATCGATCGTTGGTCTTGAATCGCAGTCCGGCTCGATGCAGGTAGCTACGGACAAGCAATTCGGCCTGGGTGTCCCGCCCCCGAATCCTCCCCATCATCGAGGATCGCTTTTCAGTACTCACGATGTCGACCATGGGCCTGCCTTAAAGGGTTTCAGCTAACGTCCGATGCCCGAACTCGCTGGATGGCCTCCTCCATGCCGACGGTCGGAAGGTTGGCGAGATCGATCGAATATCGCAACGCGACCACCCCCGATGGCGGGTTGAACGACTCCGGGAGGCGCGGAAAGCCCTCGTCGACTGGATAGATGCCAGTGTCCCGCATTTCGAATCGCAAAAGCTCTCCTGATGTCCTGATCTCGTCACTCCATCCGACGTTCACCATCTTGGTCATGAAGCTGTCCAGCGCCGCTGCATCGCTGCGCAGTTCATCGATGATCGCGTCAAGCTGTGTTGCAAGCGTCTCTGTACCAGCCGCAGTCTCCTCAAGCTGGATCGAAACTACGATGAGCTCCTTGCCCGGTGGAACACGCAGCTGGTCAAGTCGTGATATCTCATGCTCAGCGCGGCTCTTGCGAGTCGTCTTGACCTCGATGTGGAGGTTGTGGAGCACGAAATCGTGGCGTTCGTACTCCGGACCGCTCCAACTCGAAACCGCGTCTGGACCCAACGCCGGGATGAGCAGGTAGCGCAGGACGGTCAGTTCTCCGAAAAGTCCGACCTGAGTTGTCTTGTCCATTGCCGTGCGCACCGGCCTCCAGGCCGACTGCCATGCGCGAACAGTGGCGGCCAGAGCCCGCCAGGGCTCTCGTTCTTCCTCGCACACAGCAGAGATGATTTCCCTGCAGAAAGGCGAAAAGACCCGCTCGTGCGATGGCGGGGCGGACAGCTCAATGAAAGCTCCTTCCTCGAGGGTACGTTGACGTACCCTGAGGCAGTTGAGGTCAGGCACTGGTTCGTGGGGTGGGCTTTCCGTGCATGGAACCAGTAGATGCAGCCAGCCGCGGCTGTCCATTCCAATCGAAAGACCCGTCGGGACGCCGCCAATCTGCACGGACAAAAGTGCGAGCGCCTCGTCGGAGACAGGCCGCGCCTGCCTCAGATCACTCCAATGCTGAGTGCTGGGAATTTCAACCATTTGCCACCATGCTGTTCACTATCCACTTGGTGGACACGTCCGACGTCTGCGGAAGACTCAGAGCAAGGGCGATCACTGAGGTCGAGCCATCTAGCCCCATGTACTCGGGATCCAGTGGATAGACGATCAACAAGCCTTGGGTCGCAGGCCTGGCAGACCGCATCGCTTCCGCGTCATATTCACCAGACTGACGCAGATAGCCAGAGGCACCGCCTGGCAGGTCAACTCCCTCATGCGCAGGATCTACAAGGATACCGATGCTTTCCGACCCGACCCTTCTACGTTTGACAAGGCCGACCTCAAGGCCACCTACGGTCTGGATTCGCCCGGCAGATGGTGATGCTATGTAGACTGACCAGTCGGTCAACTCGCCGGCCGCGCAACGCTCGGCAATCCAATCGGCAATCAGGTCCGCACGAAACGCCACTGCGTCATCATGGCCTTGATAGCGGCGCAGGAACTCAATGACGATCTCTGGCTGTACATCCCTCGCGAGCAGACCTCCTCCGACCGGTCGCCAATCGCCGACATCGATTACAAGTCGCTCAGCAGCAACGAAGTTTCGTTGCAGACGTGACGGGTCGGACAGCGGTAGAAGGATGGTCTGGGGGTGCTCCCCGGACCAGGAGTCGACACTGGCGGTTGCAGTGGTCGCCTTGTTCCGCGCTGTGAGGAGAAGTTTGCTGTGGGCTCTGAGACGGATCGCCATCTGATCCGGCCTGCGTCCTGCCCGCGCAAGCGCAACGATAGAGTCCCTCAGGGATTGCTCAACCAATGCAAGCTCGGCAAACCAGCTGGCGATGCCATCCGTGGTCCAGATCCGGATCAGATCTTCGTACCCGAGGCGGAATCCATACCAGCGCGCCATCTGCAGAAGCGTGTCGCACATGCTCGCAGTTCTCAGGAAATAGGAGACTGTCAACCCTTCAAGCGTCAGCCCGCGGGACAGACGATTGCCGCCAACTGCGATGATATGTCGGCCGGCCTTCGTGTCGTACTCGAGGTCTTCGCCCGCGATGCTATTGAGCCGGATCACGACCAGGCTGTGCAATACGCGAACGGCTTCTCTCAGCACAAACGCGTCCTCAGGCACCGAGGTCATGCCATTCTTTATCTCGTTCCAGATCGGCACGAAGAGCAGAGACTCGATATCCTGCCCCTGTCGCGTGGCATCGCACCAGAGATCAATCTGCTCTTCTAGCAAACGGGCAACACGCTCCTGGTCCGTGGTCAGTTGACTCACATGCACGAGCATCGTGTTGGCCTGACCCTCCATCCCGCGGGCATTACGAACTGCACCCGCTAGGCAGAAGGTCAGGACCGCGTCGGCGAGGGATTCCGGAATGCCCGGCATCGAGTCCAGCCCGATCACCACTTCCTTGCTCAGACGCTTGCGTTTGGCCTTCAACTTGGCTACGTCGTCAGGAGGAACTATATTCAGGACTTTGCGCCCTTGTGCTGATACGCCGAACAATTCTTCTGTGCCGGTATAGCCCTGAGGACGGGGCAACTGCAAGACGAAGTCCTTCGGGAACAGATCCACCCCTACCCGTCTGTCGACAGCCTCCGGGTTGATCAGCAGGTTTGCGAAGGGGGTGGCGGTGTAAGCCACGTAACTTGCCCTCGGAGCGCGTGCGAGGATCGATCGGATGAGCGCATTCGTTGGCGAGGGTTTGGGGCCTGGGTCTTCGTCGATCGATTCATCCTCCAGCGCAGGATCTGCCGCTCTGTTCCCTTTGGTGTTTATGGAGGCCTGATCGGCCTCATCGTCGATGACAAGAACAGGGAGGCTGTCGAGCCTGGAGCCGGCCGAAGCCAGCCAGGCATCGAGCTTCTGCAGTACCAAGGTGTTCTTCTTGACGATCGCAAGAAAGATCGCCTTCTGGTCGAGCAACTCAAGTGCTGGGCTCTTGAAGTCTTCTGTGGCAGAGGTCAATGTCAGCCATGGCTGCTCGGATTGCACCGAGGTAGGTAGTCCTGGACATTGAACGAGCTCGCGCTCCAGACGCCGCTGTGTCTGGTTTCGCAGCGAGTCGTGGATCCCGGACAGAACGATCACCAGCCTGTACCCGGCGTCGGCGGCCCGTGCGGCGACGGCTGTGTAGTTGGCGGTCTTGCCACTCTGCACATAGCCCACGACAAGTCCTCGGGCCTGGAATGGTTCGGCAGCGGAGGGGTCCGGCAGCAGGGACAGGATTCGCAGCGACTCGCTGGCAACAGATTCGACATGCGTCCTCGGCCATTGCTGAACATCCAGCAGGAAGGTCGCCAACGCGGACCAGCGCTCCCAGCTATCGTCTAGCCTCTCGGTCCACCTCCGAACCAGCGAGGAACGCCCAACGACACGCACGGCGGAAGACATTAGTGAACCTTCGTTGCGGGCGCTGAGGCCTGGGCAAGCAGCGCCTTCTGCGCCTCAACCTCGTCCAACTGGTCCAGGAAGCGCGCGAGGCTTGCCATTGCATGCGGGTTTACCCTGATTTCCTCGACCAGCTCGCCGAGTGCGGTATTAGAGTCGCTGATCTGAACTTCCAACCCACCCGTAAGTCCCGTCGATACCTTCCAGAGGAATTTCTCCGTCTTGACCTTTCTGATGGCAACCTTTGGCATAGATGCATTTCCAGACTTGCCAGTTTTGCCTTCATCCGATGTGGTTTTGCCGCCTACTTCAGAAGTTGATCTGGCGTCAGCCGCTGTCGTCCCTTTTCCCTGACCCGAAATGGACGGCAACGGCGCCTCAGCCTGTCGCGGACGACGATACTTTTTCTGGCTGTCCTTGCGCGCAACGTCCGCCTGCTTCTTGATTTCCGCCTGCAGTTGCTGGGGAAGCTGGACCGTCTGCTTGCTGATGTTGATCTTGAAGGCGTTGTCAAGAGTCTTGTCGAAATCGACCACCACACGAGCCAGCTTCGTTTTCTCGTCGTTGGTTTCCCACATCTGTGCCCAGCCGCCCCACTTGATCAGGCGCCCATGTCGATAGATGTAGAGGCCTTGGGACTCATTCCGCTTGCCATAGAGACCGATACGATCGAGCGCAAGCCTTACTGCCTCCGGTCCGTCGCCGTTGTGGTGCAATGCGATCTCCTCCTCCGTAGGAAGCAGAAACGCCTGAACCTGGACTCGCCCCTCGCCCGACTCGGTCGGAATCTTGACGGGCTTGAGCTCGTAGTGAGTTACCAGTGGATGCCCCACGGGATTGTTCGGAGTGACAGGTATCCCATTGATCGCGATCACAACCTTCTTGCGACCCGACACTTTTCCTTCGAGAAAGCGATGAAACACCAGACCGAGGTGCCGTTCCAGGGCTGCAACTTCAGCGGAGTGCGGATCAAGCCCTTTCAAGGCGACGACGGACTGAGGCGGCTTCATGTCTTTCCAGAGGACGACCGTGCCACGACTGCTTTCGAGCTTGGTGGCTACCTCCTCCCAAGGTTGCAGCGGTTCGAGCTTGACCTCCCAGTCGCCCATGTCGTTGGCATCCCAAGTCATGTGCAGGGCCGGTTGACCTTCTTCCTTGGTCACGACAGTGAATATCTTGGTCTGCGACCATGACGCGCCCTTGAGCCCGAAGCCGTACTTTCCAAGGGCATCCTCGGAATAGTCGGACTGACCGCCGATGCGCATAGCCTCTGCGAGACGCTCTTCGTTCATGCCGGATCCGTTGTCCGCAATCGACATCCAGCGACCATGCCCCGCGTCCGGGCGGCCGAAGGTGATGTCGATGCGCGTCGCCTCGTGAGTGATCGAGTTGTCCACAAGATCTGCCACAGCGGCAGGCATAGTGTGCCCAACACTGCCCAGGATATCGGCAAGTCTTGTCGGATTAGGCGGCAACTGCAATCTGCCGTTTTTGGTCACTGCTTTCTGCATGGAGGATGCCCTTTTCTTGGTGCTCTGGCTGTTACGTTTTCCGATCAAGGGGAAAAGCTCAGGATTGCCGGAGTTGAGCAGCGACCTGATCTGCTCGCCCTCTTCGCCATGGAGCGCGATCATCGACGCGCCTGCCAAGCCCGCGCTCTCTGCGTTGGCCAAAATTGCCCTCGTTGTAGGATCGTCAGCGGCGAAAACCGTCCAAGAGCCCACTGCCGGATTCGACCCTGAATCAATTTCCATCGCGAAGAGACAATTAGGGTCGACGAATGAGTAGAGCTTGTCCTTGGGGCAGTTGCCTTCGAGGCGCCAGTTCTTGGCCTGCCTCTTCAGCCACTGTTCTGCGACCGACGCGCCTTCGTCGGTCGCGTAGCGCAGTACCAGACTGATCTCATCCGAGTCCTTGGCTGCAGGGAAGACCCGGTCCACCACCGTCCCATCGAAGTTGATTGCCCGCTGCTTGGAGCCTTCCTTGCCGAGCCTGCGGAACTCGTGAAACATCCCGAGTTCGCTTCGGGTCAACAGACGCAGGATCAGGAAATTCATCTTTTCTCCTCCTCTGATCCTCTTATTTTGGAAACTGGTCTTTCATGTCCAGCAACTCCTCCCTCATGTCGGGCAACGTCTGGCAACCGATGGACTTGCGAATCTCCCGCGCAATGGCATAGGCCATCAGCGGTGGAACGGCATTGCCCACCTGTTTGAAAGCAGCATTCATCGATCCGCGGAACACGAATCCGTCAGGGAAGGACTGTAACCTTGCCGCCTCACGGATCGAGATGGGTCTGGCTTGCTCGCTGTCGAAATGGATATGGCTGTACGAGTCCTTGCCAAGATGGGCCATCAGTGTGCGAACCGGCTTGTCGTGCACCAGTTTCCACCACTTGTTCGGAAACTTCTTCGGGTCATATGGTAACGTCCAGGCCTTGACGATTTCCTCTTCCGCCGCCTTGCGTGCGGCGCTTGGCTTCTGCTGGAGTAGCTCCTCAAGCAATTGTCGACGCTGGTCCTCGACAAAGCTCCACACCTCGGGGTATTGCCACCCCTCTTTCATTGCCTGGAATATCTTGTAATCCCGGGGTAGATAACGGATTACATGGCCGCTGGTCTGATCGGTTGTGGCGAAGCCGGGCCATCCTCGCATCAGGCTTGACCACTTCGTTGTCGGATTTGAGCTGATATAGCTCACAGGCTCAGACGGATCCTTGGCGCCTCTGCCGATCCTTCCCTCTGCCAAAAGCTCCAGCGCACGGATGGCCGGCAGGTCTGCCAACGCATCCATGGCCGTCGTTGCCGCAGGTAGCCCTGCACCCGGTTTCGGATCATCAACCCAGTGGTGACCATGTTCATGGTCGAACTCCAGTCCTTTCTGAGGAATGAACTTTCGCGCGGTAGCGCGTGTGCCTTCATATCCGGCCGGAAGGACGGCGAAGTGTGTCGGATCAGGAAATCTGATCTCTGCCTCCAGCTCACGATGGATACCGATGAGAAACATACGCTCGCGCGTCTGCGGTACTCCGTACCATGCCGCATTCAACAGGGTATACCGGACGGCATATCCTTCACGTCGCAGTTCCTCCGCCACCATCTCGGCGACATTCGTTCCGCCGTGGTTCAGGATGTCAGGGACGTTTTCCATCAGCAGGGCCAGTGGCTTTGTTTCGCGCACGTACGCGAGGTAGTGTTGCCACAGGTTCACACGGCCATCCACCAGGAACGCCGATTCCGCAGTCACTTCTTCGCGACGTCGTGCTTCGTGTCGCAGCTTCGCTCGACCGACACGCGTGAAAGCCTGGCATGGAGGGCCGCCGACCAGTACATCCACCTGCTCATCGGTGGCTCCTGACAACCCTATATCCCTGAAGATGCCGGCTGGCCGCTGTTCAGTGACGTTGCGCGCCACGAAATGCGCTTCAGAATTCCTGCCGTGACTGAGGTGAGCGAAGTTCGCGCCGTGCGACTCCGCTG
The DNA here is from genome assembly GCA_041984925.1 of Comamonas sp. Taxonomy (GTDB): domain Bacteria; phylum Pseudomonadota; class Gammaproteobacteria; order Burkholderiales; family Burkholderiaceae_C; genus Comamonas. Next base: position 18,676 of record JBHIXF010000085.1, read on the forward strand.
CTCGCGGATCCAGTTCCACCGAGGCGATGGGCTCGAAACCTGCCGTCGTGAAGCCGAGAGAAATCCCCCCGCATCCGGAGAACAGGTCAATGAACCGCGGAGGTTGTCCGGATCGAAGCCGGGCTATTTTTCGTTTGATTGCGGCTTGAGCTGCCATTTAATATCTTCTTGCTACTTGCCATGATTGAAGTGGCTACAGGATTGCCGTCAGGCCCTTGATCTGAACCAGATCTGGCAGTGTGATAGACGGTTCCCTCGGGCGCTTGCCTCCAAGCTTCCACTTTTGGACTGTGCATGCTTCGGTGTTCAGAGCCTTTGACGAGTACCGACTAGCTCAGATTCACAACCCCCCAAGGGTGGTGATGCGTGCAGCGCCAAAAACAGGGACTGGCATCATGGGCAAAATTTCAAGACCCTGCATGTTCCGCTTGGCTATCAGTCCGCTGCTTCACGGCAATCGCTCCTTCGGATTCGATGAAGCTGGCCTGCGCTCCGGACTGGCTGCGTCCTATCCATCTAGGGTAGACACTCGTCCAGTATGCCACCAGTGGCACAGCCTCTTGCAGGAAACGGGCATGAGCGTGTCGCTGGCAACTCGCCAGGAAGTGCTTCTCGGCTGGACTCCTTGTTTCAGCGACACACGCTCGAGCGCCAGAGGGCTTTGGCTGCCGTCTCCACTGGTGAGGCAGTCGTAACGGCATCCGAACTGACGGCTGGCGGCCGGCTTTTGGAGCCTGCGCTGATCGATTGAACCCCCGGCCATGAGTTAAAGAAAACGTGGCCCAGTTCTCCCTGCGAAACAAAAATTGTGAGCCATGACTCACGCACAACCAGGCTCGATGGAGCAGCCAACCTTAGCTACCACTCCCCACCCCAACCTCGAAGACCTCGCCCTCGACACCCTCTGCCACCTCGGCGCCGCCCTGGAAGTCCTGGAGCTCCACGCCCAGCACAAGCCCACGGCCATCAACTGCGTCTGCCGCGACCTGCTGCGCATCTACCACGCCAGGGCGGACGAAGCCCAGGCGCAAGAGCTGAAGGGGGAGGAGCTGGTAGGCCTGCTGCACGACACGGCGCTGGACCTGGGCCGCGCCATCGAGGTGCTGGACCACCTCAACGGCGACGAGGCCGAGGACCCCATCCTCTACGCCGTGAGCTACCTGCTCAAGGCCGCCAAGGGGTTGGCGGACGAGGGCGTGTCCGCCGGCCTGCCATGACGGGGCAGGGCGCGGGCAGGCGGCCTGCGCTTCAGGGGGCGGGCTTCAGGTGCACCGCCGTGGCCTGATCCGTCAACGGATCATTGGCAATGGCATCCAGCAGCGCATCCAGCAGCCCCGGAAACCGCGCATCCAGGTCTTCCCGGCGCAGCGACAGCAGGTTTTCGCGGCCGTCGGGGCGCTGCCAGATCACGCCGCTGTCGCGCAGCACGCGCCAGTGGTGGGTCATGGTGGATTTGGACTGGCCTTGCAGCAGCGAGCCGCAGGCGCGCTCATGGCCTGCGGCCAGCGCGCGCACCACGGCCAGGCGCAGGGGGTTGCCCAGGGCGGTGAGCAGGTTTTCCAGGCGGATCTGTTCGCGTTCGGGGTGGTTGGCAAGCATGGTGGTGGTGGATTCCTGGGCGCGGGCGCCACTGTGCCATGGAACCAGTACCGCACTGCCCGGGTGGGCTGCGGCGCGGGCAGTTATCTGGCAGACATGCCGCTTGCGTGGTGAAAACATGGGTTGTTCTGCAAGAAGTTGCGGAAGATAGTACGATTGTCTTCGTACAGTTCAATTGTCACGAACCCTCATTCAACCCCCGCGAGAATCCGACCTTAGGGTCTGCTCACGTTAATCTGTGGATCGCGTTGGCTGGTTGCGGGGTCGTATGCAAGGCGCACGTGCGCCGCAAGGCTCGTGCCTTGCAAGCGCGTGCAACGCCGCAGACGGCCCCGCAACCAGCCAACCCGAAGGGAAGCGGTCTGCCAGCGCGCCACTCGGCGTTGCGCTCCTTGTGCGTGTGGGCACACGCACGGCGTCGCGCGCCTTGATTGGCACGCTGGCAGACTGCTTCGCGACCGCAGATTAACGTGAGCAGACCCTAGGGCAGATCCACGCTCATCAGGAAACCAGGAGTCCTTTCATGGCCCGCCACACCCCCATAGAACGCTATCGCAACATTGGTATCTCCGCGCACATCGATGCCGGCAAGACGACCACGACCGAGCGCATCCTGTTCTACACCGGGGTGAGCCACAAGCTGGGCGAGGTGCATGAGGGCGCGGCCATCATGGACTGGATGGAGCAGGAGCAGGAACGCGGCATCACCATCACCTCGGCGGCCACCACGTGCTTCTGGAAGGGCATGGACGGCAGCTTCGACCAGCACCGCATCAACATCATCGACACCCCGGGCCACGTGGATTTCACCATCGAGGTGGAGCGTTCCATGCGCGTGCTGGACGGCGCCGTCATGGTCTATGACGCCGTGGGCGGCGTGCAGCCGCAGTCCGAGACGGTCTGGCGCCAGGCCAACAAGTACAAGGTGCCGCGCCTGGCCTTCGTCAACAAGATGGACCGCACGGGCGCGGACTTCCTGCGCGTGCGCCAGATGATGGTGGACCGCCTCAAGGCCAACCCCGTGCCCATCGTGCTGCCCATTGGCGCAGAGCAGCAGTTCACCGGCGTGGTGGACCTGCTCAAGATGAAGGCCATCGTCTGGGACGAGGCCACGCAGGGCATGAAGTTCGAGTACCAGGACATTCCCGCAGCCATGGTGGCAGACGCCAGGAAGTGGCGCGAGGCCATGGTCGAGGCGGCCGCCGAGGCCAGCGAGGACCTGATGAACCGCTACCTGGAAGAGGGCGACCTGCCCGAGGCCGACATCCTGCGCGGCCTGCGCCTGCGCACCATCGCGGGCGAGATCCAGCCCATGCTGTGCGGCTCGGCCTTCAAGAACAAGGGTGTGCAGCGCCTGCTGGACGCCGTGGTCGAGCTCATGCCTTCGCCGCTGGACGTGCCGCCCGTGGAGGGCCATGCCGAAGATGGCTCCACCATCGTGCGCCATGCCGATGATGGCGAGAAGTTCTCCGCCCTGGCCTTCAAGCTGATGACCGACCCCTTCGTGGGCCAGCTCACCTTTGTGCGCGTCTACTCGGGCGTGCTGAACAAGGGCGACAGCGTGCTCAACTCCGTCAAGGACAGGAAGGAGCGCATCGGCCGCATCGTGCAGATGCACGCCAACGAACGCCTGGAGGTGGAGGAAATCCGCGCCGGCGACATTGCCGCCTGCGTGGGCCTGAAGGAGGTCACCACGGGCGAGACCCTGTGCGACCCGGCCGCGCCCATCGTGCTGGAGAAGATGGTCTTCCCCGAGCCCGTGATCGCCCAGGCGGTGGAGCCCAAGTCCAAGGCCGACCAGGAAAAGATGGGCATCGCACTGTCGCGCCTGGCGGCCGAGGACCCATCGTTCCGCGTGCGCACCGATGAGGAATCGGGCCAGACCATCATTGCCGGCATGGGCGAGCTGCACCTGGAAATCATCGTGGACCGCATGAAGCGCGAGTTCAACGTGGAAGCCAACGTGGGCAAGCCCCAGGTGGCCTACCGCGAGACCATCCGCAAGAAAGTCACCGATGTGGACGGCAAGTTCGTGCGCCAGTCCGGCGGCAAGGGCCAGTACGGCCACGTGGTGTTCACGGTGGAGCCGCAGGAGCCCGGCAAGGGCTTCGAGTTCGTCGACGCCATCAAGGGCGGCGTGGTGCCGCGCGAGTACATCCCTGCGGTGGAAAAGGGCGTGGTCGAGGCACTGACCAGCGGCGTGCTGGCCGGCTACCCCGTGGTGGACGTCAAGGTCACGCTGACCTTCGGTTCGTACCACGACGTGGACTCCAACGAAATGGCGTTCAAGATGGCGGCCATCTTCGGTTTCAAGGAGGCTGCGAAGAAGGCCAACCCGGTCATCCTGGAGCCCATGATGGCCGTGGAGGTGGAGACACCCGAGGACTACGCCGGCACCGTGATG
>JBHIXF010000086.1:0-21720 GCA_041984925.1 Comamonas sp.
ATGCCTGATGACCATAGCAAGTTGGTACCACTCCTTCCCATCCCGAACAGGACAGTGAAACGACTTTGCGCCGATGATAGTGCGGGTTCCCGTGTGAAAGTAGGTCATCGTCAGGCTCTTACAGCCCAAGAAACCCCGTAGCCCAAGGCTGCGGGGTTTTTTGCATTGGCCTTTGAAGAAAGAAAACCAGAAAAAAGAGGGCGCTGGCGCGCCCTCTTTTTTCTTGAGCAAGGCGTTTTCTCACAGTGGCAGGCATTCCCCCTGAACGAAGACCTTGAGCTCTCCCGACTGTATCGGTGTCCAGGTTTCGTTCTTGGTCAGCGGTGCTGTGACGATGATGGCCACGCGGTCCTGCGGTGTGGTTTCGCGTGCAAAGTCCACGCTGAGGTCTTCATCGGACAAATGGGCCTGGGCAAACGGGTGCCGGCGCTCGATGTAGCACAGGTGCGTGGTGGCATGGGCCCAGAGCGCCTCGCCGTTGGACAACAGGAAGTTGAAGGTGCCGTGCGGGGAGATGCGCCTGGCCAGTTCGCGCAGTGTGTGCGTGAGTTCCTGCACGCTGGGCAGGCCCGCATGGGATTTCCACAGTTCCTGGAGAATCCAGCAGAAGGCCTGCTCGCTGTCGGTGTTGCCGACGGGGTGGAAATGGGCATGCAGCTTCGGGGCGAAGTTCTTGAGGTCCCCGTTGTGGGCGAAGACCCAGTTGTGCCCCCACAGCTCGCGCACGAACGGGTGGCAGTTCTGCAGGCTCACGGCACCCTGGGTGGCCTTGCGGATATGGGCGATGACGTTGCGGCTCTTGATGGGGTATTCGCGTATCAGCTTGGCGATGGGCGAATCGATGGCGCGCTCATAGCCCACGAAGTGGCGCAGGCCCTTGTCCTCGAAGAAGGCGATGCCCCAGCCATCCGTGTGATCGCCGGTGTTGCCCGCCCGCTGGGTGAACCCCGAGAAGCTGAAGCGCACGTCGGTGGGCGTGTTGCAGTTCATTCCAAGCAGCTGGCACATGGCGGTATCGTCGTTTTCGTAGTTCAGGCCGATAGCCTAACGCTTCAGGCGCCTGCTGCAAGCACAATGCAGGGCCCGGGCACAAAAACGCAGGAAGGCATGCGGGTCAGATGGATGGAAATCGCCGGATAAGACCGCGTATCAACGAAAAAGGCAGCAAAAGCTGCCTTTTGTGTGATGTGGCCAAGGCCCTCAGTTGCGCTCGGACCAGAGCTTGCCGCCCGTGGCCCAGTTCTCGCGCTTGACGTCGGTGATCAGGATGTCCACCGACTCGGGCGAACCACCCAGCACTTCGACCGAAACGCGCGTGATCTCTTCGACCAGCTTGCGCTTTTGTTCGATGGTGCGGCCTTCCATCATTTCGACATGGTATGTGGGCATGGGAGTCTCCTGCTCGGGTTCATTGAAAGGGGAAAACTCCGATCATATCGGCCTGGGAAGGCCTGCGGAGTTGACGCCGGATCCTCACTTTTTACCCTGCGTTCGCGGCAATGGCGGTGCTTTGGTGCCAGCCAGGGCGGCGCAAGCGGGGCAGAGGCAGGCCAGGCCGCGTGCTTCTTCGGGAATGCGGGCCAGGGCGGCAGGGGAGACGGGGGCCGCCATGCACCAGCAGCCGCCGGGATCGATCTCCTCCGTCACCGCGCAGCGGTTGGGGCGGCCGCACAGGGGGCACAGGCTGGCGTCGAGCGGCGGCTTGGTCATGGTGTCGCCAGTGTATGCGCATGAAAAAGGCACTTCGGCACCTGGAGGGGGCCGAAGTGCCTTTCAGCAGCGCGCGGCGCCCAGGCCGCGCCCCTGTCCCGGTCAGGCCGCTGCCTTGACCTTCAGGCGCCAGGCGTGCAGCAGTGGCTCGGTGTAGCCGCTGGGCTGCTCCTTGCCCTTGAAGACCAGGTCGCATGCGGCTTGGTAGGCCATCGAGGTGCCGAAGTGGCCGGCCATGGGCTTGTACAGGGCATCGCCGGCGTTCTGCTGGTCGACCACGGCAGCCATGCGTTCGAAGGTTTCGCGCACCTGGGCTTCGGTCACGATGCCGTGCTGCAGCCAGTTGGCGATGTGCTGGCTGGAGATGCGCAGTGTGGCGCGGTCTTCCATCAGGCCCACGTTGTGGATGTCGGGCACCTTGGAGCAGCCCACGCCCTGGTCCACCCAGCGCACCACGTAGCCCAGGATGCCCTGGACGTTGTTGTCCAGCTCCTGCTGCTTCTCGGCGGCGCTCCACTTGTCCTCCTTGACCACCGGCACCTGCAGCAGGTCGGCCAGGATGGTGGCGCGTTCGGCATCGGCATCGGTCTTTTCCAGCTGCTTTTGCACTTCGGCCACATTGACCTGGTGGTAGTGCAGCGCATGCAGCGTGGCGGCCGTGGGCGAGGGCACCCAGGCGGTGTTGGCGCCTGCCTTGGGGTGGCCGATCTTTTGCTCGAGCATGGCCTTCATCAGGTCGGGCATGGCCCACATGCCCTTGCCGATCTGCGCCTTGCCGCGCAGGCCCATGCCCAGGCCCACGAGCACGTTGCTGCGCTCATAGGCGGCCAGCCAGGCGCTGCCCTTCATGTCGGCCTTGCGGACCATGGGGCCGGCGTACATGGCGGTGTGCATTTCGTCGCCCGTGCGGTCCAGGAAGCCGGTGTTGATGAAGGCCACGCGCGAGGCGGCGGCGGCAATGCAGGCCTTGAGGTTGACGCTGGTGCGGCGTTCCTCGTCCATGATGCCCAGCTTGACGGTGTTCTCGGGCAGGCCCAGCACCTGTTCCACGCGGCCGAACAGCTCGCTGGCGAAGGCGGCTTCGGCCGGGCCGTGCATCTTGGGCTTGACGATGTAGACGCTGCCGGTGCGCGAGTTGCGGATGCCGTTGGCGCCCAGGCCCTTGAGGTCGTAGATGGCGATGGCCGTGGTGACCATGGCGTCCAGGATGCCTTCGGGAATTTCCTTGCCTTCGCCCCACAGGATGGCAGGGTTGGTCATCAGGTGGCCGACATTGCGCACGAACATCAGCGAACGGCCGTGCAGCTTGACGCTCTTGCCGTCGGCACCCGTGTACTCGCGGTCGGCGTTGAGGCCGCGCGTCATGCGCTGGCCACCCTTGTCGAAGGTCTCGGTCAGCGTGCCCTTGAGGATGCCCAGCCAGTTGGCATAGCCCACGATCTTGTCCTCGGCATCCACGGCGGCCACGGAATCTTCCAGGTCCAGGATGGTGGACAGTGCGGCCTCGACCACCACATCGGCCACGCCGGCGGCGTCGGTCTTGCCGATGGCCGTGGTCTTGTCGATGCGGATGTCGATGTGCAGGCCATTGTTGACCAGCAGCACCGAGGACGGGGCGGCGGCATCGCCCTGGTAGCCCACGAACTGCGCGGCGTTCTTCAGGCCGGTGGAGCCGCCGTTCTTGAGGGCGACGACCAACTGGCCGCCTTCGACGCGGTAGCCGGCCGCATCCTTGTGCGAGCCCGAGGCCAGCGGCGCGGCCTGGTCCAGGAAATTGCGCGCGAACTCGATGACCTTGGCGCCGCGCGCGGGGTTGTAGCCCTTGCCTTTTTCGGCGCCGCCCTCTTCGCTGATGGCATCCGTGCCATACAGCGCGTCGTACAGCGAACCCCAGCGGGCGTTGGCTGCATTCAGGGCGTAGCGGGCATTGAGGATGGGAACCACCAGTTGAGGGCCGGCCTGGATGGCCAGTTCGGCGTCCACATTGGTCGTGGTGGCCTTGGCGTCCCTGGGCTGCTCGACCAGGTAGCCGATCCGGGTCAGGAACTGCTGGTAGCCGGCCATGTCGGTGACGGGGCCGGGATGGGCCTTGTGCCAGGTGTCCAGCTCGGCCTGCAGGCGGTCGCGTTCGGCCAGCAGGGCGGCATTGCGCGGGGCGAGGTCGTTGACGATCGCGTCAAAGCCCTTCCAGAACGCCTCGGGTGCTACGCCGGTACCCGGGAGCACTTGCTCGTTGATGAAGCGGTGCAGCTCTGTGGCGACCTGCAGGCTGTGGACTTGGGTGCGATCGGTCATGGTGGGAACCCCCGAGTTGGATGGATGGAAAGTCTGCGCAGACCCTTTTCGGGCCTGACTATAAGGAATACTTTATTAGATTTATTTGCGTACATAAATAGACCGGAAATCTTAAAACTCGTGACTTTTACGCAAAAATATGGGAAGGTTGCGGACATGCTGGAACCCATGGAATCCGGCATGTGGCCCGATGCGTGGCGCACGGGCAGACAGCCAGTGCCTGCTGCGCAAAAGGCGGCCCCAGGAGACAGGCGTGCATTGGCATGCCGGCAAGAAAACAAAAGAGAAACGGACAGCGGTCATGGACAAGCTCAAGGCATTCGAGTCATTCGTATCGGTGGCCACGCGCGGCAGCCTCACGGCGGCCGCCAAGGCCGAAGGCGTGGCGCCGGCCATCATGGGAAGGCGCCTCGATGCCCTGGAAGAGCACCTGGGCGTCAAGCTCATGGTGCGCACCACACGGCGCATCTCGCTCACGCACGAGGGCAGCGCCTTCCTGGAGGACTGCCAGCGCCTGCTGTCCGATGTGGCCAATGCCGAGGCCAGCGTCAGCGCAGGCGGGGTCAAGGCCACGGGGCATCTGCGCATCACGGCACCAGCGGGCTTCGGGCGGCGCCATGTCGCGCCCCTGGTGCCGCGGTTCCGCGACCTGCATCCTGACGTCACCATCTCGCTGAACCTGAGCGACCGGGTGGTGGACCTGGCTGGCGAAGGCTTCGACTGCGCGGTGCGCGTGGGCGATCTGCCCGATTCGGCCCTGGTCAGCGTGCGCATCGCCGACAATCGGCGCCTGTGCGTGGCGACGCCCGCCTACCTGGAGCGCCGTGGCACGCCGCGCCACCCCAGCGAACTCACGCAACACGATTGCCTGACGCTGTCCAGCGACGCTTCGCAGACGCGCGGCTGGGCCTTCCGCATTCCGCATCCCGACGGCGGCACCAGCGAGGTCGTGCATTTCAAGCCGGGCGGGCCGCTGGACTGCTCCGATGGCCAGGTACTGCACGACTGGTGCATCGGCGGCTGGGGCATTGCCTGGCGCAGCACCTGGGAGGTCGAGGCGGAGATCGCGGCCGGGCGCCTGGTGGCCGTGCTGGAGGATTTCGCCGCGCCGCCCAACGGCATCTTCGTGGTCTTTCCCCAGCGCAAGCACATGCCGCTGCGCGTGCGCCTGTGGATCGACTATCTCAAGCACCATTACGAACAGCCGGAGTTCTGGCGCCGCAGCCATGCGGCATAGCCACACAGGCGCCGGTACTGTGGACGGAAAGGAGCACCCCCATGAACGCGAGCGTCTTTTTGCGTGCAACGCTGGCAGTGGCATGCCTTTGCCTTGCGGCAGGCTGTGCGATGCAGGCATCCGAAGGGGGCGGCCCTGCGGCTGCGGCGCCCGTCGCTGCGGGCATCGTGAGCGTGACGCACGATGATCCGGCGGCATTCGACCAGGGGCGGACGCCGGGCCGGGAAACGGCGCAGGCCCGCCGCGCCTGGGTCGATGCGCTGAGCCAGCATCTGGCCGAGAGGGCCGCGCCCCTGCTGGCGCCGGGCCAGCGCCTGCAAGTGCATCTCATCGACGTGCAGCGTGCCGGCAATTTCGAGCCCTGGCGCGGACCCCAGGCTGCCGATGTGCGCATCGTGCGCGACATCTATCCACCGCGCATCGATCTTCGCTTCAAGCTGCTGGATGCCCAGGGCAAGTTGCTGCGCGAGGGAAGCCGGCAGCTGCGCGATGCCACCTTCATGATGCGCCCCGACCTGTACCCCAGCGATCCCTTGCGCTATGAAAAAACGCTGCTGGACGACTGGCTGCGCGAAGAGCTGAGGCGGTGACGCGGCCCCTGGTGTTCTACCGATTGCCTCGGGCATCGTGATGGAGCGCCAAATTTCTGGCGTAATGGACCCGCCGCTGGCCCATGCGCTCGCGCAGACCGGCCCGGTTCCTGCGTTCCATCTGTTTACTGGTTCACGATGACCCTAGAAGCCATTTTGGCCAGCCTGCACCTGCTGGCAATACTCACCTTCGTGGTGTTCCTGTCCAGCCAGGCGGCGCTGTGCCGCAGCGAGTGGATGAATGCCGCCGTCGTCCGGCGCCTGGCGCGGCTGGACATGATCTATGGCCTGGCCGTGGTGCTGCTGGTGCTGAGCGGCATCGCGCGCCTGGTGTGGGGCGTCAAGGGCATGTCCTGGTACGTTTCGCAGCCATTGTTTCATCTGAAGATGACCTTGTTCGTCGCTGGCGCCCTGTTGTCCATCAAGCCCACGCTGGCCTTCCGGCGCTGGCGCCGTGCCCTCGATGCCGGCCAGGGCCTGCCCGCTGCGGCCGAGGTGGCAGCCACGCGCCGCTGGGTGATGTGGCAGGCGCACGTGGTGCCCGTGATCGCCGTCGTCGCCGTGTTCTGGGCCCGCGGCATGTAGCCTGGTTTTCCGGTGCGGCGCCACGGGGCGGGGCTGCCACGTAGAATCCGCCGATGCTCTCCGTCAAACAGGAACTGCTCGCGGCCCTTGCCGGCGAGCTCGAAACTTTGTCGCCCGGCGCCGGTGCGCGTGCCGCTTTCGAATCCCCCAAGGTGGCCGCCCATGGCGATTTCGCCTGCACGGCCGCCATGCAGCTGGCCAAGCCGCTCAAGCTCAATCCGCGCGCGCTCGGCGAGCAGCTCAAGGCCGCGCTGCAGGCCACGCCCGCCTTCCAGCGCTGGGTCGATGCCATCGAGATCGCCGGCCCCGGCTTTCTGAACATCCGCCTCAAGCCCGCCGCCAAGCAGGAAGTGATCCGCGAGGTGCTGGGCCAGCCCGAGAAGTTCGGCTGGCAGGCCGACCGTGGCGAGAAGGTGCTGGTGGAGTTCGTCTCCGCCAACCCCACGGGGCCGCTGCACGTGGGCCATGGCCGCCAGGCCGCGCTGGGCGATGCCATCTGCAATCTCTACGCCACCCAGGGCTGGGGCGTGCACCGCGAGTTCTACTACAACGACGCGGGCGTGCAGATCGACACGCTGACCAAGAGCACGCAGCTGCGTGCCAAGGGCTTCAAGCCCGGCGACGCCTGCTGGCCCACGGATCCGGAGAATCCGGAAAGCAAGGCCTTCTACAACGGCGACTACATCCAGGACATCGCCGACGACTTCAAGGCGAAGAAGACCGTCAAGGCCGATGACCGCGAATTCACGGCCAATGGCGATGTCGAGGACTACGACAACATCCGCCAGTTCGCCGTCGCCTACCTGCGCAACGAGCAGGACAAGGACCTGCAGGCCTTCAACCTGCACTTCGACCAGTACTACCTCGAATCCAGCCTCTACACCAACGGCTATGTCGAGGATGCGGTGCAGCGCCTGATCGCGGGCGGCCACACCTACGAGCTCGACGGCGCGCTGTGGCTCAAGTCCACCGACTACGGTGACGACAAGGACCGCGTGATGCGCAAGAAGGACGGCAACTACACGTATTTCGTGCCCGATGTCGCCTACCACATCCAGAAGTTCAAGCGCGGCTTCGGCAAGGTCGTCAACATCCAGGGCACGGACCACCATGGCACCATCGCCCGCGTGCGCGCCGGCCTGCAGGCCGCCGACGTGGGCATCCCGGCCGGCTACCCCGACTATGTGCTGCACACCATGGTGCGCGTGGTGCGCGGCGGCGAGGAAGTCAAGATCAGCAAGCGCGCCGGCTCCTATGTCACGCTGCGCGACCTGATCGAGTGGACCAGCAAGGACGCGGTGCGCTTCTTCCTGCTCTCGCGCAAGCCCGACACGGAATACACCTTCGACGTGGACCTGGCCGTGGCCCAGAACAACGACAACCCCGTGTACTACGTGCAGTACGCCCATGCGCGCATCTGCTCGGTGCTGGCGGCCTGGGGCGGCGATGCGTCCATGCTCAAGGACGTGGACCTGTCGGCGCTGGAGGGCCCGCAGGCCCAGGCACTGATGCTGCAGCTGGCCAAGTACCCCGACATGCTGACCTCGGCCGCCGAAGGCAATGCGCCGCACGACGTGACCTTCTACCTGCGCGAGCTCGCCTCGCTGTACCACAGCTACTACGACGCCGAGCGCATCCTGGTGGACGATGAGAAGGTCAAGCTGGCACGGCTGGCGCTGATCTCGGCCACACGGCAGGTGCTGCACAATGGCCTGGCGGTGCTGGGTGTTTCCGCCCCGCAGCGCATGTAACCCCAAGCGACAACCGACTATGAAGACACAGCAACGCGGTGGCACCGTCATCGGTCTCATCATCGGCATGATCGTCGGCCTGGCTGCGGCCCTGGCCGTCGCCGTCTATGTGACCAAGGTGCCCGTGCCCTTCCTCTCCAAGGGCGGCAAGACGGCCGATCAGGATGCGGCCGAGGCGCAGCGCAACAGGAACTGGGATCCGAATGCGCCGCTGCAGGGCCGCAACCCGGCGCCGCCGCCGGCCGCCGCCACGCCGAGCCTGCCCGGCGGCGGCGGCGAGGCCTCGCCCGCATCGCCGGCCCAGCCCGTGCCTCCGGCCGTGGCAGGTGGGGTGACCCCTCCGCCGGCCCCCGTGGCCGACCCTGCCAAGCCGGGCGCCAAGCCCGAAACCAAGGCGGACGGAAAGGCTTCGGGCGATCCTTTGGGCGATCTGGTCAAGGCCCGCTCGGCCGCGGCCGAGAAGGCCGAGAAGGCCGAAGCCGCGTTCAACTACTTCGTGCAGGCCGGCGCTTTCCGCAGCCAGGGCGATGCCGACGCGCAGCGCGCCAAGCTGGCCATGCTCGGCTGGGAGGCGCGCGTGAGCGAGCGCGAGCAAAACGGCATCACCATCTTCCGCGTGCGCGTGGGCCCGTTCGCCAAGCGAGACGATGCCGAGCAGCTCAAGCAAAAGCTCGACGGCGCAGGCGTCGAATCGACCCTGGTGCGCGCCCCGCGCTGAAGTGCCGATGAACTTTTGGCGAGGCCGGGCCTCCTAACTTCCAGCATTTGAACCGAGGAGTTTGTTTTGATGAATCGCCGCGACTTTTCCCTGGCTGCCTCGGCAGCTGCCGCCAGCGCGCTGACGCTGTCCACCTCTGCCGCCCGGGCCCAGGCGGCCGCCGCCAAGGAAGGCAAGGACTACATCAAGCTGGCCAAGCCCGCGCCGACCAGCGCCGGCGCCGGCAAGGTCGAGGTGGTCGAGTTCTTCTGGTACAGCTGCCCGCACTGCAACGCGTTCGAGCCCACCTTTGCCGCATGGAAGAACCAGGCGCCCGCCGATGTCGCCGTCCTGCGCGTGCCCGTGGCCTTCAACGCCAGCTTCGTGCCCCAGCAAAAGCTCTACTACGCCTTCGAAGGCATGAAGCTGCTCGACACCATGCACGCGCGCGCCTTCCATGCCATCCACGTGGAGCGCAACCGGCTGGCCAAGGACGAGGAAATCTTCGACTGGGTCGGCAAGCAGGGCGTGGACGTGGCCAAGTTCAAGGAGGTCTACAACTCCTTCACCGTGTCCAACCAGGTGCGCAAGGCCACCCAGCTGCAGCAGGACTACGACGTCGAAGGCGTGCCGGCCATGGGCGTGGCGGGCCGCTACTACACCGATGGCACCAAGGCCGGCAACATGACCAATGTGCTGCGCGTGGTCGACCAGCTGATCGCCGTGTCCCGCAAGGGTTGAGGGCGCGCGCTGCTCCCAGCTTGCACCACAGGCCCGCCGTCGCGCGGGCCTGCTGCTTTTCGGGGCGGTTTCCGTGGCCTTTTCGGCGCAGCGGCCGGTGCTTTCCCGGTGGAGCGAAAGACGCCCGGAACGGTTGCGCGCGACACCCCCTACAATGGATGCAAGAAGCGTGCCCTCCATGAAACAACGACTTTTCCCTCTTGTGCTGGCAACCGCCCTGGCGGCCGTGGCCGGCATGGCCCAGGCCGAAAAGGCCGACAGCGCCAAGCCCATGAACATCGAAGCCGATGCGCTGCGCCATGACGAACTCAAGCAGACCAGCGTGTTCACCGGCAACGTGGTGATGACCAAGGGCACCATCGTGCTGCGCGGCACGCAGCTCGATGTGCGCCAGGATCCCGAAGGCTACCAGTACGGCGTCGTGACGGCCGAGCCCGGCAAGCGTGCGTTTTTCCGCCAAAAGCGCGATACCCAGCCTGGCCAGCCCGAGGAGTTCGTCGAAGGGGAGGGCGAGGTCATCGAGTACGACGGCAAGGCCGACCTCGTGAAGTTCATCCGCCGTGGCGAGCTGCGGCGCTACCGCGGCGGCCAGCTCAGCGATGAAATCACGGGCTCCATCATCGTCTACAACAACCTCACCGACGTGTTTACCGTGGACGGCCAGAAGACCAGCGGCGGCCAGCCCAGCTCCACGGCCGGGCAGGGTGGGCGCGTGCGCGCCGTGCTGGCGCCCAAGGAAGGCACACCGGGCGCGCAGCCGCGCTCCGGCGGGCCGGGCACGCAGCTGCAGCCCAGCGGCAGCCTGGACAGCCTCGGTGGTGGCAAGCGATGAGCGCACGGCCCGCAAGCCCGGCCGAGATGCCGCAGGGCGCAGGCGCGCCGCGCACGGGTGCCGCCAGCTGCCTGCAGGCACGCCACCTGGCCAAATCCTATGGCAGCCGCAAGGTGGTCAAGGACGTTTCGCTGTCCGTGGAAAAGGGCGAGGTCGTGGGCCTGCTGGGGCCCAATGGCGCCGGCAAGACCACCTCCTTCTACATGATCGTGGGCCTGGTGCGCAGTGACGGCGGCGAGATCTACATCGATGGCCAGCCGGTGGGGGACATGCCCATCCACCAGCGCTCGCGCCTGGGCCTGTCGTATCTGCCGCAGGAGGCGTCGATCTTCCGCAAGCTCAGCGTCGAGGACAACGTGCGCGCCGTGCTGGAGCTGCAAAAGGACGAGCAGGGCCGGCCGCTGGCGCGCGGCGTCATCGAGGAGCGGCTGACGGCGCTGCTCCAGGAGCTGCGCGTGGACCATCTGCGCGCCTCGCCGGCGCTGGCGCTGTCGGGCGGCGAGCGCCGCCGCGTCGAGATCGCGCGTGCCCTGGCCACCCAGCCGCGCTTCATCCTGCTGGACGAGCCCTTCGCCGGCATCGACCCCATCGCCGTGATCGAGATCCAGCGCATCATCGGCTTTCTCAAGGCGCGCGGCATCGGTGTGCTCATCACCGACCACAACGTGCGCGAGACGCTGGGCATCTGCGACCATGCTTTCATCATCAGCGACGGCCATGTACTGGCCCATGGCACACCCGAGGAGATCGTGGACAACGCCGAAGTGCGCCGCGTCTACCTCGGCGAGCATTTCCGGATGTAGTGCCATGGATGGTCCCGCCTGCCTGCGCAAAGGATCTGCCGCTTGAAGCCCGGACTTTCACTGCGTGTTTCCCAGCACCTTTCGCTGACGCCCCAGCTGCAGCAGTCGATACAGCTGCTGCAACTGTCCACGCTGGAGCTGGCGCAGGAGGTCGAGCAGATGCTGGGCGACAACCCCTTCCTGGAGCTGGCCGGCGACGAGGGCGGCAACGATGCCGCCGCAGGAACGCCTGAACCCGTCGGGGCCGGTGCCGAAGGCGCGGACGCCTTCGCGGAAAACCGTGGGGATGCACCGGCTGCCTCGGCGGAGTGGGAGCCGTCTGCGGAGACTGCGGCAGGCGATGCCGTGGAGACCTCCGGCACGGCGGAGTCCCTGAGCTGGGAGGGCGACGGCCAGACCGCCTCGGGCCACGACGACCGCGACTGGGGCAGCGACGCGCCTTCCAGCCGCACGCGCGGCCAGGGCGATGACGACGAAACCGATGCCACCGAACTGGCCCGCAGCGGCGAAAGCCTGACCGACCACCTGCACCGCCAGGCCCTGAGCCTGCGCCTGGGCGAGGTGGACCGTGCCGCGCTGCGCTTCCTGATCGAGAACCTCAACGACGACGGCTATCTCGAGGACCCGCTCGAAGAGCTGGCCCATGGCCTGGCCGGCGACGACCTCGAAGAATGCGAAGAGCTGGTGCACCGCTTCACCGTGGCGCTGCGCCTGCTGCAAAGCCTGGAGCCCGTGGGCGTGGGCGCGCGCGACCTGGCCGAATGCCTGACGCTGCAGCTGCGCGACCAGCTGGCCGATGCGCAGCGCGAAGGCGGGCCCGGGGACGAGGAACTGCAGGCCGTGCTGCGCACGGCGCTGGACATCTGCGCCCAGCCCATGGACCTGCTGGCGCGGCGCGACCTGCGCAAGCTCGCCAGCCTCTGTGGTGCGCGCGAGGAGCGGCTGCGCGAGGCGCTGGCGCTGATCGCCCGGCTGGAGCCGCGCCCCGGCCGGCGCTTTGCCGACGTGCAGCGCCAGATCGTCGTGCCCGACGTCATCGTGCGCCCGGTGCGCAGCGGCGCCGGCCGCATGGACTTCAGCGTGCAGCTCAACCCCGACGTCATGCCCAGGCTGCGCGTGCACGACATCTATGCGAGCGCGCTGCGCAGCCACCGGGGCAGCGAAGGCCATGCGGCGCTGCAGCAGCGGCTGCAGGAGGCGCGCTGGTTCATCAAGAACATCCAGCAGCGCTTCGACACCATATTGCGTGTCTCCCAGGCCATCGTGGAGCGCCAGAAGAATTTCTTCGTGCATGGCGAACTGGCCATGCGCCCGCTGGTGCTGCGCGACATCGCCGATGCGCTGGGCCTGCATGAATCGACCATCAGCCGCGTCACCACCGCCAAGTACATGGCCACGCCGCAGGGCACCTACGAGCTGAAGTACTTCTTCGGCTCGGGCCTGGGCACCGAGGCCGGCGGCAATGCCTCGAGCACGGCCGTGCGCGCCCTCATCAAGCAGTTCGTCGCGGCCGAGGATCCGAAAAAGCCGCTGTCGGACAACCAGCTGGCCGACATGCTCAAGGAGCAGGGCATCGAATGCGCGCGGCGCACCGTGGCCAAGTACCGCGAGCTGCTCAAGATACCGCCCACCACGCTGCGCAAGGCCCTGTAGCGCTGTACCGCGCCCTGGCCGGCTAGGGGGCGCGGCTGGTGACGGCCTCCCATTTCAGGCCGAACTTCAGCAGGTACTTGCGCAGGCGGTCGGCATCGTTGACCACGCTGCGCTGGGTGCGCGAATGGCCGAACAGGCGGCGCCCCGCCTCGGACAGCGAAGGCGATGCACGGCACACGCGCAGCACGGCCTCCAACTGCAGGCGGTCGAACAGGTCCATCTGCGCCAGTGCTTCGGCGGGCAGCAGCGTGTCGAGGGCGGCATCCGCCGCCGCACCGGCGGGCTGCACCGCATCGCCGCGCTGCCACAGCCATTTCAGGCGCTGGATCTCGGCATCGACCAGGGCGGTGGAAATGCGGCCCGCGTCCGCCAGCGTCGCCAGCCGCGTCATGCTGGCCGACAGATCGCGGAAGTTGCCGCTCCACAGCGCCTCGGGCGAGTGCGCAAAGCGCAGGTAGCGCTCGCGCGCCTCCAGGTTGAAACGCACCACCTGGCCGGTTTCGTCGGCCGAACGCGCCAGCAGGTGGTCCATGTTGGGCTCGATGTCCTCGGGGCGTCCGGCCAGGCCCGGCAAGGCGTAGGACCACAGGTTGATGCGCGCGAACAGGTCTTCGCGGAAGCGTCCCTGGGCCACGTCGATGCGCAGGTCGCGGTGGGTGCCAGCGATCAGCTGGAAGTCGCTGCTGACCTCCCGGTCGCTGCCCATGGGATAGAAGCGCTTTTCCTCCACCGCCTTGAGCAGCATCGCCTGCTCGTCCAGGCCCAGTTCCCCGATCTCGTCGAGGAAGAGCACACCCTGGTGCGCGCTGCGCAGCAGGCCGGCGCGGTCGGCCGCGGCGCCCGTGAAGGCGCCCTTCCGGTGGCCGAACAGCACCGAGGCCGCGCCATCGCCGCGCAGCGTCGCGCAATTGACCTCCACGAAATCGCCCTGGACCTGGTACCTGGCCTTCTTGAGCTCGTACATGCGCCGCGCCAGGTGCGATTTGCCCGCGCCGGTGGGGCCGGTGAGCAGGATGGGCGCGCGCGAACGCACGGCCACGCGCTCGATCTCGTCGATCAGCGCATTGAAGCCCGCATTGCGCGTGGCGATGCCGCTCTTGAGGAACTGCACGGCCTCGCGCTGCTCGGCGCCGAAGCGCCGGGCGATCACATCGTAGCGCGACAGGTCCAGGTCGATCAGCGCGTAGCTGCCAGGGTCGTTCTCCCGCTGGGGCCGGGGTGGCGAGGTCTGGACCAGCACGCCGGGAATGCGGCGCGACTCCACCAGCAGGAACAGGCAGATCTGCGCCACATGCGTGCCCGTGGTGATGTGGGTCCAGTACTCCTCGCGCTCGGGGTCGAAGCGGTAGGACTGCGTCCAGTCGAACAGGCGCGCATAGACCTCGCCGAAGTCCCAGGGGTCGGCCATGTCCATGGGCACGAGGTTCACCGTGGTCTGCGGACAGACCGTGGCCATGTCGGCGCTCACCCGCCGGGCCAGGTCCGCATGGGCGGGCGAATGCAGCAGCTCCAGGCGGTCTATCGCCAGATCCTCGTGCTGCACCAGGGCGACCGTCGGACGCCACTTCTGCCACCGCCCGGCGCCCCGGCCCGCATCCAGCTGCGAGCCCAGGAAGCCGATGACCACCTTGCTTTTTGGCATGTTCAATCTAGTTTTCTAGCTTTCATTCTAGTTTTTGTCCGGGCTTCATCCAGGTGATGTATGCCGGAAAAATGAATTGTCCAATCGAATCAATGGGTTGAAAGATTTTCCGGCCTGCGGCCGGAGGCTGGCACGTATCTCGCAAAAGACAAGGCATCCAGTGCAGGCGGCGACCGCTCACAGGCCGGGGTTGGGATGCGAATCCGCCCCGCCGGTGCCGGGAGTCCGGGTCCTTCGGGGCCTGTCGATTCCCCGCATGCCGCGCGCCGCCAGCGCTGGATGAGGGCAAGGTCGCGGCGACGCCTCGCAAGAGGACATGCCGGGTTCGACTCCCGGCTTGCCCACCACTGGTAGCTCAGTCGGGAAGAGCACCCTCGAAAGAGGACTGTCGCAGGTTCGAATCCTGCCCATTCTTGCGGCCGAAAGGCCGCGCCATGAAACGGTCGAAAGACCACCCGCCGAACGCGGGACGTGCCAACGGGTTGCGATGCCGCCCGAGGCCATCTCCCGTCAGCGGCGGCGGCTGTGCCAGTACCCGGCACGGTCCGCGCCCGCAGCCAGCCACGCGGCGCCCTGACCCAGGGCTGCAGCCGAGGCGCACTGCAGGGCCCGGGCCGCGCCCCCTGGCACCCCGCCACCGCTGTAACGGCACCCCTGTCGATTGCGGCGGGCACGCCGAACGAGGAGAAGAAGAAATGCTGAAGATCCAACGCATCACCATCAAGAAGAACGAACGCGGCCTGCTGCTGCGCAACGGCGATTTCGAGCGCGTGCTGCACAGCGGCAGGCACTGGCTGTTCGCCGGCGCGGACTCGCTGCGCGTGGAGACCTTTGCGCTGGAGCAGCCCGCCTTCACGCACGGGCTGGCCGAGTACCTGATGGCCCAGGAGCCCGCCGTCGTGGAGGCCGAATTCCTGCGCGTGGAACTGGCCGAGAACGAAGTCGGCCTGCGCAGCGAAAACGGCCTGCTGGTCGAGATCCTGCCCCCCGGCACGCGCCGCCTGTACTGGAAGGGCCTGGTGGAGGTGGGCGTGCAGGTGATCGACCTGCATGCCGGTGCCGAGCTGCCCGCCGCCCTCGTGGCGCGCCTGACCCAGACCCAGTTGCGCCAGCGCAGCGTGTCCGGCCTCAATGGCGTGCTGCAGGTCCAGGTGCCCGCAGGGCAGTGCGCGCTGCTGACCATCGACGGGCAAGTGGAGCGCCTGCTGCCTGCGGGGGCCTATGCGTTCTGGAAGTTCGGCCGCAGCATCGCCGTGGAGCTGGTGGACCTGCGCCTGCAGGCCGTCGAGGTCTCGGGCCAGGACATCATGACCCGCGACAAGGTCAGCCTGCGCCTGAACCTGAGCGCCACCTACCGCCACACCGACGTGCTGCGCGCCTTTGCCCAGCTGCAAAAGCCCGCCGAGCACCTGTACCGCGAACTGCAGTTCGCGCTGCGTGCCGCCGTGGGCACCCGCACGCTCGACGAGCTGCTGGAGAACAAGACCGTGATCGACGACGTGGTGACCGCGCACATGGCGGCCAAGCTGCAGCCCTTCGGCATGGTGGTGGAAAGCGTGGGCGTGAAGGACATCGTGCTGTCCGGCGACATGAAGACCATCCTGACCCAGGTGGTGCAGGCGGAAAAGCAGGCCCAGGCCAACGTGATCCGCCGCCGCGAGGAAACCGCGGCGACCCGTTCGCTGCTCAACACCGCCAAGGTCATGGAGGACAACCCCGTGGCCCTGCGCATGAAGGAGCTGGAGACCCTGGAGCGCGTGGCCGAGCGCATCGACAAGATCTCGGTGTTCGGTGGGCTGGACCAGGTGCTCAACGGGCTGGTGAAGATGCGTTGAACACGCGAAGGCCGGCGTGCAGCGGCTGGCGCCGCCAGCGGCTTCGTGCCTGCCATGCAAGGAAAGACATCATGCAAACGAAGATGACACCGGCACCCATGCCCTCGCCTGTTGCGCGGATACAGGCGTGCCGCGATGCGCTGGAGGCCGCAACGCAGGCGCTCTACCAAGGCTTTGCGGCCTACCGGCCGCCGACGCAGCTGCTGGACGCCTGCGTCGCATGCTGCATGGATGCAGACCTGGAGCGCGAGATGCGCCGCCTGCCGCTGCGCAGCCTGACCGAGCACCATTTCTACCAATACAACGATGCCGCCAAGAGCCGAATCCAGCCGGCGCACGAGATCAAGTACCTGGCACCCAGGATGCTGCAATTGCTGGCGCAGGGCGCACGGCTGCACCATTGCACGGAGCTGTACCTGGAGCGCCTGGGCCGCTGCGAGCCAGGCTCCTTTTCAGCGCATGAAAGCGCCGCATTGCAGGCCTTTGCCCGCGCCTTCTTCGCCTTGGGGCTGGAGCAGTGGGCCGAGCCGGACAAGGGCGTCTTCCAGGGCGAGACGGCCTTTTCCGTGCTGCTCATGTGGGACTATGCCGGCGTGCCCCTGCAGCCTCTGCTGGAGCACTGGCTGGCCTGCGACAGCGAAAGCGCCACGCTGCATTTTGTCGATGCCTGCTTCTACGAATTCATCTGGGGCAGTCACTGCATCAGCAACGCCTTCGCATCCGAACGCACCGGCTACCGGGCCACGATGGAGCAATGGCTGTCGCAGACCACCACCAAGAACCATTGGGCGGAGCAATTGCTGCGGCTGGCCGCGCAAGGCCCCGCCAGCACCTGGCTGCCTTCCGGCATGTGCGACCATCACGGCCATCCGCTGGATGAGCGCCTGGGCGCGGTATTCGATGCCATGGCCGCCTGAGGCGCCCAATGAGGCCCGGCCCCTGCCCGCGCGGGTTCAGCGGCCGGGCCGCACCAGCGTGCTCTTGCCGAACAGGCTCTCCAGCAGGTCCACGACCAGCTCGGCCGTCTGGTTGCGCAGATCCAGCGCGGGGTTGAGCTCCACCAGGTCCAGCGAGCCCAGCCGGCCCGTGTCGGCCAGCATCTCCATGCACAGCTGGGCCTCGCGGTAGCTGGGGCCGCCGCGCACGGGCGTGCCCGTGCCGGGCGCGATGCCGGGGTCGAGATAGTCCACGTCGAAGCTCAGGTGCAGATGGGTGTTGCTGCCTTCCAGGCCGTCGAGCGCGCGGCGCATGACCTCGCGCATGCCCAGCTCGTCGATGGCGCGCATGTCGTAGACCTCGACGCCCAGCGCGTGCAGCAGGCGCTTTTCCAGTTCATCGACGCTGCGCAGGCCGATCTGGCACAGCGCGGCGGCCGCCAGCGCGGGCTGGCCGCCCTGGGACAGCGCGGTCAGCGGCTCGGGCCCCAGGCCGCACAGGCTGGCCACGGGCATGCCGTGCAGGTTGCCGCTGGGCGAGATGTCGGGGGTGTTGCAGTCGGCATGGGCGTCCAGCCAGATCACGCGCAGGGCGCGGCCCTGGCGGCGGCAGTGGGCGGCCACGGCACTGATCGAGCCCATGGCCAGGCTGTGGTCGCCGCCCAGCATCAGGGGCAGCTCGCCATCGTCCAGCGCCTGGCCCACGGCCTGGTGCACGGCCTGCATCCAGGCGCGGGCCGGCGCGAGGTGGCGCAGGCCCTGCTCGGGCGGGGTCTGGGGATTGGGCGGGCCGGCCAGGTTGCCGATGTCGCGCACCTGGCGGCCGAGCTGGCGCAGCGCCGGTCCCAGGCCGGCCACTCTCAAGGCGTCGGGGCCCATGGCGCTGCCCAGGCGGCTGGCGCCGATGTCGGTGGGAACGCCGATGAGGCGCAGGGTGGGTGCGGTTGTGAAGCTCATGCGTGCATGGTACGCAGACGCGGTGTCAGCGCAGGCCGCGATCGCGCGGCCCGGGCCTCAGGGGGCCGCCTCGCGCACCAGCCGGTACAGGTCGCGCGGGTCGGGCAGGGCGGGCACCAGGTCCAGAGGCTGCAGCATGCCGGCGTCGCGGGCCAGTGCGTGCAGCCAGCGAAGCGCCGAATAGTCTTCCAGCGCGAAGCCCACGGAGTCGAACAGCGTGATGTCCGCGTCCTGCCTGCGTCCCGGCGCCAGGCCGTCGATGACCTGCCACAGCTCGGTCACCGGGGCATCGCCCGCCAGCTGCTGTATCTCGCCCTCCACGCGGGTCTGGGGCGTGAATTCCACGAAGATGCGCGCGCGCCGCAGCAGCTCCACGGGCAGCTCGGTCTTGCCGGGGCAATCGCCGCCGACGGCGTTGATGTGCATGCCGGCTTGCACATCGGCATCGGCGATCACGGCGCTGCGGCGTTTGGCCGCCGTGGCCGTGGTGACGATGTCGGCGCCGTCCAGGGCTTCGCCGCTGCTGGCGCACAAGCTGATGCGTGGCGCGGCGATGCCCGCATGGCCCAGGTTGCCGGCGAGCTTGTCCATGGCCGCGGCATCCAGGTCGAACACGCGCAGCCGCTCGATGCCCAGCAGCTCGGTGAAGGCCAGCGCCTGGAATTCGGCCTGCGAGCCTGCGCCGATCAGCGCCATGCAGCGGCTGTCCGGCCGTGCCAGGCGGCGCGCGGCCAGCGCCGAAGTCGCGGCCGTGCGCAGGGCCGTGGCCAGCGTCAGGTCGCACAGGAACACGGGCAGTCCCGTTGCCATGTCGGCGAGGGCGCCGAAGGCCATCACCGTCGGCAGGCCCTGCAGCCGGTTGCCGGGATGGCCGTTGACGTACTTGAAGGCATAGTCCCGCTCGTCGGAGACCGGCATGAGCTCGATCACGCCGCCCAGCGAATGGTGGGCGATGCGCGCCGACTTCTCGAAGTCGGGCCAGCGCCGCAAATCGGCCTCGATCGCCTCGGCCAGGCCTTGCAGGCAGCGGCCCAGGCCATGGCGCGCGACCAGGCGCGCCGCCTGCGCGGCGCCGAGAAAAGCCGTGTGGACAGGGGTGTGGCGTGATGGCATGCGGCGCTCCCTTCTTGCTGCAGTCACTGTAGGCCCGGCGCAGCACCTGGGCAAGCGGGTTTCGGCGGTCCCCGCGCGGGACAGGACAATCGCGGTGCGCGTATGCTCGGCACCCAAGCTATGAACCAACTGCATCTGTTTCTGCCCTGCGCTGCCGGCGTCGAGGGCTTTCTGGCCGACGAGGTCCACGCGATCACCGGCCTGAGCGGCCACGACCTCATGGTCGGGCGTGGCGGCGTGATGGTGCGCGGCCTGTGGCGCGACGCCATGCTGCTGAACCTGCACAGCCGCCTGGCCCAGCGCGTGCTGGTACAGCTGTCCCAATCCCTGTACCGCAACGAGAACGACCTGTACCGCGCCGCCGGCGAGGTGGCCTGGGAGATCTGGTTCTCCCAGCGCGAGAGCTTCAAGATCGAGGTCACGGCCCAGCACAGCCCGCTGACCAGCCTGAACTTCGCCGCCCTGCGCGTCAAGGACGCCATCGCAGACCGCTTCCGCGCCAGGAAGGGCGCGCGCCCCGACGTGGAAACACGCCAGCCCGACGTGCGTGTGCACCTGCACCTGACCACGGACGAGGCCACCCTCTACATCGACACCTCGGGCGAGGCGCTGTTCAAGCGCGGCTGGCGCGAGGACAAGGGCGATGCGCCGCTCAAGGAAACCCTGGCCGCCGCCATGATCGCCGCCACGGGCTGGGACCCGCATGGCGACGACCCCCGGCCGCTGTACGACCCCTGCTGCGGCAGCGGCACCGTGGTCATCGAGGCCGCGCAGATCGCGCGGCGCATTCCGGCCGGCATCCTGCGGCGCTTCGCGTTCGAGAAGCTCGTGCCCTTCCAGCGCCATGTCTGGGAGGCCATGCTCGACGAGGCCGAGGCGGCCATCCTGCCCGACAGTCCGGTGGCCATCCACGGCTCCGACGTATCCCACCGCATGGTGGACTTCGCCCAGCGCAACGCCGACCGCGCGGGCGTGGGCAAGACCGTGCAGCTGCGCGGCGGCGACGCGCTGCAGCGCATGCCGCCCTGCGAGCAGCCGGGCATCATGCTGCTGAACCCTCCCTACGGCGAACGCATCGCCGCCGCCGGTTCGGCCGGCCGCAGCGCCAGCGAGCGCATGGCCGTGGTCGAGCGCGCGGGCCGCGAGACGGCCCAGACCGAGGACGGCGGGGAGTTCTTCAGCCAGCTGGCCACCCACTGGAAGAAGCACTACAGCGGCTGGAGCGCCTGGATGCTCACGCCCGACCTCAAGCTGCCCGGCAAGATGCGCCTGAAGGAGGCGCGCCGCACGCCCATGTGGAACGGCCCCATCGAGTGCCGGCTGTTCCGCTTCGACATGGTCCGCGGCGCGGTCAAGCCCAGGAAGGCCGCCGAGGACCAGGACGCAGGCGGCGCGGCATGAAGATCGTGCTGCGCTGGCCCCGGTGCAACGACGGCTACGAAGGCCCCCTGCCCCGGCCCGTGGTGCTCGATACCAACGTGGTGCTGGACATGCTGATCTTCGACGATCCGCACGTCCCGCCCATCCGTGAACTGGTGCAGCGCGGGCAGATGCGCTGGATCGCCGACCAGGCCCAGCGCATCGAGCTGGAGCGCGTGCTGCACTACAGCCAGATCGCGCCGCGCGTGGCCTTCTACGGCAAGACGGCCGAGGGCGTGCTGAACGCCTTCGATGCGGCGGTGGAGTACGTGGACGACGCGCCGCGCATCCGCTTTGCCTGCACCGACCCCGACGACCAGCATTTCCTGGACCTGGCCAGCCAGCACCGGGCGCTGCTGATCAGCAAGGACAAGGCCGTGCTCAAGCTGCGCAAGCGCGTGGCCGGCCTGGGCGCCACCGTGGGCAACATCCTGCTGGCTGAGCCGCAAGAGACCCTGGCCGCCTGAGGAAGGCCCGAGGCCTTCTGGCCGCCGCGCCGCCCCAAGGCAAAGACAGCCCCCTTGGGGGCGATGTTGCATCGCAACCACCCATGCGGCCGTGGGGCAACGGCGCCCTGCGGGCCATGCAGCCGGCTTTCCCCTAGACTGGCGGCCATGCAGGAGGCGCAAGTCCTTCTGCCAGGAGGACGGCCTCCCCCACACCGGGACTTGCATGCGCCGGGACGACCCGGCTTCACAAGGAGTGTTCCATGGCATGGGTCTATCTGTTGGTGGCGGGGCTGCTCGAAGTGGTCTGGGCGTTTTCGATGAAGCAGTCGCATGGCTTCACGCGGCTGGTGCCCAGCGCCATCACCATCGTCACCATGATCGCCAGCTTCGGCCTGCTGGCCGTGGCCATGCGCAGCCTGCCGCTGGGCACGGCCTACACGATCTGGACCGGCATCGGAGCGGTGGGCGCCTTCCTC
>JBHIXF010000087.1:0-20235 GCA_041984925.1 Comamonas sp.
TCACCTCGCCGTCCAGCGGCCCGCTGTTCCATGGCGGCGGCCTGCGCAGCCGGTGGCTGCGCGGCATGACGCGGGTGGCACCGTTGTCGGCGGTGAAGTCGTCGAGCATCCACACGTTTTGCAAGGTCAGCGGGAAGTCGGGCAGCGGCTCGGGGATCTGGCCCAGCGGCGCGTCCACATGCCAGGCACCGCCGCCGGTGCGCGCTCCGATGCTGGTGGACTGGAAGTCGTGCAGGTTGCAATCTTCGCCCAGCACGTGGCGCACCATCGGCAGCACCACGGGGTGCTCGATCAGCGGGATCAGGTCGGGCGCCTTGTCGAGCAGGTTCCAGACGCGCTGCGAGCGGTCGTCGTCGAACAGCGTGGGCAGGTGCAGGAAGTTCTTCGACACTTTGGCGATGGGCACGGGCCAGCGTGTGCCGGCGTTGTCGCGGCGGTATTGGTGCACGCGCGCGACCATGCGGCGCGCCTCGGCATCGCTCACGGTGTAGTGCCTGAGGTAGTAGGCCTGGATCTCGGCGTCGTCCTCATGGTGCTCGTCGTCCAGAGGCAAGGGATGGGCCCGCTCGCTGGCCATCAGCTGCGCTACCCGTTCGCGGGCGTGGGCCAGCTGTGCGCTGTCGAGCACGTTTTCGATCACCGCATAGCCTTCTTCGGCGAGCTGTCGTTTCAGTGCCTCGAGATCGGTCTTTGGAGACATGGCTGTCATTCCTGCAGGTGGGATGGGGGCGCTGACGCGGCCTTCATGCGACGGCGACGGCTGGCAGCCTGTTGCGCGCCAGCTTGCCGACGCTGGTGCGCGGCAGGCGTTCGAGCAGGCCGATGGCGCGCGGCACCTTGTAGGCCGCCAGCTGCGCGGCGCAGTGGGCAAGCACTCGCTGGACGTCGACCGTGCGCCCGGGTGCCGCAGTGATCCAGGCATGGACCACCTGGCCCATGCGCGGGTCCGGTGCGCCGAAGGCGGCGGCCTCGCCGACCTCGGGGCAGGACAGCAGCACCTGCTCGATTTCCACGGGATAGACCTTGAAGCCCGCGACGTTGATGGTGTCGTGCTGCCGGCCCTGGATGTGGATGTAGCCGTCGGCGTCGATAAGCGCGACATCGCCGGTATAGAGCCAGCCATCGCGCAGCGCTTCGGCCGTCTGCTCCTGCAGGTTGCGGTAGCCGGCCATCACCTGCGGGCCGCGCACGCGGATCTGACCCGTGCTGCCCACGGGCAGCACGCGGGTGGCGTCGGCCAGGTCGACTACCTGCAGCTCGCAGCCGGGCACCGGCAGGCCGACGGAGCCAGGGCGGCGTTCGCGGTGCATCGGATTGAAGCTCAGGCAGGGGCCGGCCTCGCTCATGCCGTAGCCTTCGTGGATGGCGCAGCCGGTGGCCTGCTCGAAGCGTTGCAGCGTCTCGCACGGCAGCGGCGCGGCTCCCGAGAAGCAGGCGCGCAGGCTGGCCAGCGAAGACCGGTCCAGCGGCTGCCCGAGCAGGTCGTGGAAGATGGCGGGCGCCGCCGGCATCAGCGTCACGCGGTGCGTGCGGATGGCTTTCAGTACGTCCTGCGCATGGAAGCGGCGGTGGATGACCAGTTCGCCGCGCGCGTACAGGCACAGGTGCAGTGCCATGGCGACCGCCGACACGTGGAACAGCGGCATGGTGCACAGCACCACCTCGGCCTGGCGCCGCGTCGGCAGCAAGGCCTCGCGCTGTGCGATGTTCCAGGCGATCTGGCGGTGCAGAATGTTCACTCCCTTGGGCCTTCCGGTCGTGCCGCCCGTGTACTGCAGCGTGGCCAGGTCCTCGTGCCGGGGCAGGGGGGCGGGCAATGCGCAGGCTTCGGGCAGCAGCGCGGCCAGGCCGCTGCCATGCCCCGTGCACCAGAAGGCCTCGGCGCCCAGGTGAGGGCATAGTGCGTGCAGGTCCGGCGCGACGCTGTCGTCGTGCAGCACCATGCACGGGTCGGCGTCGGCCAGCATCAGCGCCAGTTCGCGCTCGCTGCAGCCGGGATTCAGCGGCACGGCCTGCGCGCGCAGCGCATGCACCGCGAAGGTGGCGACCGCCAGGTCCAGCGAGTTGTGCATCAGGAGTGCGACCCGGTCGCCAGCCGCCACCCGGCGGCCCATGCGCCGCGCCACGGCGCCCACGAGGCCCGCGTACTGGGCGTAGTTGAGCCGTGTGCCTTCGAAGAAGAGTGCGGGCGCGCACGGACATTCGGCCGCGGCGTCGCGCAGCAGATGCACGACCGACCCGGGCACCGGGCCCAGGGCCGGCTCCCACGCGGGCGGGGCGCTGGCGCAAGCCGCGACAATCGGCGCACGGGTCATGGCCGGCCCTTCTGGCGCTGCGCCTGCTTGCGGTCGCTGGCCTCCCAGACCGTGCGCCGACCCTGTTCTGCGCCCAGCAGGGTGATCGGGTCCCGGTTGTCGATGTGGCCGTACTGGCCCTTGTAGATGCCGTAGCCGCACAGCTCCTGCAGACGGCGCGGAAAGCGCCGCGCCACCTCGGCCGGGATGCCCAGTTGCAGGTTCTCCTGCTGGCGCATCCAGCCCGCGCAGTAGTAGCACGAGAGCGCGTAGCGGCGCGCGCTGCTCGTGTTGGCGCCGCCCTTGTGCCAGAGCGCGCTGTCGAAGAGCATCACGCTGCCCGCCTTCATCGTGGCCTGGATGGTGGGAACGTCGGCTCCATAGGGCGGCGGCGTGGCTTCGCGGTGGCTGCCGGGCACGACATGCGTGGCGCCGTTCTCTGCCGTGAAGTCGCTCAGTGCCCAGATCGCGTTGACGGCGATCGGCGCGCGCGGGCGGGGCAGTGGCAGTTGCTGCGTATCCTCGTGCAGCGGCTGCGCCTCCTGGCCCGGGCCCAGTGTCAGCGAGCATAGCGAGGACAGCAGCAGCTCGGCATCGAGCAGGCGCTCGGCCAGCGCCAGCACCTGCGGCTGCAGGGGCACGCGCCAGAACAGCGGATCGTGCACCAGCAGGTTGTTGATGCGCACCGTCCTCAGGCCCTCGAACGAGGTGCGGGCGTAGCCGAAGCCGTGCTCGG
Organism: Comamonas sp.; assembly: GCA_041984925.1. Taxonomy (GTDB): domain Bacteria; phylum Pseudomonadota; class Gammaproteobacteria; order Burkholderiales; family Burkholderiaceae_C; genus Comamonas. The sequence goes on from JBHIXF010000087.1 coordinate 3,031, forward strand.
CCTCGACGCGCAGCAGCGCCTCGGTCAGCGCCAGTACCTCGGAGCGCGCGATGAGGTCGGGCAGCACGACATAGCCGTCGCGGTTGAACGCGGCCTGCCACGTCTCCAGTGTTTGATGGGGGGTGTCGGCCGAGGCCGCCGGGAAAGATGTCTCCATGATGGTGATCGCTTTGTTCGATGCGATCGATCTTGCGGCGACCGGGCGTGCGACACCATTGCCCGGCGTCCACGGCGCAATGGCAGACCGTCCACCGGCGCCCCGGGGTTCGCCCTGAGAGCCGGGGGCGGGCGCGGCGCTACCATGGCCGCATCCCCATGAGCGATCCGATCTATCACCGCAGCACCGAGGCCGTTGCGCCGCGCGAGCAGTTCTCGTACTGGCGCGATGCGATTTCCGACGCCTACGTGCCTCTCGAGCCCGAGCGCGACCGCGAACCAGGCTTCGCGGGCCGCATCGACGGCCTGATGCTGCCCGCGTTGCGCAGCTCGACCATCACGGCCGATGCGCACGCGGTGCGACTGTCGGCCGCAGGCATGGCACGCCGCGGAGGCGCTCCGTTCTTCGTGAACCTGCTATGCCACGGACAGGCCGTCGTGAGCCAGGGCGGCCAGACGCTGCTGGCGCGGCCGGGCGATGTCTACGTCGTCGACTGCGACGCGCCCTGGAGCGTGGATTTCAGGAGTGGCTTCAGCATGTTCTGCATCGAGATGGACGCACAACTGCTGCGACCGAGCCTGGGGCGGCGCGGTCGGCTTGCCTCACCGGTACTGGCCGGCGACAGTGGCACGGGCCGCATTCTCGCCAGCTACATGCGTCTGGTGCACGAGCTGCCGCCCGACGACCTGCTGCAGGTGCAGTCGCTGATGGTGGGCCACTGCAGCGACCTGTTGTCGCGCGCGCAGCAGGCCGACCCTCCCGAAGCGAGCGCGGCACTCACGCCCGAATCGGCCTGTGCCGAACTCGGTGTCTCGCGCAGCTACCTGTTCAAGATACTGGCCGAAGGCGGCCACACCTTCAGCGGCTATGTGCGCCAGTGCCGGCTCGAAGCCTGCCGGCGCCTGCTGATCGAGCAGCCGAAGCGATCGGTGTCGGACATCGCAGCCGACTGGGGCTTCGAGGACACTTCTTCCTTCCACCGAGCCTTCAGGGCGCGCTTCGGCTGCGCGCCGGGGCAGGTCCGGCGCTGAGCACAGGCGGGGCCGCTGCATCGCGTGCCCCCACTTGCGTTTGCCGGTGGCGCTGCGCGGCTTTCCGGCCTGAACAGGCTCAGTTGCGCAGATGGCGCGCATAGGCGAGAAAGACCCCGTCGCGCACCCAGCCCAGCGATTCGTACAGCGCCTGCGCCTGGTGGTTGTCGCGCGCCGTGGTCAGGTCCATGCGCGCATGGCCCGTGGCGCGGGCGTGGGCCTCGGCGGCCAGCAGCAGGGCGCGGCCCACGCCCGTGCGGCGCGCCGCGGGGGCCACGAAGAGGTCGTAGAGCACGTAGATGGGCGCGGCCAGCACCGAGCAGAACGAGGGGTAGAGCTGGCAAAAGCCCAGGGCACGGCCCTGCGCGTCGCGCGCCAGCAGGATCACCGATTCCCCGCGCTGCAGCCGCGCCGTGATGAAGGCCAGTGCCGCATCGGCATCGGCCGCCTGTTCGTAGAACTGGCGGTAGGCGTCGAACAGGGGGGCGATCAGCGCGGCGTCTTCGGGCAGGGCGGTGTGTATGGTGGGGGCGTTCATAGGCGGCCCATTGTGCCCGGCATTGACGGGTGCGAGGGTGGGGGCGGATGCGGTGCTCATATCTTTGCCGAATCCCTCCATTTGCAGATGTGATTTGACCTGGGTCATTGACAGGTGCAAAACTGCCGGCCATGTCCGAACAGAAGATCGAGTTCTACAAGGGGGCCGCTGGCGGCTGGGGCGCGTTGCGCAGCGTGAGCCAGGCCCTGCTGCGCCAGGATATCGCCGTCAAGGGGGCCAGGACCCTGCTGTCGGCCAACCAGCCCGACGGCTTCGACTGCCCGGGCTGCGCCTGGCCCGACCGCAACCACCATTCCACCTTCGAGTTCTGCGAGAACGGCGCCAAGGCCGTGGCCGCCGAGGCCACGGCGCGGCGCGTCACGCCCGGGTTCTTCGCGCGGCACACGGTGGCCGGGCTCATGGTGCAAAGCGACTTCTGGCTGGAGGACCAGGGCCGGCTGACCGAGCCCATGGTCTATGACGCGGCCAGCGACCGCTACCGGCCCATCGCCTGGGACGATGCCTTCGCGCTGATCGCCCGCCACCTGAACGCGCTGCCCGATCCGGACCAGGCCATCTTCTACACCTCGGGCCGCGCCAGCAACGAGGCGGCCTTCCTCTACCAGCTGTTCGTGCGCGCCTACGGCACCAACAATTTCCCCGACTGCTCCAACATGTGCCACGAGCCCAGCGGCAGCGGCATGAAGCCGCAGATCGGCGTGGGCAAGGGCACGGTGCAGCTGGCCGACTTCGAGCAGGCCGAGGCCATCTTCATCTTCGGCCAGAACCCCGGCACCAACCACCCGCGCATGCTGGGCGAGCTGCGCGCGGCCCACAGGCGCGGCGCGAAGATCCTGAGCTTCAATCCGCTGCGCGAGCGCGGGCTGGAGCGCTTCCAGGACCCGCAAAGCAAGATCGAGATGGCCACGATGGGCGCCACGCCCATCAGCACGCACTACTTCCAGCTGCGCGTGGGCGGCGACATCGCGGCCGTCAAGGGCATCATGAAGCATGTGATCGCGCAGGAGGATGCGCGCGGCGGCGTGCTGGACCATGCCTTCATCGCGGAACACACCACGGGCTTCGAGGCCCTGGCCGACGACCTGCGCGCCGAGGACTGGGGCCTGCTCGAAGCCGAGTCGGGCCTGAGCCGCGCGCAGATGCAGACGGCGGCCGAGGTCTACATCGCTGCAAAGAGCACCATCGTCTGCTGGGGCATGGGCATCACCCAGCACATGCATTCGGTGGCGGCCGTGCAGATGCTGGTCAACCTGCTGCTGCTGCGCGGCAACATCGGGCGGCCCGGCGCGGGCGCCTGCCCGGTGCGCGGCCACAGCAACGTGCAGGGCGACCGCAGCATGGGCATCTGGGAAAAGCCGCCGGCCGCGCTGCTGGACCGGCTGCAGCAGGTCTTCGGCTTCGAGCCGCCGCGCGCCCACGGCGTGGACGTGGTCGAGTCCATCCGCCTCATGCTCGAAGGCCGGGGCAAGGTCTTCTTCGCGCTGGGCGGCAACTTCGCCGCGGCCACGCCCGATACGCACACCACCTGGAAGGCGCTGCGCCGCTGCGATCTGACCGTGCACGTGGCCACCAAGCTCAACCGCAGCCACCTGGTGCACGGGCGCGAGGCGCTGATCCTGCCCTGCCTGGGCCGCACCGAGATCGACATGCAGGCCGGCGGCCCGCAGGGCGTGACGGTGGAGGACTCCATGGGCATGGTCCATGTCTCCAGCGGCATCAATCCGCCCGCGTCCGAACACCTGCTCAGCGAGATCGCCATCGTCGCGCGCCTGGCCGCCGCCACGCTGGGCGGGCAGCGGCCCGTGCCCTGGCTGGAGCTGGCCGGCGACTATGCGCGCATCCGCGACCTGATCGCGCAGGTCTTCGACGATTTCCACGACTTCAACGCCCGCGTGGCCGTGCCCGGCGGCTTCAAGCTGCGCAATGCGGCCAGCGAGCGCATCTGGGAGACGCCCCAGGGCAAGGCCGGCTTTTTCGTGCACGCCGTGCCGCGCGACACGCCCGTGCACCGGGCGCGCGCCGCGCGCAGCCCCGGCGCATCGCCCGTGTTCACGCTGTTCACCACGCGCTCGCACGACCAGTACAACACCACCATCTACGGCATGGACGACCGCTACCGCGGCGTCTTCGGCCAGCGCCGCGTGGTCTTCATCCATGCAGAGGACATCCGTGCCCTGGGCATGAAGGAGGGCGACTGGGTGGACCTGCAGACCGTGTGGGACGACGGGCAGCAGCGGCGCGCGCCGCGCTTCAGGCTCGTGGCCTACGACATCCCGCGCGGCTGCATCGCGGCCTACTACCCCGAGACCAACCCGCTGGTGCCGCTGTCGGCCACGGCCATCGTGGCGGGCACGCCCAGTTCCAAGTCCATCCCCGTGCAAGTGCTGGCGCACCGGGTGGAGGGGGCCGAATCATCCGTTGCGCAGGAAGCGGTGGCCGCCTGAGATGGCCGCAGACCTCGAAGAACTGGCCGCCGCCATCCTGTGCGAACTGGCGGCCGAGTCCCGCCCCGTGTCCTTGCCTCGCCTCGGCAAGCGCCTGGGGCAGGGCGCTAGCGTGCTGATGCGCTGCCTGGCGCTGATGGGTGACGCATCCATCGCGGGCGTGCCGGGGCCGGGGTGGGTGAGGCTGGCGCAGGACGGGCTCTGGGTCGTGGAGCTGACCGAGGCGGGGCGGGAGCAGGCGCGCAGCCTGTGCCGGCCCATGCCTGGCGATCCTCAGGCCGATGCCGAGGGCACGGGCCGCGTGCGGTAGAACTGCATCGGGAATTCCTGCATTTCCCTGGCGTGCTGGTTGATCACCGAGCGCTTCATCTTGCCCACCACGTGCATCTCGCAGGGCTTGCAGTCGAAGCGCAGCGTGAGCTTTTCCTTGCCGTTGATCAGCTGCAGCGGCTCGGCCTTGATCGTGCCCTTGACGCCGATCACGCCCTTGGCCTGCTTGGGGCACAGGCTCATGGAAAAGCGCACACAGTGCTTGGTGATCATCAGGCTGACTTCGCCTTCCTCTTCCTTGCTCTCGTAGGCCGCATCGATGACCTTGACGCCGTGCTTGATGTAGAAGTCGTGCGCCTTCTGGTTGAAGACGTTGGCCAGGTAGGTCAGCGTGTCCTCGGGGAAGGGCACGGGCGGCTGCACGGGCGTGGCGCGCGGCAGGCGCACGAAGCCGGCCTCGCGCGCGGCCTCCAGTGCGGCCACGGCGTCGCGGCGCAGCTGGTTCAGGGCCGAGGCGGGCACGAACCAGGGCTGGCTCAGCCGCAGGCTGATGTCGTGCACGGCGAAGACCGTGGCACCGAAGCGGCCCAGCTGCTCGCGCAGCGTGGCCTCGGCGCGCGCCGCGTCGGTGGCGGCCTGGCGCGCCTGCGCGATGGCGGCGCTGGCGGTGAAGCCGTCCTCGTCGGTCAGCGTCAGTGCAAAGCCGTCGGGCGTTTCGTTGAACTCGGCCCACAGGCCGATGCGGCGGTCGCTGGACTTCTTGTCCAGCGTGCGCACCCAGGCCATGTCGCGGTTGCGGTTGATCTCCAGGCCCTTGCGCAGGTCCTTGAAGCCGGCGATCGGGTCCTTGGGGAAGACGCGCCACAGCGATTTCTTCGCATCCACGGACTCGGCGCGGTTGATCTGCATGCCCACCAGTTCCTTTTGCAGGTCGTAGTAGCACAGGCCGTCGCCGTTGTGCAGCACGGTGTCGCGGCCGGACAGTTCGAGCTCGACGAAGTTCTCGCCGACCTTGGTCACCCAGCCGATGGCGCGGCCCGGGGTCTTGGGCGTGTCGAAGGCGCCGATGTCGTCCTTGCGGCCGTTGACGAAGTAGTCGGTGAACTCGCGGTTGAAGTTCTGGTCCGGGTCGGGCGTGAAGCTGAACGTGGTGCTGCCCGAGGACGAGCGTGCCAGCGGGGCGTCGGAGAATTCGCGCTCCTCGATGATCTCGTCGAGCAGCCTGCGGTAGTGGGCCGTGATGTTCTTCACGTAGCCCATGTCCTTGTAGCGGCCCTCGATCTTGAAGCTGCGCACGCCGGCGTCGATCAGGGCGCGCAGGTTGCCGCTCTGGTTGTTGTCCTTCATGGACAGCACATGCTTTTCGTGGGCGATGATGCGGCCGTTCGCGTCCAGCACCTCGTAGGGCAGGCGGCAGGCCTGGTTGCAGTCGCCGCGGTTGGCGCTGCGCCCCGTGTGGGCATGGGTGATGTAGCACTGGCCCGAGTAGGCCACGCACAGCGCGCCGTGCACGAAGAATTCGATGGTGGTGCGCGCGGGGTCGGTGGCGGCGCGCACGGCGGCGATCTGGCGCAGGTCCAGTTCGCGGGCGACCACGATCTGCGACAGGCCGGCATCCTGCAGGAAGCGCGCCTTCTCGGGCGTGCGGATGTCGGTCTGCGTGCTGGCATGCAGCTGGATGGGGGGCAGGTCCAGCTCCAGCAGGCCCATGTCCTGGATGATCAGCGCATCGGCGCCGGCCTCGTAGACCTGCCAGGCCATCTTGCGCGCGGCTTCGAGTTCATCGTCGCGCAGGATGGTGTTGAGCGTGATGAAGATGCGGCTGTTGAAGCGGTGGGCATGGCGGATCAGGCGCTCCAGGTCGCGCAGGTCGTTGCCCGCCGTGGCGCGGGCGCCGAAGGCCGGGCCGCCGATGTAGACGGCATCGGCGCCGTGGTTGACGGCCTCGATGCCGATGTCCGCGTCGCGCGCGGGAGACAGGAGTTCGAGCTGGTGGGGCAGGAGGGACATGGGGCTGGTCGGTGTTCTGTGGTCGTACCCGTGCCGGACGGGAGGCGCCGGAGTTCGGGTGCAATGCGGGGAAACTGGCCTGGCAATGCCTCGCAGCCCGCTTGCGTCGTGGCGCAGCATTATCGCCGCTGCCCCTGGCCAGCGTGTGACAGGGGGTATGGCCGGCAAGCCCCGATGGCCGTCGTCGGTTTTTCCCCATCATTTAGGATGCGCATTGCACGGGCCAGGCGCGCTGCGCGGCACAACGCGGCCCGTGCCCGCCTCCGCCCCCTGCCCGGCAGCGCTGCGCGCCAGCCGGCAGGCGTGGCCGCTGCGCCGCAGGATCCGCGTGCCGGGGCGCAAGTTTCACCGTTCCATCGTTTTTTTCTGGGAGTTGCCATGCACGCCTTGATTCGCCATTTCCCCTGGGCCGGCCCGGTCCTGCTGTGCGCCATGCTCGGCAGCGGCGGCCTGGCGCGGGCCCAGCCGGGAAACGGCCCGGGGGCGGGCCAGGCGGCCAACGGCCCGGGGGCGGGCCAGGCCGCCGACGCGCCCCTGGTGGTGCGCATCGCCCACGCGGGGCCGGTGTCGGGGCCCATCGCGCCGCTGGGCAAGGATGAGGAAAACGGCGTGCGCATGGCCATCGACGACCTCAACGCCCGAGGCCTGGAGATCGGCGGGCGCAAGCTGCGCTGGAAGATCGAGGCGGGCGACGACGGCGGCGATCCGGGCCAGGCCATCGCGCTGGCCAGGCGCCTGTGCGACCGCAAGGTGGCGGCCGTGATCGGCCATCTGCAGTCGGGCACCACGCTGCCCGCCGCACAGGCCTACCATGACTGCGGCATCGCCATGGTCACGCCGGCCGCCAGCAATCCCGCCATCACCCAGGCCGGCTACGACACGACGTACCGCGTGATCGCCGATGACCGCGCCATGGTCGACGCCCTGGTCTCGCACGCCGCGGGCAGGCTGGGCACCCGGCGCGTGGCCATCATCGACGACCGCTCGGCCTACGGGCAGGGCATCGTGGCGCTGTTCGAGGCCGAGGCGCGCGAGCAGGGGCTGGAGATCGTGGACAAGCAGTACACCAGCGACAAGGCCACCGATTTCGTTCCCATCCTCACCGCCATCAAGGGCAAGAAGCCCGACGCCATCTTCTTCGGCGGCCTGGACGCCCAGGCCGGCCCCATGCTGCGCCAGATGGCGCAACTGGCCATGAACAATGTGCGCTTTCTCGGCGGCGACGGCCTGTGCACGCCGCGCCTGCCCGAGCAGGCCGGCAACGTGCACACGCTGGCCAACGTGGCCTGCGCCATCGGCGGCAGCACGCTGGAGCGCATGCCGGGCGGCCCGGCCTGGAAGCAGCGCTACGACCAGCGTTTCGCGGGCCAGTACCAGGTCTTCAGCCCCTATGCCTACGATGCCACCATGGTGGTCGCCGAGGCCATGCTGCGCGCGGACTCCATCCAGCCCGGCGCCTACATCCCGCATCTGCGCCAGACCCACCACCGGGGCGTGACGGGCACCATCTCCTTCACGCCGCAGGGTGAGCTGGAAAACCCGGCCGTCACGCTCTACCACTACGAACAGGGCCAGCGCAAGCCGCTGCCCTGAGCATGGCCGCCATGCAGCCACCGCAGTTGCCGTTGCCCGAGGACGAGGCCTGGATGCGCCTGGCCCTGGAGCAGGCGCGCGCCGCAGGCGCTGCGGGCGAGGTGCCCGTGGGGGCCGTCATCGTCAGGGACGGCGCCGTCGTCGGCGCAGGCCGCAATGCGCCCGTGTCCCGGGGCGACCCCACGGCCCATGCCGAGGTGCTGGCGCTGCGCGATGCGGCGGCCCGGCTGGGCAACTACCGGCTCGACGACTGCACGCTCTACGTCACGCTGGAGCCCTGCACCATGTGCAGCGGCGCCATGCTGCATGCGCGCCTGGGCCGCGTGGTCTACGGCGCGGCCGAGCCGCGCACGGGGGCGGCCGGCTCGGTGCTGGACATATTCGCCCTGCCGCAGATCAACCACCACACGCGCGTGGAGCGCGGCGTGCTGGCCGGCGAGTGCGCGGCGCTGATGTCGGATTTCTTCCGCGCCCGCCGCGCCGAGCAGCGCGCCGCCCAGCCGCATCCGCTCAGGGACACGGCGCTGCGCCACCCCGATGCCGTCTTCACCGGCCATGCGGTGCCGCTGTGGCGCAGCGACCTGCCGGCGCTGGCGGGCCTGCGCATGGCCGTGCACGACCAGGGGCCGCCCGATGCGCCGCTGACCTGGCTGTGCCTGCATGGCAGCCCGTCCTGGAGCCACCTGTTCCATCGCCTGGCGCCCGGCTGGCTGGCAGCGGGGCACCGCGTGGTGGCGCCCGATCTGCCGGGCTTCGGGCGCAGCGACCAGCCCAAGAAGCCCCGGGCGCACAGCGCGGCCTGGCATGCGCAGCTGCTGGTCGAGCTGGTGCAGGCCCTGGACCTGCGGCGCACCGTGCTGGTCGGCCATGACGACGGCGCGCACCTGGGCCTGGCCGTGGCCCAGGCCATGCCCGAGCGCTTCGCCGGCGCCTGGCTCATGAATGCCTGGCCCGGCGGGACGCCGCCCGCGCCCTACCGGCAATGGTTCGAGCAGGCCGCGCGCAGGCCGTCGTGGCCGGTGGCGCAGGCCATGCACGGGGCGGGCGGCGAGGCGGGGCAGGGCGGCGGGCAGGCCGCCTGGGACCTGCCATTCTCCGCGCCAGGCCACCGCGCTGCGCTGCAGGCCTGGCCGCAGGTGCAGGCGCAGATGCAGGCGCAGATGCCGCCCCTGCCCACCGGGCTGCTGTCCCACTGGGCCGGCAGGCGGCGGCTGTGGGTACAGGGGGGCGCGCACGACGCGCTGCTGCCCGCTGGCGCGTGGCAGCAGGCCTGGCGCCAGGCGCTGCCCCGGCTGGACGAGGCGCAGCTCAGCCTATCCCCGTGCGGCCATTGGGTTCCCCTGCATGTGCAGGGCATGCCTGCCGGGGCTATGGAATACTTGCGCCCATAGGCCTGCACTGCCAGGCCCTCTTCCTTCTCCCCTTGCAATATGGAGCATGCCGGCGACCGCCCGCATGGAATCTTTTTGGCCACTTCGCGCACTTCCCGCCCACCGGCAGCCGCCGCCACCTCCACCGCTTCCGGGCGTGCCCCCGCGCATGACCATGCGCACGGCCGCGGCCATGATCACGCCAGCCACGTGCACGCGGCCGACGGCAGCTGCTGCGGCCACGGCCCGGGGCCGCGCCACATCTACATCTACTCGCCCGCTGGCGCCGTGCGCGACAAGGCCGGCTTCCAGCGCGCCGTGCGCCGCCTGCAGGCCATGGGCCACGAGGTCGAGATCGACGCCGACGCCCTGAGCAGCCACCAGCGCTTCGCGGGCGACGACGCCACGCGCCTGGCGGCCATCCACCGCGCGGCGGCCAGCGGTGCCGACCTGGCCCTGCCCACGCGCGGCGGCTACGGGCTCACGCGCATCCTGCCGGGCATCAAGTACAAGGCCGTGGCCAAGGCCATCGACAAGGGCACGCGCTTCGTGGGCCTGAGCGATTTCACGGCCTTCTCGCTGGCCCTGCTGGCCAAGGCCGGCGCCACCACCTGGGCCGGCCCGCTGCTGGTCCACGACTTCGGCCGCACGGACGCCGAGGGCGGCGTGGACGACATCATGCTGGACTGCTTCAACGACCTGCTCAGCGGCCAGGGCGAGGGGGCGGGCTGGCAGATGCCCAGGATCGGCCTGCTGCCGGACGGCAGGCCCGCCGTCAAGGACTTCTACATCAGCGGCGGCGCCACGCTGTGGGGCGGCAATCTGGCCGTGCTGGTGTCGCTGCTGGGCACGCCCTATTTCCCGCAGATCGACGGCGGCATCCTGTTCCTGGAGGACGTGGGCGAGCATCCCTACCGCATCGAGCGCATGCTGACCCAGCTGCTGCATGCCGGCGTGCTGGCCCGGCAAAAGGCCATCATCTTCGGCCAGTTCAGCGAGTTCACGCTCAGCTCCCACGACAAGGGCTTCAAGCTGCAGACCGTCATCGACTGGCTGCGCGGCCAGGTCAGGCGCCCCGTGCTGCAGGGCCTGCCCTACGGCCATGTGCCGACCAAGGTGGTGCTGCCCGTGGGCACGCCCGTGTCGCTGTCGGTCGAAGGCCGCGACGCGCTGATCTACTGGGGCCATACCCACTGACGCGGGAGAGCGGGGCATGTGGGAGTTCGCGGCCTATCCGCTGCTGGCGCTGATGTTCGTGGGCATCTTCACGCGCGAGGTGATCGCGCCGGCCTCGCGCAACCACTGCGACCGGCGCTGGCTGATCCTGTCCACGCTGCTGGGCCTGGGCACGCTGGCCACCACCTTGGCTGTGGGCCACCTGTTCTCCGACACCATACGCCGCCATGCCCTGTTCGACGTGGGCCAGCGCTGGCCGGCCTGGGCGGTGGGCGCACTGAGCTTTTTGCTGACCAGCTTCGTCTTCTACTGGTGGCACCGCGCCACGCACCGCTTCGACACGCTGTGGCGCATGTTCCACCAGCTGCACCACAGCGCGCCGCGCGTGGAGGCGCTCACGGCCTTCTTCGCCCATCCCATGGACACGGCGGCGGCCGTGCTGCTGAGCGCGCTGTCCAGCTACTGGGTGCTGGGCGCCAGCCCGCTGGCGGCGGCCTTCGCCATCGGCCTGACAGGGGCCTTCGACCTGTTCCTGCATGCCGACATCCGCACGCCGCGCTGGGTGGGCTGGATCATCCAGCGGCCCGAGATGCACACCGTGCACCACCAGTACGGCCACCATGCGCAGAACTACGGCCTGCCCATCTGGGACCTGCTGTTCGGCACCTGGGCCAATCCTGCCGAGCGCGTGCAGCGGCTGGGCTTTGACGAGGACAAGGCCGAGCGCGTGACGGACATGCTGCGCTGGCGGGACGTGCATAAATCCCCTCCCTGAGCGGCTGCGCCGCTTCCCCCCCGGGGGGACGACACCCTCGGTGCGGGGCGGCGCGGCCGGCGTAGGCCCTTCCTCGGTGTCTCTCGCTTTGGGGCGCGCCGGTTTTTGACGTTGTGCCCTGTGCTGGCGTGGGGTCGGCCCCTATTCCAGATAGCGGCCGTTTTCCTTGCGGCGGGCGCGCATGCCGGTGCGCAGGAAGAGCACGGTGCCGCCCTGTTCGGCCAGGGGCGCGCGCATGTCGCCTGCCAGATGGGCGTCCAGGCGCTGCGGCAGCTCGTTCAGCAGGGCCTGGATGGCCGCCAGGTCGGCGTCGGCCGCTTCGGGGTGCTCGCGCACGAAGCCTTCCAGGTAGGCGCGCGCGTCGGCCTGCAGTTGCTCGCGCGTGGTGGCAAGGGACACGTAGCTGACCCCGGCCTGCCCCGGCGCCTCCGTTCCCAGCAGGTAGCAGCCGATGTAGTCGCCACGGGTCTGGCCCACGGGCGGGTCCTGGCTGAGTTTCTTCAAGAGGCTGAAAGGCCACATCTTCGTCGTCCCTGTTCTTGCGCGCTGCGGCACCGTTGCCACAGCCGGCCATTGTCGCGCCAGGAAAGCGCGCTCTGCTGCAAATGAAACGTGAGGTTTCGTGAGGAATGTGAGCGCGTGCCGGGCGCATGTGCTACAAATCGCAACGCTACGTTATGAAACAAATAAGCAAAGAGAAGAGGGAGTTCGATGGAGATCATGCGAAGCCTGCGCTTGCATTGGGCCCGTGCAACGGCCGTGGCCGTCGTCGCATCCGCGCTGCTGGCAGGCAGCGTGGTGGCCATCTATGCCGTGCGGGTCCAGCCCGTACTGGACAAGGACCTGACGCTGGCCGGGCTGGAGCGTCCGGTGCGCGTGCGCCGCGACCAGGCTGATGTCACGCACATCGAAGCCTCGACGCCCCAGGACCTGTGGCGCGCGCTGGGCCATGTGCATGCCCAGGAGCGCGGCTGGCAGCTGGAGTTCAACCGCCGCCTGATGCATGGCACGCTGTCCGAGATCCTCGGGCCGGCCACGCTGGACACCGACAAGCTCATGCGCGCGCTGGACATCCGGGGCGCGGCGCGGCGCCAGTACGCGGCCCTGCCCCTGGTGGCGCAGGAAGCGCTGAGGGCCTACAGCGAAGGCATTGCCGCCTACTATGCGGCGCTGCCCGCGCGCAACCAGCCGCTGGCGCCCGAATTCCTGCTGCTGGGCACGCGCCCGGGCGGCGACGGCCCGGCCTGGGAGCCCGAGGACAGCGTGGGCTGGGCCTTGATGATGGCCCTGGACCTGGGCGGCAACTGGGGCAACGAGTTCGCGCGCATGGCCATGCTGGCGCGGCTGGAGACCGCGCAGCTGTGGCAGCTGATGCCGCCCTACCCGGGCGAGGCGCCGGCCACGTCCACCGACCTGGCCGCGCTGTACCGGGGCCTGGGCGTGTACCTGCCGCAGGCCATGGCCGGCGAGCCGCAGGCGGCGCAGGCGCCCCAGGCATCCGCCAGCGAAGGCATGGCCCGCTGGGCGCAGGCCCTGGTGCGCGACGCCGGCACCAGCGACGGCCTGGGCAGCAACAACTGGGTGCTGTCGGGCCGGCGCACGGCCAGCGGCAAGCCGCTGCTGGCCAACGATCCGCACCTGGGCCTGAGCGCGCCGGCCATCTGGTACTACATGCACCTGACCTCGGCCGCGGGCCGGGCCAAGGACGGCTCGCCGCTGGCCGCCATCGACGTGGTGGGCGCAACGCTGCCGGGCCTGCCCTTCGTGGTGCTGGGGCGCACGCGCGAGGTGGCCTGGGGCTTCACCAACACCAATCCCGACGTGCAGGACCTGTACCTGGAGCAGATCCATTCCCAGGACCCCGGCCTGTACCGCACGCCCGACGGCTGGGAATCGTTCGCGGTGCGCAGCGAGCGCATCAAGGTCAAGGGCCGGCCCGACGAGCATGTCACGCTGCGCAGCACGCGCCATGGCCCCGTGATCAGCGACGTGCAGCCGCAGTACGGGCCCGTGCTCGACAAGCGCCGCTACGCCGTGGCCCTGCGCTGGGCTGCGCTCGATGCCAGCAACCGCACGGTGCTGGCCGGCCTGCGCGCCAACGGGGCGCATTCCGTGGAGCAGCTGTTCGAAGCCTTTGCCGACTACCACTCGCCCATGCAGAGCATCGTCGCGGCCGACGTGCATGGCGCCATCGGCTTCAAGGCCGCCGGCAAGGTGCCGCTGCGCTCGCCGGACAACGACCTGCGCGGCGTGGCGCCGGCGCCCGGCTGGGATGCGCGCTACGACTGGCAGGGCTGGCTGCCCTACGCCGATACGCCGCAGGACGATGGCGCAGCCAACGGCTACATCGCCACGGCCAACCAGCGCGTCACAGCGCCGGGCTATGCGCCTTTTCTCACGCAGGACTGGAGCCTGCCCTACCGCCACTATCGCATCACCGATCTCATCGAGGCCCGGCCCCGGCACGACATGGCCAGCATGGCGGCCATCCAGAACGACCAGACCTCGCTGGCCGCGCAGGCCCTGCTGCCGCTGCTGCTGCGCGCACTGGAGGCATCGCCGCCCCGGCACGCGCTGGCCGGCGCTGCACGCGCGGCGCTGCAGGACTTCGACGGCCGCATGGCCGCCGACCGCGCGGCGCCCCTGATCCTGGCGGCCTGGGTGGATGAGCTGACGCGCGGCATCGTCGCGGCGCGCGTTGGCGCCGCCACGTTCGCGGCCACCTACGGCAAGCGCGACTTCCGCGCCGGCATCGAAGGCATCCTGGCGCGCCGCGATCCATGGTGGTGTGCGCCGCTGGACTGCAATGCCCAGGTGTCCCAAGCCCTGGACCGCGCGCTGCAGCGCCTGCAGGCGGCCCATGGAAGCGATGTGGGGCGGTGGCAGTGGGGGCAGGCGCATGCCGCGCTCAGCAGCCACCGGCCCTTTGGCGGCGTGGCCGTGCTGGCCGGCATCTTCAACGTGCGCCAGCCTTCGGGCGGAGACAGCTACACCGTCAACGTGGGCCAGTATGTGCCCAGCGACGGCAAGGCGCCGTTCGCCAACCGCCACGCGGCCTCGCTGCGCGCCATCTACGACCTGTCGCGGCCCGAGGCCTCGGTGTTCATCTACCAGACGGGCCAAAGCGGGCTGGCGCTGTCCGAGCGCTATGCCGACATGGCGCAGGAATGGGCCGGCGGGCGCTACCGCCCGCTGCAGATGTCCCCGGGGTACTGGCGGCACAGCATGGTGCTCAGGCCGCAGTGAAAAGAATGCGCTAGGACAGATCCTGCTGCAGGCAGATGTTGCTGCCGGTCTGCGTCAGCTGCAGCCTGCCGCCGGACCATTCCAGCCATGACAGCGATACGAGGTCATCGATCACGGCCTCGTCGATTTCACTGGCACGCCGTTGGTGCAGAAGTTCGGCGACACGGGGCAGCTCGGCGCGCAGCGCGTCCTGCCTGGTACGGGAGAGCGGCGCGTGGTTCATACATGCCCTTCGTATGGTGACAAAGGGCAGAGTAACACTTTGTCCGCCTGCTGAATCAGCTGTCTTGGACCTGTGGCGAGGCGCCGACAAACCCCTCGATCAGGCCTGCCACGGCGGCCGGCTGGTCGTGGTGCAGCATGTGGCCCGCATCCCGGACCACGGCCGTGCGGCAGTCGGCAATCCTGCGCAGGCGCTCGTGGTATTCGTCCAGCGTGTAGCGGCTCTTCCACCACATGCCCAGGCTGTCGTCGCTGGCCTCCACGGCCAGCACGGGCGCGGCGATGGCCGCATACAGGGCCAGGATCTCCTCGACGCGGAACAACTGGGCGCTGATCACCTTGTGCGCCGCATCGCCCAGGATTTCCCAGCGGCCCTCGGTGTTGGGCGCCGCCCAGTGGTGGGCCAGCCACAGCGCCTTGTCCTGGGGCAGGCGGCGGTTGGTCTTCATGAGCCTGCGGGCCACATCCTGCACGCTGGCATAGCTCTTGAGCGCCAGCGTGCCGGCGCGCAGCTGGCGCAGCTCGTCCAGCCACTGCGCGTAGCGCGCGGGCGCCTGGACGGGCTGCGTGGCCGGCAGGCCGAAGCCTTCGAGGTTGACCAGGCGGCGGATGCGCTGCGGCCGCACCCCCGCATACATCATGGCCACGTTGCCGCCCATGCTGTGGCCCACGAGATCCACGGGCGCATCGCCCACCAGGGTGTCGAGCAGGTGGTCCAGATCGCCCAGGTAGTCCGAGAAGTCGTGGCGGTCGGCAGGCATGGCCGAGCGGCTCAGGCCGAAGCCGCGCCAGTCCGGCGCGATGATGCGGCGGCCTGCCATGAAAGCCTCGCCGAAGGCATCCACCACGAACTGGTAGGAGGCGGCCACATCCATCCAGCCATGCAGCAGCACCAGCGGCGCCAGGGCCGCATCGCCTTGCGCGCAGCCCCATTCGCGCACGTGGTAGTCCAGGGTGCGCACGGGCACCATGCGTGAGCGCCAGGGGCGGGAGGGGACATAGACGGACGCCTCCCCGGCGTCCACGGCGGAGGAAGTGGTGGGAGAGGGGGCTTGGAGCATGCCGTCGATTATTCCGGTTTGCTGCTGTGCAGCAGTCAGGGGCGGGACAGCGGCGGACGCGGGATTTCCCTGGGGATGCAGGGCCCGGTCCGCCGCGGGGGCAGCGCTGGCGGCGCATGCGCAGGACCCGCCCGCCAGGGGCGGGTCCTGCGGCATCACCACTTGACGGTCAGCAGCACGCGCCCCGTGACGGCCTTGTCGCGGCCCGTCTCGAAGCCCCGGCTGTAGTCCACCGAGCCCGACAGGCTCGCGCGCGGGCCCAGCGCCCCCGTGAAGCCCACGCCCACCTGGCCCCAGCTGCGGCCCAGCCCCGTGCGCAACGCCACCGCATGCGTGCCCTGCAGCGTGGTGAACGTGGTCCTGGCATCGGAGCCCATGGCGCGCCACAGGTTCGCATGCGCCCACAGCGACAGCGGCTGCGCGCCCGCTGGTGTCCAGTCGCGCTGCAGCCGCGCGCCCAGCCGCAGGTAGGCCGCGCCTGCGGCGTCAAAGCGCGCATGGCCGAAGCGGTCCGAGGCATCGCCCAGGCTGGTGCGCTGGTAGATCAGCTGCGCCTGCGGCACCGCCTTCCAGCCATCGCCCAGCGCCATGCTGTAGCCGCCTTCCAGCGAGGCGCCCAGGCCCCAGCCGCTGGTGCGCATGGACGTGCCCCGGGCCGACTGCATGCGCACCCGGTCGTAGCGCATGCCCTGCACCAGGCCATCGGCATACCAGCCGGCCTCGCTCACGCGGCTCCAGTAGACGCCCAGCGCATAGCCGTCCATGGACAGGTTGCCGGCCTTGCCGCCGTAGACCGCATCCACGTTGCCATGGATGCGGCCCAGGCCTGCATAGAGCCCGGCGCGCAGCTGCGCGCCATCGGCCTGCTGCGCCTGCAGCAGGTCGCGGCCCATCTGCAGGCCCGAGCTGCGGGCCTCATAGCCGGGCCCATGGCGGGTGAAGCCATCGAGCCGCGCGGCATCGCTGCCACGGCCACGCCCCACCGACGCGCTTTCGCCGAACGCACGCGCCCACAGGCCATGCGAGGCCTCGCGGCCGAGCTGGCCGCCCAGGCGCTCGTGCAGTCCCGCACCCAGCATGCCCATGCCCAGGCGCTGGGCCATGGCGGGCGCAGCCATGGCCAGCGGCACCTCGGGCCGGTAGCTGGGCAGCACGGGGCCGGGCGCGGGTGGCGCGGGCGGCTCCGGTGGCGGCACAGGCGGCTGCGGCGGCGGAGCGGGTGGCTCCGGTGGCGGCACAGGTGGCTGCGGCGGCGGAGCGGGCGGCTCCGGTGGCGGCACAGGCGGCTGCG
>JBHIXF010000088.1:0-20022 GCA_041984925.1 Comamonas sp.
TGGTCGACCTGCTGGACATCGGCGCCAAGCCCGACAGCCTCTGGGGCTTCAACGGCTTTTTCTCGAAGAACAATGGCGGCGGCTTCCTGACCGACCACTTCCCCTCGGCCCAGAAATCGATCTGGGACTTCAAGGGCATGTTCACCAGCTCGCGCCACATCCCCGGCGTGAACTTCGCGGGGCTGATCCACCCGGGCCTGATCGGCTGCCTGCCCGACCGGCCCATGCTGGAGATGTGGAACGAGCGCGAACGCGCCCTGATCGCCACCGATCCCGGGCGCGTGCCCGGCCTGGCCAACCCGCCGTCCGCCGGCACGGCCCACATGGGCAAGCTGCGCGGCGAGGCGCGCGACAAGGCCGCGGCCGAGGGCGCGCGCACCGTGCCGCCGCGCGAGCATGGCGGCAACTGCGACATCAAGGACCTGTCGCGCGGCGCCAAGGTGTATTTCCCGGTCTACGTGGACGGCGCAGGCCTGAGCGTGGGCGACCTGCACTTCAGCCAGGGCGACGGCGAGATCACCTTCTGCGGCGCTATCGAGATGGCCGGCTGGGTGCACATGAAGGTCAGCCTCATCAAGGACGGCATGGCCAGGTACGGCATCAGGAACCCCATCTTCAAGCCCAGCCCCGTCACGCCGCGCTACGACGACTACCTGATCTTCGAGGGCATCTCGGTGGACGAGAGCGGCCGCCAGCACTACCTCGATGTCAACGTGGCCTACCGCCAAGCCTGCCTGAACGCCATCGAGTACCTGAAGAAATTCGGCTACAGCGGCGCCCAGGCCTACTCCATCCTGGGCACGGCGCCCGTGCAGGGCCACATCAGCGGCGTGGTCGATGTTCCCAATGCCTGCGCCACGCTGTGGCTGCCCACGGGCATCTTCGATTTCGACATCAATCCGAATGCGGCGGGGCCTGTCGTGCAGTTCGATGGAAGCATCGACATGCCGCTGTCGCCCGACCTGCGCTGAACCGGGAGCCTGCCCATGCCCACCTACGACTACGACTGCGCGCAGTGCGGCGGCTTCGAGGCGCTCAGGCCGCTGCGCCTGCGCGACGAGCCCGCCGCCTGCCCGGGCTGCGGCGCGGCCGCGCCGCGCGTGCTGGCCGCCGCGCCCCGGCTGGCGCTGATGCCCGACGGCACGCGCCGCGCCATGGACACCAACGAGCGCGCACGCCACGAGCCCGTGAGCTCGCGCGACTATGCGCGCCTGAGGCACCCGGCCGGCTGCGGCTGCTGCGGTTCGGGCCGGCGCGGCGCCACGGTGACGGCGCCCAGCGGCGCGAAGTCCGCGCCCTCGCGCCGGCCCTGGATGATCAGCCATTGAGCCGGCGAGCCGCGCGCGCCGGGCCCGGGCTGGCGGGCCTTCAGGCGCCAGGCCCTGTGCGCCGGATGGAGCCCTGTCCCCAGGTGTGCACCGCCGTCACGGCGTAGTTCCAGACGGCGCCCACCACCACGCCCAGCGTGGCCCAGGCCAGCCAGTACTGCGGGACGTGGGCGAACAGCCAGGAAGACAGGCCGACGTTGGCCAGCGCCCCCACGCTGCAGATGGCGACGAAGGAGCTCCAGCCTGCGATGAAGCGCCAGCCCTTGAGGCGCATGTCGCGGTAGGTCAGGCGGTTGTTGAGCACATAGTTGGCCGTCATCGCGATGGCCACGGCCACCACCTGCGCGGTGGCAAACGGCAGCCCAAGGCCCTTGAACAGCAGCGCCAGCGCCCCCAGGTGGACCCCCAGCCCCAGTGCGCCGACCAGGGCGAAGGCAATGAATTGCGCGGGCAGCGCGCCCTTGAGCAGATGGTTCAGCAGCATGACGAGGTATTGCCATGCGGCCGAGCTGTCCAGCTTGCTGGCGCCGTGCAGCCGGTTCCTGAACACATAGGGCAGCTCCTTGAACCGCAGCGGCCGAGGGCTGCTGGCAAACAGGTCCAGCAGGATCTTGAAGCCGATGCCGGACAGGCCCGAGCGCATGCACTGCACGGCCAGTGCCCGGCGGATCATGAAAAATCCGCTCATCGGGTCCCGCAGATCGGCTCTGAGCACGCACCGGCCCAGCCAGGCCGCCAGGCGGCTCATCCGGGCGCGCGATGCCTCCCAGTCGCCCAGGCCGCCGCCGGCCACATGGCGGCTGCCGATGACAACGTCCAGGCCGGGGTCGCGCTCCAGTGCGTCCACCATCTGCCTGAGCAGCCGCTCGTCGTGCTGAAGGTCGGCATCCAGCACGGCCGCCAGGGGCGCGCACGATGCCAGCATGCCCTCGATGCAGGCCGACGACAGGCCGCGCCGCCCCATGCGCAGCAGCAACCGGATGCGGTGGCTGCCCTGGGCCAGCCGCGACACCACGGCCGCCGTGCCATCGGGAGAGTCGTCGTCGACGAAGATGATCTCCCAATCCACATCGATGAGTGCCGACTGTATCCGGCGCACCAGCTCCTCCACATTGCCTGATTCATTGAATGTGGGAACGATGATGGATAGATCGGCCATTTTCATTTCTCCCGGATGTTGGAAACATGGCCTGCATATTTTTCGCCACGCCATATTTCTATGCGCCGTACCAGATTGCCGCGGTCCGCCGTTTCAATGGTTTCCGCGAGCTCCATGGCCTGGAAAAAACGGGAGACTTGGTCAATATCGATGCGCGATTGGGGCTGGTCGGACACCACGAAAAATCCCGTCGCACCTTCCAGGTTTTCAGCGCGCGGGAAATGGCCATACTGCAGGGAATCGCCACCCCATATATCGCTGGAATAGGTCCGCTCCTGGCTTGGCCGGTGCAGCCATATCAGCGAGCTGTTCTTGTAATTGGGGGAAAACACAAAGGCCCGCCGGCCGGACCGCCGCTCGGCGGCCACCAGTGCGTCGACCTTTGCCGCAGCCTCGGGCCAGCCGCTGACGAGGTTCAGGTCGGCAGGCAGCTTCAGGTCCTGCTGGGTGACCAGGACGCTGGCGGCCAGCAGCAGGGCCAGTGCGCTGACCAGTCCCAGAGGGCGCCGGATGCCTGCCGGCCGCGACAGGCTCTGGCGCAGGCCCAGCATGGCCAGGGACCACCAGGCGGGGATCAGCCAGTTCAGTTTGCCGTTGGCCAGGAAGCTGGCGGAGCCGAAGACGGCCAGGGGCACCACGGCGCTGCACCACAGCAGGGTGGACGCCGGGTCTGCATGCGATGCCAGAACCCTGCGGCCGGTATCCCACAGGCCGCGCAGGCTCAGCCACATGACCCACGGCGTCAGCAGCAGCGTCTGCGTGGCCAGCAGCAGCAAGAAGAAGCGGGGCTTGAGCCCGGACACCTCGCCGGCGCGGCGGCCGGTCTGGAATGCGAAGGAAGCCCAGTCATGCTGGGCATTCCAGTAGAGCACGGGCGAGAACAGCAGCAGCGCCACGGCAATGGCGGCCCATGGGGCCGGATGGACAAGCCAATGCCTTCTGGCGGGGCTCAGCAGCAGGTACAGGCCCACGGCGGGCAGCAGCAGGATGGCCGGATACTTGCCCAGCAGCCCCAGCCCCAGGAAGACGCCGGCCAGCAGCCACCAGCCCCAATGGCGGGAGCGCACGGCGCGCCAGACGGCCCAGACCGTGCCCGTCCATCCGAACAGCAGCGGGCCATCGGGCGTGGAGCCCAATCCATACAGCTCGTACAGCACGGTGCAGTTCAGCGCCAGCAGGGACCACCATGCCAGCCTGCGGTCCGCGAACATGTCCTTGACCAACTGCAGCCACAGCAGGTTCCAGCCCAGCGACCACAGGACCGCTGCCATCTTGATCCCGAATGGAGTGCTGCCGAAAAAACGGGTCGTCAGCCATATGGAATAGCTGGCCAATGGCGGATGGTCGTAATAGGAAAGGCTTGGAAAGCGGCTCCATGTCCAGTAATACGCTTCCTGGGGAGTCAAGGCCGTCACCCCAGCCATTGCCACGCGAAAAATCACGAAGACGATAATCACTGCCATTGCGCCTGCATAAGGCGGTTGGCGGGTTCTTGCGTAGAGTTGGATCACATTTCGGGCCCATGCTGAGCGGCATTCGCAAGCTTTCCATTCTATGGATCTGCCTCCATTTTTGAGATTACAAATGAGCAATCCGGTGGATAGGTGGATGAAAGCCTTTGCGCCGCGCGGAAAAAGCCTTGGGGGAAAATGGCCGCCTCCATGGGCTGCCGTTGTGCCATGCGCAAGGGTTTACCCCGCTTGGACGCACTGGAAGCGCGTCTTTCGCATTGACGAAACACGGAGCAAGGCCGCTTCCACAGAATGGGCCGCGCGGCAAGCCGCCGCCCGTTGCCCGGAGATCCGCCATGTTCCCCTCTTCTTTCTCCCCCCGGCGCCGCCGGCTGTTGTCGGCCGCAGGCGCGCTGGCCGCCAGCGTTCTGGCGCCGGCAGGCCATGCGGCCGATGCCTGGCCCGCGCGGCCCGTGCGCTTCATCGTGCCCTTTCCGCCCGGCGGCCCCGTGGACACCACGGCCCGTGCCTTCACCCAGAAGCTGGGCGAGATCTGGCTGCAGCCCAACCTCGTGGACAACCGCGCGGGCGCGGGCGGCATGGTGGGCGCCGCGCTGGCCGCCAAGGAGCCGGCCGACGGCTACACGCTGTTCGTGGGCTCGATACACCATGCGGTCCACCCCGCGCTGCAGCCGAAGATGGCCTATGACATCGAGCGCGACTTCGAACCCGTGAGCTTTGCCGCCATGTTCCCGGTCTTCCTGGTGGCCCACCCCTCGGTGCCGGCGCGCAATGTGCGCGAGCTGATCGCGCTGGCCAAGGCCGGCAACGGCCTGAGCTTCGGCTCCTCCGGCAATGGCGGCGGCACGCACCTGGCCGGGGAACTCTTCAACATGCAGGCAGGCGTGCGGCTGCAGCACATTCCCTACAAGGGCAGCGCACCCGCCATGAACGACCTGCTCGGCGGCCAGGTGCAGCTGATGTTCGCCGATGCGCCCAGCGCGCTGCAGCACATCCGCTCGGGCCGCATCAAGGTGCTGGGCGTGGCCGGCCGCCAGCGTTCGGCCATGCTGCCCGAGGTGCCGACCATCGCCGAATCGGGCCTGCCCGAGTACGAGGCCTATTCCTGGGCCGCGCTGTTCGCGCCGGCCCGCACGCCCGCCGCCGTGCTCGACCGCATCAATGCCGACTTCAACACCGCGCTGCGCGACGCCGCCGTGCGCCAGCGCCTGCTGACGGCCGGCGCCGAGGCCGACCCCGGCTCCCGCCAGCAGATGCGCGAGCGCCTGCGCGGCGAGCTGCGCAAATGGGCGCAGGTGGTCAAGGTGGCGGGCATACAGCCGGACTGAGCGGGGACCTGAAGCCGGGCAAACCCGGCTTTGGCGCGCTGCAACCCGGTCTTTCGCAATCGCGCATAGGCGTGCGCACACGGCCTGTTTAGGCTTGCCTGCGGTATCCAGAAAAACGACCCCGAGACAAGGAGACGGATATGCGAGGTGGCTTGAAACGGGTGTGCCGCGCGGGCGGACTGGGCCTGGGCCTGCTGGGCGCGGGCCTGTGGTGGAGCGCGGCGGCGCAGGCGCAGCAGATATCGGACGATGTGGTGCGCATCGGCGTGCTCAGCGACATGTCGGGCCTGTACGCGGACACGGCGGGGCGCGGCTCCGTCGAGGCCGCGAAGATGGCCGTGGCCGACTTTGGCGGCCAGGTGCTGGGCCGCAAGATCGAGGTGGTCTGGGCCGACCACCAGAACAAGGCCGACGTGGGCGCCACCCATGCGCGCACCTGGTTCGACCGTGACGGCGTGGACCTGATCGTGGACATCAACAACACGGCCGTGGCCGTGGCCGTCAACAACCTGGCGCGCGAGCGCGGCAAGATGGTCATCAACACGGGCGGGGCCTCGGACATCCTCACCAACGAGCACTGCGCGC
Source organism: Comamonas sp. (assembly GCA_041984925.1). GTDB lineage: Bacteria > Pseudomonadota > Gammaproteobacteria > Burkholderiales > Burkholderiaceae_C > Comamonas. Next base: position 5,873 of record JBHIXF010000088.1, read on the forward strand.
CCACGGCCATCCACTACACCTACGACAGCTATGCGCTGGCCAATGGCGCCGTGCGCGGCATCCTGGCGCAGGGCAAGAAGGACTGGTTCATCCTGGGCGTGGACTACGCCTTCGGCAAGGCCATGACGGCCAACGTGACCGACTTCCTCAGGGAAGGTGGCGGCAAGCTGGTGGGCAGCACCTTCCATCCGCTCAATGCCAGCGACTTCTCGTCCTTCCTGCTGCAGGCCCAGGCCTCCAAGGCGTCGGTGATCAATCTTGCCAACGCCACCAGCGACACGGTCAACGCCATCAAGGCCGCGCACGAATTCGGCATCGCGCCCAGGCAGACCCTGGTGCCCAATCTGCTGTTCATCAACGACGTGCATGCGCTGGGCCTGCGCCACGGCCAGGGCATGGTGCTGACCACGGGCTTCTACTGGGACCGCACCGAGGCCACGCGCGCCTGGTCGCGGCGCTTCTTCGAGAAGATGAAGAAGATGCCCTCGATGATCCATGCGGGCGCGTACTCGGCCGTCACCAACTACCTCAAGGCCGTGCAATCCATCCGCAGCGACGACGGCAATGCGGTGGCGCGCCAGCTCAAGCAGGTGCCCATCGAGGACTTCTTCGCCCAGAACGGCAGGGTGCGCGAGGACGGCCGCATGGTGCACGACATGTACCTGGTGCAGATCAAGAAGCCCGATGAATCCAAATATCCCTGGGACTACTACAAGGTGCTTTCCACCATTCCCGGCGACGAGGCCTTCCGCCCCCTTTCCAAGAGCAGCTGCAAGCTGGTGAAGACATCATGAAGACACGTGCCGCCGTACTCACGAGAACGGGCGCTGCCGCGCCCTATGCCGACAGCCGTCCCCTGGAGATCTGGGAGGTGGACCTGGCCCCACCCGGCCCGGGCGAAGTGCTGGTCAGGGTGGCCGCGGCAGGCATCTGCCACTCGGACCTGTCCATCATCAATGGCGACCGTCCGCGCGACACGCCCATCGTGCTCGGGCACGAGGCCTCGGGCGTGGTCCAGGCCCTGGGCGAGGGGGTGACCGATCTGGAGGTCGGCGACCACGTGGTGCTGCTCTTCGTGCCCGGCTGCGGCAACTGCCTGCCCTGCGCCGAAGGCAGGCCCGTGCTCTGCGAGCCCGCAGGCCAGGCCGGCGTGGCCGGCACCCTGCTGTCGGGCGCCAAACGCCTGTCGCGCAATGGCCGGCCCATCTCGCACTTCGTGGGCGTCTCGGCCTTTGCCGAGCATGCCGTGCTCTCGCGCCGCGGGGTGCATCGCATCGACAAGTCCGTGCCGCTGGAGCTGGCCGCGCTGTTCGGCTGCGCCGTGATGACGGGCGTGGGCGCGGTGGCCAATACCGCCAGGGTCAGCCCCGGCCAGAGCGTGGCCGTGGTGGGACTGGGGGGCGTGGGCCTGTCCTCGGTGATGGGCGCGGCGGCGGCGGGCGCGGCCCGCGTGGTGGCCGTGGACCTCAGTGCCGACAAGCTGGCCATGGCGCGCGGATTCGGCGCCACCGACACCGTCCATGCCGGCGACGAGGATGCCGTCAGGCAGGTGCGCGAGCTGACGGGTGGCGGCGTGGACCATGCCTTCGAGATGGTGGGTTCGGCCAGGGCGCTGGAGATGGCCTACCGCATCACGCGGCGCGGTGGCCAGACCGTCACGGCGGGCCTGCCCGCCAATGCGCAATCCATCAGCCTGCCGGTCTGGCATCTGGTGGCCGAGGAGCGCACGCTCAAGGGCTGCTACATGGGAAGCTGCGTGCCGCGTCGCGACATCGACCGCTACCTGTCGCTGCATGCGGCCGGCCGGCTGCCCGTGGACCGCCTGGTCACCGGCCACCTGGCGCTGGAGCAGATCAACGAGGGCTTCGACCGCCTGGCGCGCGGCGAGGCCATCCGCCAGATCATCCGCATGCAGGCATGAGGGCGCACGAATCCGCAGATACCCTGGCTTGCGCCCGGCCACGGACCTGCTGCCCCTGCCGCGCGCCGACCATGGCGCGGGCGCAGGCGGAGCCTGCGCCCTGCGCCCCGGGGTGTTCCACCATAATGCTCCATGGACCTCAGACAACTCCGGCAATTCATCGTTCTCAGCGAAACCCGCAGTTTCAGCGTGGCGGCCCAGAAGCTGCATCTGGGGCAGCCGGCGCTGTCCACGTCGATCCGCAGGCTGGAGGAGGAGTTCGGCTGCCAGCTGTTCCTGCGCACCAGCCGGGGCGTGGACCTGACCATGGCGGGGCAGGCGGCCATGGCCGATCTGCGCAAGGCCCTGCTGCATGTGCAGCAGGCGCGCGACAACGCGCGGCTGGCTGCGGCGGGCAAGAGCGGCACCCTGAGGGTCGGCTTCGTGGGCTCCGTGGTCAGCACGCTGATGCCCAAGCTGCTGGCCGGCTTCTGCGCCCAGCATCCGCAGGTGCGGCTGGAGCTGGAGGAGGCGACGACCTCGCTGCTGATCGAGCGCGTCAAGCAAGGCGATGTCGATGTGGGCCTGGTCCGCTTTCCGCTGGACAATGATCCCGACCTCGTGGTCACCCACATCCAGGACGACCATCTGCTGGTAGCCTTGCCGCGCCACCACGCGCTGGCGGCGATGGACGAGGTGCCGCTGGTGGAGCTGACCTACTACCCCTTCATCCACTACACGGGCGAGGTCCAGGGCGCGCTGGCGCCCATCATCGATGCCCTGTTCCTGGAAGAAGGCCTGACGCCCAACACCACGCACAAGGCCGCGCAGGTGCAGACGGTGCTGGGGCTCGTGGAAGAAGGCATCGGCCTGGCGCTGGTGCCGTCGACCATGTCGGCCATCGCGATGCGGCTGTCGCCCAATGTGGTTCTGCGCCCGATTGCCGGTGGCCGGTCGGCGCGCTTCAGCCTGGGCATGATCCACCTGGCACAGCCCGGCACCCCCGCCCGCATCCATTTCTGCGAGGCCGTGCTGGCGCTGCGCCGGCCGGGCGGGGACGCCGAGGGACCGTAGCGCAGCCGCCGCTGGCGCGCCTCAGTCCGGCAGCATCTGGTTTTCCCAGCCGGTCAGGCGCTCGATGGTGCGTGCCACCTGCAGGATGCGGGCCTCGTCGAAGTAGCGGCCCACCACCTGCACGGCCAGCGGAAGGCCCTGGCGGGACAGGCCCACGGGCACGCTGATGGCCGGATGCCCCGTGACGTTGAAGGCATAGGTCTGCGCGGGCGCGCGGCGCTGCCGGGCCAAGGGGGCGACGCGCGGCGCGGTGTCCAGCGTCACCGCCGTCATCAGCACGTCGCAGCGGTCCAGCACCGCATCCACGTGGTCGGCGAGCATGCGCCGCACGCGCAGCGCATTCAGATAGTCCTCGGAGGTCACGGTGGAGCCCAGCAGCAGCTGGGCCGCCGTCTGCTCCGCATAGTCCAGCGGGCGCGAGCGCAAGTCCTGGGCGTGGATGGCGAACATCTCCGCGCTCTGGATGACCCGGCCTGTCGCAAGAAACTGGCGGCTGTCGGGCAGGGTCACGTTGATGGGCCGGGCGCCCGCATCCGCCAGCAGGGCGGCCGTGCGGTCGAACGCTGCCAGAAAGCCGGCGGAGGCCTGCGGCGAGGACTGGAAATGGTCCTGGGGCACGCCGATGACCAGGCCGTCGATGCCGCTCTCAAGGTCCCTGCAGTAGTCGCCCACCGGCTCGCGGGAGCTGCCCGGATCGCGCGGGTCGTGGCCGGCCAGCACCTGCAGTGCAATGGCCGCATCGTCCACGCTGCGGGTCAGCGGGCCGCAGTGGTCCAGCGTCCAGGCCGACGGAAAGACGCCATGCCGGGAGATGCGGCCATAGGTCGGCTTCAGCCCCACGGCGCCGCACCACGCAGCCGGGATGCGGATGGAGTCCGCCGTGCTGCTGCCCAGCGCCAGGCGTGTGAAGCCCGCGGCGATCGCCGCACCCGCCCCCGAGGACGAGCCGCCGGGCAGGTGGTCCAGGTTCCAGGGATTGCGGGCCGGCGGAAAAGGCAGCCCGGCGCTGGACGCGCCCACCTCGAACTCGTGCATGGCCAGCTTGCCCAGGATGACGGCGCCGGCCTGGCGCAGGCGCTGCACCGCGCAGGAGTCTTCCTCGGGCCGGTAGTCCAGGCTCAGCCAAGAATGGCAGGTGGTCGGTTGGCCGGCCACGTCGTACACATCCTTGATGGCGACGGGGATGCCGTGCAGCAGCGGCAGGTCGGCACTTTCGGCGCGCGCCATGTCGGCCGCACGGGCCGCGTCCATGGCGCCCGTGGCGTCAAGATGGGTGAAGGCATGGATGTCCACGTCCCTGGCGCGGATACGGCTCAGCGCCGTCCGGGTCAGGTACTCGGACGTGGTTTTCCCCGCGCGCAAGGCACTGGCCATCTCGCGGATGGAAAGCTCAGGGCTGGCGCGCATTTTTGTTCTGTCGGGCGATGGACATGCTGATATGGGACGGCCCATTTTGCTGGGCCAGCTCGTTGACCAGGCTGCGGTGCTCCTTGAGCAATTGATGCTCTTTCATGATGGGTTCCATGCGTTCGAAAGGAATATGCAGCCCGTGCGATCTGAATGCAATCAGCAATTCCTGGAGATTCTCCATCTCTGGAAGCTTTCCATTGATGGCGGCTGAACGGATTTCAGATTTTCTCAATGCCCGCATCGTGCACTACCTTTTTCCATTTGTTGACGTCCGATGCAACGAATGACTTCGAGGCTTCAACGTTTTTCCAAAAAGGCACGCTGCCGATTTCCATGAGCCTGTTCTTCATTTCGTCGCTGGCCAATATCTGTTTCAGATGCGCATTGATCCTGGCAATGACGGCGGCCGGCGTGCCCTTGGGCGCCATGATCACATTCCACGCGGTCTCGTTGAAATCGCGCAGGTTTTCAGGACTCTGCTCGCTGAGCGTCGGCCAGCCGGGCACCAGCGGCGAGCGCTCGCGCGTCGCCAGGCCGATGCGGTTGACCTTGCCTTCCTGCACATAGGATTTGGCGGTGATGAGCAGATCGAAGGTGATGTCGACCTGGCCGCCGACCAGGTCAGTGAGCACTGGCGCTGCGCCCTGGTAAGGCACATGCAGCATCTTGATGCCGGTGGCCAGGTTCAGCACCTCGGCGGCCATGTGGGCCGACGTGCCGTAGCCCGGGGTCGCGTAGGTCAGCTTGCCCGGATTGCGCCGCGCATGCTCGATCAGTTCCTTGGCGGAGGACAGCTTCAGGCCCGGACGCGCAATCAGGACCAGCGGCACTTCATTGATGGTGGAGACGGCCTCCAGATCTTCGAGCAGTGCATAGCCGGGCTGCTTGTAGATCGCTGCGGAAATGCTCTGTGCCGTGGTGGCCATCAGCAGCGTATATCCATCGGGCTTGCTTCTGGCCACATGGCGGCTGCCGATGTTTCCCGAGGCGCCAGGCCGGTTCTCGACCACCACCGTGGTGCCCAGATAACTTCCAAGCTCCTTGGCAATGATTCTTCCCACAATATCGGTACCACCGCCGGGAGGAAATGGAACCACCAAGGTGACGGATTTTGTGGGCCAGGACGCATGGGCCACGGTGGCGGCAAGGACGAATATGCCGCCACACAGAAACTTTGGCGTTTTCTTCATATGCATTGTTGGGCTCTGATGCCGCGACGAAAATGTCGAAGTGCGCTGTCAAGATGACTTGATAAATATCAAGATGCCACGTTCGCACTGTAGCCAGCCAGGTTTCAGGCGTCCAATTCTGAAATTTTATTCGGCTATCGAAGTTGTCAATACAATAGTTTTTTTGTCAATTCGTGACAATTCCGGGGCATGGGCCGGCCTGCGGAAAATGCGGTTCCTGACTGGGGAGAGGGCCCGGAAGCGGGGCGCGGGGACAGGGCCTGCGGGGCGCGGGCCCGTGGGTTCAGAGCGTCTGCGCCTGCTCTTGCAGCACGCGCTTGAGCACCTTGCCGTTGGGGCTGGTGGGCAGCTCGGGCACGGCCACGATGCGGGCCGGCATCTTGTAGGGGGCCAGCCGCTCGCGCAGGTGGCTGCGGGCCGCCGTGGCGTCGAGCGCGGCGCCGGGCCGCAGCTCCACGAAGGCGATGATTTCCTCGTTGCCGTCGCGTTCGGCGCGGCCGACCACGGCGCTGCGCTGCACGCCGGGCAGCTCGTTGAGCGCCCGCTCCACTTCGGCCGGATAGACGTTGAAGCCCGAGCGGATGATCATTTCCTTGAGCCTGCCGACCACGAACAGCGCGCCGTCGGCATGCAGCTCGCCCAGGTCGCCGCTGGCGTACCAGCCGCCGCCGCGCATCACGGCGGCCGTGGCCTCGGCGTCACGGAAGTAGCCCTGCATCAGGCCGCGCCCGCGTATCCACAGCTCGCCGCGCTGGCCCGTGGGCAGGGGCTGGCCCGTGGCCGCATCGACGACCCGCACCTCGGCGCCTTCCACCACATAGCCGGCGCTGGTATCGGGGCGCTGCTCGCCCAGCCGCGTCAGATGCACCGATCCCGCGTACTCCGACAGGCCGTAGCCATGGTGCAGCGCCTGGCCGAACGCGGCCTCCACGCGTTTTTTCAGCGTCAGGTCCAGCGGGCCCGCGCCCGTGTAGACATAGCGCAGCGCGGGTGCCTCGGGGCGGGAAATGCCCTGCTCCTGCAGCCAGGCCAGCAGCCGTGCATAGAGTGCGGGCGGGCCCTGCAGCTGCGAGATGCCGTGGTGCGCCAGCGCATCCAGCAGGTCGGCCGGGTCGAACTGCGGGCGCATCACCATCTGCGCGCCGGCATGCAGCGAGGCCAGCAGCACCGTGCCCAGGCCGAAGATGTGGGTCATGGGCACGAAGGCATAGCTGCGGTCCCCGGGCCCCAGATCGCGCGAGGCGGCCGAGACGCGCGCGAAATGCGCCAGCGCGTCATGGCCCACCATCACGCCCTTGGGCGTGCCCGTGGTGCCGGACGTGAAGATCAGCGCCGCGACCGTGTCGCGCAGCGGGCCGGATTCGGCCACGGCCTGCGCGCGCACGGGGCTGTGCCGCAGGCCGGCCAGGGCCGAGTCGCGCGCGCCAAAACGCCGGGCATGCGCGCTGGCGCTGTCCGAAGCCGCCGATGTGAAGTAGACGACCCGCGCATCGGCCTTGTCCGCGAAGGCATCGATCTCGCCCGGCGCCATGCGCGCGTTCACGCCGCAGGACCAGGCGCCCACGCGGCTGCACGCCAGGATCAGGGCCGCATGCTCGGGGCAGTTCTCGGCCACGACCAGCACGCGGTCGCCGGGCCGCACCTGCAGCGCGCGCAGCTCGGCCTCGGCCGTGTCCGTCAGCGCGCCGAGGTCGGCGAAGCGCAGGCTGCTGCCATCGGGCAGGTGGATGAACGGCCGCTGCGGCGCCTCGGCCAGCCAGCGGTCCAGAAGATGGTGTATGCGTTGATTCATTTCGATGATCCATGGGGGCCGGCTTCGCCAAAGGCCCTCGAAAACCGGCGCGGCCCCATGCGAGGGTGTCGCCGGTTGCCCGGACGCCCCCTCCGACGAGAGGGGGAAGCGCCGAAGCGCCCCAGGGGGTGCTCCTGCTAATCCACCACGATGCCCTGGGTCACCGTGGCCCACATCGCCCGCTCCCTGGCACCACGCTCGGCCAGCTTCTGGGGCGAGCCGGTCCACTCCTCGTAGCCCAGCTCCTTGAAGCGCCTGCGCAGTTCGGGCTGGGCCAGGGTGGCGTTGATGGACTTGTTCAGGCGCGCCACCTGCTCGGCCGACAGGCCCTTGGGCCCGTAGACGCCATACCAGCCGCCCACATCGAAATCCTTGAGGCCGTCCAGGCCCGATTCGGCGAAGGTCGGCACGTCGGGCAGGGAGGCGTTGCGCTGCGGCGAGGTGACGGCCACGGCGCGCACCTTGCCGCTGTGGATGTAGGTGCTGGCCGTGCTGATGATGTCCAGCATCATGCTCAGCTGGCCGCCTATCACGTCGGTCATGGCCGGCGCGTTGCCCTTGTAGGGAATGTGGTTCATCTCGATGCCGCTGCGCCGCGCGAACAGCAGCGCGCCCAGGTGGTTGGAGGCGCCCACGCCGGCCGAGCCGTAGTTGAGCTTGCCCGGATGGGCCTTGGCATAGGCCACCAGTTCGGACGCGTTCCTGTAGGGCTCGCCGTTGTTGACCACCAGCACGTTGTAGTAGCTGAGCACGGGCGAGACGGGGGTGAGGTCCCTGGCCGGATCGAAGGACATCTTGCCCATCACGTTGGGGCTGATGGTGATGGTGGGGCTGGCCGCGAACCACAGCGTCAGTCCGTCGGCCTTGGCGCGCACGACCTCGCTGCCGGCCAGGGTGGCGTTGGCGCCGGGCTTGTTCTCCACGACCACCGGGCTGCCCAGCTCCCTGGCCAGCGCCTGGCCGAACAGGCGTGCGCCCTGGTCCACGGGGCCGCCGGCGGAATAGCCCACGAGCAGGCGCAGCGGCTGGGGCTCCTGCGCGCATGCGGGCTGCGCGGCCAGCATCAGTGCCGTCAATGGGGAAAGGGCCAGGGCGGCCAGCGCCTTGCGGCGTGCTGGGGAGGTCATGCGTTGTCTCCTGCAAAAGGTGGAATGGAGCGAAGCGTGCGGATGGACGTCTTCGCACCCGGTCTGCGCCGGATGTGCAGGCAATGGTGCGCAGGGCACCATGTCTTGGGAATCTGCTTTTGCCAAAGCCGGGGTTTGCCGGCTGTTAGGGGCCCGGGCCATCGTTGCAGCCCGCTTGCGGTGTGGCAACCGCGGCGCGTGCTGCGCCTCGTTCCGGGCCCCTTTCCCGGCTCGGCGCCCCCGGCTTTCGCGGGCACGTAAAAGTGCATCACACGCTTAGCATGGAGCAAACCATGCCGGGACTGGCGCAGACAGGTCGGGGCAGGGCACTGCGCCCCGGGGCAAGCCATTCGCTTCGTTCCTTCCTGCGCAAGTCGTTCACGTTCATGCGAAAGGCCGCAATCCATGCATCGAGATGCCGAACAAACCGCGCCGCTGGCGCACTACAAGGTACTGGACCTGAGCCAGGGCGTGGCCGGTCCCTACTGCGCCCATCTGCTGTCGCGCCAGGGGGCCGACGTGGTCAAGGTGGAGCCGCCCGATGGCGACTGGGCGCGGCATGTGGGCCTGTCGCGCGAAGGCCAGAGCAGCCTGTCGGCCACCTACAACGCGGGCAAGCGCAGCATCGCGGTCGATGCGCGCCAGCCGGGGGGCGGGGCCCTGCTCAGGCGGCTGGCCGAGGGTGCGGACGTCGTCATCCAGAACTTCCGGCCCCAGGTCGTGCAGCGCATGGGCGTGGACTACGACAGCCTGCGCGCGGCCGGCATGGACCCGGTCTATGTCTCCATCAGCGGCTACGGCCCCACGGGGCCGTATGCCGACCGGCCGGCCACCGACTCCGTCATGCAGGCGGATTCCGGTCTCATGGCGGCCAACCGGGACGCCCAGGGCCGGCCGCAGCGTGTGGGCCTGCTGCTGGCCGACATCGCGGCGGGCGTCTATGCGGCCCAGGCCTGCACGGCGGCCCTGCTGGGCAAGGCGCGCGACGGGCGCGGGCGCCATGTGCAGCTCAATCTGTTCGAGGTCTGCTGTGCCCTGCAATCGACGGTGCTGGCCGAAGACATGCTGCGCGGCGGCCAGCCCGCCGAAGGCGTGAGCGCGCCCAACGGCGTGTTCGCTACGGCCGATGGCTTCATCACCGTGCTGGCCCTGAACAACGACCAGTTCGAGCGGCTGTGCCGCGCGCTGGACCTGCCGCACTGGCTGGAAGACGAACGCTTTGCCACGAATGCGGGCCGCATGGCCCATCGCCATGTCCTGCATGCCGGGCTGCAGGCCTTGCTGGCGCAGCAGCCGCGCGCGCACTGGGAGCAACGCCTGGCAGCGCAGGGCGCCCTGCATGCGGGCGTGCGCACGCTGGCTGATGTGGTAGCCCACCCCCAGGCCGTGCACCGCGCATCGTTCGCCACGCTGGCGCAGCCCGGGTTCGGGCCGCTGCTGTATGCGGCATCACCCTGGTCGGCAGACGCAGCAGCCTCTGTTGCAGCCCTCGGCGCCGCGCCGCGCACGGGCGAGCACACGCGCCAGATCCTGGCCGAGGCCGGCTGCACGCCGCAGGAGATGGAGCAATGGATGGCCAGCGGCGTGGTGCACCAGTGCGCGCAGGAGGTCATGGCATGAGCGCGTCCACATCCCCAGGCACATCCATGCAGGCCCTGGTTTGCCGCCAATTCGGCGCGCCGCACGAGGTCGTCAGCCTGCAGGCCATGGACCGGCCCGCCCAGCCCCTGGGCGCGCACCAGGCGCGGATTGCCGTTGCCTACGCCAACGTCAGCCACGCTACGGGCCTGCTGATCGAGGGCCGCTACCAGCGGCGCCCGCCGCTGCCCTTCGTGCCCGGCACTGAAGGCGTGGGGCGCGTGCTGGAATGCGGCAGCGCGGTGCAGCACCTGAAGCCCGGCGATGCCGTGGCCTTCATTGCGGACTGGGGCGCCTTTGCTCAGGAAACGATGGTGCATGCATCCACCGTCTACCGCCTGCCTGCGGGCATGCCCTGGCTGCAGGCCCTGCCCATTCCCCTGTCCTATGGCACGGCCTACACGGCCCTGCACTGGCGCGCGCATCTGCAGGAAGGCGATGTGGTGCTGGTGCTGGGGGCCGGGTCGGGCGTGGGCGCCGCGGCGGTGGAGGTGGCCCGGCAGACGCCCGGCGTGCAGGTGATCGCCTGCGCCAGCACCGAGGCCAAGCGCGCCGATGCGCTGCGCCGTGGCGCGCACCAAGCCGTCACCCCGCAGGACGTGGCCGCCCAGGTCAAGCAGGCCACGCAGGGCCGGGGCGCCTCCCTGGTCTTCGACCCCGTGGGCGGCGATCTTCTGCTGCAGGCACTGCGCGCGGCCGCGCAGAACGCGCAGCTGCTGAGCGTGGGCTTTGCCAGCGGCGCCATACCGCAGGTGCCCATGAACCTGGCCCTGGTCAAGAACCTCACGCTGCATGGCTTCTTCTATGGCCGCTATATCGGCTGGACGCCGGCTGATGAGCGCGAGGCCTTCGCGGTGCGCCTGCAGGCCGTGATGGCCACGCTGTTCGCCTGGGCCACCGAAGGCCTTATCCACCCCCAGGTCAGCCAGGTGTTCGAGATGCACCAGCTGGCGGACGCGCTGCAGGCCCTGCATGGCCGCAACGTGACCGGAAAACTCGCACTCGCCATCCAAGGAGACCAGGTATGACAACGCAAGGCCCAGGCCCCGCCCCCGCCCCCGCCCTCTCCCGCCGAACCCTGCTGGGCGCCGCCGTGGCGCTGGCCTGGGGGCAGGCGTCCGCCCAGGCTTCTCCCGGCGCCCAGGGCTTTCCCAAAGCACCCATCCGCGTCGTCGTGCCCTATCCGCCGGGCGGGCCCACCGATGTCGTGGGGCGCGTGGTCACCACGCGGCTGGGCGAGGCGCTGGGCCAGCCGCTGGTGGTGGACAACAAGGCGGGGGCCAGCGGCATGGTGGGCGCGGCCCTGGTGGCCAAGGCGCCGGCCGATGGCTACACGCTGCTGGTCAACGCCTCCATCCACGTCATCAATCCCTACGTCCAGGCCAGCGCGCCCTATGACGCCTTCCGCGATTTCGAGCCGGTCACGCAACTGGTCGATGTCCCGCTGGTGCTGGTCGTGGGCAGCCAGTTCCCGGTGCGCAATGTGCAGGAACTGGCCGCCTGGGCCAAGGCCCATCCGGGGCAGGTGAACTTCGGCTCGGCGGGCAACGCCTCGTCCCAGCATCTGTCGGGCGAGCTGTTCAGGATGCGGACCGGCGCGCAGATGCAGCATGTGCCCTACAAGGGCAGCTCGCCGGCCCTGACCGACCTCATGGGCGGGCAGATCCAGCTGATGTTCGATTCCATGCCCTCGGCCATGCCCTTCATCGCCTCGGGCCGGCTGCGCGCGCTGGCCGTCACCTCGGCGCGGCGCTCACCCTCGCTGCCCGATGTGCCGACCATGGAGGAGTCCGGCATGCCCGGCTTTCGCACCAGCACCTGGTACGGCCTGTGGGCGCCCCGGAGCACACCGCAGGACGTGGTGCAGAAACTCTGGAGCGAAGCCCGCAAGGTGCTGGACGAGCCGCCGATCGCCGCCCAGTACCGCCGCCTGGGCGCCGAGCCCGTGGGCTCCTCGCCCGCCGAGTTCGCGCGCTACATCCAGGCCGAGGCCCGCAAGTGGGAGGAGATCGTGAAGGCTTCGGGGGCGAGGGCGGATTGACGGCCGAAGCTCACACCCGCTCGAACACCGCCGCAATCCCCTGGCCGCCGCCGATGCACATGGTCTCCAGGCCATAGCGGCCCTTGCGGCGCTCCAGCTCGTGCAGCAGCGTGGCCAGGATGCGCACGCCCGTGGCGCCGATGGGGTGGCCCAGCGAGATGCCCGAGCCGTTGACGTTGAGCTTGTGCGCGATGGCGTCCCGGTCGTGCCACTCCCAGCCCTTGAGCACGGACAGCACCTGGCAGGCAAAGGCCTCGTTGAGTTCGACCAGGTCCATCTGCTCCAGCGTGAGGTTCAGGCGCGCCAGCAGTTTCCGGACGGCGGGCACGGGGCCTATGCCCATGTGCGAGGGCTCGCAGCCTGCGGCAGCCCAGCCCACCAGGGTGGCCATGGGGGTGAGGCCCAGTTCGGCCAGCTTGTCCTCGGCCACGATCAGGCAGGCGGCGCTGGCATCGTTTTGCTGGCTGGCATTGCCGGCGGTGACCGTGCCGTTCGGCATCAGTGCGCGCAGCCTGCCCATGCTGTCGGCCGAGGCGTCCGCGCGAAAGCCCTCGTCGCGCGAGAACAGCAGCGGATCGCCCTTGCGCTGGGGCACCTTGACGGGGACGATCTCGTCGGCGAAGCGGCCCGCCTCCCAGGCCGCGGCGGCGCGCTGGTGGCTGCGCACGGCGTAGGCGTCGGCTTCCTCGCGGCTGATGCCCCAGTCGCGCGCCAGGTTCTCGGCCGTCTCTATCATTCCCGAGATCTTGCCGAAGCGCTCCACGGGCTGGGAGCGCTCGCGGCCCCGGTCCAGCCGGTCGTAGAAGCGCACGTTGCCCGAGCGCGCGCCCCAGCGCATGTCGGTGCTGTAGTACTCGATGTTGCTCATGCTCTCCACGCCGCCCGCGATGACCACGTCGGCCGCGCCGCTTTGCACCATCATGGCCGCCGTGGCCACGGCCTGCAGGCCGCCGCCGCAGCGCCGGTCCAGCTGCATGCCGGGCACCTCCACGGGCAGGCCCGCCTGCAGCGCGGCCCAGCGGCCCACGCAGGGCGTCTCGCTGCTGGCATAGGACTGGGCGAAGACCACGTCGTCGATGCGCGCGGGGTCGATGCCGCTTTTTTCGACCACGGCACGCACCGTGGTGGCCGCGAGTTCCTCGACCGATACCGGCCGCAGGCTGCCGCCGAAGCTGCCCACGGGCGTGCGAAGGGGGGTGACGATGGCGGCTCTGCGCATGGTGTTGTCTCCTGGGGAATCAGTGGATCACGATCAGTGGATCACGAAAGGGCTGCGCCGCATTGGCGCAGCAAGGCATGTGCCTGTTGTTCCAGGCCGGCGCGATGCTCCGGCGCTGCGATGTCGATCAGCCGCCTCACGCGGCGCGACAGCGTCTGGCCGCGCAGGTCGGCCACGCCGTGTTCGGTGACGATGAGGCCGGCATCGCTGCGCGGCGTGCTGACGGGGCCGGACAGCTGCGCGACGATGCGGGTCGCACCCCTGGCCGTGGCCGGCAGCGCCACGATGGGCAGGCCGCCCCGGCTGCGCGCGGCACCGCGCAGGAAGTCCACGGCCCCGCCCACGGCGCCGACATAGACGCCGCCCGCGACCTCGGAATTGATCTGGCCCGTGAGATCGACTTCCACGGCGGAGTTGATGGCCGCCAGCCGGTGGCTGGCCGCCAGCACCTCGGGGTCGTGCGTGTAGCGTGTCTCGCGCAGCTGCAGGGCGGGGTTGCGGTGGGCCCAGCGCCTGAGTTGGTCGCCACCCATGAGGATGCCGGCGATGCCGATCCCGGTGTCCAGACTCTTGCGCGCATGGGTCAGCACGCCAGCCTCGGCCAGGGCCGCGATGCCGTCGCCCACGGCGCCGCTGTGCAGGCCCAGGTCGCGGTGGCCGTGCAGGGCGGCGAGCACGGCCTCGGGCAGGTTGCCCACGCCCACCTGCAAGGTGGCGCCGTCCTCGATCAGGCCGGCCACATGCGCCGCGATGGCCTGC
>JBHIXF010000089.1:0-19141 GCA_041984925.1 Comamonas sp.
CCACCGAGACGAAGGCGATGCCGATGGCGGAAGAGGATGCTGAAGAGGAAAGGGAAGGATTGCGAGCCATGGTGGCCATGTTGCGCCCGGCAGGGCCGGGCCTTTGTCGAGAAACGCTCGTAGTCCGGAGACCGTATCCGGGCTAGCCGCGCAGTTGCCGCGCCGTCACGCCCCGGTCGCGCCGCAGCGCATAGGCCAGGGCGCTGGCCGAGGCATAGCCGCAGCGCAGGGCCGTGGCCTCCAGCGGCAGCCCCCGCGCCAGCCAGCGCCCGGCCGCATCCAGCCGCAGGCCGCGCAGCCAGGCCTGGGGCGGCTGGCCGGCCAGCTCCACGAAGCGGGCATGGAAGCGCTGGGCGCTCATGTGGCTGAGCGCGGCCAGGCGGGCCGTGGGCCAGTCCTCGTGCAGCGCGCCCTGCACGCGCGTGGCCAGCTGCTGCAGGTCCAGCCCCCGGCGCGCCAGCAGGCCCGGGGCCTGCAGCACCTGGGCCAGCTGCTCGGAGGCCGGGCCTTCCGAGGCCTGGCCCCGCAGGGCCGGCGGCACGGAAAAGCGGCGCACCCGGTCCAGGCCCGGGCCCGATGGCGCATCGATGACGAACACGCGCGAATGCGGCGCAGCCAGGTAGCCATGGTCGGTGCCCGCGGGGATCAGCATGCCGCTGACGGCATCGACGAAGGCGCTGCGCCCGCCCACTTCCAGCTCCATGCGGCCCTGCAGCGCGTAGAGAATCTGCGCATGGCCGTGGGCATGGGCCTGGTGCTCGCCGCTGTAGCTGCGCACCGAGCCGAGCGGGGCGAAGGCGGCATCGGCGTGGAGGGAGGGGAGGGTGTAGGCCATGGCAGTGTCCTGTGCCCGCGATGGTAGCGCGCGGCCGATGGCGCCACCCCGGGCGCAGATAATGGCCGCAGCCTGCCGCCAACGAACATGACCGAGCCGTCCACCCCCACTGCCCCTTCTGCCACCACCG
The DNA here is from genome assembly GCA_041984925.1 of Comamonas sp. Lineage (GTDB taxonomy): Bacteria > Pseudomonadota > Gammaproteobacteria > Burkholderiales > Burkholderiaceae_C > Comamonas. The sequence continues at coordinate 966 of JBHIXF010000089.1, forward strand.
CCCCCACCCCGGCCCCCCGCCGCAGCTGGGCCGACACCTGGCGCGTCTACGCCGAGCCGGCCAGCCTGCGCATGCTGGCCCTGGGCTTTTCGGCCGGCCTGCCCCTGCTGCTGGTGCTGGGCACGCTGTCGTTCTGGCTGCGCGAGGCCGGCGTGGACCGCACGACCATCGGCTACCTGAGCTGGGTGGGCCTGGCCTATGCGTTCAAGTGGGTCTGGTCGCCACTGGTGGACCGCATGCCGCTGCCCCTGCTCACGCGCTGGCTGGGCCGGCGGCGCAGCTGGCTGCTGTTCGCGCAGATGCTGGTGGCCGCCGGCCTGTGCGGCATGGCCTTCAACGATCCGCGCGTCTCGCTCGCGCCGCTGGTGTGGTGCGCGCTGGCCGTGGCCTTCGGCTCGGCCACGCAGGACATCGCGCTGGATGCCTTCCGCATCGAATCGGCCGACACCGAGCGCCAGGCCGCGCTGGCCGCCACCTACCAGACCGGCTACCGCCTGGCCATGATCTGGGCCGGCGCGGGCGTGCTGTGGCTGGCGGCGCGGGCCGAGGTCGCGGGCACGGCAGGCTACCAGGGCGGCGCCTGGAGCTTCGCCTACCTGGCCATGGCCGCCTCCATGGGCGTGGGCATGCTGACCGTGCTGCTGTCGCCCGAGCCCGCGCCACGCCCCCAGGCCCCCGCGCGCAATGCCGCCGAATGGCTGCGCGGCGCGCTGGTCGAGCCCTTCGCCGACTTCCTGGCGCGCTACCGCTGGCAGGCGCTGCTGGTGCTGGGCCTGATCGCCATCTACCGCATCAGCGACGTGGTCATGGGCATCATGGCCAACCCCTTCTATGTGGACATGGGCTTCACCAAGGACGAGGTGGCCGCCGTGACCAAGATCTACGGCGTGGTCATGACGCTGGCGGGCGCCTTCGTGGGCGGGGCCATGTCCATGCGCTGGGGCGTGATGCGCGTGCTGATGCTGGGCGCCGTGCTCTCGGCGGCGACCAACCTGCTGTTCGCCTGGCTGGCCACGCGCGGCCACGACGTGTCGGCCCTGGTCTTCGTGGTCAGCGCCGACAACCTGGCCGGCGGCATCGCCTCGGCGGCCTTCATCGCCTACCTGTCGGGGCTGACCAATGTGCAGTACTCGGCCACGCAGTACGCGCTGTTCAGCTCGATGATGCTGCTGGCGCCCAAGTGGCTGGCCGGGTTCTCGGGCGCCTTCGTCGATGCGCATGGCTACCAGTCCTTCTTCCAGGCGACGGCGCTGCTGGGCCTGCCCGTGCTGCTGCTGGTCGCCCTGGCCTCGCGGGTGCAGGCCGTGGGCCGCCGTGGCTGACGCCTGTTTACCGAACTTTACGCAAGCGACAAGCGCGGATGACCCATGGCTGCGAGCATGGTCGTCGCAACACGACGCCAGGCCCCCGCATGACTACACTGCCCCCCATGAGCACCCATCACCTGCTGATGATCGAAGATGACGCCCGCCTCGCGCAGATGGTGGGCGACTACCTGGGCAACAACGGCCTGCAGGTCACGCACATGGGCGATGCCCGCAGCGGCCTGGAGCGGCTGCAGCCCGATGCCGGGCTGCCCGACCTGGTGATCCTGGACCTGATGCTGCCCGACATGGACGGCCTGGAGGTGTGCCGGCGCATCCGGGCCCTGCCCGGCGCCGCGGCCCAGGTGCCGGTGCTGATGCTCACGGCCAAGGGCGATCCCATGGACCGCATCATCGGCCTGGAGATCGGCGCCGACGACTACCTGCCCAAGCCCTTCGAGCCGCGCGAGCTGCTGGCGCGCATCCGCGCCATCCTGCGCCGGCGCGGCGGCGGCGAAGGCACGGCGCCCGCCCAGTCCGCGACCGCCCTGCGCTTCGGCAGCCTGGAGATCGACCGCGATGCGCGCAGCGTCACCGTGGCGGGCCAGCCCTGCGAGCTGACCTCCTACCAGTTCGACCTGCTGGTCACGCTGGCCGAGCGCGCGGGCCGCGTGCTCACGCGCGACCAGATCATGGAGGCCGTGCGCGGCCGCGAGCTGGAGGCCTTCGACCGCTCCATCGACGTGCACATGGGCCGCATCCGCGCGGCCATCGAGGCCGACCCCAAGACGCCCAAGCGCATCCTGACGGTGCGTGGCGTCGGCTACGTCTTCGCCAAGCAGCAGGATTGACGCGCATGAGCCTGCTGCGCATCTTTTCCCAGCGCCTGTACCTGCGCATCTGGCTGGCCGTGGTGGGCGGCGTGGCGGTGCTGACGCTGACCGTCGCCTGGGCCTGGCAGATCGCGGCCGAGCAAAATGCCCAGAACAATGCCCAAAGCGCCAGCTCCCAGCCCTCGCGCGACATCGCCTTGCGCGATACCGAGGGCAATGTGGTGGCCCAGGGCCGGGCGCGCCGCCTGCCGGGGCCGCTGGAGGAGGGACTGCGCTTCGAGATCGCGGGCGTCGATGGCCAGACCTACATGCTGCACATGGCGCCGCGCCCGCCGCGCGGCGACCGCCCGCCGCACGACGGCGCCGCGGCCTTCTGGCTGCGCCCGCCCTTCGGCTTCCTGTGGCTGCTAGGCCTGGTGGGCGTGGCCGTGGCCGTGGGGGTCTTTCCCATCATCCGCCGCCTGCTCAAGCGGCTGGAGAACCTGCAGCGCGGCGTCAAGCGCTTCGGCGAAGGCGACCTGTCGGTGCGCGTGCCCGAGCACGGCAGCGACGAAGTGGCCGACCTGGCCCACCAGTTCAACGCCGCCGCCGCGCGCATCGAGGCCCTGGTGACCTCGCACAAGTCGCTGCTGGCCAATGCCTCGCACGAGCTGCGCTCGCCGCTGACGCGCATCCGCATGGGACTGGAGTTCATGGGCGACGACCCGGCCAGCGCGCGGGCGCGCACCGAGATCCAGCGCAACATCGCCGAGCTGGACCAGCTGGTGGACGAGATTCTGCTGGCCAGCCGGCTGGAGACCTACGAGGGCGACGTGGGCACGGTCGAGCCCGTGGACCTGATCGGCCTGGCCGCCGAGGAATGCGCGCGCGTGGAGGCCGATCTGGACCTGCAATCGACCGAGGCGCTGGAGGTGCCCGGCATCGCCAAGCTGCTGCGCCGCGCCGTGCGCAACCTGCTGGAAAACGCCCGCCGCTACAGCCAGGGCGAGGTCACGCTGGAGCTGGCGCGCCAGGGCGCCATGGCCGAGATCCGCGTCTGCGACCATGGCCCGGGCGTGGCGCCAGCGCACCGCGAGCGCATCTTCGAGAAGTTCTTCCGCCTGCCCGGCGCCAGCGAACGCTCGGGCGGTGTGGGCCTGGGCCTGGCCCTGGTGCGCTCCATCGCCCAGCGCCATGGCGGCAGCGTGCACTGCGAGGGCCGCGCCGACGGCCAGCCGGGCGCCTGCTTCGTGCTGCGGCTGCCCATGGCCTGAGGCCCGGCCCTTCAGGCCCGCAGGTAGCGGTCGGCGATGCTGCCGGGCACGTACAGGCCGCGCTCCAGGTAATGGTCCAGTTTCTTGCGGTCGGGCGCGCGCAGCTTGATCAGCGGCGCGGGCGCCTGCCCGGCGCGCGAGAACATCAGCCGGATCTTGAGCGGCGTGCGCCCCCAGCCGCCCTGCACATGCAGGAAGAAGGGCCCGTCCTCGGCCCTGGCAAGGCACAGGCGGTAGGAGCCGCCGCTGCGCAGCGTGGCCTGCATGGCCAGGTGGATGCTCAGGTAGGCGGGAATGTCGATGTTCTGGCGCAGCTGCTCGTAATGGCCGCGCCCGCGCAGGTGCTCGATGTATTCCTCGCCGCTGCGCGAGACGACTTCGCCGGCGAACTCGCGCTGCAGGTCGCGGATGAAGGGGCTGCCGGGCGGCGCGGCCATGAACCAGCTCTCGACCACGGGGCAGGCCGGGTCGCTGGTGTAGCGGTCCAGGTAGTAGCCGACCAGGTCGGCCTGCGTGCGCTGCTGCTGCGCCAGCACCCAGTCCAGCGATTCGGTGAGGATGGTGCTGGCGTCCAGCCAGATGCCGCCGTAGCGGTTCAGCAGCTCCAGCCGCACCCAGTCCGAGCGCTTGGCCACGGTCAGCGCATGCACCGACGCGGGCAGGTCGGGCAGGTAGCGGGGCAGCAGCGCATCGCTGAGAATGCGGATGCTGTAGCCGGGATTGAACCGCGCCCAGTTGTCGAAACAGCGCTGCACCAGCAGCGGCGGCTGCGGACCGTTCCAGTAGGCCCAGATGGTGCGCGGAATGCCGGGCGCGCCAGCCTCCGGGCGCCCGGGCGCGCCGATGTCGTAGCGTTCGAAGCGCTGGGGCGGCGCCGTCTCCACCGTGCGCTGGCGCAGCAGGTAGCAGCGGCGCATCCAGCCGGCCAGCCACAGCTCGCCCCGGGTCTTCAGGTTCGGTGTATCGGCCATGGCTATGCGCCCCCCTGCTTCCACCAGCGCCGGAACCTGGCACCGCGCAGCCACCAGCCGCTGCGCCAGCAGGCGGCCAGCAGCTGCCGCGCCGTCAGCGGCGAGCAGGCCTCGAAGTCCTGCCGGAAGGACTGTGCCAGCTCCCGCACCCTGTCACCGCCCAGGCCCGCGGCCTGGCGCTGCAGGTAGCGCATGGCGCCGGTGTAGTTGCGCGCGCACTGCAGCGCCCAGGCGCGCGCCAGCGCAGGGCCGTGCCCGGCAGTGCCCAGGGCCTGGGCCAGCGGCCGCAGTGCGCCGGCCTGGTCCAGCGCCTTGCGCTCGTTCATGGTGGCCAGGATGCTGTCGCCGCGCTGGCGGTAGGCTACCCAGGGACGCGGGCAGTGGTAGAAGCTGGTGCAGCGCGCCGCCATCAACGGCATGGCCATCATGTCCTCGAAATACCGCCCTTCGGGAAAGCGCAGCGATGCGTCCCACAGGCTGCGGCGCGAGATCTTGGACCAGGCATGCAGCTGGCCGGTCTCCAGCAGCCCGGCCAGCAACCGCTCCCGGTCCCGGCCCAGCACGCCCGAGGGGCCGCGGAAGCTGCGCCGGTGGCTTTCGCCGCGCAGCCGGTGCTTGAAGCGCGGACGCTCGCGCCAGACCGCGAAATCGCACAGCACCACGTCGGGCGCATGGGCTTGCACGATGGCGTGCAGTTCGCCGATGGCGCCGGGCAGCAGCTTGTCGTCGGAATCCAGGAACCACAGGTATTGGCCGGTGGCGGCATCGATCATGGTGTTGCGCGCCGCGCTCAGGCCGCCATTGCGCTCGTGGCGCATGAGGCGCAGCCGGCCCGGCCAGCGCGCCGCCAGCTGCTGCATCAGCGCCCAGGAGCCATCGGTGGAGCAGTCGTCCAGCACGAGGATTTCCACGCCGCCGCCGGCCTGGCCGACGACGGATTGCAGGCATTCGGCCAGATACGGCTGCACGTTGTAGACGGGAACCAGGATGCTGAGCCAGTTCATGGCGCCTTCCCGCCCTGCAGCAGGGACTGGAACAGGTTTTCGTAGTCGGCCGTCATGCGCGCCTGGCTGTAGCGCTCCAGGGCCTCGGCGCGTGCGGTATCGGCCATGCGCTGCGCCGCGCCGGTCCCGGCCAGCGCCGCTTGCAGCGCGTCGGCCAGGGATGCAGGATCGGCATGCTCGGCCAGCAGGCCATTGTCGCCATGGCGCAGCACTTCCTGCACGCCGGCGACACGGCTGCCCACCACCACGCAGCCGGCCGCCATGCCCTCGATCAGCGACAGCGGCATGCCTTCGTAGTGCGTGGACAGCACGCAGACCCGGTGGGCACGCAGCAGGCCTGGCACGTCCTTGCACAGGCCCAGGAATTGCACCTGCTCCTGCAGGCCCAGCTGCGCGCACAGCCTGCGCGCCGCTGCCTGCAGGCGCGCCTTGCCGGCGCCGGCCAGGTACAGCGTGGGCGTGAGGCCGCGCGTGCGCAGCACGGCCAGCGCGTGCAGCAGGCTGGCATGGTCCTTTTGGCGCGCGAAGCGGGCTGCCATGACGATGCCGGGCGAGCGCCCGGCCAGCGGCGGCGGGGCCTGCTCGAACGGGGCCACCTGGATGCCGTTGCTGATGGCATGCGTTTTGCCGGGCGGCATGCCATGGGCCAGCAGGCTCTGGCGCACGCCTTCGGAGACGCCGATGATGGCGCCGGTGCGCCGCGCCAGCCAGCGTGTCTGCAGCAGGCGCCAGCGCGTGTAGCGCTCACGCGAGTTGTGCTCCACATGGACCAGCACGGGCACCTTGGCGATCAGGCCCGCGTAGCGGCCCCACAGGTGCTCGCTGTAGCCGTGGGCGACGAGGATGTCGGGCTGCCATTGGCGGCAGATGCGCACGAGCTCGGCCACGGTGGCGGCATGGGCCCAGCCCGCCACCACATCGACATGCAGCCCGCGTGCGCGCAGCGCATCGACGCGCGCGGCGTCGGTGTTGCGCTTGCGGCGCAGCACCAGCCTGGGGGCGAAGCGGCCCGAGGCCAGGTGCGCCAGGGCCAAGTCCACGGCCACCTGGGTGGCGCCCGAGAAGCCGCCCGTGACGAAGTGCAGCACCTTGGGACGTTCGCCCCCTTGCCGGGAGGCGGTTGCGGGCATGGCGGTCATGGCTGGGCGCAAGGGGAGGACGGCGGGATCTGGCGGCAAGCGCGCTCCTCGCCCTGCAGGCCGGACCACAGCGCCACCAGGCTGAAGACGAAAACCATGATGCCGCTGTTGTGCACGAAGAACTGCTGCGACATGCCGAAGATGCAATAGCACAGCGCCAGCAGCACGCCGCTGAGCCGCAGCGCAAGCAGGTTGCGCCAGCGCGGCAGGTCGCCGCCGGCCAGCTGCATGCGCCTTTGCGTGGGCCAGAACAGGGCGGCCACCGAGGCGAACAGCGTCAGCTGCAGCAGCACGCCGGCCAGGCCCATCTTGACCCAGATATCGAGGATTTCGTTGTGGATGAAGTTGTATTCGCGGATCGATGCGCTGTACTGGCCGGCGTCCACGCGCCGCTGCATCTCCTGCACGTAGCCGCACATGCCCCAGCCCGTCAGCGGCCGCTCGCCGATCATGTCCCAGGCCAGCCGGTATTGCTCCAGCCGTATGCCCATGGATGATTGCGTGCCCTGCTCGTCCACGTACTGGCCGACCTCGTGCGCGGCCAGCTCCACGCGGTGCCTGAGCATGGACTCGTTGGCCAGGCCCACGGCCAGCAGCACCGCCGCCATGCCCAGCAGCAGGCGGCCCAGCGCGTCGCGGCGCCATGTCCAGACGAAGAACAGCATCAGCGGGACCACGGCGACCAGCGCCGTCCATCCCCCCCGCGAAGCCGACAGCACCGAGGCATGCGCGCCCATGAGCACGGCCACGGCGGCCAGTGCCTTGCGCGGCAGGCTCCAGGCGCGCCAGTAGACGGCGATGTGCACCGCCAGCCATATGGCGATCAGCAGCGCCGTATTGCCCCACTGGATGGCATTGGTGTAGCCGGTCGCACGTTCCATGCCCTGGCCATAGACCTGCCACAGCCCCAGGGCCCCCGCGCCCAGGCCGCCCACGATCAGGCCCCACTGGAAGGCCTGGATCCGCGGCGGGCACGCCGCCGCGAACAGCAGGCATACGGCACCCAGCAGGAACTTGACCGGCCGGTCCCATTGCGCCAGCGCCACCTCGAACTGGGACAGGCCGAACCACATCGCGCCCATGGCGCACAGCAGCGCCGCCAGCCACACGGTGGCGGGCGCGGGCCTGCGCCGCAGCCACTGCGGCGCAAAAAACAGCGCGCCCAGCAGCATCAGCGCCGGGCCATAGGAATAGCCGGAGCGCAGCCACAAGGCCAGCGCGGGCACCAAAAATGCGGCCAGAGTCGTGAGTCGCTCCGCCAGCTCCATCTTGTCAATTCTCATCAAGACCGCGACTTTCTGCCCCAAAATGCGGGCATTCCGCTTTCCATCCGCCCATGAAAAAAATTCCTGCGGTCTTATTCCGGCTGCTCCATCGCTGGGCAGCGCCGTCCAGAATCGGCGCAGATTACACCATGCCGGCGCCGCTGCAACTGCCCCTGGCGCCTGTGGCAGGCGACGGGCAGGCCACGGCGATTCCCAGGACGATCTGGACCTACTGGAACCAGTCCGCGCTGGACCCCTTCGTGCAGCAATGCGTGGACAGCTGGCAGCGGCAATGCCCGGACCATCGCATCGTCGTCGTGGGTCCCCACAACCTGGAGCAGCACGTGCAGCCGTGCGACCTGCCCGCGCAGTTCGGCCAGCTCCATCCCACCAAGCAGTCGGACTGGCTGCGCCTGTACCTGGTGGCCCGCCATGGCGGCTACTGGTTCGATGCCACCACGCTGCTGACCCGCCCGCTGGACTGGATGCAGGGCACGCAGTCCAGCGAACTGGCCGGCTTCTACCTGCAGGGCTTCACCACCGACGCGCGCCACCCCGTCATCGAGAGCTGGGCATTTTGCGCGCCAGCCGGCTCACGCTTTGTATCGGAATGGCAAAAGGAGTTTCACCAGGCTCTGATCACCGAGGGCCCCGGGCCCTACCTGCAGCGGCTGAAGTCCCGGCCCGGCGGCGCCGAGAGCCTGCAAGGCATTCCGGACCCCGATTACCTTCTGATCCATGTCGCCGCCCAGCAGGTGATGCGCCGCACGCCCGATGCACGCCTTCGCCTGTTCAAGGCCGAGGACACGGCCTTCTACTACCAGGCCGCATTGCGCTGGAAATGGTATCTGCTCTATCCCCAGCTGTGCCTGGCCAGGGCGCCGGCATTGGTGGCGCCCATCGTCAAGCTGCGCGGCGGTGAACGGCGCCATTTCACGCAGATGCTGGCCCTGCATGGCGGTGCCGCGCCGGGCAGCATCTGGAGCCGCGCGCTTTCGCCGCGCTGAGACGCACGAAGCGGGCCGAGGCCCGCTTTTTTCAATGCCCGCCTGCGAAGACCTCGCCGGCCTTCAGGCGGTACAGCGTGCCGCAGTAGGGGCACCTGGCCTCGCCCGTGTGGGCCACGTCCAGGTAGACCTTGGGGTGGCTGTTCCACAGCTTCATGTCGGCCTTGGGGCTGGGGCAGAACACGCCGCCCTGGGCGTTGAGGTCCTTGGCCGCCAGTTCGACGGTGGCATTCGTTGTCATGCTTGCGTATCTCTTTCGTGGGTCTACAGGGGTGCTCAGACCCGGGTCAGCCAGTGGGCGTACTTCGGGTTGCGGCCGTTGACGATGTCAAAGAAGGCCTGCTGGATCTTTTCGGTGAGAGGGCCGCGGCTGCCCGCGCCGATCTCGATGCGGTCCACCTCGCGGATGGGCGTGACCTCGGCGGCCGTGCCGGTGAAGAAGACTTCATCGGCGATGTACAGCTCGTCGCGGGTGATGCGCTTTTGCACCACCTCCAGGCCCAGGTCCTTGCAGATGTGCATCACGGTGTTGCGCGTGATGCCGTTGAGCGCGCCGGCCGACAGGTCGGGCGTGTAGACAACGCCGTCCTTGATGACGAAGATGTTCTCGCCCGAGCCTTCGGAGACGAAGCCCGAGGCATCCAGCAGGATGGCCTCGTCGTAGCCGTCGTCCAGCGCCTCGGTGTTGGCCAGGATGGAGTTGGTGTAGTTGCTCACCGCCTTGGCCTGGCTCATGGTGATGTTCACGTGGTGGCGTGTGAAGCTGGAGACCTTCACGCGGATGCCGCGCTGCATGCCCTCCTCGCCCAGGTAGGCGCCCCAGGCCCAGGCCGCGACCATCAGGTGGATGGTGTTGCCCTTGGGCGAGACGCCCAGCTTGCGGTCGCCGATCCAGGTCAGCGGGCGCAGGTAGCAGGACTCCAGCTGGTTGGCGCGCACGACCTCGACCTGGGCCTGGTTCACCGCGTCCTGCGTGAACGGGATCTGCATGCGCAGGATCTTGGCGCTGTTGAACAGGCGCCTGGTGTGGTCTTCCAGGCGGAAGATGGCCGGGCCCTGCTCGGTCTTGTAGGCCCGCACGCCCTCGAATGCGCCGCAGCCGTAGTGCAGCGTATGGGTCAGCACGTGGATCTTGGCATCGCGCCAGTCCACCAGCTGGCCATCCATCCAGATCTTGCCGTCACGGTCGGCCATCGAGGGAACAACGGGGCTCATAGGAACATCCTTGGGGGTATTGAACAGAACGCCAGCCCGCTATTTTAGGGCGCGGGCGCAGCCTCGGGCGTGGGGCGCACCAGGGTCCACTTCATGAGGCGGCCCTGCATGAATTCGCAGGTCACGTGCGACTGCGTGCCGTCGGTCCAGCGGTAGATCTCGGGCTGGGCGCCTTCCTCGGACAGGCGCTCGCCCAGCGAGCGCGTCATGGCCACCACGTGCATCAGCGACACCTTGGGCTTGAGCTTGGCGTTGAGCATCACGGCGCTGCCCACATAGCCCATGGGCCGGTCCGAGGCCTTTTTCATGATGGACATCAGCCGCGTGAAATGCAGCAGCAGCCACATCATGATGCCGCCGCCCACGGCCACCACGCCCATCCAGCCATAGGACTGGTACGCGGCCACCAGCAGTACGAGCAGGCCCAGGGGAATCAGGATATTGCGCAAATTCATGGCGCCGATTGTCTTATGGAGGCGATCGGGGGCCGCTGCGGACAGTGCGTATGCCCCCGCAATGCGCTCGGCAAGCGCCTCAGCCCATCCCTCTGACGATGTTCATGGCCTCGTCGACGCGCTCGACCGCGTGGACGGTCAGTCCGGCGATGGCCTTCTTGGGCGCGTTGGCCTTGGGCACCACGGCCATGGTGAAGCCGAGCTTGGCGGCCTCCTTCAGGCGCTCCTGGCCGCGCGGCGCGGGGCGCACCTCGCCGGCCAGGCCCACTTCGCCAAAGGCCAGAAAGCCTTTTGGCAGGGCCCGGCCGCGCAGGCTGGAGGTGATGGACAGCATGACGGCCAGGTCGGCAGCCGGCTCGCTGATGCGCACGCCGCCCACGGCGTTGACGAATACGTCCTGGTCGGCGCAGGCCACGCCCGCATGGCGGCTGAGCACGGCCAGCAGCATGGCCAGGCGGTCGCGGTCCAGGCCCACGGACAGGCGCCGGGGCGCAGGCCCGCCCTGGTCCACCAGCGCCTGGATTTCCACCAGCATGGGCCGCGTGCCCTCCAGCGTCACCAGCACGCAGGAGCCCGGCACGGGCTCGCTGTGCTGGGACAGGAAGATGGCGCTGGGGTTGGTCACCCCCTTGAGGCCCTTCTCGGTCATGGCGAAGACGCCGATCTCGTTGACGGCGCCGAAGCGGTTCTTGATGGCGCGCACCAGGCGGAAGTTGCTGTGCGTATCGCCCTCGAAGTAGAGCACCGTGTCCACCATGTGCTCGAGCACGCGCGGGCCGGCCAGCGCGCCTTCCTTGGTCACATGGCCGACCAGGATCACGGTGATGCCCGTGGTCTTGGCCGCGCGCGTGAGGTGGGCCGCGCATTCGCGCACCTGGGCCACGGAGCCCGGGGCCGAGGACAGCTGGTCGGAGTAGACGGTCTGGATGGAGTCGATGACGACCACGGCCGGCTGCGTGGCCTCCATGGTGGCGAGGATCTTCTCCAGCTGGATCTCGGCCAGCACGTTGACCTGGCTGGCCTCCAGGCCGAGCCGGCGCGAGCGCAGCGCGACCTGGGCACCGCTTTCCTCGCCGGTCACATACAGCGTGGGCAGGCCGATGCGGTGCAGGGCATCCATGGCCTGCAGCAGCAGCGTGGATTTCCCGATGCCCGGATCGCCCCCGATCAGCACCACGCCGCCTTCGACCACGCCACCGCCCAGCACGCGGTCCAGCTCCTCGATGCCGCTGGGCGTGCGCGCCACGTCCTGCGCCTCGATGGCCGACAGCGGCGTCACGGGCTGGGCATTGGCCAGCCCCGCATAGCCCTGGGGCTGGCTGAGCCGGTTCCTGCCGGCGCCCGCGGGCTCGGCCAGGGTCTCGACCAGCGAGTTCCAGGCGCCGCAGGACGGGCATTTGCCCAGCCAGCGCGGGCTGGTGCCGCCGCAGGCATTGCAGGTGAACGTGGTTTTGTCTTTGGCCATGGGTTGGGCACTATACCGAGGGGGTCCTGGCTCTGCCGGGCCCCCGAAAATGGTTTGCATGACAAAAACATTTCAGCTATACTACGTTTCTTCGCTGCACTGCAGCACGCCAGAATTACCGCGCGATGGAGCAGTCTGGTAGCTCGTTGGGCTCATAACCCAAAGGTCGGAGGTTCAAATCCTTCTCGCGCAACCACCATGCAAAAAGCCCACTTCGGTGGGCTTTTTTTCGTCCATGCCTTGCGGGGGCAGGCCCCGCCCCGGCCTCGTTCAGCTCGGATCGTTGAGATCCTCATGGTGGTCGGCCATGCCCTGCTTCCAGTACGAGGCCACGCGCATGCGCCTGGGTGCGACGCCCTTGTCCAGCAGCAGGCGGCGCAGTTCGGCCATGGCGCCGTGCTCGCCCGCGGCCCAGACATAGCCATCGCCCTGGGGCAGCTCCAGCGCCTGCACGGCATCGGCCAGCGAGTCCACCCAGGCGCAATCGAGCTGGGCGGCACTGCTCCACTCGCGGCGGTCGGCCGGATTGCGCAGCTGAACGCGCACCACGGCACGGCTGCCGGCGGGCAGCTCGGCCAGGCGCCGCTCGATGGCGGGCATGGCGGTCTCGTCGCCGAACAGCCAGTGCCATGACAGGCTGGCGCGAATCACCAGGCTGCCGCGCGGCCCGGCCAGGCCCACCCACTGGCCCGGCGGGGCGGTCAGCGCCCATTCGGTGGCGGGGCCCGCATCGTGCAGCGCGAAATCCATGACGAGGTTGCCGCGCGCGGCGTCAAAGCGCAGCGGCGTGTAGTCGCGCAGCGTGGGACGCTCGGCTTCCACGAAAGTGGGGCGCCCGTCCAGCAGCACGGGCAGCGCAGGCAGGTCACGCCCGGCCTGGGGCAGGATGAGCTTGACGTGGTCGTCGAAGCCCGCGCTGACGAAATCCGCCAGTTCGGGGCCGCCCAGCGTCAGGCGCACGAAGCCGGGGCTGGGCTGCTCGCGCGAGAGCAACTGCACATGGCGGGCGCGGAACGGATGGCGGACCCGCTCGACGACGGCGGCAGGCGCGGGGATGGAGGTGGCTGGTTCGGGCAAGTTCATTGGTGCATGGGCCTGCAACGGCCTAAAATGTTGATTTAGTCCACCAATTCTCTCCGATCCGTTGATTTTGTCAACGGATTTCAGCGCCGCCATGAACACTGCCCTTCCCGCCGACATCTTCGAGGCCATGCACGAGCTGCTGCATCTGTTCCGTGCGCGCATGCGCGAGGACATGGAAAGCCTGGGCACGGAGCTGACGCCCAACGAGGTGCGGGTGCTGATGTTCGTGGGCCGCCACCCGGGCCGCACGCAAAAGGACCTGGTGGAGCACAGCCACATGGACAAGGCGCAGCTGGCGCGCATGCTGGCCCAGCTGCAGGAGCGGGGTTGGCTGGACCGCGCGCCCGGCGCGCATGACCGCCGCGTGCGCTGCCTGCAGCTCAGCGCCCAGGGGCAGGCGCTGTTCGACCGGCTGCGCCAGTCGCGCCAGGCGCTGGCGGCACGGCTGCTGAAGGACTGGGAGCCCGCGGCGCAGCAGCAGTTGATGGCGCTGCTGGAGCGCGCGAAGGGCAGCGTCGAGGCCGCGCCCTGATCAATCGACGGCCTTGTTCACCCTGGCGGCGACGGCGCACATCAGCTCATAGCCCAGCGTGCCGGCCGCCTCGGCCACCTCGTCGATGGACAGCACGGCGCCATTGCCGGCCCGGCCCCACAGCGTGACCTCGCTGCCCGGGCCTGCATCGGGCACGGGCGTCAGGTCCACGGCCAGCATGTCCATGCTCACGCGGCCCAGGGTGCGGGTGCGCACGCCGTTCACGAGCACGGGCGTGCCCGTGCCGCAGTGGCGCGGATAGCCGTCGGCATAGCCGCAGGCCACGGTACCGAGGCGCAGCGGGCCGTCGGCGGTGAAGCGCGAGCCGTAGCCCACGCTCTGGCCCGCCGACAGCTGCTGCACGCCGATGATGCGCGAACTGAGCGTCTGCGTGGGCTGCAGGCCCCAATCGGCCGCCGTGTGCTGCGGATAGTCGGGCGAGCTGCCGTAGAGCACGATCCCCGGGCGCACCCAGTCGCATCGCACCAGGGCGTCGCTGCCCTGGCGCAGCGTGGCCGCGCTGTTGCCCACGCTGCGCTCGCCGGGCAGGTCGCGCGTGGCGTCATGAAAGCGCTGCAGCTGCGCCGCGATGCCGGGCTGGCCGGCCGGCGCATCGGCATCGCTGAAGTGGGTCATGAACGAGATCTCCTCCACCTGGGGCAGGGCGTTGAGCCGCGCCCAGGCCGCACGGAAGCGCTCGGGCGTGAAGCCCAGGCGGTTCATGCCGGAATTCATCTTGAGAAAGACCCGGTGGCCGTTCTGGGTCTTGTGCGCGGCCAGCCAGTCGATCTGGGCGTCGCAGTGCACGGCGTGCCACAGCGACAGGCGCGAGCACAGCTCCAGGTCGCGCGGCTCGAACACCCCCTCCAGCAGCAGGATGGGGCCGCGCCAGCCCAGCTGGCGCACGCGCTCGGCCTCGGCCAGGTCCAGCAGGGCGAAGCCATCGGCACCGCGCAGGGAATCAAACACATGCTCGATACCGTGGCCATAGGCATTGGCTTTGACCACGGCCCACAATTTGGCATCGGGGACCGCCTGCCGCACCCGCTCCAGGTTGTGGCGAAGCGCGGCGGAATGGATGGTGGCGAGAATGGGGCGCGGCATGGTTTTCACTCAGTCAGAAGCTTGGGATTCTGGCACCGACAGCCAAAGGCCGCGTGATATAACCGCCAGTCACTTGCCACGGGGCCCTTATTTAACCGGTCAGCCATCCCCATCGCCGACCCCATCTGCCTATCCATGAAGCGCGGTTTCTACACCATCATGTCGGCGCAGTTCTTCAGCTCGCTGGCAGACAACGCATTGTTCGTGACCGCCGTGGAATTGCTGCGCACCAATGGCGCTCCCGAGTGGCAGCGCGCCGCCCTGGTGCCCATGTTCGCGTTGTTCTACGTGATCCTGGCCCCTTTCGTCGGGGCTTTCGCGGATGCCTTGCCCAAGGGCCGCGTGATGCTGATCAGCAATGCGATCAAGATCGTCGGCTGCCTGATGATGCTGTTCGGCAACCATCCGCTGATCGCCTATGCCGTGGTCGGCCTCGGCGCCGCCGCCTATTCGCCGGCCAAGTACGGCATCCTGACCGAGCTGCTGCCGGCCTCCCAACTGGTCAAGGCCAACGGCTGGATCGAGGGGCTGACCATCACCTCCATCATCCTGGGGGTGCTCGTGGGCGGACAGCTGCTGAGCCCCGGCATCTCCTCCCACCTGCTGGACTTCGACCTGCCCCTGCTGGACACGGGCGTGGACACGGCCGCCGAGGCCGCCATCGCCGTGCTCGTGGGCGTCTATGCGCTGGCGGCCTGGTTCAACCTGCGCATTCCGCTGACCGACACAACGCTGCGCCCGCTGCGCCAGGACCCCGGCAAGAGCCTGCTGGCCAACGCCCTGGCCCTGCTGCCCGACTTCTGGACCTGCAGCCAGCGCCTGTGGGCCGACCGGCTGGGCCAGATCTCGCTGTCCACGACCACGCTGTTCTGGGGCGTTTCGGGCAATCTGCGCTACATCGTGCTGGCCTGGGGCGCCGCGGCGCTGGGCTATGGCACGTCCCAGGCCTCGGCCCTGGTGGGCGTGGTGGCCATCGGCACGGCGGCCGGCGCGGTCATCGCCTCCATGCGCATGCGGCTGGACAACGCCACCAGCGTGATCCCGCTGGGCATCACCATGGGCCTGCTGGTGATCGCCATGATCTTCATCCACAGCGTGTGGGTCGCCATTCCGTTCCTGATCCTGCTGGGCGGGCTGGGGGGCTTTCTCGTCGTGCCCATGAACGCGCTGCTGCAGCACCGCGGGCACAACCTCATGGGCGCGGGCCGCTCCATCGCCGTGCAGAACTTCAACGAGCAGGCCTGCATCCTGGCGCTGGGCGCCTTCTACGCACTGTCCACCAAGTTCGGCCTGTCGGCCTTCGGCGCCATCACCGTGTTCGGCCTGGTGGTGGCCGGCATCATGTGGCTGATCGGACGCTGGCACAGGAACAATCTGCGCAACCATCCCGAAGAGGTCGAGCGCCTGCTGGCCATCGCCCGCAAAGATTGCCACTGACCCCTCCCGTCACGGGCGTCCGGACCAGGCCTTGCCTGGGCGGACGCTTTTTTCATGGCTTCCATGCACAACCCCCTGCCCGTCCTCGCGCTGCTCTTCAATACCCTGGTCTGGGGCCTGGCCTGGTGGCCGTTCCGCGCCATGCACGAGGCGGGGCTGCATCCGCTGTGGGCCACGGCGCTGATGTATGCGCTGGTGCTGGCGTGCCTGGTCGTGCTGCGTCCGGCCAGCCTGCGCCAGGCGCTGCAGTACCCGGCGCTGATCGTGCTGGGCGCCTGCGCGGGCAGCAACAACATCGCCTTCAACTGGGCCGTGACCATCGGCGACGTGGTGCGCGTGGTGCTGCTGTTCTATCTGATGCCCGCGTGGTCGGTGCTGCTGGCCTGGAAGATCCTGGGCGAGCGGCCCACGCCGGCCGCGCTGGCGCGGCTGCTGCTGGCCTTCGGCGGGGTGGCGCTGGTGCTGGTGCCCGAGGGCGCATTCAGCGGCGGCTCGCCGGGGCTGCTGCGCGGGCTGTCCCTGGCCGATGGCCTGGCGCTGTTCGGCGGCTTCACCTTCGCGCTGACCAATGTGCTGCTGCGCCGCATGCAGGCCGTGCCGGCCCAGGCGCGCATGCTGGCCATGTTCAGCGGCTGCATGGCCATGGGCCTGTTCAGCGCCTTTGCGGGCGCCAGCGTGGGCCTGGTGCCGCCCCTGCCCGCGCCGCAGGCGGGCTGGATGCTGATCGCCGCCGGCCTGGCCGTGCTGCTGATGCTGGGCAACTGGGCGCTGCAGTTCGGCGCTGCGCGCCTGCCGGCCGGCGTGACGGCCGTGGTCATGCTGTCCGAAGTGGTGGTCGCCAGCGCCTCCTCGGTGCTGATCGCCGGCGAAGTGCTGACGCCGCGCACTTTGCTGGGCGGCGCCTGCGTGGTGCTGGCGGCCCTGTTGTCGACGCTGGCGCACGCGCGCCGCGCGGCCTGAGCCGCCGCGCCCTCAGCCGGCCAGTTGCCCGGCCAGCAGCAGATAGCCCGGCAGCCAGCCCGTGAACACGCCCTGCACGATGCACAGGGCGCCCGTCGCCCGGCCGATGGGGCGTCCCAGGCCCAGCAAAACGAAGAACAGGGCCCACAGCACGGCCCAGGCCGCCCAGTTGGCGCCCATCCACCAGCCGATGGCGGTGCGCGCGCCGACCAGCGTGTCGATGGCCACGGGCACGGCCGTGATGGCCACGAACAGGCTGAACCAGCCCAGTCCCCGCCCGTCGGCGCCAGTGAATCGGTTGATGGCCACCCAGAGATAGGTGAAGGCGAACAGCAGGGTCAGGGCGCCGGTCTTGACCGAGGCGGCGTCAGGCTCGGGCCCGAAGGCCGAGGCCAGGCCGATGATCAGCGAGACCAGGCCCGCGAACACGTTGATGACCCAGATCTCGCGGTCGGCGATGCGCCCCAGCATCCACAGGCCGTTCAGGCACAGCACGGCGCCCACGTAGAACAACGACAAACCCAGCCACATCGCAAGTCTCCTATCGCTTTTTGCTTTTGACGCACCCTGCGCGCCGGCCCCCGTCTGCGGAACGCACGCGCACGGCAAGGCGCCGCCGCCCCGTGGCCGGGTGCGGCGGCGTCCGTGAAACAGTTCATCCCCGGGCCCGCCCCTGGTGGGCACCTGCGCGCCCGGCGCGCAGGCCGGGGGAGGTGCCGCCCGTGTTCCATGGCGGGTTCGCCGGCGCAGCCCTGGCGGGCCTGCGGCGGCGGCAGGCGAGGCGGCCGTCAGGCCGGCTGCAGGCGGCGGCGCGCGCGTTCGAGCTGCTGGGCCACCTGGCGCGGGTTCATGCCGTACATGTCGGCAAAGGCCGCCTCGGTGGTCTGGCCGCTGGCCTCGAAGGCGCGCAGCAGCGCCTCGTCGCGGGCGGCGCGGGCGTCGGCCTCGGCCAGGGCTTCGGCCACCAGCGCGTTGGTGGACTCGTCGCGGCCCTGCACGCGCGCCGCATAGTCGTCGCGCGCCAGGCCCGAGGCCTCGTAGGCGGCGATGATGCGGTTGCGCAGCTTGGGGCCCAGATCCTCGGGCGAACGCTGCTGGCGGCGGCGAAAGACCTCGATCAGCGCATGGTGCACATGCTCGGGCGCCATG
>JBHIXF010000090.1:0-18801 GCA_041984925.1 Comamonas sp.
GTTTTCGAAGGCGGCCTTGTCGCCGTGCAGCTGGTAGAAATCGAACAGCATCATCCACAGGCGGATGGCCGTGGGGCCGGAACGGTAGCGGCCCACCGCGTCTTCCAGGGTGGCCTTGGCGACACCTTCCTGGCCGTTGGCGTAGAGCACGGCGGCCTGTTCCACCACGGCTTCCAGGGGATCGCTTTCGTTATCCAGCTCGATGCCGCCGGACTCCAGGTCGCCGAGGGAGAAGCCGGTGAAGTCCAGGGACATGGAATCCACGGCCGGGGCGGCCGTGGAGGGAGTTTCGAGGGGCGCAGCGGCGGGCGCGGCAGGAGCCCCGGCGGGCTGGGGCGCGGCGGCCGGCCAGGCTTCAGGACGGTATCGGCGTGACCACCACGCCTTCGCCGGCCGGCGCATCGGCCGGAGGCGGCGGTGCGGCCGGCGTGTCGGGGGACTGTGCGCCGGTTCCGCTGGAGCCCGGCAGGCCCGGGGTCAGCGGCACGCTGGGAAGGGGCACGCCGGGAAGGGGCAGGACCGGGGTGCTTTCGATGATGTCCTCGCCCGGCGCCAGGCCCGGGCCCGGGTCCGGGGGCGCGGCTGGCCCGGGCTGCGGTGCAGGCGCGGGGACCGGGGGCCGGGACGGCGCAGACGCGCCGGTGTCCGGCTGGCCGCCCGGCCACCAGCCTTGCATGCGCTCGCGCAGCCGCACGACCAGGTCGGACCACCAGTGGCTTTGCTCGGGCGCCACGAAGCGCGCCTGGGCATCGACCAGCGGACTGCGCAGCGCACGCGCCATGAACTCGCCCACCATGGGCAGGGCGCTGCGCGATCCCTGGCCCCAGCGGTCGCTACGCAGCGTGATGCGCGCATCGTTGAAACCGGCCCACGCGCCGGCGACGATCTCGGGGTGCATGAGGATGAACCAGCCGTCGGCATTGCCCTGCGTGGTGCCGGTCTTGCCCGCCACGTCGGCGTGTATGCCATGGCGCTGGCGCACGGCCACGCCCGTGCCCTTGTCGACGACGGCGCGCAGCATGTCCACCAGGGCGTAGGCATGTTCCTCGTCCAGTGCGCGCTCGGGCTTGGGCGGGCCGAATTCGGCGATGACCTTGCCATCGGCGTCCTCGATGCGCGTGACCATCATCGGGGGCAGCCACTGGCCGCCATGGGCCAGGCTGGCATAGGCGTTGACCATCTCCAGCAGGGACACGGGGCTGCTGCCCAAGGCCAGGGCAGGCACCTCGTCCAGCGGACTCTGGCGCACGCCCAGCGCGCGCGCCAGCCGTGCCACGCGGGCCGGGCCCACGGACTGCATGAGCTCGGCCGTGACGGTGTTCTTGGAGTAGGCCAGCGCATCGCGCAGCGAGATCTCGCGGCCCGAGGGGGGCGTGGCGTCCGTGGGGCGCCAGACCTCGCCGCCGGCCAGCTTGATTTCCACGGGCCCGTCCACGCGCCGGTCGTCGGGACTGGCGCCCTGCTGCAGCGCCGCGCCATAGACGAAGGGCTTGAAGGTGGAGCCCGGCTGGCGGCGCGCCTGCTGCACGTGGTCGTAGGCATCCTGGGCGAAGTCGCGGCTGCCCACCCAGGCCAGCACCCCGGATGTGCGCGGGTCCAGCGCCACGAAGCCCGCCTGCACGCGCGTCTTGTCCTCGCGCAGCTCCTTCATGAAGGCCTTGTCGGCCAGCAGGGCCTTGAGCGTTTCTTCCTCGCCCTCGCGCTCCTTGCCGGTGCGCGCTTCGGCCCGCTTGCGCGCGGCGCGCCAGGCCGGCGTTTCCCGCACCAGCTGCTGCACCAGCGGATTGGCCGCGTTCCAGCCGTCGCGCTGGCTCCAGGCGCCGTTGGCCACGCCCTGCAGCGTGCGCGTCTGGCGCGCCACGGCCTGGGCGGCCCAGGACTGCAGGCGCGAGTCGATGGTGGTGTGCACCACCAGGCCATCGGTGTAGATGTTGTAGTCGTTGCGGTCGGCCCAGTCGATCAGCCACTTGCGCAGCTGCTGCGCAAAGTGCGGGGCCATGCCCTGGGGCTCTTCCTGGCGCTCGAAGTTGATGCGCATGGGGCGCTTGCTGAGCTGGGCGAAATCGGCCCCGGACAGCTCGCCGCGCTTGACCATCTGCGACAGCACGGTGTTGCGCCGGTACAGCGCGCGGTCGGGGTTGAGCACGGGGTTGTAGTAGCTCGTGCCCTTGAGCATGCCCACCAGGGTGGCGCTTTCCAGCACCGTCAAGCGCGCGGCCGGCTTGTCGAAGTAGGTGCGCGCCGCCATCTCGATGCCGAAGGCGTTGTAGAGGAAGGGCACGGTGTTCAGGTAGGTCTCCAGGATCTCCTGCTTGGTGTAGAGCGCCTCGATCTTGAAGGCGGTGATCGCCTCCTTGAGCTTGCGGTTGAGCGTGGGCGCGCGGCCGATCTCGGTGGGATAGAGGTTGCGCGCCAGCTGCTGGGTCAGGGTCGAGCCGCCCTGCGGGTTGCCGCGCAGGGTGTGGACCATCGAGCCCAGCGTGCGCCACCAGTCCATGCCGTGGTGTTCATAGAAGCGGTGGTCTTCGGTGGCGATCAGCGCCTTGACCACCGACGGCGAGATCTCGTCGAGCCCCACCCACTGCCGGTTGCTGCGCTTGAACAGGGCAATCTGCCTGCCGTCGGCACTCATGACCTGGGCCGGCTGCTCCAGCTTGGCCTTGCGGATGTCGCGGATGCCGGGCGTGAACGGAATCAGCAGCAGCACGTACAGCACGCACAGCAACGGCAGCGCGGCGGCCAGCCACAGCCATTCGCGGCGCGTGGGCCGGCGGCGCCACCATGGCAGGGCTGCGATGCGCCGGCCCGGCGCGCTTTCGCGCAGCCACTGGCAGGCGGCAAGCAGGGTCAGCTTCAGATCATTGAAAGAAAAACGCATGGTGCAAGACGGCCCCGGGGTGCCTGCACCCCGGGGCCGATAAGGCGGAACCGCTCCGCGAAGCCGGAAAAGGATGCCCGCAAAGGCGTCACCCCGCTCGCGCGGGGTGCCTTGCCTGCGGGCCAAGCCCCGGTATTGTCAGGGACTTGCGCAAAGGGATTGCAACGGCTTATTTCTCCAGCCAGTCGGACAGCTCGTCCGCATGTTCCTGCTCCTGCTCCAGGATGGACTCGATCAGCCGGCGCGTGGTCGGGTCCTTGTCGCCGATCAGGTCGATCATCTGGCTGTAGGCCTCGATGGCCACGCGCTCGGCAATCAGGTTGGTGCGGATCATGGCCTTCAGGTCCGTTTCGCCGTTGTAGTCCGCATGGCTGCGCCCGGCCAGCGTCTGCGGGTTGAAGTCGGGCTCGCCGCCCAGCTGCACGATGCGCTGGGCCAGCTTGTCGGCGTGCCCCATTTCCTCGTTGGCATGGACCAGGAACTCATCGGCGATGGCCGGCGAGGCCAGCCCCACGGCCGTGAAATGGTGGCGCTTGTAGCGCAGCACGCAGACCAGCTCGGTGGCCAGCGAGTCATTGAGCAGCTTGATGATGTCCTCGCGCCAGGGCCCGAAATGCGGTGTCACGGCGCCATCGTCGAGGCTGCGCTTGGCAGCCTCCAGGGCCTTGGTGTCCAGGGCCAGATGGCCGCCGGCGGCGGATTCTTCGGAAGCGGGAGCGGAAGTGTTTTTGCGGTTCATACGTGGTCTCTTGATCGTGGGGACGGAAACGAAGGCAGGCCATGCGCCTTTGCGGCCTGCAGGTGCCTGCCTGCAAAACGGGTGCGGGACCCTGTCCCGCCCGGTGCCGTTCAAGGTACGGCCGCGGCGGCCCCGTGTCTGTGAGACAAGTCCGCGTCCCCCTGCCCGGCCAGCGCCCCCCGGCCTGTCCCGGTGCAGCGCTGCGCTACCATGGACCGTCCCATTCCAGGAGCGCCGCATGACAGAGACCACCGCCGCCGCCCGCTCGGCCTGCGACTTCGAAGCCACCTCCATCACGGGCCAGCCCGTGGCGCTGTCGGACTACCGCGGCAAGGTACTGCTCATCGTCAACACCGCCAGCGCCTGCGGCTTCACGCCCCAGTACGCGGGCCTGCAGGCATTGCACGAGCAGTACGCCGCGCAGGGGCTGGTCGTGCTGGGCTTTCCCTGCAATCAGTTCGGCGCCCAGGAAAAAGGCAGCGAATCGGAGATCGCCGGCTTCTGCGACCTGAACTACGGCGTGCGCTTTCCCCTCATGGCCAAGATCGACGTCAATGGCGCCAACGCCCACCCGCTGTACCGCTGGCTCACGGCCCAGGCCCCGGGCGTGCTGGGCACCAAGGCCATCAAGTGGAACTTCACCAAGTTCCTCGTGGGCAGGGACGGCCAGGTCATCCGCCGCTATGCGCCGCAGGATGCGCCGGCCAGGCTGGCAGGCGACATCGAAGCGGCGCTGGCTGCCTGAGGCACCGGGCGCGATTCGCTGAGTCGACATGGGCTGCGCAAGGCAAGGCATTGGCAGGTGCACCAAAGATATAGCCGTTCCCGCTCCGGGGATAGTCATCATTAGATTAGAGCGTGTTATGAGCATCCCGCCGAAGCCACTATCTGAGCAACTGCTGGCAGCATGAGCACAGCAAAGACCAGAAAGTGCAGGCCACTGAGAACCTGTGGTGGCCACTCATAGTTACGCGACAGCCGGCGAAACCTTGCCAGCCACTCGAAGCTGCGCTTCACCACCCAGCGCCTGGGCTGCAATACGAAGCCTTTCCTCGCTTCGGACAACTTCACTATTTGTAGCTCGGCCGCTTTGCGGGCCTGTCCACCCGTATAACCACGGTCAGCCCAGGCCCGCTCCACAGAGTGGCCCGTGGGCTGCTCATTTGCTCACACAACGTGCGCACCTGGGCCCACTCTTGCTCATCGGTTGGCGTGACATGCACGGCAAGCAGGTGGTCCAACGTATCCACAGCCATATGAACCTTGCTGCAATGCCAGGGCTTGTTGCCGTCATAGCCCGCACGCGGGCCGCTCTCGCTACTGGACTGCAATGTGCGCCCATCCATTACCACGGCGCTGGGCTGGCCTTGGCGACCTTGCACAAAGCGGATGAGAGGGCGTAGGTCAGACGCCATGGCCTCGAAGCCACCCGCATCCGACCAGCGCCGACTTTGTTGGTAGACCGCCTCCCACGGTGGCAGATCATTGGGTAGCAGCCGCCAAGGTGCACCTGCTCGAACCAGCCAGTGCAAGGCATTGACAACCGCCGCACACAAATCGTGCTCACGCTACGGTGCGTGCTGGTCCATCAGTGCGAAGTGGACGCAGAAAAGCTCCATTCTTCATCGCTGACCTCGATCGGAGAGGGCTTGCGGGATATCGCCGAACTCTACCCGGGCTACCAGCGACGAGGAGCGAAATTTCATAACACACGCCAGGCAGTTCCACCAAGGTGCGCCATATCCAAGGGCATGCGTGTAACCATCTGAGCACATGCATGGTGCTCGGGGTAGCCCACCTATACATCCGCAGATGGAGACTGCAGATCTGCAGAGGATGAGTGATCAGCCAATGCAGCAATTTCAGTCTTTTCTGTATTCCATGTAGCCCAGCTTCATGCGAAAAGAAGACTGCTCTTACCACTTCCAATTTCAATTTTCCGTGGAATTTATGCCGTTCACAGCGGCTAGGAATTTTCTGATTTTACGAACATTTTTCGGCAAGTGATTGATTTTCGCCTCGCATGAGAGATACTCATGCAGATCATGATCAATCATGATTCTTAGGAAAAATATTTCCTTTCAAAATACATACTCAATCAAAAATACCAAAACATACTTTCATATATATGAAAATTTATTCAAGCACCGAAAAAGGAATTCCTTTAACAGCCACAACACCAGTTGGATCTCTTGTGGGATTTTCAGCAGTTATTCCGACACTGCCGACGGGGGCTATTCCAATACTAGACGATATTTCTGCAGATTGTGTTGGTTATGTTTATGAAGGCGCAAAAAATGTCTGGCATATTTACGATGTCCTTGGGGAGCAAGTTGGCATCACAGAAAGTCCACTGGAGAGTTCTCCAATTGATCCAATAGATCTTATTCTTCTGGGTCCAACCTTATTAAAAATAGCGCAGACAGGTCTTGGTGCTGCAGGCCGCTTATTTACTGGACGTATTGTACTTGGCACGACTAACCAATTGATTCGCTCTTTTCTTCCTATTTTAAGAAGCAAGTTGCAAAGAGTTTCTGTCGGAAATTTGAAGTTTACAGAAACCACGATCAAACACATGGGAAACCCCGGAAGATTTGTTCCTTTACACATACTTCATTTGGCAATAAAATACGGAAAAAGAATGCCCGATCCACAAAAAATCCCCGGTGTGTACAGGTATGAAATACCTATGTCAAGATTTTTCAAAAGAGGCGGCGGCTATATAAAAGAACAAAAAACGCTTGAAGTTATCGTGCGAGAATCGGACTGGACCATTTTACATTTCATGTATTTTTAACAATGCTGGCCATTACGACACAGGACCTGGACATACAGATCCGCCCACTGGATAGCCGGTACGAGGCACCAGGCGGCCCCTATCTCGAATGGATCGATGTGGCTGTCAGAATATCCGTCCCCGGAATAGAGGCCCAAGGCAGTTGGTCCTTGATGCCAGGAGAGTTGCATGCCTTCCTGCAGGCGCTGCAAGAAATGGATCGGGACGGCACGCCGCAGGCAGGCGCCGTCCTGAAAGGAGTCGAGCCGGGTTTCGCCATGTCTTTGGCCATGGCGGAAAGAGGCAGAATCATCGGGGACTGGAATTTTCAGCCCACGCCTGCCGATGGACCAACCGTTGCAGGCCGCTTCTTGCTGGACCAGACTTTCATCCCCGGACTGATGGAAGGAGCGGACTCGTTGCTGAGATTCCACCGGCAAAGAATGGCCGGGACCTGAATCACATCGGGCGCCGTGCGCCATGGCGGTGCAGCCGGGGACGTCGAAGCGCAGGCCCCGGCCTTCGCCTGGCGAGCGGCGGGATCACGGCGCAACCACCAGCCGGGAATGCCCCACGCCCCCGCCCTTTTCCACCCGGATCTGCACGGAAATCCTGTCCTTCAAGGCCTCCACGTGGCTGATGACGCCGATCATCTTGCCACTGGCGTTGAGCAGGTCCAGCGCCGCCAGCGCCACCTCCAGCGTGTCGGCATCGAGCGTGCCGAAGCCCTCGTCGAGGAACAGGGAGTCGATCGAGGCCTTGCGGCTGACCAGATCGGACAGGGCCAGCGCCAGCGCCAGGCTGACCAGAAAGCCCTCCCCACCCGACAGGGTGCGGGTGTCGCGCGCCACATCGCCCTGCCAGCGGTCGATGACGTCCAGTTCCAGCTCGCCGCCAGCCCTGCGGCGCAGCAGGTAGCGCCCGTGCAGCCGCGCGAGGTGGCGGTTGGCCAGCTGCAGCAGATGGTCCAGCGTGAGGCCCTGGGCGAAGCGGCGGTATTTGTCGCCCTTGGCTGAGCCGATGAGTCCGTCCAGGTGCTGCCACAGGTCGCAGTCGCGCGCCTGTTCGGCGATGCGTTCGAACAAGGCCTGCCGGCCCTGGCGGCGGCGCTCGTCGTCGGCCAGTTGTGCGCGCATGCCGCCCAGTTGTTCGCTCAGCGCGGTGCGGCGCAGCTGAAGCGCCTGCAGCCGCGCCTGGACTTCGGCGGGCGGCAGATCGGTCAGGGCCTGGGCCAGCCATTGGTCATGTTCGCTGCGGGCGGCCTCCAGCAGCGTGGCGGCGCGCTGCTGCGCTTGCTGCAGCTGCTGCTGCAGGGCCGTCAGGCGCTGCCGCTCGGGCACGGGCAGCAGGGCTTGCGCATAGGCGGCTTCATCGGCGAACGGGCTGGCGGCCAGCGCGGCTTGCCAGTCGGCCCATGCCCGGGCCTGCTCGGCACGCTGGCGCTGCAGCGCGTCCCGGGCCTGCTGCTGCCGTCCCCGCAGCGCGGCGCACTCCCCCGCGATGGCGGCGATGTCGCTGCCGCACTGCTCCAGGGCCTGTGCCAGCTGCGCATCCGGCGGCAGGGGCAGGTCCGGCCCTGCGGGCGCGTCCGGGCTGTCCATGCAGGCCTGCTGCACCCGCCAGTGCGCTGCCTGCGCATCGGCGGCCTCGCATTGCCTGCGCTGCAGTGCGATGGATTGTTCCAGTTGCTGCAGGCTGCGCCGGGTCTGCTGCCAGTGCTGCCATTCGGCCTCGCGCGCCTGCAGCCAGGCCGCGGCGTCGTCGGGCAGGCTGTGGCCGGCTTGGGCCAGTGCCGATTGCAGCTGGGCTTCCTGCGCCTGGCCTTGCGCCTGCAGCTGTGCGATGGACTGCAGCAGTTCCTCGCGCCGCACGGCGCCGTCGGCCAGGGCCTGCTGCTGCAGCGCGTGGCGGTTCTGCGCGGACTGCAGGGCCTGGGTGCTCTGGTGCAATGCCTCGCGGGCCTGCAGCACGGCCTGCTCGCCCTGCTCGGCGGCCTGCACGCTGCGCTGCAGGTCCTGGACACGCTGTGCGCATTCGCCGCGCCCAGCGGCCAGCGGTTCGGGCTGCTGCCAGGCGTCGTGCGCCAGTTGCAAGGCCTGGGCCGTTTCCTGCCAGAGGGCGCTGCAGCGGGCGATCTCTGCGGCCAGTTCGTCGCCTTGGCGCTGGCGGGAGGCCTGGGCCTGCGTGGCGGCGGCCAGCGCGGCGGCGGCCGCTTCGCCCTGGCCGCGCAGGGCCTCCAGCTCGTCCTGCCGGTGCTGCAGCGCGGCTTCGGTGGCGCCGATGTCGAGCGCCTCGTAGGCCTGTACCGAGGGGTGCTCCCTGGCGCCGCACAGGGGACAGGGCTGGCCGGGCTGCAGCGCCTGGCGGTGCGCGGCCAGGCTCTGGATGCGCCGTTCCTGGTCGAGCAGGCGGCGCTTGTCGGCGACCTGCTCCTTGACGTTGCGGTACTGCGCGCGCAGGTGCTGCATCGCTGCAGCCAGGGCCTGCACCTGGGACGCGCCCTCGTCCTGCGCACGGGCCAGCGCCTGCTGCTGGCTGGCGAGCGCGCGGCACTGCGCCGCCTGGGCTTCGGCCTGCCGCCACAGGTGCAGGCTCTCCTGCGCGGCCTGGGCCCGCGCACGCAGCCCGGCCATGCCGCCGCTGCCGTCCAGGCGCCGTGCCTGTTCGGCCAGGGCGTGCTGCAAAGCCTCGCCGGTGCGGGCGTGCTCCTGTCCGGCGTGGCGCAGCTGGGCGGCGCCTTCCTGGGCGCTGCGCGCAAGGCGGTCCTGCTCGGCATCGCGCGTGCGCAAGGCCTTCTGCTGGCCGTGCGCCTGCTGCTGCCAGCTTGCACGCAGGTCGAACTGCTGGCGCCAGCCACCCAGGCGCTCGCCCAGCAGCGCATGCGCGGGGTGGCGGTCGCAGAACTGCGCAAGCGCCTGGTGCTCGGCCTGCTGGCGCTGCAGCATCTCATGCGCCTGCCGGGCGATGCGGCCGGACAGCGCCTGCGCATGCCGGTGCTGCTGCGCCAGACGGGCCTGGGCCTGCTGCGCCTGGACGTCCAGTTGCCGCAGCCGGTCTTCGCCGTCGGCGCAGGCCGCTGCCGCGCGCTGCCAGGCCTGGTGCAGCGGCTGCAGGGACTGCGCGGGCTCGCCGCGCGCCAGGCGCTGCAGTTCGGGCTCGGCCTGCGCCAGGCGCTGGGCGGCCTGCGCGCATTGCGTCTGCGCGGCCTCGACGGCCTGCGCGGCCTCGGCCAGCCGCTGCTGCCACTGGCGCTGGGCCTGCAGGCATTCGAGTTCCTGCAGCAGCGCCGCCTGCTCGGACTGCAGTTGCCCCGCCTGGGCCTGCAGCGCCTCGCGCGCCTCGGGCGCCAGCAGTTGCACGCCGTCGGCCTGGGCACGCAGCTGGTCGAGCTGCTGGCGGGCTTCACGGGCGCGTTCAAACACCTTCTGCGAGATCTGGCCGTAGATTTCCGTGCCGGTCAGCTCTTCCAGCAGGCCGGCGCGCTCGTTGGCACTGGCGTTGAGGAAGGCGGCGAAGCCGCCCTGGGCCAGCAGCATGGACTTAGTGAAACGCGCGAAGTCCAGGCCCGTGATGGCGGCCACCTGTTCGAGCTTGTCCTTGCTCTGGCTGCTGAGGATGGTGCCGTCGCCCCGGGCCAGCTCCACCTTGGGCGCCTGCAGTGCGCCATCCACCTTGTCGCGCGCACGGCGCTGGCTCCAGAAGGCGCGGTAGACCTGCCCCCTGACCTCGAATTCGACTTCGGCAAGGCAGTCGGCCGTGTGGCGCGTCATGAGGTCGTTGCTGGAGGCCGAGAGGGTCTTGAGCCGGGGCGTCTCGTGGTACAGCGCCAGGCAGATGGCGTCGAGCAGCGTGGACTTGCCGGCGCCCGTGGGGCCGGTGATGGCGAACAGGCCGTTGTCGGCAAACGGCGGCTGCGTGAAGTCGATGCGCCATTCGCCCTTGAGCGAGTTGAGGTTCTTCAGCCGCAGCGTGAGGATCTTCATGCCCCGCCCTCCGCCGGCGCGGCCAGGCCGGCCAGGATCTGCGCATGGCGCGCGGACAGGGCCTCGGCCATGCCGGGCTCCAGCGTCTCCAGGGCCAGGCGGCGTGCAAAGACCTCGCCCGGGCTGAGTTCCTGCAGCGATTCGCCGGCTTCGGCCTGCATGCCGGGCGCCGCGCCCGTGCGCTGGCGGCGCACGCGCAGCAGCTCCACGGGCAGGGCGCTGGCCATGTCCTCGACGCGCGCCGTCAGCCCGGGCAGGTAGTCGTCCTGGGTGACCACCACCTCCAGCCACGCGGGGCGGGCGCTGCTGCCGGCTTCGGCGGCCCGGGCGATCAGGGCGGGCAGTTGCGCCAGGCTGCCGCTGGCCGAGGCCAGCGGCTGAAAGCGCGGCACGGCCAGCGGCGTGACGGCCTGCAGGCCGTGCGGCCCCAGGTCCACCATGAGCATCTGCTTGTCCTGGCGGGCTTCGTCAAAGCCCAGCGGGATGGGCGAGCCGCTGTAGCGGATGTGGTCCTGTCCGCCGACCCGCAGCGGCTGGTGGATGTGGCCCAGCGCCAGATAGTCGGCAGGCGGGAAGGCGCTGGTGGGAAAGGCGTCGAGCGATCCCACGTAGATCTCGCGCACCGCTTCGCTGCGGCTGGCGCCCACGGTGGTGAGATGGCCCGTGGCGATGATGGGCAGGCGCCGGCCCAGCGTGGCGGCCAGCGCCTCGCGCCGGCGCAGCGCGGCTTCGTACACCGCACCGTAGCAAGCGGCGATGGCCGATTGCAGGTCGCGCTGCTTTTGCTCGGCGCTTTGCCCGGACTGGCTCAGCACCAGTTCGCGCGGCCGCATGAAGGGCAGCGCGCAGACAATGCAGCCGGGCTCGGCGCCGGCCCCGGGCCGGCGGCGCAGCGGCAGCTCCACCACATGGCTGTCCGCGTCGCCCAAGGCGGCGATCACGTGCGTGTCCAGGCGGGCCAGCAGGTCCCGGCTTTCGGCCAGCGTGGCCACGGAGTCATGGTTGCCGCCCAGCAGCAGCAGGCCCACGCCAGCCGTGTGCAGGCGCACGACGAGCTGGCTGTACAGCTCGCGCGCATAGCTGGGCGGCGCGCCGGTGTCGAAGATATCGCCCGCGATCAGCACGGCATCGACGGCATGCGCGGCAGCCTGTTCCAGCAGCCAGTCGATCAGCGCGGCATGCTCGGCCTGCCGGCTTTTGCCCAGGAAGTGCTGGCCCAGGTGCCAGTCGGAAGTGTGGAGAATTCGCATCAGGCCTGTATTGGAAACGATGGGCCATGCCCCTGCACGTTGGCGACAGCCGGCGGCGCCGCTGTCGCTAACATCGGCGGGCATCCCACACACACAAGGAGACCAGCGATGTTCAGCCACGTCATGCTCGGGGTCAACGATCTCGAGAAATCCAAGCAGTTCTACGACGCCTTCCTGGGCCAGCTGGGCATTACGCCCGGCATGCCCAACAAGAACCGCTATTTCTATCGCAATGCGGGCGGTACGTTCGCGATCTCCACGCCCATCAACGGCGAGGCGGCCTGCCACGGCAATGGCGCGACCACGGGCTTCACCGCCCAGTCGCCCGAGCAGGTCCAGGCCGCGCATGCGGCCGGCCTGGCCGCCGGCGGCACCCCCTGCGAAGACCCGCCGGGCTGGCGCGAGGCCTCCCCCGGCGGCCGGCTGTACCTAGCCTACCTGCGCGACCCCGACGGCAACAAGCTGTGCCTGCTGCACCGTCCGCCCAAGGCGGCCTGACCTCGGCGCCCGCGGCCAGGCGGCCGTGGCTCAGGCTGCCGGCAGGTGCATCAGGAAGTCCTGCATGATGCGCAGCGCGTAGCGGCTGGCCACGGTCCTCACGAACTCGGCGAAGTCCCCGTGCGCGCTGTCGTCGGCGCGGTCGGAGATGGTGCGCATGGCGGCGAAGGGCACGCCATAGTCCAGGCAGGCCTGTGCCACGGCGGCACCTTCCATTTCCACGGCCAGCACGGCATGGCCGGCCTCGCGCAGGCTGCTGTCCAGCGCCAGCGAGGCGCTGGCCGTGCCCACGAAGCGGTCGCCGCTGGCAACCAGCCCCTGGTGGACCTGCGGCGGCGCCGTGGCGTGCGCGGCACGCAATTCGTCGCCGGCTTGCGCCACGCAGATGCGCGCCGCGGTCAGCAGGGCCGAGGTCATCACGGCATCGCAGGGCAGGCGGGTGCGCGCATAGCCGGGCATTTCCCAGCGCGGGAAGATGGGCGATGCGTCCATGTCGTGCTGCAGGTATTCGCTGGCGACCACCACGTCGCCCACGCGCACGCCCTCGCCCAGGCCGCCGGCCACGCCCGTGAAGGCGATGCGGCGCACGCCGAAGCGCTCGATCAGCGCCGCGGCCGTGGTCGCCGCCGCCACCTTGCCGATGCCCGACAGCGCCAGCACCACATCGTGCCCGTGCAGCCGGCCGCGCCAGAACATGCGGCCGGCATGGGCCGTGGCCTGGGCGTCGGACAGGGCATGGACCAGGCCTTCCTGTTCCTGCGGCAGGGCACTGAGGATGGCAATCGTCATCGCGGTTTCTCTTTCAACGGGGCGGGCAAAAGCAAAGGCGGCCCGGTGGGCCGCCTGCGGGGCGAGAGCGCCTATTGTGCCGTGGCCCGGCCGCTCAGATGGCGATGGCCGCCGCCTGGTTGAGCACGGCGCGCACCACGCTGTAGACGGTGAGGGCCGAGGTCTTGGGATTGGCTGCCAGCGGCTTGCCGCGCATGGTCAGCTCCATGGCGCCGAAGGCGCCGCGCGCGGCGACGTGGTGCACGTTCTCGTCCACGGAGGGGTCGGCGAACAGGCGCACCCTGGTGCGGTCCAGGCCCAGGCCGGCCAGCGACAGCGTGGCGGCCACGTTGGCGTTCTTGGGGTAGAGCCGGGCGGCCTCGCGCGCGCTGCCTTCGAAGATGCAGAAGGCCTCCTTGAGGCTGGCGAGGTCGCAGCGCTGTTCTGCGGGCGTGCCGGTCCAGGCCAGGGGCGGCTTGCGGCCCGTGTAGACCACCTCGTCCAGGCCGCCGATGCGCGCCGCGGCCAGCGCATCGATGCCGCCGATGGCGCCCGACAGCAGTTGCGCCTGGGTGGCGCCCGCTTCGGCCGCGGCCTGCACGGCCTCGGCCATGCCGGGGGCGCCGAGCGCGCCGATGGAAGCCACGACGGCGGGAATGCCGCGCCGCAGGGCGGGCAGCACATGTTCCTCGATGGCGGCATGGCCCGCGCATTCGACGATGAGGTCGGGCCGGTCTTCGGCCGCCAGCGCGGGCAGCGCGCGCGCCTGCGGCGCATGCCGGGCCAGCGTGGCGCGCACGGCATCGGTCACTTCGGGAACGAGTACCCAGCCCACCTGCACGCCCGAACGTTCCGGGTCGCGGCCGAGCAGTTCGAGCACGCTGGCGCCAATCGCACCACAGCCAATCACAGCAATCTTCATCGTCATTTCTTTCGGGGTGGGAGCGCTGCGGCCACGGTGCATGCCGTGCCCTCAGCGCAGGAAACCGGGGTGCTGGGTGCGCAGGTGGCCGGCCAGCTCATCGGCGGCGGCGCGCACCTGCTGCACCCATTCGGCCATGCGGCCCGGGGCGATCTCGGTGAAGGCCACGGCCATGCCCAGGCCCGCCACGATGCGGCCCTGCGCATCGCGCACGGGCGCGGCGATGCTGGAGACGCCGGGTTCGTAGAAGCCCTCGCCCATGGCATAGCCGCGTTCGCGGTCCTGGCGCAGCAGCTGCAGCAGCTGGTCCACGCTGCGCGGCGTGCTTTCCGAGAACTGGGGCAGTTCGCTGCCGCCGAAGATCCCGCTCAGCTGGGCGGCATCCATGTCCTGCAGCAGCGCGCGGCCCAGCACGGTGGCGTGGGCCGGCAGGCGCGAGCCCACGCGCACGGCGCCCTGGAAGGCGCCGGCCGGCGCGATGCGCGCCACATAGACCACGGAGGTGCCGTCCAGCAGCGCCAGGTTGGTGGTGAAGCCCAGCCGGTCGCACAGCGACTGCAGCACGGGCTCGGCCAGTTGGGCCAGCGGCTGGGTGGACAGGTAGTCATAGCCCAGGCGCAGCACGGCCAGGCCCAGCCGGTATTCGGTGCCCGATCGCTGCAGATACCCCATGCCCTCCAGCGTCGTCAGCATCCGGAACACCGTGGAGCGCGGCAGCGCCAGGGTGCGCGCCAGGTCGGGCGCGCTCCACACGGGCTGCGAGGGACTGAAGCAGGCCAGCAGGCGCAGGCCGCGCTCCAGCGCGGGGACGGTGTAGCGGTCGTTGTCGTTGGAGAGGGTTTCGGAGGTGTCGCTCATCGCAATGCGGGCGCAGGGCCATCAGGTCAGCAGGAAGGCCAGCCTTTGCGCAATGTCTGCGGGTTGCTCGACGACGCAGGCATGGCCGGATGCCGCAAGCGTAACGTACCGCGCCCCCAGTCTCCTGGCCCAGGCCGCGCAGGCCGCCGGCGGCGTGACCCCATCGTGCTCGCCCACCCAGACCTCGACCGGCATGGACAAGCGTCCCGCCGCCTCGCCCAGGTCGCTGCCGCACAGCAGTTCCACGGCCTGGGCATAGCCGGCGGCATGCAGGCGCGCCGTGTTCCAGCGCACCCAGGCGCGCACGGACTCGGGCGCCGCGGGCGAGACCAGGCGCTGGTCGATGGCGGCGGCCAGGCCGGCCACGCCCTGGTCCCTCAAGGCGGCCAGCCGGCCCTCGCGGACCTTGGCCCGCTGCTCGCCCATGCCGGTCGCGCCATAGCCGCCGGCCGGGCTGATCAGCACCAGCTGCCGCACACGGCCGGCGCCGGCCTGCACCGCCCAGGGCGTGCCCATGAGCGCGCCCAGCGAGTGGCCCACGAGCAGGCAGCGGCGCACGCCCAGGGCCTGCAGCGACTGCTCCAGCACCTGCGCGTAGTCGGCGCCCGTGGGCGCGGCGGGCGCCAGCGCGGTGGAGCGGCCATAGCCGGGCGCATCCCAGGCCAGCACGCGTGCGCGCGGTGCCAGCGCCAGGGCCACGTCCATCCAGGACGCGGCGCCCGAGCTGATGCCGTGCAGCATCACCACGGCGAAGTCCGAGGCCGTGTCGCCGGCCTCGCGCCAGGCGACCTGGGCGCCACCGGGCAGGGCGATGAGATGTTCGGGGAACTGCGCCTGAAGGCGCTGTTGCATGCGCGATGACGTCTGCGCGGACATGGCGGGCAACGGCTCAACGCTTGATCTTGGCCAGGGGGTGTTCTGGGGGATAGGTCGGCGTGATGGGCTTCTTGGCGCCCAGCATCACGCACATCAGCGCGTCCTCGTCGCCGATGTTGATCTCCTCGCGGTACACGCCGGGCGGCACCGAGACCACGTCGCGGTCGGTCAGGATGGTCTCGAAGCGCTGGCCGTCCTTTTCCAGCACGAGCTTGAGCTTGCCGCGGATCAGGAAGAAGACCTCCTCCACATCGGTGTGCAGGTGCGAGGGGCCTTCATTGCCGGCCGGAATGACCATGGTGGAGAAGGTGAAGTGCTCGGCCGGGATGGTGTTGCTGTCCGAGGCCACGCCCGTGCCGCCCGTGCCGATGTAGCGCATCTGGCCACGGCGGTACTTGGGGTCGAAGTCGG
The DNA here is from genome assembly GCA_041984925.1 of Comamonas sp. Taxonomy (GTDB): domain Bacteria; phylum Pseudomonadota; class Gammaproteobacteria; order Burkholderiales; family Burkholderiaceae_C; genus Comamonas. The sequence continues at coordinate 15,960 of JBHIXF010000090.1, forward strand.
CCTGGAACTTCAGCGCGTCGAAGTCGTATTTGCGCGTGGAAAAGCGCGCCACGCGCGATTCCATCCATTGTTCGAAACTGGTGCCCTCGGGCTGGTCCCAGCTGCGGGGCGTGTTCTGTGCGGATTCGGTCATGGGTCTCTCCATCGGTGCCTGCCGGCAGGTCAAATGCTGCATCGTTTGTTTTACCTATGAACCAAAGTTCATTTGGTAAAACAATTATAGAAACATCGATCTGCCGCAACAAGCGTTTTCCTTTCCGAGGCATGGCAGGCGCCGGCAGCCCCGCGGGCGGCCTGCCGCAGCCGGAAAAAGGCAAGGGCGCCGAAGCGCCCTTGCTGCGATCGCGGCTGCCGCCTGCCCTACTTGCTGCCGCGCAGCTCGCGGCGCAGGATCTTGCCCACCGGCGTCTTGGGCAGTTCGGTGCGGAACTCGATCACGCGCGGCTGCTTGTAGCCCGTGAGGTTGGCGCGGCAGAAGTCGCGCACGGCCTGCTCGGTCAGGCTGTCGTCCTTGCGCACGATGACCAGCTTGACGGCCTCGCCCGTCTTCTCGTCGGGCACGCCGACCACGGCGCATTCGAGCACGCCCGGGCAGTTGGAGACCACGTCCTCGACTTCGTTGGGGTAGACGTTGAAGCCGCTGACGAGAACCATGTCCTTCTTGCGGTCCACGATCCTGAAGTAGCCGCGCTCGTCCATGGTGCCGATGTCGCCCGTGCGGAAGTAGCCATCGGCGGTGAACACCTTGGCGGTCTCGTCGGGGCGCTGCCAGTAGGCGGCCATGACCTGCGGCCCCTTGATGGCGACTTCGCCGCGCTGGTCCGGGCCGCTCACCTCGCGCCCTTCGTCATCGACGAGCTTCATCCAGGTGCTGGGCAGAGGCACGCCGATGGTCCCCGAGAACTCCGTGGCGGTGACGGGGTTGCAGCTGACCGAGGGACTGGTCTCGGACAGGCCATAGCCTTCGCAGATCGGACAGCCGGTCTTTTGCAGCCACAGCTGGGCCACCGCGCTTTGCACGGCCATGCCCCCGCCCACCGAGACCTTCAGGTGCGACCAGTCGACGGTGTCGAAGTCGGGATGGTTGGCCAGGCCGTTGAACAGCGTGCTCACGGCCGGAAAGCTGTGAAAGCGCTGCCTGGACAGTTCCTTGAGCGTGGCCTTGAGGTCGCGCGGATTGGGGATGAGGATGGTCTTTGCGCCCGTGCGCATGGCCAGCATCATGTTCACGGTGAACGCGAAGATGTGATAGAGCGGCAGCGCGCAGATGCAGGTGGGCTGCTCGCCCTGGGGCACCTTGCCCATGGCGGGCTGGTTCCAGGCCTCGGACTGCAGCACGTTGGCGATGATGTTGCGGTGCAGCAGCACGGCGCCCTTGCTCACGCCCGTGGTGCCGCCCGTGTACTGCAGCAGGGCCATGTCCTCGGCCTGGATCTGCGGCGCCTGGAACGGCGCGCGCTGCCCCTTGGACAGGGCGTCGTTGAAGGGCACGGCACCGGGCAGCGAGAACGGCGGCACCAGCTTCTTGACCTTGCGCACCACGTAATTGACCAGGGCGCCCTTGAGCAGGCCCAGCTGGTCGCCCATGGAGCACAGCACCATGTGCCTGACCGGCGTGGCGGCCAGGCAGGACTGCAGCGTGTGGGCGAAGTTCTCGATGATGACGATGGCCTTGGCGCCCGAGTCCTTGAGCTGGTGCTCCAGCTCGCGCGCCGTGTACAGCGGGTTGACGTTGACCACGACGAAGCCCGCGCGCAGCACGCCTGCCACGGCCACCGGGTACTGGGGCACGTTGGGCATCATCAGCGCCACGCGATCGCCGCGCGCCAGGCCCAGGCTCTGCAGGTAGGCGGCAAAGGCGCGGCTTTGCGCATCGACCTGGGAGTAGGTCAGCTCCTTGCCCATGAAGGTATAGGCGACGCGGTCGGCGTAGCGGCTGAAGGCCTCCTCCATCAGCGCCACCAGCGAGGAATATTGGGAGGGGTCGATGTCGGTTGGCACACCTGCCGGATAGGCACCCAGCCATGGGCGGTCACTCATGCTGCTCGTCTCCTGGTACTAGTGGACTGATCGTCCATTCTCATAAAAAGCACGATCGTTCGATACTGTAATTACCCTAGGTTTACCCTTAGAGCGTGTGATGCATTTTTACGTACCCGCAGGGAAAGCCGGGAAAGGGGCCCCCCTGCTTTCGCGGGCACGTCAAAGTGCATCACACGCTCTAGAGATGACCATCTGCGCAAGATCATGCGTTGCAAATAAAAAAACCCGCAGGCCAGGCCTGCGGGTTTTCCGGGGCGATGCGCGGCAAGCGCGGCGATCAGTTCACGACCTGCTGCAGCGCGCCGGCTGCGTACCTGGCAGCCATCTGCTCCAGCGTATGGCCCTTGATCTTGGCGCCCTGGCCTTCGCAGCCGAACTGCAGGTAGCGGGCCTTGCAGATCTGCTTGGCGGCTTCGCGGGCGGGCTTGAGCCATTCGCGGGCGTCGAACTTCTCGGGGTTCTCGGCCAGGAACTTGCGCACGGCGCCGGTCATGGCCAGGCGGATGTCGGTGTCGATGTTGATCTTGCGCACGCCGTGCTTGATGGCTTCCTGGATTTCCTCGACGGGCACGCCGTAGGTTTCCTTCATGGCGCCGCCGTACTGGCGGATGATCTCCAGCAGTTCCTGGGGCACGGAGGAGGAGCCGTGCATCACCAGGTGGGTGTTGGGCAGGCGGGCGTGGATTTCCTTGACGCGCTGGATCGACAGGATGTCGCCCGTGGGCTTGCGCGTGAACTTGTAGGCGCCGTGGCTGGTGCCGATGGCGATCGCCAGCGCGTCCAGCTGGGTGGCCTTGAC
>JBHIXF010000091.1:0-18409 GCA_041984925.1 Comamonas sp.
AGCGCGTTCACGAAGGTCGCAAAGCCTGCGACGGGCGCGAAGTCGTGCGCGGGGTCGAAGCCCGGCTTCCTGACCACCTGGGGCAGGATGGAGATGGTGTGGTCGTGCGTGAGAAACAGCGTGTGGCCATCGGCGGGCGCGGACTTGAGCATCTGCGCCGCGATCTGGCCGCCCGCGCCGGGCCGGTTGTCCACGATGACCGCCGTGCCCAGTTCGTCCTTGAGACGCTCGGCCAGCAGCCGCGCGATGGCGTCCGTGCCGCCGCCGGGCGGGAAACCCACCAGGATGCGTATGGGCTGCGGGGCCGCCTGCGCCCAGGCCAGCGGCGCCAGTGCGGTGGACGTTGCAGCCACGCCTGCGGCGCGCAGGCCCAGGGACAGCAGATGGCGGCGGGATGGGGCCATGGGGCAAATCTCCAGGGACGTCGGGAATCAGGCCTTGCGGGCCTGCAGGCGCTGCTGGTGGCGCGCCAGCTGGGCGCGCACCTGGGCCGGCGCGGTGCCGCCCAGCGTGTTGCGCGCATTGAGCGAGCCTTCCAGGCTCAGCGCCTCGAAGACGTCGGCCGCGATGCCGGGATTGAAGGCCTGCAGCTCGGCCAGCGGCAGCTCGGTGAGCTGAACGCCCTTTTGCGAGGCCAGCTTGACGGCATGGGCCACGGTCTCGTGCGCGTCGCGGAAAGGCAGGCCCTTCTTGACCAGGTAGTCGGCCAGGTCGGTGGCCGTGGCATAGCCCTTGAGCGCGGCGGCGCGCATGGCTTCGGCATTGACGCTGATGCCGCCCGTCTTGGCGCCCGTGGCCGGGTCGGCCTGGCCGCCGATCATCTCGGCGAAGATGCGCAGCGTGTCCTTCAGGGTGTCCACCGTGTCGAACAGCGGCTCCTTGTCTTCCTGGTTGTCCTTGTTGTAGGCCAGGGGCTGGCCCTTCATCAGCGTGATCAGGCCCATCAGGTGGCCGACCACGCGGCCGGTCTTGCCGCGCGCCAGCTCGGGCACGTCGGGGTTCTTCTTCTGGGGCATGATCGACGAGCCGGTGGTGAAGCGGTCGGCGATGCGGATGAAGCCGAAGTTCTGGCTCATCCAGATGATCAGCTCCTCGGACAGGCGGCTGACGTGCACCATGCACAGGCTGGCGGCCGAGGTGAATTCGATGGCGAAGTCGCGGTCGCTGACGCCGTCCAGCGAGTTCTGGCAGACGCCTTCCATGCCCAGCGTGCGGGCCACGCGCTCGCGGTCCAGCGGGTAGGTGGTGCCGGCCAGGGCGGCGCTGCCCAGGGGCAGCACGTTGACGCGGCGGCGCAGGTCCAGCATGCGCTCGGCATCGCGCTTGAACATCTCCACGTAGGCCAGCAGGTGGTGGGCGAAGCTCACGGGCTGGGCCACCTGCAGGTGGGTGAAGCCGGGCAGGATCACGTCCACGTTCCTTTCGGCCACTTCGACCAGGGACAGCTGCAGTTCATCGAGCAGGCCCTCGATCAGGTCGATCTCGCCGCGCAGCCACAGGCGCACGTCGGTGGCCACCTGGTCGTTGCGGCTGCGGCCGGTGTGCAGCCGCTTGCCGGCGTCGCCCACCAGTTGCGTCAGGCGCGCCTCGATGTTCAGGTGCACGTCTTCCAGGTCCAGCTTCCACTCGAACTGGCCGGATTCGATCTCCTGCGTGATCTGCGCCATGCCCTTGCGGATGGACTCGTGGTCGGCCGCGCTGATGATGCCCTGGGCCGCCAGCATCTCGGCATGCGCCAGGCTGCCCATGATGTCGGCCTGCCACAGGCGCTTGTCGAAGAACACGCTGGAGGTGTAGCGCTTGACCAGATCGCTCATGGGCTCCTCGAAGAGGGCGGACCAGGCCTGGGCCTTGGTGTCGAGCTGGTTGTGCGAGGCGGACGTTGGTTGATTGGCAGACATGTGAGAGCGGCGGTCGTCGAAAAGGCCGCGGGCGGCATATCGCCCGCGCAGGCAGAAGCGGCGATTCTATCGGCCCACGCCTGCCGGGGTCGCGCGCGCGCCGCATGACCTCGGTCAGCAGGCGCCGCCGGCGCAGCGTCACGGCCTGTGCAGGGCGGCGCGCCTTGCCCATAATCCGGGGCGGGCCTGCGTGCCCGAGCCTCCCATCCCGCCACCTGACGCCATGACTGCCTGCACCACCCGACAGCCGACACCGCGCCCCGTGCTGGTCTTCGACGCCTGCAACGTCGGCGTGGTGCTGCGCGCCGTGCTGTTCGTGCAGGCGGTGGTGGCCACGGCGGCGATGTTCAGCGCCGATTCGCCGTGGCAGTGGCTGCAGGCCATGGCCATGCTCACCGGCGCCAGCCTGCCGGGTACGCTGGCATGGCTGGTCTGCGCCTGCCTGCTCAAGCACCGGCTGCAGCGCCTGCCTGCGCGCGGGCAGTATGCGGCCGGCCTGCTGCTGGGCGCGCTGGCCGGGCTGTATGCCTGCGCCATGCTGCAGCTGGCCGGCAGCGCCAGCGCGCCCTGGCTGGCCAGCGCCGCCAGCGGCGCGCTGCTGGCGGCGCTGCTGGTGGCGGCGCTGGTGCTGCGCGCGCGCGGGCACACGCCGGCCGACACCCAGGCCCGGCTGGCCGAGCTGCAGTCGCGCATACGCCCGCATTTCCTGTTCAACACCCTCAACAGCGCCATCGCCCTGGTGCGCGCCGAACCCGCCAAGGCCGAATCCCTGCTGGAGGACCTCAGCGACCTGTTCCGCTATGCGCTGGCCGAGCCCCACAGCACGACCACGCTGGCCGAGGAGATCGAACTGGCCCAGCGCTACCTGGCCATCGAGCAGGTGCGTTTCGGCGACCGCCTGCAGGTGCAATGGCAGCTCGATGAAGGCGTGCACCACGCGCTGCTGCCGCCGCTGCTGCTGCAGCCCCTGGTGGAGAACGCCATCCGCCATGGCGTGGAGCCCGGTGCGCGCGGCGGCAAGCTGCAGGTGCGCACGCAGCGCCGTGGCGACCAGGCCGAGGTGCGCATCACCAACAGCCTGCCGGCCGGCGATGCCGCCCCCGTCTCGCACGGCCATGGCATTGCGCTGGCCAATGTGCGTGCACGCCTGTCCCTGCTGCATGACCTGCAGGCCGGTTTCCAGGCACGCACGCTCAAAGGCCATTTCGTGGTGCGCATCACCCTGCCCCTGCCACCGCCGGCCCCGGACCACCCCGCCATCAGCCACCCCAAGCGCCATGCACATCCTGATCGTTGACGACGAACCCCTGGCCCGCGCCAGGCTGCAAACCCTGCTGGCCGATGCCCAGGCCAGCGCCGGCGCGCCACGCCACCATGTGAGCGAGGCCTGCGACGCGGGCCAGGCCCTGGCCGTGCTGCAGTCGCCCGGCCCGCGCCCCGTGGAACTGGTGCTGCTGGACATCCACATGCCCGGCCAGGACGGCCTGGCCCTGGCCCATGCGCTGCGCAGCCTGCCGCTGCCGCCTGCGGTCGTCTTCGTCACCGCCCATGCGGGCCACGCGGTCCAGGCCTTCGACCTGGATGCGGTCGACTACCTGACCAAGCCCGTGCGCAGCGAGCGCCTGCAGCAGGCCCTGGCCAAGGCCGCGCGCGCCGCGCCGCTGCAGGCGGCCAGCACCGAGCGCGATGCCGGCCAGGTGCTGCTGATCCAGGACCGCGGCGCCACCGTGCGGCTGCCGCTGTCCGAGGTGCTCTACCTCAAGGCCGAACAGAAATACGTGACGGTGCGCACCGTGGCGCGCAGCTACGTGCTCGATGGCGCGCTGGCCGAACTGGAAACACGCCACGCCGACCGACTGCTGCGCGTGCACCGCAATGCCCTCGTGTCGCGCAGCGCGCTGCGCAGCCTGGAGCGCCACGACCATCCGGCCGAAGGCGAAGGCTGGAGCCTGCGCCTGCATGGCGTGCCCGAGCTGCTGGCCGTCTCGCGCCGCCAGCTCCCCCAGGTGCGCGCCGCCATGCGCGACGAAGGCCAGCCCGGCTGAGCCCCCGCGCGCGCCAGAAAGCGCAACGCTTGAAGCCGGCGCGGCCCAACGCCAGGGACACCGAGCAAGGGCCTACGCCGGCCGCGCAGCGCCTCAGGGGGTTACATTTTTCTAGACAAATCCCACATCGCATCGACCAGCAGATCGATGTCGCGCGCGTCGTGCCACAGGTGGGTGGACACGCGCACGCCATAGTGGTCGGCCGGCGCGCCGATCACGGGGAAGTTGGAGTTGCGGATCACGAAGCCCTGCGGATAGTCGCTGAGCATGCGCGCCACGAAGGTCGAGGACTTGGTCCCGTTCATCACGTCGTCCTTGTTCTGGAACGGGTTGAAGCAGGTCAGCGCCGACAGCAGCTTGGGATCGTCCTTGGGCGAGTACAGCGCGTCCACGCCCCAGCGCTCCACGATCTTTTCCTTCAGGTAGGACGACAGCGTGAGGTCATAGGTCTCGATCTTCTTGCGGCCGATGCCGTCCCACTGGGCGCAGGCCTGGACCAGGGCCTGGAACATGGGCGTGTGCACGCTGCCGCAGGCGGTGACCGAGGCCGCGATGTCGTAGGTTTCCTTGGCCGTGGTCGTGCGCTCCAGAGCGGGATAGCTGCTGGTGTGCACGGGATACCACTTGGGCAGCGGCAGCGTATTGGAGGCGCGGATCTTGTTGCGGATGATCAGAATGCCCGTCGAGCCCGGTCCGCACTGCCACTTGTGGCCCGCTCCCGACATGAAGTCCATGCCCAGCTCGGCGTAGTTGTAGGCCATCATGCCCGGCAGGTGGGCGCCATCCACGATGCTGATCAGGCCATGGGCCTTGACCACGCCCATGAGGTCGGCGATCGGCAGCATGGTGCCGGTCTTGTAGGTGGGCGAGGACCACATCATGGCGCGCACGCGCTTGCCCTGGGCCTTGAGCGCGCGGATGCGCTCGTCGAACAGGCTCACATAGGTGGCCGCCGTCTGGTTGTTGCCCACGGGCAGCGCGATGCGCGAGACCTCGATGCCGTAGCGGTCCTGGGCGATCTTCAACGGCGTGTCGCCGCCGCCATGCTCGTGGTTGGTGGTCACCACCACGTCGCCGCGCTGCCAGTCGATGCCCAGGATGGCATGGCACATGCCCGATGAGGTGTTGGCAGAGAAGGCCAGCTCGTCGGCATCCACGCCGAAGCCCGGCGCCACCTGCCTGCGCAAATCCAGCAGGTTGCTGTAGCCATTGCCCGAATCGGCCGCCTTCTCGCGGTTCCTGGCGTCGAACACCTCCAGCACCAGCTTGGGCATGGAGCCGGCCGTGCCGATGTTCATGTAGGTCTTCTCGGGCTTGAGGATGAACATGTTCTGCACATCCGTCCAGAAGGCCTCGTCACGCATGAGCTGCTCGCGCAGCGCGGCCGCCGGGGTCTGTGCATTGCCGCTGCCGCAGGCCGCCAGCAGCGGCCCCAGCGTGGCTGCGCCCGTGCCGTAGCCCAGCATGCGCAGGAAATCGCGGCGCTTGGAGGTCCAGCGGGCCGGGTAGCCGGGCTCATGGCCGCTGGCGGGCGTGGCGGCAGCAGCCGCCGCCGTATCGTGTTGAAGTCCGTTCATGGATGGCAGCTCCTGGCAATCAGCGGCGGCCGACGATGGCCGAGATCTCGATCTTCACGTCGCGCGGCAGCCGCGCGACCTCCACCGTGGCGCGCGCCGGGGCAGCGGCCTTGAAGTATTCGGCGTAGACCTTGTTCATGGCCGCGAACTCGTTGAGATCCTTCATGAACACCGAGGTGGACAGCACATCCTCGTAGGACAGGCCCTGGGACCTGAGCTGGGCGCCGATGTGGTCGAGCACGGTGCGGGTCTGCTCCTCGATGGTGGTCCCCTGGATGGCCGTGCCTTGCGCATTCAGCGGCAGCACGCCCGAGAAATAGAGGGTGTTGCCGTGCGCCACCATCTGCGAGTACGGCCCGATGGCCGGCGGCACCTGCGCGGCGGACAGCGCCTCGCGTTTGTTCGGCGCCGCGCAGCCCGCCAGTCCCAGGGCCAGCACACCCACGCCGCAAGCCAGCGCCAGACGCTGCATGTTCAATCGATTCGCCATGGCATTTCCTCCTGATGAAGCCTGAAAATCCGAAAACCACGAACAATCCCGCCTCCCCGCACAACACTTCGCAAGGCATTCACAGGGAATGGCGGAGATAATTCAGAGACGCTGGCGGATTGAAGCAAAACGATTCAGACCACCGATCTCCCGGAGAAATTCTAGGCAATGAATTCAGGAAAAAGATAATCATTTTTCCCTTACGTACCACTACGCAGATTCATCTGCGCAATGCTACGCACAGGCCCGCGAATCCTTCGTCCATCCGCTGTCCGGGTCCATGCCCCAAAATCGATTCCCGCACCCAGGCAGCATGCTCCACCCCGGTGCATGCAAGGCAGGGCAACGGCCCGCAGCCTGTTGCGGCAGGTGCTGCCATGCCGTGGCATGAAAGCTGCTAATACCTCGCATCCCTTCATCGACCGCAAGACACGAAACGCGACCGCAAGCCACCATATTCCTGCCAGCTGCCTGGCGGCATTCATTTGTTTTCAGTTACCGAAGCGTCCCATCGATCGAATGGGCGATTCACCGTGGACAGCATTTTTCACATACTCCGGCGGCATTTCAATGGTGTAGAAAAGCGCGAAAGAAAATATCCTGCAGATTATCGCCACCCCATGGTGGCGCCACAGGCACGCCCTGCGCGCACAGGCACGCCAATGCGCACAAGCCCCGTTGACAAGCCACTGCCGCACAAAGCACAAGATCGTCCAAGCAATCCCTGCGGGCCGCCATGCAACTGCCACTGAAACTCGCACTCTTTTCGATCGCCGCCATCCTGCTCGCCCTCGGGCTGGTCGCCGCGACCGTGCAGCACCAGACGCTGGCGCTGGCGCACCAGGAGCGGGCGCTGGTCGAAGACGCCTACCTGCGCAGCAAGGAGACCGAGCTGCGCCACTACGTGCAATTGGCCAGCAGCTCGCTGGCGCGCATCCGTGCCAGCGGCGAAAGCCAGGCGGCGCAGCAGCAGCTGGCGCTGGCCACGCTGGCGCAGATGCAGTTCGGCGAGGACGGCTACTTCTTCGTCTACGACCGTGACGGCAAGGTGCTGCTGGACGCGCGGCAGATGGGCCTGTCCGGCGTGGACCTGTGCGACCCCGGCCATCCCGCCGGGGCCGCGCCCGCCAATCTCATCCTCGATACCGCGCGCAACGGCGGCGGCATCGTGCGCTACAGCTGGAACAAGCCCTCGTCACAGCGCACGGTGGACAAGCTGGGCTATGTCGCCACCGTGCCGGACTGGGGCTGGTCGCTGGGCACGGGCCTGTACCTGGACGATGTGGAACAGGCGCTGCGCAAGATCGACGAAAGCGCGCGGCTCAACATCGCGGCCACGCGCTGGCGCATCTTCGGCATCGCCGCGCTGTGCATCGTGCTCGTCGGCGTGGCAGGGCTGGTGTTCAATCTCAGCGACCACCGGGTTTCCAGCAGCAAGCTGCAGCAGCTGGCCCAGCGCGTGGTGCGCTCGCAGGAGGAGGAACGCAGCCGCGTGGCGCGCGAGCTGCACGATGGCGTGGTGCAGGTGCTGGTGTCCTCGAAGTTCCTGCTGGAGACGGCCCAGTCCCAGCTGCACAGGCTGTTGTCGAAGGAGCCGGCGGCACCGCATCGCATGGTGGACCAGGGGCTGGAGCGCATCAACCATGCGCTGCTCGAAATCCGGCGGGTCTCCCACGGCCTGCGCCCGGCCCTGCTCGACGACCTGGGACTGGCACCTGCCCTGGCCCTGATGAGCCAGCAGATGCACAGCGACGACGGCGTGCGCATGCGCTTTGCCGCCCACGGCGATGCCTGCCCCCTGCCCGCCAGCCACGGCACGGCCCTGTTCCGCGTGGCGCAGGAGGCCGTGATGAACGCGAAAATGCATGCCTGCGCCAGCCATGTCGAGGTATCGCTGCATTTCGAGCGCCGCCGCGTCCGGCTGCAGATACGCGACGATGGCCGGGGCTTCGACATGGCGCGCGTTCAGCGCGACGGCCAGGGCGGCATCGGCCTGCGCAACATGCGCGAGCGCATCGAAGGGCTGGGCGGACGGCTGGCCATACGCTCCGGCAGGCAGGGAACGCGCCTGGTCGCCACGCTGCCGCTGGGCAGCCCGGCATGGCGCAGCGAGGCGGGCGGCTTCGACATGGCGCAGGCCCCCGCATGACGCAGCCGATCCGCATTCTTCTGGTGGACGACCATCCTCTGGTGCGTGACGGCGTCTGCATGCGCCTGCAGGCCACGGAGCATATCCGCGTCGCGGGCGAGGCCCCGGGCCTGGAGCAGGCGCTGGTGCTGGCGGCACAGCTGGCGCCCGACATCGTGCTGACCGACATCCGCATGCGCGGCGCCAGCGGCATCGACCTGGCCGCCCGTTTCCGCGCCGAGTTTCCGCTGGTGCGGGTGCTGGTGCTGTCCATGCACGAGGACCCCGAATACGTGCGCCGCGCCGTCCACCTGGGCGCCCGCGGCTATGTGCTCAAGGATGCGCCGGCCTGCCAGCTCATCGAGGCCATCGACGCCGTGCATGCCGGCGGGCACTACTTCAGCCCCGGCCTGCGGCCCGTGGCCGAGGCCGCCCCCGCCGCTGTGCCCAGCCGTGCGCTGACGCCGCGCGAGGCCAGCGTGCTGCAATGGATCGCCGAGGGCCGCTCGAACAGGGAGATCGCGGCCCTCATGGGCACCTCGGTGCGCACCGTGGAGACCCACCGCCTGCATCTGCGCCGCAAGCTGCGCATCGACGGCCAGGCCGCCTTCATCAAGTACGCTGTGGACCACGCCGACCTGCTGGGCGCGCCGCCGCCAGCGCAGCTCAGTGCGCGTGCGCGGCGCGGCTGACCACCGTGACCAGCACGATGCCCAGCAGCAGCCAGCCGACCTGGGCGATGGTCTCGCTGGCGCTCAGGCGTTTTTGCAGTTGGGGAATCAGGTCCGCCAAGGCCACATAGATGAAGCTGCTGGACGCGACGGCCAGGAAATACGGCAGCAGCTCCTGCAATTGCCCCACCAGGAAATAGCCTGCAATGCCCCCCAGCGTGGTCACGGCCCCGGCCATGGACACCTTGACCAGGGCCACGCGCCGGTTGGTGCTGGACTGGCGCAGCACCACGATGTCGCCCATGTGGTGCGGCACTTCATGGGCCAGCACCGAGACGGCGGCGATCAGGCCCAGCCGCATGTCGGCCAGGAAGGCCGAGGCGATCAGCACGCCATCGCCGAAGCAGTGCACGCTGTCGCCGGTCAGCACGGCCCAGCCGCCGCCGCGCCGCCCATGGTCATGGCCATGGTCATGGTGGTGCGCATGGTCTTCATGCCCATGGGCATGTCCATGGGCATGGGCATGGGCCTCGCCATGCTCGTGCCCGTGGTGCCACAGCTCGGCCTTGGACAGCAGGAAGAAGAACACCAGCCCCACCAGCAGCGTGATGAACAGGTCGTGCGCGCCGGCCTCGCTCTCGAAGGCCTCGGGCAGCAGGTGCATGAAGGCCGTGGCCAGCAGCGCCCCTGCGGCCAGGCTCAGCAGCCGCTGGGGCATCAGCCCCGGCGAGCGGCCCGCCCCCCATCCCATCAACAAAGCGGCCACCCATACGCTGCCAATGCCGGCAGCCAGGGTGGCCAGAATGATTGCTACCAACGTCATGGCGATTTGTGCTTCAACCGTATGCCCTTGCAGGCGAAACCCGCGGATTCTCGCAGAAAGACGGCCCCCATCGCGGCCGTGGCCTGCGATCCCGTCAAGGAAGCAGGCCACGGTCTCGGGCGCCCTCGGTTTCAGCCTACAGAAGCTGTCAAGCCCCCCGGCGCGAAAAAATCAGCCGGCCACCCCATGCTTGTTGAACCAGGCCAGCATTTTCTGCCAGCCGTCGCGTGCGGCCTGCTCGCGGTAGCTGGGCCGGTAGTCGGCATGGAAGGCATGGGGAGCCTCCGGGTAGATCACGAACTCCGAGGCCTTGGCCGCTGCCGAGCCCTGCTTGAGCGCCTCGCGCATGCGCTCGACCGATTCCAGCGGAATGCCCGTGTCCTGCCCGCCATACAGGCCCAGCACCGGCGCCTTGAGGCTGGAGACCAGTTCCAGCGGATGGCGCGGCTGCAGCGCCGTCCTGGCGCCCTCCAGGCGGCCGTACCATGCGACGCCCGCCTTGACCGGGCCATGGGCCGCATACAGCCAGGTGATGCGCCCGCCCCAGCAAAAGCCGGTGATGGCCACGCGTGCCGTATCGCCCCCCTGGGTGCCGGCCCATTGCACGGCGCCGTCCAGATCGGCCATGACCTGTTCGTCGGGCACCTTGGAGACCAGCTCGCTCATGAGCTTGGCGATCTCGGCATAGGTCCCGGGATCGCCCTGGCGCGCATACAGATCGGGGGCGATGGCCAGGTAGCCGGCCCGCGCCAGGCGGCGGCAGGTGTCGGCAATGTATTCGTGCACGCCGAAGATCTCGGAGATCACCAGCACCACGGGCATGTTCTTCCTGCCCGCGGGCGCAGCGCGGTAGGCGGGCACCTTGAAGCCGTCCACGGTGAAATGCACCTCGCCGGCCGTCAGACCGTCGGCCGGCGTGGAGATGGCGGTCTGCGCCATCAGCGGCGTGGCCGCTGCGGCATAGCCCAGGCCCAGGGCCGTCTGCAGTGCCAGGCGCCGCGTGGGCCCCTCTTCGCTGCTGCGCCCCGGAACCAGGGCCTTCAGGTCTTGCTGCTGATCGTCACGCATGCATCTTTCCTTGGTGGTGGTTGAGAACCGACCAAGTCTACGATGCCTGCGCGAAGCTCAATGCGCCTTGTCCCAGTTGGGTCCGATGCCCACCTCGGCCAGCAGTGGCACCTTCAGCTGCGCCACGCCGGCCATCAGGCGCGGGATCTCGGTGCGCACCCAGTCCGACGCGCCCTCGGGCAGCTCGAACACCAGTTCGTCGTGCACCTGCATGATGACGCGCACCTGCGACTGCCGGGCATCGAGTTCGGCCTGCACGGCCACCATGGCCTTCTTGATCAGGTCGGCCGCCGTGCCCTGCATGGGCGCGTTGATGGCCTGGCGCTCGGCGGCCTTCTTGCGCGGGCCGCTGCCGCCGTTGATGTCCACAAGGTACAGGCGGCGGCCGAAGACGGTTTCCACGTAGCCGTGCTCGCGCGCGAACTCCACCGTCTCGTCCATGTAGCGCTTGACGCCCGGATAGCGCTGGAAATAGCGGTCGATATAGGCGGCCGCGGCCTTGGTCTCTATGCCCAGGTTCTTGGCCAGGCCAAAGCTGCTCATGCCGTAGATCAGGCCGAAGTTGATGACCTTGGCATAGCGGCGCTGCTCGCTGCTGACCTGCTCCAGCTCCACGCCGAAGACCTCGGCGGCCGTGGCGCGGTGCACGTCCCGGCCTTCCTGGAAGGCGCGCAGCAGCGATTCGTCGCCCGACAGGTGGGCCATGATGCGCAACTCGATCTGCGAGTAGTCGGCGCTGGCGATCACATGGCCGGGCGCGGCGATGAAGGCCTCGCGCACGCGCCGGCCCTCGGGCGTGCGGATGGGGATGTTCTGCAGGTTGGGGTCGTTGCTGGACAGGCGCCCCGTCACGGCCACGGCCTGGGCGTAGTGCGTGTGCACGCGCCCCGTGCGCGGCAGCGCCAGCTGGGCCAGCTTGTCGGTGTAGGTGCCCTTGAGCTTGGACAGGCTGCGGTGCTCCAGCAGCTTGGCCGGCAGCGGATAGTCCTCGGCCAGCTTCTCCAGCACCTCTTCGTCGGTGCTGCGCGCGCCGGTGGCGGTCTTCTTCACCACGGGCATGCCCAGCTTGTCGAAGAAGATCTCGCCCAACTGCTTGGGGCTGGCCAGATTGAAGGGCTGGCCCGCGATGTCGTAGGCCTCCTGCTCCAGCTGCACGATGCGCTGGCCCAGGTCGTTGCTCTGTTTGGCCAGCGTGGCGGCATCGATGAGCACGCCGTTGCGCTCGATGCGGTACAGCGCCTCGCTGGTGGCGATCTCCAGCTCGTAGATGCCGCGCAGGCCTTCGCTGGCCTGCAGCTGCGGCCACAGCACGCGGTGCACGTCCAGCGTCTGGTCGGCATCCTCGCAGGCATAGGCGGCAGCCTTGTCCACGGGCACCTGGGCGAACGGGATCTGGTGGGCGCCCTTGCCGCACAGGTCCTCGTAGCTGATGCCGGTGCGGTTGGTGTGGCGCAGCGCCAGGCTGGCCAGGCCGTGCGGGCGGTGCACTTCCAGCACATAGCTTTGCAGCATGGTGTCGTGCACATAGCCCCGGACCTCGATGCCGGCGTTGGCGAACACATGGCGGTCGTACTTCACGTGCTGGCCCAACTTGGGCCGGGAGGCGTTTTCCAGCCAGGGCTTCAGGCGCGCGAGCACCTCATCGGCCGGCAGCTGCTCGGGCGCGTCGGGTCCCGCATGGCGCAGCGGGATGTAGGCGGCCTCGCCGGGCGTGACGCTCAGGGAGATGCCGACGATCTCGGCGCGCATCTCGTCCAGCGAGGTGGTCTCGGTGTCCAGCGCCGTGAGCTCGGCCGCCTCGATCCGCGCCAGCCAGCGCTCCAGGGCCTCCCAGGTCAGCACGACGTCGTAGTCCAGTGCGCGCTGCTGCGCGGCCTCGGCCTCGGTGGTGGCCTGGCCGGATTCGGCCTGCTCCTGGGCAAACATGTCGCCCGTGGCCTGGTCGGCACGCGGCTTGCCCGCCTTGCGGCCGGCCTGGACGGCCTCGAGCGCATCGGGCTCGGCTGCCGCGCCGCCCAGTGCGCGCGCCAGCCCCTTGAAGCCATAGCGCTCATAGAAGTCGCGCAGCGGCGCGGTGTCGGGCTCGCGCGGCGCCAGCGCATCCAGCCGGGGCAGGCCCGGCACCTCGGCGCCGAGGTCGCAATCGGTCTTCATGGTCACCAGCTGGCGGCTCAGCGCCAGCTGGCCCGAGGCGATGGCATCGCGCAGGTTCTGCCCGGCCACGCCCTTGATGCCATCGGCCGCCGCGATCAGCCCGTCCAGCGAGCCATGCTCGGCCAGCCATTTGGCCGCCGTCTTGGGGCCGACCTTGTTCACGCCGGGCACGTTGTCCACCGCATCGCCGACCAGGGCCTGGTAGTCGACCATCAGCGTGGGCGGCACGCCGAACTCGGCCGTGACGCCGGCCACGTCGCGGCGCTTGCCGCTCATGGTGTCCATGACCATGATGTGCTCGTCCACCAGCTGCGACAGGTCCTTGTCGCCGCTGGAGATCACCACGTTCACGCCTTGCGAGGCGGCAGCCTTGGCCAGCGTGCCGATCACGTCGTCGGCTTCCACGCCCTCGATGGCGAGCACCGGCCAGCCCAGCAGGCGGACCACCTCGTGGATGGGCTCGATCTGCGAGCGCAGGTCATCGGGCATGGGCGCGCGCTGGGCCTTGTACTCGGGGTACAGCGCATCACGGAAGGTGGGGCCGCTGGTGTCGAAGACGCAGGCCGCATACTCGGCCGACACCTCTTTCCTGAGCGCCTGGAGCATGTTGATCATGCCGCGGATGGCGCCCGTGGCGGGACTGGCCGGATTGCCGGGCTCGGCGCGCAGGTCCGGCATGGCATGGTAGGCGCGGTACAGGTAGCTGGAGCCGTCGATCAGCACCAGGGTCTTGGAATTGCTCATGCAGCGATTGTGCACGCCCCGGCCCTGGCGCAGGGCAGTGGTCGCAGGGGCAGGACAGCGCCTGTCACAAGTCCTACAATGCAGGCATGCGCGCCGCACCACTTTTCATCCTCTTGAGCCTGGCCGCCAGTTCCGTGCTGGCCCAGAATTCCACGCCTGCCCCGGCCGCCGATACGGCCGACGCGGCCCAGACCGCGCCCCAAGGCCGCCAAGACCGCGACCGGGCGCAGCAGCGCGTGGAGCGCATCCACCTCGAGGATGGCGGCAGCCGCGTCGACGAACTGCGCATCGGCGGCCAGACCCGCAGCATCACCGTGCAGCCCAAGGTCGGCGACATGCCGGCCTACGAAGTGCAATCCAACGATGGCGCCCGCTCGTCGCGCAACCGCGGCGATGGCGACGGCACCAACGGCACGCGCGTCTGGAACCTCAAGCAGTTCTGATCCCCCGCCCGCCCCTGCCGCGGCCCCGCGCTGCGGCAGTGCCAGAGGGCAGCGCCTGGCGGCGCTGCCCTCTTGACGTATTTGAAGTCAACGATGTCCGCCGCGCCGTGCAGGCCGGCTCTGCAAACATGGCCGTTTTCACCGAAGTCTCCGAAAAAGACGCACGCGAGCTGCTGCGCCGAATGTCCCTGGGCTCCCTCAAGGAGCTGCGCGGCATCCAGGGCGGCATCGAGAACACCAACTACTTCCTGACCACCGACCAGGGCGAGTGGGTGCTGACGCTGTTCGAGCGCCTGACGGCCGAGCAGTTGCCGTTCTACCTGTACCTGATGAAGCATCTTGCGCAGGCCGGCATTCCCGTGCCCGATCCGCAGTCCGAGACGCGCAGCGGCGACATTCTGCTGCGCGTATGCGGCAAGCCGGCTTCCATCGTCAACCGCCTGCCCGGCAAGAGCGAGCTGGCGCCGCAGTCCGTGCATTGCGCGGCCGTGGGCGAGATGCTGGCGCGCATGCATCTGGCCGGGCGCGACTACGAGCGCCACCAGCCCAATCTGCGCGGCCTGCCCTGGTGGAACGAGACCGTGCCGACGGTGATCCCGCACATCGCCGCCGAGACGGCCGAGCTGCTGCGCTCGGAGCTGGCATACCAGAACCATGTGGCCGCATCCGCAGCCTATGCGGCGCTGCCCCGCGGCCCCGTGCACGCCGACCTGTTCCGCGACAACGTGATGTTCGAGGGCGAGCGGCTGACGGGCTTTTTCGACTTCTACTTCGCTGGCGTGGACAGCTGGCTGTTCGACCTGGCCGTCTGCCTCAACGACTGGTGCATCGACCTGGCCACGGGCGCCCACGATGCCGCCCGGGCGCAGGCCATGATCGATGCCTACCAGGGCGTGCGTCCCTTGAGCGCCGCCGAGCGCGAGCTGTTCAACCCCATGCTGCGCGCCGGCGCCCTGCGCTTTTGGATCTCGCGCCTGTGGGATTTCCATTTGCCGCGCGAGGCCTCGCTGCTGACGCCGCACGACCCCGCCCATTTCGAGCGCGTGCTGCGCCAGCGCCTGGCCCGGCCTGTGGCGCTGAGCTGACACCGCCCCTGCGCCGCCCGCGCGGCACGGGCCGGTGCACAGGGATTTGCGGGCGGCGTCCGCACATCCTCAGTTACAGTGGCCGATGAAGGGCGCCAAGGGCAAGGCCGTGCAACGGGGCCGTGCGAACACCGGCGCCCCCGCCTTTTTCCATTCCATGAAACTTCTCATCGTTCCTGCCCGCACCGGCCTGCAATGGGTGCAGCTGGGCATCCGCACCTTCCGACAGCAGCCGCTGGCGCTGGCGGCGCTGTTCTTTCTGTCCATGGCGGCCATGTCGCTGGTCACGGTGCTGCCGCTGGTCGGCCCGGTCATTGCGCTGGGCCTGCTGCCGGCCACCTCCCTGGCCATGATGGTGGCTGCGGCCGAGGCTTCGCATGGCCGCGCGCCCACGCCGGCGCTGCTGCTGGTGGCCTTTCGCACGGGGCGCCAGCGGCTGAACTCCATGCTGACGCTGGGCGCCCTGTATGCGGCGGGCTTTCTGCTGGTCATCGGCCTGTCCATGCTGGTGGACGACGGCCAGTTCGCCAACGTCTACCTGGGCGGCGAGCCGCTGACGCGCGAGATCGCCGAGTCCGCCGACTTCCAGGCCGCCATGTGGCTGAGCATGGGCCTGTACCTGCCGCTGTCGCTGCTGTTCTGGCATGCGCCGGGCCTCGTGCACTGGCACAACGTGCCTCCCGTCAAGGCCTTGTTCTTCAGCCTCGTGGCCTGCGTGCGCAACATGGGCGCGCTGCTGGTCTTCGGCCTGGGATGGATGGGCGTGTTCATCGCCGCAGGCGTGGTCATGGCCCTGGTCTCCGGCCTGCTCTCGCAGGTCATCGGCGGCATCGCCAGCGCCCTCATGGTGGTCACGGCCATGCTGCTGGCCGCCATGTTCTTCACCTCCATCGTCTTCACCTTCCGCGATTGCTTCGCCGCGCCCGATGCCAGCGACGGCAGCGGCGCCATCGGTGCCGAGCCGCCGGTTCCGCCCGCGCCGCCCGGCTTCTGACGCCAGGCAATCGCATTGCGGCCAAGCCCCTGCCCAGGGGCTTTTTCTTTGGCCCAGGGCAGCGGCCGCATGACCGCGCCGTGACAGCGCAACGCGGCAGACACGCCATTGTCACAAAGCGTGCCTAGCATGCCGGGCGGATGTCGGGCAATCCCACTGTGCCGCGACAACCCGGCCCACCCGAAGGGCTGTCACGAAACAAATACACCGGAAGCCCCATGTCCCAATCCACGATGCTCTCCCGCCGCAAGGCGCTGCAATTCCTGACCGGCGCGCCGCTGCTGCCGCTCGGCACCACCGTCTCCGCCACAGGACTGCTGACCGCCTGCGGCGGCGGCGACGACGGCCCCGCGAAGAACTACGTGGCGGCCAGCTTCACGTCCATGGCAGCGCCCACGCTGGCCAACCCCCAGGCCATGGCGAAGATGACCGTGGGCTCGCAGCTGAAGGTGCAGTTCAGCGACAACAGCACCCAGACCTACGACCTGGGCTACCAGCCCTTCTTCGTGACGGGCGACGAAGTGCCCGACGGCAAGGGCGGCAGGATCTTGGCCGGCGGCTACTACGACATCAACAACAACAAGATCATCGACCGCACCGTGGCCGGCAGCGAGCGCCAGTTCTTCTCGGACTCGCCCGACGGCACCTCGCTGCTGACCGTGCCCAACGCCAAGGTGGACGGCGTCAAGGGCAAGCCCGTGTTCGCCGTCGTGCAGTTCGAATACACCACCTGGGCCCAGGACGGCAAGACCGACATGTACGGCAAGCTGCCCTCGCCCATCGCCGTGCTGACGCTGGACCAGGACCAGACCACGGGCAAGCTCAGCCTGGTCAAGTACCACAACGTGGACACCTCCAAGGTCCATGGCCTGTGGATCACCTGCGGCGCCAGCCTGTCGCCCTGGGGCACGCACCTGTCCAGCGAGGAATACGAGCCCGACGCCTTCGCCACCGGCAATGCGCAGCTGCAGGCCTTCAGCCAGAACCTGTACGGCGACCCGAACAAGGCCAACCCCTACCACTATGGCCACATGCCCGAGGTCACCGTCAATGCCGACGGCACGGCCAGCATCAAGAAGCATTTCTGCATGGGCCGCATCTCGCACGAGCTGGTGCAGGTCATGCCCGACCAGCGCACCGCACTGATGGGCGACGATGCGACCAACAGCGGCTATTTCGTCTTCGTGGCCGACAAGGAAAAGGACCTGTCCTCGGGTTCGCTGTACGCAGCCAAGGTGGGCGCGGGCTTCTCGATCGACCCGGCCTCGGGCAGCGCCGCCGCGCTGACCTGGATCAAGCTGGGCTCGGCCACCAGCGCCGAGATCGAGCAGCTGGCCAACACGCTCAAGCCCACGGACATCATGAGCGTGGCCAAGACCGATCCCAACGACGCCAGCTACACGAAGATCACGGCCAACGGCAAGGTCGAGTGGATCCGGATCAACCCCGGCATGGAAAAGGCCGCCGCCTTCCTGGAAACCCACCGCTATGCGGCCTTCAAGGGCGCCAGCATGGGCTTCACCAAGATGGAGGGCACGACCGTCAACGCCAAGGACAAGATCGCCTACTCCGCGCTGCAGAACTGCGAAAAGTCCATGGTGGCCGGCGATGCGCTGAACGTGGCGGGCAACGGCGTGTCCATCCCCAAGCAGCTCAAGGCAGGCGCCGTGATGGCGCTGAACCTGCGCGGCGGCCAGAAGGACACGGCGGGCGCCGCCATCAACAGCGAGTGGATGCCCGTGGACACCAAGGCCCTGCTGGCCGGCGAGGACATCGCGGCCGACGCCCTGGGCAACACCGGCAATCCCAACAAGATCTGCAACCCCGACAACCTCAAGTTCTCGGAGAAGATGCGCACCCTGTTCATCGGCGAGGACAGCGGCCAGCACGTCAACAACTTCCTGTGGGCCTACAACGTCGACACCAGGCAGCTGTCGCGCCTGATGTCGATTCCCGCCGGCGGCGAGTCCACGGGCCTGCACGCCGTGGACGAGATCAACGGCTGGACCTACATCATGAGCAACTTCCAGCACGCCGGCGACTGGGGCAGCATCCACAACGTGGTCAAGCCCACGCTGGACCCGCTGATCAGCGCCAACTACCGCGGCAAGTTCGGCGCCGCCGTCGGCTACCTGACGGGTTCGGCCGTCCAGCCCAAGCTGTCGGCATGACCCTGCCCTAGGTGTGATGTCTCAACAGGTTGTTCATCCGTCTCAGATTTGGGAAGCTGTGGTTACCAGGCCAAGCAACTCAAGTCAGGAGAGACAGATGAACAGTCACAAGCAT
>JBHIXF010000092.1:0-17836 GCA_041984925.1 Comamonas sp.
GGGGCAGCGAGGTCTTGTCGTCCTGGGCATCGGCATCCACCCAGTACATGCCGGCGCTGGGCCAGGTCACGCTGAACTCGCCCCTGGCATCGGTGGTGGCCTTGATCTCGCCCTTGCTGTCGCGGTAGCGCGTGGCGCCGGGCACCAGCACGACTTCGAGGTTGGCGGCAGGCTTGCCGTCCACATGGAAGGCGAACGTGGCCTTCTCGCCCTTGACCAGATCGTTGGGGTGGGTGACGGCCACCAGCTCCAGCCCCTTGCCCGAGGGCTTGACGGCGCTGGGCTTGCCCACGGTGACGAAGCTCTCGATGCGGCCCACGGACTGGGTCACCTTCAGGTCCTGCGCGTCGGCGGGCACGTCGGCCGCGAATTTCTCGGGGGAGCCGCGCCAGCGCCGGTTCTGGCCCGTGGCCTTGTCCTTCCAGGTGGCGAACAGGCCGTCGTTGACGATGGCCAGGCGGTAGGTGCCTGGCTGCTTGAGCTCCAGGTCGAACACGCTGCGCAGCTTGCCACGGTGCGCATTCTGGGGCGCGACGGCCGAGCCGTCGGGCGCGGAGACCACCAGGTTGTCCAGGCCCAGCGGCACATGGTTGAAGAAGAACAGGTCGTTGGAGACGGCGGCATCCACCGTGATCCACTCGGCCTTGGACAGCACCGTGGTCGAGGGCAGCAGCCACAGGTTGTGGGCCTGGGCGGCCTGGAAGGCGCCGCAGGCGATGGCCAGGCCGGCGGCCAGGCGGACGGCGAATCGGGTCTTGGACTTCATGAAGGTTTCCTCTCTATCGGTTCGATGTCGGTTCGGTGGCGGGAATCAAGGCTTCAATTCGAGCGAGACTTCGCCCAGCTCGCTGCTGCCCTTGGCATTCAGCTTCTCGGCCTTGGCGGCCGGCCACTTGAAGGGCACGGTGACCACTTCGCGGCCGCCGACTTCGCGCGCGGCCTCGACCACGAGCCTGTATTCGCCCGGCGGCAGCTTGGCCAGCGGGTTGCTGCCTTCGGTGAAGGCCAGCTGGTGCCTGCCCACGGGGCGCGTGGGGCCGGTCACGCCGTCGATGGGCAGCGTCAGGTCGCGGCCCGTGCGGCGCCACCACTGGCGCATGTCCTTGAGCCACTTCGTGCCCTCGGCATTCTTCATCTTCACGTCGTACCAGACCGACAGCGTGGTGGCCACGCTCGCATCGGGGCGCTCGATCCACACGGCCACGTAGGGGCGGTGGTATTCGGCAACGTCCAGGCGCGGCACTTCCACGCCCACGTTCAGGCCGGCGGCAAAGGCCGGCACCGCGCCCAGGCAGGCGCCAAGCGCCATGGTGTAGCGCAGGGAGAAATGCGGATTCATAGGCAAGGCTCTTTCGGTTCTCAGTGGATCAACAGGAGGGCCAGCAGCACGGGAATCACCAGCCCCATGCCGACCATGGGCCAGGTGAAGGGGCGGTTGCCCGCGTGCATCTTGAGGATGAACAGGCCCGTGACGGTGAACACCAGGCAGGCTGCGGCAAAGATGTCGATGAACCAGCTCCAGGCCGCGCCCGTGTTGCGGCCCTTGTGCAGGTCGTTCAGGTAGGCGATCCAGCCCCGGTCGGTGCGCTCGTATTCGGCCCCGCCATCGGCCAGGGCCACGCGCACCCAGGCGTCGCCGCCGGGCCGGGGAAGAGAGACATAGAGCTCGTCGGCCGTCCATTCGGCCTCGCGGCCTTCGGCCTCCAGCCCCCATTGGCCGCGCACCCAGTCGGCGAACGGGGCGGGCACGGGGGCGCGGTCGCCCGACTGGCCGGCCTGCTGGGCGACCAGCTGGATGCGCAACGCGTCGGGAATGGAAGCCTCGCCACGCACGATGCGCGGCCTGGACTCGATCTGCCCCGCGTGGTTGAGCGTGAACCCCGTGACGGCGAACAGCAGCATGCCGATCAGGCACAGCGCGGAACTGACCCAGTGCCATTCGTGCAGTGTCTTGAGCCAGTAGGAGCGGCGCCGAGGATCCGGTTGGGAGGCAGTCATCGCAAAAAAAGAGATCGGCGGCGCCACGCAGCGACAACCACCACGGATACGGCCAGCAGGTCAGGGAAAAAGCCGAGGCATTCTACCGCCTACAAATAAGAATTGATCTCATTTACAAAAGCTTTACCGTGCTTTGCGGCCAGGCACCGAATTAGAATAAGAATGCTTATCAATTGCATCGCTTCTGCCCTGTACCGGGGCTCACCGGCCCTCCTCCTTGCACTGCAGCCCGCCTTGACTCCTCACCAGGCCCTCACCCATCTCTACCAGCAGCACCACGGCTGGCTGCGCACCTGGCTGCAACGCCGCCTCGGCCATGCGGGCGACGCCGCCGATTTCGCGCAGGACACCTATGTGCGCGTGATCGAATCGCGCACCGACATTGCGCAAATACGGGAGCCGCGTGCCTTCCTGACCACGGTGGCCAAGCGGGTGATGTCCAACCACCTGAGGCGCCGCGAGATCGAGCGCGCCTACCTGGACACGCTGGCGCTGCAGCCCGAGCCGCTGGCGCCCTCGCCCGAGGAGCGCGCCATCGTGCTGGAGACGCTGTGCGAGCTGGACCGCCTGCTCGACGGCCTGCCGCCCAAGGTGCGCGCCGCCTTCCTGCACGCCCAGCTCGACGGCATGGCCTATGCCGAGATCGCCGAGCGGCTGCAGGTCTCGGTCAGTTCGGTCAAGCAGTACATGGCGCGCGCCATACGGCATTGCTACTTTCCGGAGCACATGGCATGAGCCGGGGGGATGCGCGGGGCGCCCGGAGAACGCAGGATGCACGCGCCGCGGCAGGCCTTGGCGAAGCCGCGCTGCCCTTGCCTGCCCAGGTGGTGGACAGCGCCGTGGACTGGCTGGTGCAGCTGTGGTCCGGCACCGCCACCGAGGCCGACCGCGCGCAGTGGCAGGCCTGGCGCTTGGCCCATCCCCTGCATGAACGCGCCTGGCAGCACATCGAAGCCATGGATGCCCGGCTGCGCGGGCCGGTCGGCGGCGCGCTGGCGGCGGCCACGCTGCAGCACAGGCGCAGGGCGGCGCAGTCGCGCCGCAAGCTGCTGGCATGCGTCGCGGGGCTGGCCGGCATGGGCGCCGCCGCCTGGAGCAGCTGCGACAGCCCGCCCTGGCAGGCCTGGACCGCCGATGCCAGCACCGCCAAGGGCCAGCAGCGCGCCATGCAGCTGCCCGATGGCACGCAACTGCTGCTCAACACCGATACGGCCATCGACATCGCCTACGACGATGGCCTGCGCCGCGTGCTGCTGCTGCGCGGCGAGCTGCTGGTCGCCACCGCCCATGACACGGCCACGCCGGCGCGGCCCTTCGTGGTGGACACGCCGGCGGGCCGGCTGCGCGCGCTGGGCACACGCTTCACGGTACGCCATGGCGCCGGCACACGGGTCGCCGTCTTCGAGGGCGCGGTCGAGGCGCGCAGCCGCAGCGGCGCATCGCTGCGCGTGGAGGCCGGCGAAGCCGCGCGCCTGGACGGCACACAGGCGCGGCCCGACGGCGCGGCCGGCGACGGGCCGGGCTGGGACGAGGGCGTGATCGTCGCCTCGGACATGCGGCTCGACGCCTTCGTAGCCGAGCTGCGCCGCTACCGTTCCGGCCTGGTGACGCTGTCGCCCGAGGTGGCAGGGCTGCGGCTGTCGGGCGTCTTCCCGCTGGGCGACACGGACCGCATCCTGCAGTCGCTGGTGCAGGTGCTGCCCGTGCGCATCCATGTGCCCGTGCGCTACTGGGTGCGCATCGGTCCGGCATGACAGGGGGCTGTACCTTTCGCGGTTTCGCGTGACAAGCAGGGTGAGGCGCCGCATCGCGCCCCGTCCTCCCTCTTGTCTTCACCAACGCAGACCATGTCCGACCACCATCCCCGGCACCATGCCCCCGCCTGCGCGGCCGCCCCCCATTCACGCCCTGCCTGGCTGGCACCATCCTGCCTGGCCCTGGCCCTGTCCGCCGCGCTGGGCGGCCTGGCCGCCCCGCCCGCTGCCGCGCAGGCCCCGGCGGACGGCGAGCGCAGCCCGCCCCATGCTCCGTCCTATGACATCGCGGCCGGCCCGCTGGAAGGCGTGCTGACGCGCTTCGCCAAGGCCTCGGGCGTGCTGCTGGCCTACACGCCCGATCTGGTGCGCGACCAGCGCAGCCCGGGGCTGAAGGGCAGCCACCCGCCCGCCCAGGCCCTGGCCCTGCTGCTGGCCGGCACCGGCCTGTCGGCGGCGACCACGGGCAACGGCAGCTATACGCTGCGCCGCAGCCACGCGCCCGCCACGCCCGCACTGCCGGCCGCCGGCGCGGCGCTGGACGAAGTGCGCGTGACGGCCCAGGCCGAGCGCAGCAGCGCCACCGAGGGCACGGGCGCCTACACCGCCACCGGCCCCAGCAGCACGGCCACCGGGCTGGAGCTGTCGCTGCGCGAGACGCCGCAGTCCGTCAGCGTGATGACGCGCCAGCGCATGGACGACTTCAAGCTGGAGACCCTGGCCGACGTGCTGGAGCAGACACCGGGCGTGGCCGTGGTGCGCCAAAGCGACCTGACCACCTTCAATGTGCGCGGCTCCAGCGTCAACCTGCAGACCGATGGCGCGCGCCAGTTCAGCAACGGCTGGGGCTGGAACACCCACACCATGTATTCGCTGGACGACCTGGCCGAGATCGACCGCATCGAGGTGCTCAAGGGCTCGTCGGGCCTGATCAACGGCGACGGCGCCTATGGCGCCACCGTGAACCTGATCCGCAAGCGCCCCACGCGCGACTTCCAGGCCAGCGTGATGGCCGGCGCGGGCAGCTGGGGCACCTACCGCGCCGATGCCGATGTCGCGGGCCCGCTCAATGCCGACGCCAGCCTGCGCGGCCGCCTCGTGGCCTCGCGCAAGAGCGGCGACAGCTTCCGCGACCACCAGCACAGCAGCAGCTCCATGCTCTACGGCACGCTGGAGTACGACCTCACGCCCGATACCCTGCTGAGCGCCGGCATCACCTACCGCCGGCGCGAGCTGCGCGGCGCGGGCGGCACCACGCCGATCCAGGGCTACACGGGCACCGGCCAGTTCGTCGGCTGGATGCCGCGCTCGCTGAACATCGCCGCACCCTGGTCCGGCTACGAGCAGGAATCGCTCAACGGCTTCGCGCGCCTGGAGCATCGCTTCGCCAGCGGCTGGAAGGCCAGGCTGCAGATGTCGCATGAAACAGTGAAGACGCCGGACATGCAGATCGGCCTGCTGCGCTATGCCCTGCCCGCCTCGGCCCAGTTCGCGGCCTACAAGGACATCCACTCGCGCAACCAGAACGTCAGCATCGACCTGCAAGGACCGTTCACGCTGTTCGGCCGCGAGCACGAACTGCTGGTCGGCGCGGGCGCCGCGCGCAACCGCACCACGCTGCTGCGCGGCGCGCGCCCCGGCCTGGACCTGCCCGAGGTGGACTTCACCCAGGGCGGCGGCGCCATTCCCGCGCCGGCCGACGGCATCCCCTACTCCAGCGACCTGTTCAGCAACCGGCGCAGCTACCTCTACGGCGCGGCAAGGCTCCATCTTGCCGACCCCCTCAAGCTGATCGCGGGCCTGCGCGTGACCAACTACGACCAGAAGGATGTCACCGACATCAGCTGGTACAACTACCAGCTGCGCGAGCGCGGCGTGGTCACGCCCTACGCGGGCCTGGTGTATGACGTGGACCCGAACATCTCGGTCTACGGCAGCTACGCCAGCATCTTCAAGGCGCAAAGCGCCAAGGACCTGCAGGAGCGCACCCTGCCGCCCGAGGAAGGCCTGACCTACGAGATCGGCGCCAAGGGCGAGTTCTTCGACAGGCGCCTGAACGCCAGCATCGCCCACTTCTGGATGCGCACCGACAACACGGCCGTGGAAGACGGGCTGATGCCCAATGGCGACACGGCCTACCGCGCCGTCCGGGGCGCGCGCCGGCGCGGCTTCGAGCTGGAGCTGTCGGGCGAGCTGGCCAGGGGCTGGCAGGTCCAGGGCAGCTACATGGCCATCGACAGCAACCTGGACAACGCCTCCACCAGCCCGCGCCACCAGTTCAAGCTGGGCACCACCTACCGCTTCGCGCAGGGCGCGCTCTCCGGCCTGACCGTGGGCGGCGCCGCGCGCTGGCAAAGCGCCATCTCCACGGGCCGGGGCGAGGCCACGCTGCGCCAGGACGCCTTCTGGGTGCTGGACCTGATGGCGCGCTACCAGATCAACCGCCAGCTCAGCGTCTCGGCCAACATCAACAACCTGCTGGACAAGCACTACTTCGCAGGCGTGACCAACTTCAATGCCCAGGGGCTGTACTACACCTGGGGCGCGCCGCGCAGCGTCAACGTGAGCATGCGCTACGACTTCTGAGGGGGATGCGGGCCCTGCGCTGCCGTGCATGGCCAACGTCCATCTGGCGCAATGCAGGCCGGCCACGCCCGCGCCGCCCCCGGCGACCGTCCCACAATACGCCAGCCCCTGGCCCTGCGCCTTGTGGGGCGGTAGCCATCCCCGGGGCCGCTGCCTCGATGGATACGTCACACGACAACGCGTCGGCACCCCGCCATGCCTGCTGGCGCCCATCCCGCGCCTGCGGCCCTGCGTGCCGCAAGCGCGGACCGATTGGAGACAGCATGCGCCTTGCCCCCATCCCACCCGCCGGAGCCTCCCTTGCCGGCGCCGCGCGGCAGGCCCGAGCGGCCCGCCGCCGCCTGCTCGCGCAGGGCGTGGCGCTGGCCGCCTCGTGCGCGCTGATGGCCCACGCCGCGCGCCCCGCGGCTGGAGCCGGCCGGCGCGTGGCCTCCCAGCTGCGCATCATGATCCCCGCCAATGCCGGCGGCGGCTGGGACCAGACCGGACGCGCCCTGGGCGCCGCCCTGCTGGCCAGCGGCGCGGCCGAGCGCGTGGAATACGAGAACGTGGGCGGCAAGGGCGGCACCATCGGCCTGGCGCAGTTCACCGAACGCCATGGCAGCGACCCCGATGCGCTGCTGATCGGCGGCATGGTCATGGTCGGCGCCGTCGCGCTGCAGAAAGCCGCCGTCAACATGTCGCATGTGCAGCCGCTTGCCCGGCTGACCAGCGACTACCTGGTCGTTGCCGTGCCTGCGGATTCGCCCATCCGCAATGCCAGGGACCTGGTCGCAGCGCTGCGCGCCGACCTGGCCCGGCAGCCCTTCGCGGGCGGCTCGGCCGGCAGCGTGGACCACATGTTCGTCGGCCTGCTCACGCGCGTGGCCAAGGCCGCGCCCGAGCACCTGGTCTACAAGCCGTTTGCGGGCGGCGCCCAGGTGGTCGAGGCGCTGCTCAGGGGCGATGCCCGCCTGGGCGTGTCCGGCTACAGCGAGTTCAGCGAAGCCCTGGCCAGCGGCAAGCTGCGCGCCATCGGCGTGTCCTCGCGCCGCGACCTGTTCGGCCTGCCCTCGTTCCGCAAGCAGGGCCTGGACGCCGACATGGCCAACTGGCGCGCCGTCTTCACGGGCCGGCAGGTGGGCGCGGCGCGCGCCCAGGCCCTGCTCGGCGCCGTGGAACAGGCCACGCAGCACGAAAGCTGGCAGCGTGCGTTGCGCCACCACCGCTGGGAGCCCGCATGGCAATCGGGCCGCGACTTCCAGGGCTTTCTGGAGCAGGAGCAAATCATGGCCGGCGCCATGACCTATCTGCTGAAACTCCGGCGCTGAGGGCGTGCGCGCACCCGGGCCGGTGCGCGTGGCGGGGCCGCAACACCGGCGCTGAGACTGGCGTATCCTTTCAGTGTGGGGCATTGCCAGTGTGGATTTTGAGCTACGAAACTTGTAGCAGAATGGATCACAGGCTATAGTCCATTCGGACTTGGCCCTGTGCGCGCTCCACAAGAAGGCGCCGGCTCAACCACACCATTGCGCAAGGAGAAGCGTCATGAGCTCCAAGGAAAATGCCGCCATCAACCAGCTTTTCGAAAAGCTCGAATGCCGCTACGCATTGCGCGTTCTGTGGGCATTGCGTGACGGCCATCCTCAGACCTTCCGCCTGCTGCAGGACAGCGTGGGCGGCATCACGCCCAACACCTTGAACACCCGCATCAAGGAGCTGCGCGAATGCGGCCTGCTGGAGCACGGCAGCGATGGATACACCGTGACCCTGTCGGGCCAGGACCTGCTCAAGCGCCTGTCCGATGTGCAGGCTTTCGCCAACCGCTGGGTTGCCGCACGCGCCAAGAAATGACCGGCCCGGCCTGGCGGCCGGCCTTCCCCATCGCTTCTTCCACAAGGAATTCCACCATGGCTTTCACCACCACCGCCTCGGGCCTGCAATATGAAGACACCGTCGTCGGCGACGGCGCCGAGGCCCAGCGCGGCCAGAGCGTGACCGTGCACTACACGGGCTGGCTCTACAACAATGGCGTGCAGGGCGCGAAGTTCGACTCCAGCAAGGACCGCAACGACCCCTTCGTCTTCCCCCTCGGCGCCGGCATGGTGATCAAGGGCTGGGACGAAGGCGTGCAAGGCATGAAGGTCGGCGGCCAGCGCACGCTGATCATCCCGGCCGAGCTCGGCTATGGCGCGCGCGGCGCAGGCGGCGTGATCCCGCCCAATGCCACGCTCAAGTTCGACGTGGAGCTGCTGGCGGTCTGATGCACGGACCGGGGCCTGCGACCATCGCAGGCTCGAGGCAGGGTGCGAGCGCACCCTGCCTTTTTTCTTTCAGGCAGGCGTGCCGAACAGCACCTCGTGCAGCGGCGCATAGCTGGACGCACCGGCCGCCTCGCGCAGACGCGGCGCCAGCGCCACGAGCTGCTCGTAGCCCACGGCGGCCTCCACGGCCATGTTGAGCCGCAATCCCTTCAAACCCATCGCCGCCGTGATGGCGACGGCCAGCGGATAGCCGTCGCGGTAGCGCCGGGCCCGTTCGGCGGGGCTGTGCGGGGCAGCGGCCGTCGGGGCGGCGGCCGTCGCCGCGGCGGCTGGCGCCGTTGACGGCGGCGCCACCGCCACCACGCCTTCGCGCGGGGCCAGCCATGCGCGCTCCACCAGCGCCAGCACCTCATCCTCGGTCACGCCCAGGCCCGAGATCGACTCAAGCACCTGGCTCAGGCTGCGCTGACCGTCGAACTGCAGGAAGGCCGAGCGCAGCCGGGGGGAAAAGTCGGCATGGCGCTCCTTGAAGGCTTGTTGGCCGGCGGAGGTTTTCACAAGATACATGGCGGTGCGCAAGGGCTGCAGATGCGGAAATCGGACACGGTTCGCAGCGTGTCATGAGCCCCCGCACGCCAAAAGCGGGTTTTCCAGCAGGGCCCCCAGGGGCGCCACGCACCGCTGACGCACATCAAAGGCCCGAGGCACGGAGCCGGCGTCCGTCCAGCAGGCTCACCGTCCAGGTCGCTGCCAGGCCTGCCGGCACGCCGAAGACACCGGCCGAGATCGGCTGTATGCCCCACCACAGGTCGGCATGCAGCAGCTGGGGCAGCAGCGGCTTGAGCGCCTGCACGTGGGAGACCATGTAGTAGACCGTGACACCCAGGCCCGCCAGCATGCCGGCGACCGCGCCCCGCCGCGTGGTGCCGCGCCAGAAGATGCCCAGCACCATCGCGGGCACGAAGGCCGAAGCGGCCAGCGAGAAGGATGCCGTGACCATGGGCAGGATGTCCGAGGAGCGGCGCGAGGCCACGAAGGCGGCCGACAGCGCCACCACCAGCAGCGCGAACTTGGACAGGATCACGCGCTGCTCGGGCGAGGCACGGCGCCGGCGCTCGCGGAAGTACAGGTCGCGCACCAGTGCGTTGCTGATGGTCAGCAGCAGGCCGTCGGCCGTGGACAGGGCTGCCGCCAGGCCGCCGGCCGCGACCAGCCCCGAGACCACATAGGGCATGCCGCCCAGCTCGGGCGTGGCCAGCATGATCAGGTCGGCGCCCATGCGGATCTCGCCGAACTGCAGGATGCCGTCGCCGTTGACGTCCTCCACCGCCAGCAGCGAGGCGTCCACCCGGGACCACTGCGCCATCCAGTTGGGCAGCTCGTCGAAGCGTATGCCGACGAGGTTGTTCATGACCTCGAACTTGACCAGCACGGCCAGGGCCGGCGCACTCATGTAGAGCACGCCGATGAAGAACAGCGTCCAGCCCACCGAGGCCCGTGCACCGGAGACCGAAGGTGCCGTGTAGTAGCGCGTGAGCAGGTGCGGCAGGCCGGCCGTGCCGGCCATGAGGCAGAACATCAGCGCCAGGAAATTGCGGCGGCTGTCCTCGTAGGTCTGGCGCTCCTCGGGCGATCCATCGGGGTCGCCGGCGAACGGCTGGCTGTGCAGGGGGATGCCGCCCAGCGGCCGCTCGCGCTCGCGCATCTCCTGCAGCTGGCGTGTCCACAGCGCGCGTGCGGCCTCCTCGTCGCGCGGCATGGCCGCCAATTCGCGGCTGGCGGCCATGATGGCGCCGATGTCGCCGCTGCGCGTGCGCAGTTCGCGGATGCGCTCGGACAGTTCCTGGCGCTCGGCGGCGAGCACGCGCGGCACGTCCTTGAGCTTGTCCTCCAGCACCTCGGCGCGCGTGCGGTAGGCCGCGATCACCTCCTGCTCGGCCGGAGAGTCCAGCAGGCGCTGCTCCAGCTGCGCGATCTGGCCGAGCTGGGCGGTATAGGCCAGCGGCGCCACGGGATTGCCCATCTGCCGGTAGGCCAGCCAGGACACGGGGATCAGAAAGGCCAGCAGGATCACCACGTACTGCGCCACCTGGGTCCAGGTGATGGCACGCATGCCGCCCAGAAAGGAGCACAGCAGCACGCCGCCCAGGCCCAGCATGATGCCGATCTCGAACTGCACGCCCGTCAGCCGCGAGGCGATCAGGCCCACGCCGTAGATCTGTGCCACCACATAGGTGAACGAGCAGGTGACGGCGGCCAGCGCCGCGATCACGCGCGGCCAGCGCCCGCCATAGCGCTGCTGGAAGAAGTCGGGAATGGTGTAGAGCTTCATCGCGCGCAGGTGTGGCGCGATCAGCATGGCGACCAGGCAAAAGCCTCCCGTCCAGCCCAGCAGGTAGGCCAGCCCGCCGGCCTGCCCCGGCACGCCGGCAAAGCCCTGCAGGTACAGCGCCCCCGACAGGCTGATGAAGGAGGCCGCGCTGACCCAGTCGGCCGCGGCCGCCATGCCGTTGTAGAACGGCGGGATGCGCCGGCCCGCGACGTAGTATTCCTCGGGCTCGCTGGTGCGCAGGTACACGCCGATGGCCGCGTAGACCATGACGGTGAAGAACAGGAAGATGGGGCCGATCCAGTGGCGTGACAGGCCTTGCTCCTCGGCCCAGAACATCAGCGCCAAAAAGCCCAGCACGCCCAGCGTGTACAAGGCCACGATGCGGTGCAGGCGCCAGTGGTAGGCCGACGGCAGCGGCGTGCGCTCAGCCATGGGGGGCGGACGGGTCCGGATCGGGGCCCCGGCCCGCCGATGGCGGCGCGGCCTCGCGGCGTTCGAAATGGTCCATGGACAGACAATAGACGATGACGATGGCCAGGAACATCAGGACTGCCCCCTGGGCCGCGAACCAGTAGGCCAGCGGCCAGCCGGGCATCAGCGCCTGCAGCTCGCGCGCGTAGTAGCAGGCCCCGAAGGAGACGGCCACCCAGACCGCGAGCAGCACGGCCTTGAGCCACAGGTGGTGGACATCGTGCAGGTCGGGGGCGAAGGTCTCGCCCTCGGTCGGGCCCCCGAAGGCGTCGTCATGCAACTGCGCGGGGGGCGTATGCATGGCGACGCTCCGCCGCTTACTGCGCCAGGCGCTGCCAGGTCGCGACCACGCTGTCGGGGTTCAGCGAGATCGAGGCGATGCCCTCGTCCGCCAGCCACTGGGCGAAGTCGGGGTGGTCCGAGGGGCCCTGTCCGCAGATGCCCACGTACTTGCCCTGGTCCAGGCAGGCCTTGATGGCGCGCGACAGCATCTTGCGCACGGCGGGATCGCGCTCGTCGAAGTCGGCGGCCAGCAGTTCCAGCCCCGAGTCGCGGTCCAGGCCCAGGGTCAGCTGGGTCAGGTCGTTGGAGCCGATGGAGAAGCCGTCGAAGTACTCGAGGAACTCGTCGGCCAGGATGGCGTTGGAGGGCACCTCGCACATCATGATCAGCTTGAGGCCGTTGTCGCCGCGCTTGAGGCCATTGGCCGCCAGCAGCCCGGTCACGCGCTCGGCCTGCTTGAGCGTGCGCACGAAGGGGATCATGATCTGCACGTTGGTCAGGCCCATGTCCTCGCGCACGCGGCGCAGCGCCTCGCATTCCATGCGGAAGGCTTCGCCGAAGTCCTCGGAGATGTAGCGCGCCGCGCCACGGAAGCCCAGCATGGGGTTTTCTTCCTCGGGCTCGTAGCGGCTGCCGCCGATGAGCTTGCGGTACTCGTTGGACTTGAAGTCCGACATGCGCACGATCACGGGCTTGGGCCAGAAGGCCGCGGCGATGGTGGCCACGCCTTCGGCGACCTTGTCCACGTAGAAGGCGCGGGGCGAGGCATGGCCGCGCGCCACGGACTCCACGGCCTTCTTGAGGTCGGCATCGACGGCCGGGTAGTCCAGGATGGCCTTGGGGTGCACGCCGATGTTGTTGTTGATGATGAACTCCAGGCGCGCCAGGCCCACGCCCTCGTTGGGCAGCTGGGCGAAGTCGAAGGCCAGCTGGGGATTGCCCACGTTCATCATGATCTTGGTCTTGATGGCGGGCATCTCGCCGCGCTGCACCTCGGTGACCTCGGTCTCGATCAGGCCGTCATAGATCTTGCCGGTATCGCCTTCGGCGCAGCTCACGGTGACCAGGGTGCCGTCCTTGAGCAGGTCGGTGGCGTTGCCGCAGCCGACCACGGCCGGAATGCCCAGCTCGCGCGCGATGATGGCCGCGTGGCAGGTGCGGCCGCCGCGGTTGGTGACGATGGCCGATGCACGCTTCATCACCGGCTCCCAGTTGGGATCGGTCATGTCGGTCACCAGCACGTCGCCGGGCTGGACCTGGTCCATGTGGGCGATGTCATTGACCAGGCGCACGGGGCCCGTGCCGATCTTCTGGCCGATGGCGCGGCCTTCGGCCAGCACATTGCCCGTGCCCTTGAGGGCGTAGCGCTGCTCGGCCTGGCCCTTGGCCTGGCTCTTCACGGTCTCGGGGCGCGCCTGCAGGATGTAGAGTTGGCCGTCCGTGCCGTCCTTGCCCCATTCGATGTCCATGGGGCGGCCGTAGTGCTGCTCGATGACCAGGGCGTAGTGGGCCAGCTGCTGCACGTCCTCGTCGGACAGCGAGTAGCGGTTGCGCAGTTCGTGGGCCACGTCGGTGGTCTTGACCAGTTTGCCGCTGGCGGCCTTTTCCTCGGGCGAGGCGAAGACCATCTGGATCAGCTTGGAGCCCAGGTTGCGGCGGATCAGGGCCTTCTTGCCGGCCTTGAGCATGGGCTTGTGCACATAGAACTCGTCAGGGTTGACGGCGCCCTGCACCACGGTCTCGCCCAGGCCGTAGCTGGAGGTGATGAAGACCACGTCCTCGAAGCCGGACTCGGTGTCGATGGTGAACATCACGCCGGCCGCGCCCAGGTCGGAGCGCACCATGCGCTGCACGCCGGCGGACAGGGCCACCACGTCATGCGCGAAGCCCTTGTGCACGCGGTAGGAGATGGCGCGGTCGTTGTACAGCGAGGCGAACACCTCCTTCATCTTGTGCAGCACCTGGTCGATGCCCACCACATTCAGGAAGGTTTCCTGCTGGCCGGCGAACGAGGCGTCGGGCAGGTCTTCGGCCGTGGCCGAGGAGCGCACGGCGAACGAGGCGGCTTCGTTGCCGCCCTGCAGGCGCGCGAATTCCTCGCGGATGGCCTGCTCCAGGTCGGCCGGGAAGGGCTGGTTCTCGACCAGCGCGCGGATTTCGGCGCCGACCTGGGCCAGGGCGCGCACGTCCTCGACGTCGAGCGCGGCCAGCCTGGCGCTGATCTTGTCGGCCAGGCCGTCATGGGCCAGGAACTGGCGGAAGGCATGGGCCGTGGTGGCAAAGCCCGTGGGCACGCGCACGCCTTGCGGCAGCTGCGAGATCATTTCGCCGAGCGAGGCGTTCTTGCCGCCTACGGACTCGACATCCGTCATCCTCAGTTTTTCGAAGGGAACGACGAGGGCGGTGGCCTCGAACAGTTGAGACATGGGAAAGCTCCGGAAGTTAAAAACGGTAGCGCGCCGCCACGGCCGGCCGGGCCGTGCACGGTCAATCCACCCACGCCGGCGTGCGCGAGGCTTTGCTGTTCTGGTTGGAGGCCGGCAGCGAGCATGGATGGGAAATTGGGAATAATGGGCGCCATTGTAGGCGTTTGCCGCGAACCGACGGCAGCCCCCTGTCCAGAGCCCGACCACCATGCACACCCACACCATCTTCGTCATCTCCGACGGCACCGGCATCACCGCGGAGACGTTCGGCACGGCCATCATGGCGCAGTTCGACACCAAGTCGCGCCTGGTGCGCATCCCCTTCGTGGACACCATGGACAAGGTCCACCAGGCCGTGCGCCAGATCAACCACGTGGCCGAGTCCGAGAGCCACAAGCCCATCGTCTTCACCACCCTGGTCAACCAGGAAATGCTCGACCTGATCGAGACCCAGTGCAAGGGCAAGGTCTTCGACATGTTCGGCACCTTCGTGCGGCCGCTGGAGCAGGAACTGGGCCAGAAGTCGCTGCACCGCGTGGGGCGCTTCGCCGACATCAGCGAGAGCAAGGAATACCTGGAGCGCATGGAGGCCATCAACTACACGCTGGCGCATGACGACGGCCAGACCCACCAGGACCTGACGGGCGCCGACGTGATCCTGGTCGGCGTCTCGCGCAGCGGCAAGACCCCCACCAGCCTGTACCTGGCCATGCAGTTCGGCCTGAAGGTCGCCAACTACCCGCTGATCCCCGAGGATTTCGAGCGCAAGCAGCTGCCCCCTGCCCTGGTGCCCTACCGCAAGAAGCTGTTCGGCCTGACCATCGACCCGCAGCGCCTGTCCAGCATCCGCAACGAGCGCCGGCCCGACTCCAAGTACGCCAGCCTGGCCAACTGCCGCTACGAGGTGGCCGAGGCCGAATCCATGATGCGCCGCAGCGGCATCCAGTGGCTGTCGAGCACGACCAAGTCCATCGAGGAGATCGCCACCACCATCCTGCAGGAAGTGCTGCCCCAGCATCTGGGCCACTGACCCTGCGCTCTCAGGCCGGGGCGTTCCAGCGCAGCATGGGCTGCTGCGGCAGGACTTCGACGAGGTAGTCGACCAGGGCACGGACCTTGGCCGGCACGTACTGGCGGTCGCGAAAGCACGCGAAGAAGTCCAGCGTGGAGTCCTCGAACTGCAGTTGCCCCCGGCGCGCGGGACGCAGCGCCAAGGGCTCCAGCAGTCCGTCGCGCACATAGCGGTGGGCGATGAAGGCGCCGATCCAGGCGATGCCGCCGCCGGCCACGGCCATTTCGGTCAGCGTGTCAATGTCGGTGGCGATGGCGGCGATGCGCAGCGGCGGGTCCACGCGCTTGCCATCGCGCAGGAAGGGCCAGCGCATGAAGCGCCCATCGGCCTCGCGCCGGTAGTGCAGGCAGCCGTGGTCCAGCAGTTCCTCGGCCGTGCGCGGCCGGCCATGGGCCTGGAGGTAGGCCGGCGCCGCGCACAGCACGCGCGGCACGGCGGCCAGTTGCCGCACGGCCATGCCGGGCTCCAGCACGTCGCGGTAGCGCACGCTGACATCCACGTCCTCCTTGAGCACATCGACCTGCCGGTCCACGATCAGCAGGTCCAGCTCCAGCCGGGGGTGCATGGCGGTGAACGCCGGCATCAGCGGCGCCAGCACATGGCGGCCGAACGCCGCCATGCAGGCGATGCGCAGCCGCCCCTGCAGCTCGCCATGCAGCAGGGACAGGTCGGACTGGGCCTTTTCCAGCTCCTGCAGCACGGGCGCCACACGCGCCAGGTAGCGCTCGCCCGCCTCGGTCAGCGCCAGGGAGCGCGTGGTGCGCGTGAGCAGCCGCGTTCCCAGTTCGCGCTCCAGCCGCGCGATGTTCTGGCTGGCCGCCGCCGGCGAAATGCCCAGTTGGCGCGCGGCCGACGCGATGGAGCCGCCCTCCAGCGTTTTGACAAAGGTCTCTATGGATCGCAGATTCGGCATGCAATCCAATGTACGGCAAAGCGATTCGTAAATGTGGCTTACGAGTCTTGCAAGCCGGCGCGCTCTACACAGACGCGCGGGCATTCCCTAGAGTGCGCAGCAGTCCGCGCCGGCCCGGCACGGAGAAACACCAACCATGAAGACCGACCATGCCATCCAGCGCTTCCAGCCCCCTCGCCGCCCCTGCCCGCCGCAGCCGCAAGCTGCACCGCCGCTTTGCCCCCATCGTCTTTGCGTTCTACATGGCCGGCATCATGGCTTTCCTGATGTGCTGCGCCATCGTCGGCGCCAACAGCGGCCTGGGTGCCGACTACCTGCGCCGCGTGGTCCAGGCCTATGCGCTGGCCATGCCCGTGGCGTTCTGCTGCGTGATGGTGGTGCGGCCCCTGGTCGGCAAGCTGGTCGCCGCCACGGTGCACCTGTGACGCGCGCCCGGACCCTCGCCCGTCAGCACCGGTCCGCAAACAGGTACTGCAGGGCGCCGTCGCGGCTGTAGACCTTGTCGCAGCACATGCCCCAGACGGCCTGCACCAGCTCCGGCTGCAGGATCTGCAGGGTCCCGCCCCAGGCCACGCCGGCCGGGCCGCCCAGCACCAGGACATCGTCGGCATAGCGCAGGGCCAGGTTCAGGTCGTGCAGCACGGCGACCACGCCCACCCCCTGCTGCGCAGCCCATCGGCGCAGCAGGGCCATGCTCTGGTGCTGGTGGGCCAGGTCCAGCGCCGCCGTGGGCTCGTCCAGCAGCAGCCAGCGCGCACTGCCATCCTCGGGCGCTTCCCAGATCTGGGCCAGCGCCCGCGCCAGGTGGGTGCGGGCACGCTCGCCGCCCGACAGCGTGTTGATGCTGCGCTGCGCCAGATGCGCGACGCCGGTCAGCGCCATGGCCTGGGCCGCAATGCCGGCCTCGCCCGGGCCGGGCCGCGCGCGGTGCGGATAGCGGCCCAGCTCCACCACCTCCTGCACCGAGAAATCGAAGGCCACGGCACAGTCCTGCGGCATGACGGCACGCCGCATGGCCAGCGCCTGCGGCGCATGGCGGTGCAGCGGCAGGCCGTCCTGCCAGACCTCGCCGGCCTGCGGTGCGCGCTCGCCCGTCAGCATGGACAGCAGCGTGGACTTGCCCGCCCCGTTGGGCCCCAGGATGGCCGTGAAGCGGCCGGCCAGCAGCCGCGCATCCACGGTGGCCAGGCGCGGGCCGCGGCCTATGCCCACACCCGTGGCGCGGCATTCGATCATCGACGGTGCGGCGGACATGGCATTCAAACCTTGTTGCGGAACTGGCGCAGCATGAGCAGGAACAGCGGCACGCCGATGAAGGCCGTGAGCACGCCCAGCGGCAGTTCGGCCGGCTTGACCACGGTGCGCGCCACCGCGTCGGCCGTGACCACCAGCGCCGCGCCCAGCAGGGCCGAGCCCGGCAGCACCACGCGGTGGTCGGGTCCGGCGACCAGCCGCACCCAGTGCGGCGCCACCAGGCCGATGAAGCCGATCACGCCCGTGGTCGCCGTCACCGCGCCCACGGCCAGCGCCGCCACGAGCACGGCGCGGCGCTTGGTGCGCTCCACGGCCACGCCCAGCAGGCTGGCCTGCGCCTCGCCCAAAGCGATGGCATTGAGCGGCCGCGCCAGCGCCAGCCCCATGGCCAGGCTGGCCGCCACGGCCGCCCCCACCAGGGCCACGGCGCTCCAGCGCGCCGCGCCCAGGCTGCCCAGCAGCCACATCTGCAGGTTGCGCAATTGCTCGTCCGTGGAGATGAAGC
>JBHIXF010000093.1:0-17019 GCA_041984925.1 Comamonas sp.
AATATCGGCCCCGATGGCAAGGGCCAGCAGATACTCTATCCCTACCTGCAGCGTTTTCCCGGCCTGAATGCGCTGGGCAGTCTTGCGCTGAGGAGCCATGACTTCAACAACGCCATGTACAGCATCAATTGGCTCAGCTTCGTCAGCGATGCGCTGCTGGAGCGGCTGGGCGGCAGGCAAGCCGTGCGCCAGCAGGTGCAGGCCAGCCAGTACCTGTCGGCTGGCGACGTGGGCAACTGCCTGGGCATTCGTGCAGGGGATTTTCCGGGGCTGGGCGATATGCAGCGGGGGCTGACCCTGCCGGCCTTCGGCGAGGCGGCACGCCTGCTCAAGCCCATCCGTGCCAGATCCCGCCTCAACAACTTTATCGGCCCGCCGCCTTCGGGCTCCAACGATGAAGCGGCATGGCGACTGGCCTGCGATGCCTACATGAGCCGGTTCGACGATTTTTGAAAGAGGATCGCCATGACGCCAGAACCCATCTCCTTGCTGATGGAAGCCTTGATGCGTACGTTGGGCCGGCATAGCAGCCAGGACTATCTGCGGCTGGCTTTGCGCCAGGGCGGGCTCAGCGATGCGGCATTGCTGAAGCCGGACCACCCCGATGTGTATCCCGTGGCTTGGGAAGAAAAGGGATTGAGCTTGATGATGCAGCGCCTGGCCTGTGGCGCAACGGATGGGGCATCTACCTGGGGCTTGCAAAGCCTGACGCTGGATGCACAGCGCTGGAAGGGATCTTGGCCCATGGGGCTGGCGCCCGACACGGTGACGCCGCAGGAGTTTGTGGACCTGCTGGCCCCGCATGGTTCGGAAGGTTTGTGCCTGCCCCATATGGCTTGCTGCGATACCAAGGGATTTGACGGTCAGCGATGGGCTACGGTCGCCATATTTGGCGGCGCCCGTGGAGCTTTGCAAAGCCTGACAATGAGCAGGATCGAGGAGTGGGTAGGGCTCTCGATACTCCCGCCCTGGTGAAACTCGCGCTGAAGTCACGGCCGGTATCCGGCGCCCGGCCCCCCGAGCAGGAATCGGACAGCTTCGCGTCCCCCGATCCAGGTCCACCGACTGCGCGAGCAGGCGCAGGAGCCGCCGCAGCGCGACACCGCCACACCACCCCGAACACCCCCTCATACAGCAGCCCGGCGCGAAGCACGCAGCGGATGGGCGAAGCGCTGACAGAGCGCTACGTCGCAATGCGCGCGATCAGGTCCAGCTCGACGGCCGCGCCCTTGGGCAGCTGCAGCACGCCGACCGATGTACGCGTGTGCGCGCCCACCGGGCCCAGCACCTGGGCGATGAGGTCGGAGGCGCCGTCGGCCACCTCGCTTTGCTGGGTGAAGCCGGCCGCCGAGCGCACGTAGACCGTGATCCGGGGGATGGCGCGCACGGCGTCCAGCGAGCCCGCCGCGCGCTGCACGAAGGCCAGGGCGCGCATGGCGCAGATGGCGGCGGCCGTGCGGGCGCCGGCCAGGTCGATCGCCTCGCCGACTGCGCCCACGTACAGCACCTCGTCGCCGACGCGCGGGATCTGGCCGCTGACGAACAGCTGCTGGCCGTCCCGCACCACGGGCGTGTAGTTGCCGCCGATCTTGATTTCGCCATCGAAGCCGTGGCCCAGCGCGCGGGCGGCCGCCGCGAATCGTTCGTCTGCTGTCATGTCTGCACATTCCGGAAAAGGGAAGGCGCCCAGTCTATGCGCTCTGTGCAAAGGGAGCGCTGCGCCGGCTCAACTCCCCGTGGATGCGTAATGCCGCACCCCCAGCCGCCAGGCCCGCGAGGCCAGCCACAGGAAGGCGAAGCCGGCCAGCGGCGAGACCCAGCCCACCCAGGCCGGCGCGCCCAGCGGATCGGGCCGGCCCATGACGGCCAGCGCCGGGTAGTAGGCCACGCAGGCCAGCGGCACCACGAAGGTCAGCAGGCGCCGCAACCATTGCGCGTACACGGCCAGCGGGTACTGGGCCGCTTCCACGCTGCCGTAGCTGAACACGTTGGCGGCCTCCAGGCTTTCCACCGTCCAGAACGACAGCGCGCCCTGCAGCACCAGGATGCCCAGGAACAGCGCCACGCCGCCGGCCACGGCCCACAGGGCCACGGCGACGGCCTGGGCCGTCCATGCCACGTCGCCCTGGGCCGTGGCAAAACCCAGCACCATCAGGCCCTGCAGCAGGCGGCCCAGGCGGCTGATGCGCACGTCGTGGCCCATGAGCTGCAGCCATACGGGGCGCGGGCGCAGCAGCAGGCGGTCGAAGGCGCCCGTGCGCAGGAACTGCGTGCCCAGCACGTCGAAGCCCCGGCCCAGCGCATCGGCGATGGCGAACATGCAGTTGACCAGCCCGTAGAACACGGCCACCTCGCCGATGCGCCAGCCCTGCACATCGCCGAAGCGGTGGAACAGCGACCCCACTGCGATCACCTCGATGCCCGTGACCAGGAACTGGCCCAGGGTCAGCATCAGCGCCGAGGCCGGATAGCGCGCCTGCCCGGCCAGCGAGGCCAGCGCCAGGCGCAGGAACATGGCGAAGGCCCCCACCGCTCAGCCCCCCTGCACTTCGAGCCGGCGCATGGTGCGCGCCATGGCCAGGCGGCCCAGGGCCACGATCACGGCGGTCCACAGGGCCTGCAGCGCCAGTCCCGCCAGCAGCTGCGTGCCGGCCATCTGCCCGAAGTAGATGCGCGCGGGGATGTCCATCACGCCCGCCAGCGGCTGCAGCAGCAGCGCCGCCTGCCAGGCGTCGGGCATCAGCGCCAGCGGCAGCAGGCTGCCCGACAGCACGATGACCACGGGCGCGGCCAGCGTGTTGATGCCTTTTTCATTGAGGGCGGCGGCGGCCGCGACGTTCAGCAGCATGACCAGGGACGTGGACAGCAGCAGCGCCAGCAGCATCGAGGCTGCAAAGCCCAGGCCCGCCATCCAGCCGGCCGGCGGCTGCCAGGCCCAGGCGCCCAGCCCCAGCAGCGGCAGGGCCAGGCCCGCGAACACCGCCATCAGCGCCACGCGCGGCAGCACGCGCGCGGCGATCCAGCCGGCCGAGCGCACGAACCACAGCGCATAGGCGTCCACCGGGCGCAGCCGGTCATAGGCCACCGATCCCGTGCGCACGGCCAGCGCCACGTCGGGATCGCCGCTCCAGGGCAGCAGTGCGAACAGGCCCTGGGCCAGCCAGGTGTAGGTGATGGCATGCTCCAGCGAAATCGGCGCGCCGGCCGTGTCCGGGGCGCTGCCATAGAACGCCGCCAGCACCATGGCCTTGAGGCCGCCCCACCAGCATTGCGTGGCAAAGCCCGCGTAGGCGGCGGTGCGGTACTGCAGCATCAGCAGGAAGCGGGAGGCGAAGGCCGCCGAATAGGGGCGCAGCAGGTCGTGCAGTGGCATGGCGTTCATGTCCCGTCAGGCCTCGGCTGCGCCGTGCATGGCGTAGAAGCGGGCGATCACGGCCTCGATGGCCAGGGCCTCGCCGTCCTCCCCGGACGAAGGCCCTGCGGCCGCGACCTGCGCGCGCAGCGCATCGACCCCGCAGTCGGCCAGCACCCGGCCATGGCCGATGACGATGACGCGCCGCGCCAGGGCCTCGATGTCGTGCATGTCGTGCGTGGTCAGCAGCACCGTGGTGCCGCGCTCGCGGTTGGCACGCAGCACGAAGTCGCGCACGGCCAGCTTGGAGGGCGCGTCCAGCCCGATGGTGGGCTCGTCCAGGAACAGGAGGTCGGGCTCGTGCAGCAGGGCCGCCGCGATCTCGGCGCGCATGCGCTGGCCCAGCGACAGCTGGCGCACGGGCTGCTCCAGCAGCCGCTCCAGGCCCAGCAGCGCCACCAGTTCGTCGCGCGTGCGCGCAAAGCGCTGGGGGTCGACCCGGTACAGGTCGCGCAGCAGGCTGAAACCGTCGCCCACGGGCAGGTCCCACCACAGCTGGCTGCGCTGGCCGAAGACCACGCCGATGCGGCCCACATGCCGCTCGCGGTCGGCGAAGGGGTCGCGCCCGTCGACCTCCACGCGCCCGCCATCGGGCCGCAGAATGCCCGCCAGGATCTTGATGGTGGTGGACTTGCCCGCGCCATTGGGGCCGATGAAGCCCAGCAGCTCGCCGCGCTCCAGCGCGAAGGACACGCCCGCCAAAGCCTGCACCATGCGCCAGCGCGGCCGCACGAGCGCGCGCACCGCGCCCATCACGCCGGGGTCGCGCTCATGGATGCGGTAGGTCTTGTGCAGCTTGTCTACGAGGATTTGTGGCATGGCGTTCCGGTGAAGGGGGCGCGACTCTACACAGGCCGGGGCTTTGCTATCCTGCGCGCCCATCGTCACCACAAGGAATCACCCATGGCCGCTGAAGGCAATGCAAGCCAGCTCGTCGGAATCGTCACGCTGCTGGGGGCCGCCGTCGTGGCCGTGCCGCTGTTCAAGCGCCTGGGGCTGGGCGCCGTGCTCGGCTATCTGGCCGCCGGCCTGGCCATCGGCCCCTACGGGCTGGGCCTGGTGACGGATGCCCAGACCATACTACACGTGGCCGAGCTGGGCGTGGTGATGTTCCTGTTCGTCATCGGCCTGGAGATGAAGCCTTCGCACCTGTGGGATTTGCGCGGCCAGATCTTCGGGCTGGGCAGCCTGCAGGTCGTGGTCTGCGCGCTGCTGCTGACGGGCGTGGGCATGGCCTTCGGCTTTGCCTGGCAGGTGGCCTTCGTGAGCGGCGCGGGCTTCGTGCTGACCTCCACGGCCATCGTCATGCAGGTGCTGGCCGAGCGCGGCGACATCCTGGCGCCGCGCGGCCAGCGCATCGTCTCCATCCTGCTGTTCGAGGACCTGCTCATCGTGCCGCTGCTGGCCGCCGTGGCCTTCCTCGCGCCGGCCGATGCCGCCCCCGTCGCCGCCTCGCCGCCGACCTCAGCGATTTGGCAGCGCGCCGGCCTGGCCCTGCTGTCGCTGGGCGCGCTGGTGGGCGCGGGCCTGTGGCTGCTCAACCCCCTGTTCCGCATCCTGGCCAAGGCCAAGGCGCGCGAGGTGATGACGGCCGCCGCCCTGCTGGTGGTGCTGGGCGCGGCCCTGCTGATGGAGATGGGCGGCCTGTCCATGGCCATGGGCGCCTTCGTGGCGGGCGTGCTGCTGTCCGAATCCTCGTTCCGCCACCAGCTGGAGGCCGATGTCGAGCCCTTCCGGGGCCTGCTGCTGGGCCTGTTCTTCCTGGGCGTGGGCATGGCGCTGAACCTGGAGGTGGTGGCGCTGAACTGGCGCATCGTGGGCCTGGGCGTGGTCGCGCTCATGCTGGGCAAGGCCCTGTGCATCTACGCCGTGGCCCGCGTGGCGCGCAGCAGCCATGCGGACGCGCTGGACCGCGCCATCCTCATGGCCCAGGGCGGCGAGTTCGCCTTCGTGCTG
The DNA here is from genome assembly GCA_041984925.1 of Comamonas sp. Taxonomy (GTDB): domain Bacteria; phylum Pseudomonadota; class Gammaproteobacteria; order Burkholderiales; family Burkholderiaceae_C; genus Comamonas. Next base: position 5,369 of record JBHIXF010000093.1, read on the forward strand.
TTCGCCGAGGCGCTCAAGCTCGGGGTGCTCGATACCGAGGCACATGCCAACATGACGGCCATCGTCGTGCTGTCCATGGCCATCACGCCGCTGGTGGTGGTGCTGCACAAGCGCCTGGCGGGCGCCCAGGCCGTGTCGCTGGACGGGGTGGAGGCGCCGCAGGACCTGCGCGGCAACGTGCTCGTCATCGGCTTCGGCCGCGTGGGCCAGATCGCCAGCCAGGGGCCGCTGGCGCGCGGCGCCAGGCTGTCCATCATCGACAACGATCCCGATGTGATCCGCAACGCCGAGCCCTATGGCTTCAAGGTCTACTTCGGCGACGGCGCGCGCGCCGACATCCTGCACGCAGCCGGTGCCAGCCACGCCAGCGCCATCCTGGTCTGCGTGGACGACAAGGCCGCGGCCACGCGCATCGTGGAGAACGTTCGCCATGAATGCCCGCATGCCCGCCTCATCGTGCGCGCCTATGACCGAGAGCACGCGCTGGAACTCATCCAGAAGGACGCCGACCATGTGGTGCGCGAGAGCTTCGAGTCCGCCCTGCTCATGGGCCGCCACGCCGTGCTGGCCCTGGGCGCCACCGAGGACGAGGCCCAGACCCTGGAGGCCGAGGTGCGCGGCCGCGACGCCGAGCGCTTTGCGCTGGAGACGGCCGGCGGCCACTTCGCGGGCCGCGCGCTGCTGCTGGGCAACATCGAGCGCATCGATCCGCCGCGGCATGACAGGCCGGCGGACAATGCCGCATAGGGCCGGTGCCTGGGCGAGGCATGCCTTTGCAGAGCGAACTGCTACATTTCTTGCATGCATGCCTCTGTCTTTGCCATTGCTCTGATTGCAACTTCTCTGCAGGCTTGTGCGCCCCGTGCCGAACCGCTCCCCCCTGAATGCACAGATGCCCTGCAGAAGATGGAAACGCTTGTGCGCACCCTCAAGGTCAACGGTTCGATACCAGACGACTACATCAAAGCCCAGGAAAAAGACTACGTCATGCTCAAGGCCAATGCACCCAAGGTGGATGCTGCGCAGCGGCCCGGCTTTTGCCGCTTCCATGGCCGTGGGGCCGGCAGGATCCAGCAAATCCTGGATCAGGATCCCAGGGGGATGGACCAAGAGATCCAGCAGATGAAGGTCAAAGGATTTTTGAGGAGCCCCCTGTAAAGCCTGGCCTTGCTGGCCCGGCCGCCTGAAGGGAGCAGGATAGACCGGGGGAGGCCCCCGGCGTCAGGACGGCCTCGCATGCCCCTGCACCTTCCACCACCTGGGCAGCAGCGCCCGCACCTCGGCGCGCCGGTAGCGGTCATCGATCAGCACCACCACGCCACGGTCGCTTTCGCTGCGGATCACCCGGCCCGCGGCCTGCACCACCTTGCGCAGGCCCGGGTAGAGGTAGCTGTAGTCGTAGCCCCTGTCCGCGCCGAACTGGCGGTCCATGGCGCGCTTCATCTCTTCATTCACGGGATTGACCTGGGGCAGGCCCAGCGTGGCCACGAAGGCGCCGATCAGGCGCTCGCCGGGCAGGTCCACGCCTTCCGAAAAAGCTCCGCCCAGCACCGCCAGGCCCACGCCCCGCCCCGTTTCGGTGAAGCGGCCGAGAAATTCGGCGCGGCCCGCCTCGTCCATGGCCGGCGTCTGCAGCCACAACGGCAGCCCGGGGTGCTGGAGCCGCAGGCATTCGGCCACGCGCTGCAGGTAGTCGAAGCTGCTGACAAAGCACAGGTAGTTGCCGGGCCGGCGCGCGTACTGTGCGGCGACGAGATCGGCGATGGGCCGCAGCGAGCGCTCGCGGTCCCGAAAGCGCGTGGAGATGTGGCCGGCGACCTGCACCTCCAGCTGTTCCGCCTGGAAGGGGGAGTCGGCCTCCAGCCAGTGCGTGCCTTCGGGCAGGCCCAGCATGTCGCGGTAGAAATGCGGCGGGCTCAGCGTGCCCGAGAACAGCACCGTGGCATGCGCCGCCGCATGGCGGGCCTTCAGATGCGGCGCGGGCACCACGTTGCGGATGCACAGCGTGGAAGGCGGTGCCCGGCCAGGGCCGGGGCGGCCCGGCAGCAGGTGCACATCGAACAGCGCATGGCCGCCGAACTGCTCGGCCAGCGCCATGAACTGCAGCGCCTCCCAGTAGAAGTCCAGCACCGGATCGCCGGGCAGCATGGGGCTGTCGGCATTCGCATCGGCGATGGCCGCCACGGCGCGCTGCACGGCGCCCAGCAGGCCGGCAGGCACTTCCTCATGGGCCTGGTAGCTGGCGGCCTGCTCCCTGTTCAGCGCGCTCCAGTGGCGGGCGAGCCGGTCCAGCGCCTTGCGCACCGGCCCGGTGGCCGCCTTGCGTGCGGCGGCCAGCGCGAACTGGGGCAGCTCGGCGGTGTACATGCGGCGTGCGCGTTCGAGCAGGTTGTGGGCCTCGTCCACCAGCACGCCCACCTTCCATTGCTGGGCCTGGGTCAGCGCATGCAGCATGGCGGCGCTGTCGTAGAAGTAGTGGTAGTCGGCCACGACCACATCGCTCCAGCGCACGAGTTCCTGGGCCAGGTAGTAGGGGCAGACCTCGTGGGCCAGCGCCAGGGCACGCACAGCCGGCGGGTCCCAGGGCGCCTGCTCCAGCGCGGCGGCGCGTGCGGCGGGCAGGCGGTCGAAGAAGCCGCGCGCCAGCGGGCAGGAATCGCCGTGGCAGGCCTTGCCGGGGTGTTCGCAGGCCTTGTCGCGCGCCAGCACGTCGAGCACGCGCAACTGCACGGGTTCGCCCTGATCGTTCAGCTGGCGGTTCACGCTGGCCAATGCCTGCAGCGCCAGGCCATGGCCCGTGCCCTTGGCCGTGAGAAAGAACAGCTTGTCCAGCCCCTGGCCGGTGGCGGCCTTGAGCATGGGAAAAATCGTGCCCAGCGTCTTGCCGATGCCCGTGGGCGCCTGTGCCATCAGGCACTGGCCGCCCTGCTCGGCGCGCGCGCTGCGGTAGACGGCCACGGCCAGCTCGCGCTGGCCCGCGCGAAAGCCCTGCATGGGAAAGCGCAGCGCGGCCAGCGCCGCTTCGCGTGCCGCGCGGTGGGCGACCTCGCCGCGCGCCCAGTCCAGGAACAGCGTGCACTGCTGCACGAAGAAGGCGCGCAGCGTGGCCGCGTCCTCCTCCTGCACCAGCACGGTTTCCTGCAAGGTGCCCACGTTGAAATACACCAGTGCCACGCGCAGCCGCTGCAGGCCGCGCGCCTCGCACAGCAGATGGGCATAGATGCGCGCCTGGGCCCAGTGCAGGGCCCGGTGGTGGGCGCGCACGCCCTCGATCTGGCCCCGGTAGGTCTTGATCTCCTCCAGTTGGCAGGCCTGGGGGTCGAAGCCGTCGGCACGGCCACGCACGCGCAGGTCCTGGCAGGTGCCGGCCAGGCTGATCTCCGTCTCGTAGTCCTTGCCCCGGCGCGACTGCACCAGGCTGTGGCCGGCCATGCCTTCGAGCGCGCTGGGCGCGGGCGTGAAGCGCAGGTCCAGGTCACCCGTGCGCGCAGTGAACTCGCACAGCGCACGCACGGCCACGGTGTAGCTCACGCGGCCTCTCCAAGTGCCGGCCCGCGCCACTGCACATGGCACACGCGCACGGGAATGCCGTGCTCGGCGCAGTACTGCAGCCAGCGGATCTGGTTGTCCTGCAGCTTGTCGCCCGGCGCCTTGGCCTCGACCAGTTCGTAGCGCTTTTCGGCGGGCCAAAAGCGCACCAGGTCCGGAAACCCCGTGCGGTTGGCGTTCACGTCGCGCAGCAGCCGCGTGAAGAAAAGCTTCAGGTGCGCCGCCGGGATGCACTGCAGCGCCAGCGCCAGCAGCGGCGCGGTCAGCGTGCCCCAGAACACGAAGGGCGACTGCAGGCCTTGCTTGTCGGCATGGCACCGGACGATGGCCTCCCGGTAGCTGCCGTCGTCGAGCCGGGCCAGGCAGCCATCGAACAAGGCCTTCCGGCGCTGCACGAAGTCGGGGGCTCCCAGGTCGGCCGGGCCGCTCTGGAAGGGGTGGAAGAAAGCCCCCGGCAATGGCGCGAAGATGGCCGGCCAGCACAGCAGGCCGAACAGGGAGTTGACCAGGGCGTTTTCCACATAGAACACCGGGGCCGCCTCGCTGTGCCAGTGGTCGCGCAGCACGTACTCGACGGATGCCGGCTGCGCCGGCAGTTCCAGCGCCAGGTCCATGCGCATCTGCGCCACCACGGGCGCCAGCGCCGCCGTCCGGGCCCGCGCGCCCTGCCCCAGGCTGCGGCGCAGGCGCGGCAGCATGCGCGCCACGCGCTGCAATTCCTCGTCGCTCTCGGGCTGGGCCTGGGCGGCCTGGGCCAGGGCCATGGCGTCGGCAAAGCGCTGCATGCGCTCGTACACGCGCATGCGCCGGTGGCGCGCGCCAGGGTAGCTGCTTTGGGCATAGGCCTGCTCGGCCCGCTCCCAGTCCTGGGCACGCTCGCAGGCCTGGCCCACGCGCAGCAGCACCTTGGCGCGGCGCTTTTCCAGCCAGGGGTTGCCGCTGGCACAGTCCGCCACGACCTGCAACAGGGTGTCGATGTCCCCGCCCTCCTCCAGCGCCTGGCGGCAGGCCTGCAGCGCCAGGTAGCGGTCCACGTCGTCGCGCGCCTGGAAGGCGCGCGAGGCGGCATCGAAGGCCACGGCCTCGTAGCGGAACACGCCCAGGTCGGCCAGCACGAATTCCGACCAGTCCTGGTGGAGGTTGCCGAAGAACATCAGCCGAAAGCGCTCGGCCAGCTCGCCGACCATGACGCGCCAGGCCACCTCGCCCGGCGGCGGCTGCCACTGCGCATAGGTCTTGGGCACTTCATGCAGGGGCTTGAGGGCCTGCAGCAGCTCCGCCTTGCGCAGGCCCGCCGCAGGCACGGCGCCCGCGAACCATTGCAGCAGCTCGGGCTTGGTGTGCAGCGCGAACAGTTCGTCCAGCGCCATGGGCTGGCCGGCATCGAGCCAGCCCAGCGCCAGCAGGGGTCCGGCCGCGCCGGCGATGTCGGGGATTTCCTCGTACACCAGCTTGCTCGCGCGAAACCAGGGCCCGCGCCGCATCAGCAGCCGCACCATCAGCGCGCGCGAAGGCTGGGGCAGCTGCGCGAAATGCTCCAGGAAACCCTGCTCGTGCGCGTCCAGCAGATCGCCGTAGCGCTCGGCGATCCAGTCCAGCGCGCGCTGGAAGTTGTGCAGGTAATAGAAGCGGTGGGGTGCAGGCATGGGTGGGGACACGCCGGCAGCCCAGGGCCTGATAGCTGTATCCATATACAGTCATCATAACAAGGCGCGAGCCACCACTTCCCGCCCCAGGCGCCCTTGTCCAGATGCTGGCGCCAGGCTCTGCAGCCATGCCGGCCCCAAACAGCTTTGCGGCATCGATTGTTAACTTTTATTAATAAAGTTACTTCCACACACTACCATCGCCCCAAGAATCCGGGTGTCGTGCCACCAGCGATTGCGGTCCGCAGCAATGAATTGCCAGCGCAATGCCGGGCGGCTGCGTGCCGCGGGCAAACGGGCACCGTGTCCGCCCGCGGCGCTCCGGCATGCGCCGCTGCCAGAGCCTGGCGCACCGCACCCGCCATCCACCACCTGTGGCGCCCGCACCCGGACGGCCGCCGCGAAAGGCCGCCATTGAACGCGCACCAGGGTCCCCGCTATCACTTCATCACCGGGCTGCCGCGCTCGGGCTCTACCTTGCTGTCCGCGCTGCTGCTGCAGAACCCGCGCCTGCATGCAGGCATGACGAGTCCTGTGGGCAGCCTGTTGCGCGGCATGCTCAACCAGTTGGGCGCAGGCAGCGAGTTCGGCCCCGTGGTGACCACTGAACAACGCCGCCGCCTGGCGCGCGGCCTGTTCGACAGCTACTACGCGGACCGTGCGGACAAGCAGATCATCTTCGACACCAACCGCATGTGGAGCGCGCAGATGCCTGCACTCATGGATCTGTTCCCGGGCTCGCGGCTGATCGCCTGCGTGCGCAACGTGGCCTGGATCATGGACAGCCTGGAGCGCCGCTACCGCGCCAACCCCTTCGAGATCACCCGCCTGTTCAACGACGACAACGAGCGCAACACCGTCTACAGCCGCGTGGAGACGCTCGCCCAGCGCAACCGCCTCGTGGGCTACCCGTGGACCGCGCTGAAGGAGGCCTTCTATGGCGAACACGCGCAATCCCTGCTGATCGTCGACTACGACCTTCTGGCCCAGGCCCCCGGGAAAGTCATGCCGCTGATCTACCGCTTCCTGGGCGAGCCCGAGTTCTCCCACGACTTCGGCAAGGTGGACTACGACGCTCCCGAGTTCGATCAGGGCCTGGGCCTGCATGGCCTGCACAAGGTGCGCGCCCGCGTGGCCATGGAGCGGCGGGACACCATTTTGCCGCCCGACCTGTTCGATCAGTACAGCCAGTTGTCGTTCTGGCAGGACGGCAGCCGCAGCCGTGCCAGCGTGATCACGGCCCGCCCCCCGAAGGACGGCAGCGCCGAGGCGCCACCGCCTGCCGCCCCGCTCCACAACGCCGCAAACGCGTGACGCGCCATCGGCCCCACCCTGGAAAGACCCCATGACCACCTCTGCCAGCATCGCCGCGCGTGAAATCGTCTTTGTCGACAGCCGCATCAAGGACGCCAGCACCCTGACCAAGGACCTGTCCCCCCATGCCGAGATCGTCTACATCAGGCCCGGCGAGGATGGCCTGCAGCAGATGGCTGCCGCGCTGGGCGACAAGGGCGACGTGGCTTCGGTCCACGTGCTGGCGCACGGCAGCGCCGGGCAGATGTGGCTGGGCAATACCTTCCTGGACGCCAGCACGCTGTCGGCCCATGCCGCGGACCTGGCGGCCCTGGGCCGCGGCCTGACGCCGGACGGTGACCTGCTGGTCTACGCCTGCGACCTGGGCCAGGGCGAGGCGGGCGCACAGTTCGTGTCCACGCTGGCCCAGCTGACGGGAGCCGACGTGGCCGCCAGCAGCGACCGCACGGGAGCCGGCGGCAATTGGGAGCTGGAGATCACCACGGGCAGCATAGAGAGCGCGCCCGTGCTGTCGGCCCAGGCCCTGCAGGACTATGAAGGGAGCCTGGCAACGCGCACCGTCACCAGCAGCGCCGACTGGAGCGCGGGTTCCCTGCGCGAGGTGCTGCTGGCGGCCCAGGCCGGCGACACGGTGACGTTCAGCTCCGCAATGACCGTCAACCTCTTCAGCCAGCTGGTCATCGACAAGGACCTCATCCTGGACGGCGACCTGGACAATGACGGCGTGGCCGATGTCACGCTGGATGGCCAGTACAGGACGCAGATGGTCAAGGTCAACGCAGGCGTCACCGCGACCTTTGACGGGCTGGTCATCACCAAAGGGCTGTCCGCAGGCCATGGCGGCAATGGGGGGGCCAGTGCCGTGCCGGCCCTGGGGGGCGGGATCTACAACGAGGGCCATCTCACCCTCAACAATGTCGCCGTTACCGCCAATGCCGCATCCGGTGGCGGTGGCGGCGGAGGTGTGCAAGGCGGCACGGTGGGCGGTGGCGGTGGCGGTGGCGGCGGAATCGGTGGCCAGATCGGCGGCCATGGCGGACGCACCGGCAACGGAATAGGCAGCTACGCAGGCACGCCCGGCTCTGCGAATAAGGGCGGCGATGGTGGCAGCTTCGTCCCCGACTACATGGGCGGCAAGGGCGGCAGCGCTTCAGGCGGCGCCGGAGCGATAGGGAACTATGGCTACAGCAATGGGGGCGCAGGAGGCACGGCCAGCAACGCAGCGATCTCCATCGGCGGCGGTGGCGGCGGCTCCGGCTGGGATGCCACCGGCGGCGCAGGCGGCAATGCGGCAGGGGGCATCTACAACAGCTCCGCCGGCACCCTGACCATCATCGGCAACTCGTCCATATCCGGCAACATCGCCGCAGGCGGTGGTGGCGGGGGCGGCGGCGGCAACGGTGCAGGGGCAGGTGCATCGCCAGATCCCGGTGGAACAGGTGGAAGGGGCGTCGGCGGCATCTGGAACAAGGGCACGCTGCAAATCTCGGCAGCCAGCTATGCGGCCATGACGGGCAATGCCGGTGCCAGCGGCCTGGGAGGCAATGGCGCGGGCGGGTTGCCTGCGTACATGCCGGCGGCATCCAACAATATCTTCAACGATGGTGGATTCCTGAACACGGCCTACTCCGCGGCGCCCACCATTGCCAACCTGCATGGCGACACCGTCAGCTACACCGAAAAGGGCCCCGCGCTGCGTCTGGACCTGGATGGCAACGCCACCGTGAGCGATACCGACTCTCCCGACTTCGCTGGCGGCAATGTCACGGCCAGCATCATCACCCACAACATGGCCTCGCAAGATGTGCTGATGGTCATCGACGATGGCACCGGTGCCGGCCAGATCGGCGTGTCCGGCACCACCGTCACCTACGGCGGCGCGGCCATCGGCACCGCTGCCGGCGGCACCGGCGGCAATCCCCTGGTGGTCACGCTCAACGCCTCGGCAACGCCGGAGGCCGTCTCCGCGCTGCTGCACAACCTGGCCTATCTCAACACCAACAGCACCGACATCCAGGCCAGCACACGCACCGTACGGATCACGGTCAAAGATGGCGACGGCGGCGCCAGCACGCCGGCCTTGGTCAGCGTCGATGTCGCGGCGGTCAACGATGCCCCCGTGGTCAGCACCACCGGCTCCAACCCCACCTATACCGAGAACGGCAGCGCGGTCGCCCTGTTCTCCGGCACCACGATCAGCACCGTCGAGGCCGGGCAGACGGTGAACCAGATCATCCTCACGGTCACCAACCTGACCAACGGCGCTGCCGAGAAGCTGGCCATCGACGGCAGCAACGTGACCCTGTTCAACGGCACCGGCGTGACCACTGCCGGCAACGGCGCAACCGTCTCCGTCTCGGTGGCCGGCTCCACCGCCACCGTGACCCTCACCCATGGCGGCCTGTCGGCGGCGGCGGCGCAGTCCATCGTCAACGGCATCGCCTACCGCAACGACAGCGAAGGGCCCTCGGGACCGCCCCGGGCGGTCAGCCTGGACTCCGTGCGCGACAGCGGCGGCACGGCCCAGGGCGGCATCGACACGGCCACCGTCAGCGTCTCCAGCACCGTCACCGTGGTCGCGGTCAACGACGCCCCGACCCTCGGCGGCGGTCCGCACGCCATGTCGCAGATCAACGAGGACACGACGAGCGCCGGCTACGCGGTGAGCACGGTCCTGGCCGGCACCACCCATGGCGACGTGGACACCGGCGCCCTGTCCGGCATGGCCATCACCGCCACCAGCGGCCGCGGCACCTGGCAGTACTCCACCGACGGCGCCACCTGGACCGATTTCGGCGCCGTCTCCAGCACCAGCGCACTGCTGCTGGCCAGCACGAGCCAGGTCCGCTACATTCCAGACGGCGCCAATGGCGAGAGCGTCGGCTTCACCTTCCGCGCCTGGGACCAGACCAGCGGCACGGCTTCGGCCAACGGCATCCGCGGCCTGGCCGACACCACCAGCAACGGCGGCAGCACGGCGTTCTCCACGGGCACGGCCCAGTCCACCCTGACCGTGTCCTCGGTCAACGACGCGCCCGTGATGGCGGCGCTATCGCCCACCCTGTCATCCATCACGGACAACCCGGCCACCAATGCCGGCGATCTGGTCAGCAGCCTGACGGGCGGGATTGCCGATGTGGACAGCGGCGCGCTCAAGGGCATCGCCATCACCGGCCTCACATCCTCCTATGGCCAATGGCAATTCAGCACCAATGCCGGCGCCACCTGGAACAATGTCGGCTTAGTGAGCGACAGCGCGGCGCTGATCCTGCGCCCCCAGGACAAGGTCCGCTTCGTGCCGGATGGCGTGCATGCGGAAACACCCACCCTCACCTACAAGGCCTGGGACCAGACCAACGGCACCAACGGCTTTCAGGGCGCCAAGGTCAACACCACCATCTCGGGCGGCACCTCGGCCTACTCCACGGCCACCGATACCGCGACCCTGACCGTCAACGCGGTCAACGATGCGCCGGTGCTCACGGGCTCCAACGGCCAAGCCGCCTTCACCGAAGGCGCCAACGTGGACTCGACGCCCGTGGCCGTCGACAGCGGCATCACCGTGACCGATCCGGACAGCCCGACCCTGGCCAGCGCCACCGTCAGGATCACCAACGCGGAAAGCACCGACGTGCTGGCCCTGGTGGCCAACGCGCAGACCATGGGCGACATCGGCGCCTCCTGGGATGCGGCCTCCGCCACGCTGACCCTGACGTCCGCGGCAGGCGCCAGCCCGGCCCAATGGCAAGCGGCCCTGCGCGCGGTCACCTACACCAGCACTTCGGACAATCCGGACACCACCACCCGGAGCATCGAATTCAAGGTCAATGACGGCAGCCTGGACAGCGCCGTGCGGACCCGCAGCGTGACCGTGGATGCAATCAACGACGCTCCGGTCAATGCGGTGCCGGGCGCGCAGTCGGTCAAGCAGGATGCGACGCTGATCTTCAGCACCGCCAACGGCAACGCCATCTCCGTCAGCGATGTCGATGGCGACATCCTGGAGGTCACGCTGACGGCGACCCATGGCACCCTGACCCTGCCTGCGTCGCCGGACGTGTCGGTGACCAGCGGCGGCGGCAGCACCGATGTCACCACGGTCACCATCCAGGGCAACACGGGCCCGGTCAACGCCGTGCTGCAGGGCCTGAGCTTCACGCCCGCCAGCGGCTACCTGGGCAGCGCGGGCATCACCATCGAAACCAATGACTCGGGCTTTTCCGGCAGCGACGGCCCCAAGACCGACACCGACACGATCACCATCACGGTCAACCCGCTGAACCCGGCCGTCACCGGCATCAGCGCCTTGAATGCCGATGGCAGCTACCAGGCCGGCACCACCATCACCATCGCCGTCACCTTCGACCAGAACGTGACCGTCGACACGGCGGGCGGCGTGCCCACGCTGCTGCTGGACCTGGGCGCGCCCGGACGCTTTGCCACTTATCAGAGCGGCTCCGGCTCCAGCACGCTGAGCTTCACCTACACCGTGCAGGCCGGCGACAACAGCGCCGACCTGGACTACCTGGGCAGCGGCGCACTGCAGCTCAACGGCGCCACCATCCAGAACGCCGGTGGCGACGATGCCGTGCTCACCCTTGCCGCGCCGGGCACCGCCGGTTCGCTGGGTGCCGGCAAGAACATCGTCATCGACACCACGGCACCCGCGCAGACCTTCACCGGCCTGCAGTTCTCGGACGACTCCGGCAGCAGCGGCACCGACTTCATCACCAGCCAAGCCAGCCAGAGCCTGACGGCGACGCTCAGTGCCGCACTGGACTCCGGCGACAAGGTCTATGGCTCGCTAGACAACGGCGCCACCTGGACCGACATCACCGCCAAGGTCTCGGGCACCACGCTGACCTGGGACGGCATCACGCTGGCCGCCAGCGGCACGCTGCGCCTGAAGGTCACCGACGCCGCCGGCAACGACGGCACCGCCGCCAGCCAGGCCTACACGCTGGACACCGCCGCCCCCGTCCTCCGCCCCGCCACCAGCACCCCCGCCGACAACGCCACCAGCGTGGCCGTGGGCGCCGCCCTGGTGCTCGACTTCGGCGAGCGCATCGGATCGGCCGACGTGGCCAAGGTCCACCTGTACGACACCACCGCAGGCACCACGGTGGCCATCTCCGCCTCCAT
>JBHIXF010000094.1:0-16443 GCA_041984925.1 Comamonas sp.
GGATGCCGACGTAGTCCTGCGGCGTGAGCACCAGCACGTCCAGCCTTCGGCTGTCCATGGCGCTGATCATATGTCTGCTGAAAGCCTTGGAATAGTTGATATAGGGGCGGGTGATGTCGGCGGATGTGGTCATGGTTTGAAGTCACTCATGCATGGACTGAAAGGCGCCAGGGGCAATCGCTTTGCCGGTTTTTTTCCACACAGACCGGTATGAATTGCCCGCACTTATTGGAGGTCAAGCCTATTCAAGAGCCCTTCGCACTGGCCAGCCTTGCCTGCTCCCTGACCCATTCCCGGCTTTTGCCGCGCACACACCAATCAGGGTTCTTTACCCAATCCGTGAAATAAATGGTAGGATGGTCCTTTAGAATATTGCATCGTGTATACCCCAGCTTGGGCATTGCATAATATTGCAAAGGGGTAACGATAAAGATACAACTAAGCGCGACAGCAATCAACACAAAGCAGGAAATATTCACAAAAAGCTCTGCTATTTTCAAAACACTTTTTTTACAAGGAATTGCCCCTAATATAAGCCCCACTATCACAGTAGCAAGCATTATTGGAAAATACACCACGATAGGATCGACTGGCGTTATTCTGACTACTGGATCCAGATTCAACAAAGAATTGATAGTTTCGAAAAATGACTCCTTGACATACCAAACACAAAAGACCATCAATAAAATACTGGACGTCAACCCCCATGCCAGAATCCTTCTGATTTCTTCAGGGCTTTTCATATCTACGTCCCTCAGTACATTCTTCTAACCCTGCAGATTATTTCAGAGCTTTCGGAATATCCAAGTATTTCTCTGCCTTCATTTTCACTGAAATTTTTCCATGAGCTACTGCTAGTATTAATACGATATATACCTTGCTCTACTCCATCCGTCTGCATTCTTAGAGCTTTTATAACACTTCCCTTTATTTCCCAATTTCTATCAATGTAATTGAACCCCATGCCGGCAATTAAAACAGTTACAGCCATAGCCGCCATAGGCAAAATAGCGATAGAAATAAGGCTCGCAACTGCAGCACCAACCCCAATCCCCATCATCGTCGCCAACCCTGCCTTCACCGCCTCAACCCCAATCCCTCCCACCAGGTCATGCATGGTTTTCTGGTCATTGAAAATGAAATCCAGCGTTTCAACGGCAACGGAAACGACCAGACCCAGAATGAACCCGCCCTTGGCCGCGCCTTGCATTCCCCGTATGCCCAGGCCCATCTGGATCATGCGGGGGTGGGACGCCAGAAAGCGCGTACCCTGCAGCAGGTTGTTGCGAAAGCCAGGGTAGCCTTTGATGATGATGTAGGTGCCCTTGGGTCCCCGTTTGACATAAGAGCTGGCGCCAGAAATGCGCAGGGCCGCCAGCGTTTTGGCGATCAGGTATATGTCATTGGCCGCCAGGCCCGCAGGCACCGTCCAGGGTCTGCTGGTGTTGGGGCTGACAACATCGGTCCAGTATTTGCCCAGCGAGCCTTGGGCCAGGATGGCCCTCAGGTCGGCGGCCAGGACGGGGTCATGGCGCGACCTGTCCTGCAGGATGCCGACGTAGTCCTGCGGCGTGAGCACCAGCACGTCCAGCCTTCGGCTGTCCATGGCGCTGGCCATATGTCTGCTGAAAGCCTTGGAATAGTTGATATAGGGGCGGGTGATGTCGGCGGATGTGGTCATGGCTTGAGATCGGTCGTGCAAGAGTGGATGGATAAAAAGATGGAGAGGGATTGCGCGTGCGGCTGCGGTGCCGGAAGTCAGGCCCCACCTGCCCGATGCAGAGGAATGCCACTGCCGTTGCGCGCGAGGCAATGGACGAAGTGGCGTGGGGTGGCGCCATTGCGCGCATGCGTTGCGGCAATGGCCGGAGTGGCTGCATGCCCGAGGTCCATGGATTTCCCTCCCCCCTGTCGTTGTGTTGCGAAGACTTTTGAATCTAGACAACAGTGGGGAAAAAATCACTCAGACGATTCTGGTTTTTGGCCTTTTTTTGTCTGATTCCACGGCAGTGGCGCAGCCGCCTTGGCCCGGGGAACTGGCGTGATGCATGAGAAGATCGGCAGCCCAGCCCTCATGCCAAGGACTCCCATGCCCTCTTTGATGGATGACACGCCTTCCCTTCCCGCCTTGACAGACGCCCTTGCCAAGGCTTTGCTGCAACGCGGCTGGATGCTGGCCACGGCCGAGAGCTGCACGGGCGGCATGATCGCCGCGGCCTGCACGGACCGCGCCGGGTCCAGCGAATGGTTCGAGCGCGGCTTCGTCAGTTATTCCAATGCGGCCAAGCACGAGTTGCTGGGCGTGCCCGAGGCGCTGATCGCCGAGCATGGCGCCGTGAGCGAGCCCGTGGCGCGCGCCATGGCCGAGGGCGCGCTGGCGCACTCACGCGCGCAATGCAGCGTGGCCGTGACGGGCGTGGCGGGGCCGGGCGGGGGCAGCGCCGCCAAGCCCGTGGGCACGGTCTGGTTCGGTTGGAACGTGTATGGCGCCACGCACAGCGAATGCCTGCGCTTTGACGGCGACCGCGCCGCCGTGCGCCAGGCCACCGTCGCACACGCCCTGCAGCGCCTGAACGCGCTGATCAGCGCAAGGCTCTTATGAGCTTGTGCGCGATCTCCTGCAGCGGGGCAGGCAGGGCGCGGTAGCTTTCCAGCAGGCGCTGCTCGTCCACGGGCAGCGGGGCGTTGTCGTCTTCCAGGCCGGCCGTGAGCTCCAGCGCCGTGGTCTGCAGCGCCAGCGCCACGCGGGCCAGGGTGTCGTTCTTGAGGGTGCGGATGGCGCCCGACTCGATCTGCGAGACGGCCGAGGCCGTGATGCCTGCGGCCTCGGCCAGCCGGCCCTGGGTCATGCCCAGTTCGGCGCGGCGGGCGCGGATGCGTTCACCGATGTGCTTCATGGCCTGGAGCCCCGTTGGCAAAACCTGTGACCGCGGCGCTCAGGCGCCGTGGCACTTCTTGAACTTCTTGCCGCTGCCGCAGGGGCAGGGGTCGTTGCGGCCCGGCTGCTCGCCCTTGACGATGGTTTCCTGGCGCGGGCCCATGCTCTTCCAGATCTGGCGCAGGTCGTACAGCGCCCAGATGGCTTCGCCGAACTGCTCCACGCGCTCCTGGCTGGTGCTGGCGGGGCCGTCCTCGTCGTACATGCAGACTTCGGGCGTGCCGGTGTCGTCCTCGGTCAGGGCGACGATGGCGTTGAGCGCCTCGTTGAGCCAGCCGGCGGCTTCCTTGTCGCGCGGGGCGGCCCATTCCTCGGCCCAGTTCTCGACCACGAACATGAAGCCCAGCGCCCAGACCTGGCCGAACGAGGGAATCTCGCCTTCCTCAGGGCGCTCTTGCTCGGGCAGCGACAGGATGGCGCCGCGCATGTCCATGACCTCGGGCTGGAAGGTGCGGTCGTCCTCCAGCGTCTTGACGTCGGCGTCCAGCTGGGCGCGGGCCTCGGCCAGGCGCAGGCCGGCCAGCTCCAGGAAGCGCGCCTGCTGCGCCTCGTCCTTGAAGACCTCCAGCAGGGGCAGGGGCTGGCCTTCGACGGCCTCCAGCGTGCCGCCATCGCCCAGCAGCATGGGCAGCCACTCGGCGGCCGGCACCTCGCGGCGCGTGCACACCAGGGCGGTCAGGAAACCATCGCAGAACTCCCACTGCGGAATCTCCTCGCCGCGCGTGCGCAGGTCATCGAGCAGATCATCGAGCTCCTCCAGCGCCTCGGGCGCCAGGGCGGGCTCGTCGGGCAGGGCTGCGGCGTCGTGGGAATCGTTGGACATGGCGGGAATCTCTCGGGAAAACTGGGGAAAGGAGCCGGCCACGGCCAGCCCCTGAATGAATGGCCCGCAGTGTATCCGCGCCGCCAAGCCCGTGGCACCCGCTCGGAACATGTCCCCGAAAGCATCCCCCTGCCGAACGTCTCTGCACGCCGTGCCACGCTCACGCCCTATGAAACCGGCACGGCCCAAGGCGAGGGACACCGAGCAAGGGCCGCCCCGCAGCGAGGGTGTCGTCCCCCTCCCTCGCGTAGCGAGTAGAGAGGGGGAGGCCGCGCAGCGGCTCAGGGGGTGCTTACAACGTCCTCCCGATGATCTCCTTCATGATCTCGTCGCTCCCCCCGTAGATGCGGCCGATGCGTGCATCGGTCCAGGCCCGGCCGACCTGGTATTCGGTCATGTAGCCGTAGCCGCCGTGCAGCTGCAGGAACTCGTCAAGCAGGCGGTTTTGCAGCGCCGTGGCATTGAGCTTGACCATGGCGGCGCGGTCGGGCGTGAGCGCGCGGCGCAGGTGCAGGGCGATGCAGTCGTCCACGAAGATGCGCAGCATGGTGGCCTGCGCCTTGGCCTCGGCCAGCTTGAAGCGCGTGTTCTGGAAGTCGAACACGGGCTGGCCGAAGGCACGGCGCTCGCGCGTGTAGGCAATGGTCTTGTGCAGGAAGGCCTCCAGCGAGGCGGCCGCGCGCACGGCCACCACCAGGCGCTCCTGGGCCAGCTCGTGCATCAGGTACCTGAAGCCTGCGTTCTCCTCGCCCAGCAGGTGGTCGGCGGGCACGCGCACGTCGTCGAAGAACAGCGCCGAGGTGTCCTGGGCCATGAGGCCGATCTTCTCCAGCTTGCGGCCCTTGGAGAAGCCCGGCATGCCGTCCTCGACCACGATCAGGGACACGCCCTTGGCGCCCATCTCGGGCGCGGTCTTGGCGACGACGATGACCAGCTCCGAGTTGATGCCGTTGGTGATGAAGGTCTTCTGGCCGTTGAGCACGTAGTGGCCGCCCTCGCGCCGCGCGGTGGTGCGCACGGACTTCAGGTCGCTGCCCGCGCCGGGCTCGGTCATGGCGATGGCGCCGATCAGCTCGCCCGCGGCCATGCGCGGCAGCCAGCGGTCCTTCTGCGCCTTGTTGCCGTAGGCATGGATGTAGGGCGCGACGATGTCCGAATGCAGCGGAAAGCCCAGGCCGCTGGCCCCGGTGCGCGCGATCTCCTCCAGCAGCACGGCCGCATGGCCGAAGTCGCCCCCGCCGCCATAGGGTTCGGGCAGCATGGGGTTGAGCAGGCCTTCGCGCCCGGCCTTGCGCCAGACCTCCTTGGGCACGATGCCCTGGCGCTCCCATTCGGCATGGTGGGGCACGATCTCGCGCTCGAAGAAGCGGCGGGCCTGCTCGCGGAACTGTTCATGGTCTTCGCGGTAGACGGTGCGTTCGGTCAGGTCTTGCATGGGCGGTTTCCCGTAGAAGTCGGTGAAGCAGGCGTGGGGCTCAGCGCAGGGAAAAGCCGGCCTGGGGCTGGTCGCGCAGACGGTCCTTGAGCACGCGCCGCAGCAGCTTGCCCGTGGGCAGGCGCGGCAGCTCGTCCACGAACTGCAGGCGCTGCGGGCGCTTGATGCGCGACAGCCCGCCGGCGGCCTCGGCGACGATGGCGCGCGCGGTCTCGGCGCTGGGCGCATGGCCCTGGCGCAGCACGACCACGGCCATGGGCTGCTCGCCGAAGTCGGGCTCGGGCACGCCGACCACGGCCACCTCCTGCACGGCGGGGTGCGTGGCCAGCGCGTTCTCTATCTCCTGCGGATAGAGGTTGACGCCGCCCGACAGGATCAGGTCGGCGCGCCGGTCGCTGAGGAACAGGTAGCCCTCTTCGTCCACATGGCCCAGGTCGCCGTAGGTGGCCCAGCCGCGCTCGTCGATGGCCTCGCGGGTCCTGGCGGGGTCGTTGAGGTAGGCGAAAGGCGCCACGTCGGAGAAGAAGACGCGGCCGATCTGGCCGGGCGGCAGCTCCTGACCATCGTCGCCCACGATGCGCAGCCGCCCGTGGATGGCACGGCCCACCGAGCCGGGGCGCCGGCGCCATTCGGCGGAGTCGATCAGCGTGATGCCGCAGCCTTCCGAGCCCGCGTAGTACTCCAGCAGGATGTCGCCCCACCAGTCCAGCATCGCCTGCTTGACGGCCACCGGGCAGGGCGCGGCCGCATGGATGGCGCAGCGGTGGCTGGACAGGTCATGGCCGCGCCGCACCTGCTCGGGCAGTTGCAGCAGGCGGCCCAGCATGGTCGGCACCCACTGGCTGTGCGTGATGCGGTAGCGCTCGATCAGCGCCAGCGACTGCCGGGCATCGAAGCGCGCGGTGATCACCACCGCGCCGCCGCCGTCCAGCGTGCGCACGCAGTAGCGCAGCGGCGCGGCGTGGTACAGCGGCGCGGGCGACAGGTAGACCGTGTCCGCGCCGAAGCCCATGTGGCGCTGCCAGGACAGGAATTCGGGGTCGGGCTGCGTGCGGTAGAGCGCTGCCGGCAATGCCTTCTTGATGCCCTTGGGCCGGCCTGTGGTGCCCGAGGAATACAGCAGGTCGCGCCCCAGCGGGCGGCCGGACAGGTCGATGGGCTCGGGGTCCTGCGCACGCCATGCGGCCAGCACCCCGGCCAGCGAGGCCAGGCCTGCGGCGGAATCGGCGGCATCCACCGGATCCACCGAATGGCGACAGTGCACCGGCGCGTCCTGCAGCTGCGCCGCCGTGGCGGCCGAGGCGAAGACCTGGCGCGCGCCGCTGTCGACCAGGATGTAGGCCACCTCGGGCGCCGTCAGGTGGGTGCTGATCACCACCACGTACAGGCCCGCCAGGCGCGCGGCCAGCACCAGCTCCAGGATTTCCACGCGGTTTTCCATCAGCACGGCCACGGTGTCGCCGGCGGCAAGCCCCTGGCCGGCCATCCACTGCGCGATCTCGCGCGAGCGCCGCGCCAGCGCGCCGGCCGTGTGCTGCTCGCCGCTGTCGCCCAGGGTCAATGCGATGCGCTCGGGCCGGGCATCGGCCCAGCTGTGGAAGTCATGCACACCAGCCTCCTTTTTGAACCACATGTCTCGTATTTCATGGATTCTTTCCCAGTATTTTTCTTTCCGCCCGGTTTTTCATCGGGGAAAACGCTTTTCGCAATCATTTTTCCGAGTCTTATCATTCATTTCATGAACCATCAGTCTCACAAATTCGCATGAACACTCCCGTCATCGTCGATGCCATCCGCAGTCCCATGGCCCGGGCCAAGCCCGACGGCGCCCTGGCCCAACTGCACCCGGTCGATCTGCTGAGCCAGGTGCTGGAGCAGCTGGTGCAGCGCAGCCGCATCGACCCGGGCGCGGTGGATGACGTGATCACCGGCTGCGTGAGCCAGGCGGGCGAGCAGGCCGGCACGCCGGGCCGCCTGGCATGGCTGGCCGCGGGCCTGCCGGCCCACGTACCGTCCACCACCATCGACCGCAAGTGCGGATCGAGCCAGCAGGCCGTGCACTTCGCCGTGCAGGCCATCCTGTCGGGCACGCAGGACGTGGTGATCGCCTGCGGCGTGGAGTCCATGAGCCGGGTGCCCATGGGCAGCTCGCGCATGGGCCAGAACACCACGGGCGCGCGCTTCGATGCACGCTTTGCGCCGGGGCTGGTGGGCCAGGGCATCTCGGCCGACCTGGTGGCCGCGCGCTGGGGCCTGGGCCGCGAGGAACTCGATGCCTATGCCGCGCGCTCCCACCAGCGCGCCCATGCGGCGCAGTCGGCCGGCCGCTTCGCGCGCGAGATCGTGGGCATCGCCACCCCCGCCGGCCGCGTCACGGCCGACGAGACCATCCGCCCCGGCACCACCGTGGAGAAGCTGGCCGCGCTCAAGGCCGTGTTCCAGAACGACGCGCTGTCGGCGCGCTTTCCGCAGATCCGCTGGCACACCACGGCCGGCAATGCCTCGCAGATGACCGACGGCGCCAGCGCCATGCTGCTGATGAGCGAGAAGCGCGCCCTGCAGCTGGGCCTGCGCCCGCGTGCGCGCTTCGTGGCGCTGGACGTGGTGGGGGACGACCCGCTGTACATGCTCACGGCGCCGATTCCCGCCACGCGGCGCGTGCTGGCCAAGGCCGGCATGCGGCTGGAGCAGGTCGACCACTGCGAGATCAACGAGGCCTTCGCCTCCGTGCCCCTGGCCTGGCAAAAGGAGCTGGGCGCCGACCCCGAGCGGCTGAACCCGCGCGGCGGCGCCATCGCCCTGGGCCATCCGCTGGGGGCCTCGGGCATCCGCCTGATGACCACCATGCTGCACGCGCTGGAGGACAGCGGCGGGCGCTACGGCCTGCAATCCATGTGCGAGGCCGGCGGCATGGCCAACGCCACCCTCATCGAACGCCTGTGAGCCAGGGCCCGGAGACCCATCCATGCGACTGCAAGAGAACATGACGGCCCTGGTGACGGGCGGCGTATCGGGCCTGGGCGAGGCATCGGCCCTGGCACTGCTGGAGCGCGGTCTGAACGTGGTGGCGGTGGACCTGAACGAGGAGCGCGGCGCCGCCATGGTGGACGCGGCCCGCCAGCGCCATGGCCACCGCCTGCGCTTCGTCCGGGCCGACGTGGCCGATGCCGGCCAGATGGCCCAGGCCATCGCCGCCGCCGAGGACTTCGGCGAATTCCGAGCCCTGGTGCACTGCGCGGGCGTGGGCGGTCCGCTGCGCCTGGTGGAGAAGGACGGCAGCCCCGGCTCGCTGGACAAATACACGCACATCGTGCGCGTCAACCTGATCGGCACGTTCAACACGCTGCGCCTGGCCGCCGCCAGCATGGCGCGCAACGACATCGTGGACGGCGAGCGCGGCGCCTGCGTGCTCACGGCCTCGGTGGCCGGCTACGAAGGGCAGATCGGCCAGGTTCCCTATGCCTCGGCCAAGGCCGGCATCATCGGCATGACCCTGGTGGCGGCACGCGACCTGGCCACGAAGATGATCCGCGTGTGCACCATCGCGCCGGGCCTGTTCGACACGCCCATCCTGGCCAGGCTGCCCGAGAACATCCGCCAGTCGCTGGCCGCGTCCGTGCCCCACCCCGCGCGCCTGGGGCAGGCGCCCGAGTACGCGATGACGGCGCTGCACATCCTGGAGAACGCCATGCTCAACGGCGAAACCATCCGCCTCGATGGCGCCATCCGCATGGCCCCGCGCTGAGCGGGGCCTGGGCAGGGGAAGAGCGCAAGAAGGAGACAGCATGCACACACGCCGCACCCTGCTGGCCGCCGCATTGATATGCGCTGCCGGCCTCCCCCTGGCCGTCCATGCCGCCGACGCCTGGCCCACCCGGCCCATCACCCTGGTCGTGCCCGGCGCGGCGGGCGGCTCCACCGACATTCCCGCGCGGCTGCTGGCGCACAAGCTGGCCGAGCGGCTGGGCCAGCCCGTCATCGTGGACAACAGGCCCGGCGCGGGCGGCTCCATCGGCGCCAGCCAGGTCGCGCGGGCGCAGCCCGACGGCTACACGGTGCTGGTGGGCAATACGGGCTCCAACGCCATCAACTACACGGCCTACAAGAAGCTGCCCTACAAGCCCGAGGACTTCGTGGCGCTGACGGACATGATCTCGTTCTCCAACGTGCTGGTCGTGCCCCAGGCCTCGCCCGTGCGCTCGCTGGACGAGTTGCTCAAGGCCGCGCGGCAGGCGCCGGGCAAGCTGGCCTTCTCTTCGGCCGGCGTGGGCCAGACCACGCACCTGATGGGCGAGCTGCTGCGCGAGCGCACGGGCGTGGACGTGGTGCACGTGCCCTACCGGGGCTCGGCGCCGGCCACGGCGGCCATCGTCGCGGGCGAGACGCAGTTCATGTTCGACAACCTCACGGCCTCGCTGGTGCACATCAAGGCGGGCAGGCTGCACCCTATCGCCGTCACGGGCGCCACGCGCGAGCCCGAACTGCCCGAGGTGCCCACGGCCACCGAGCTGGGGCTGCCGGACTTCGACAAGGTCGGCTGGATGGGCTTTTTCCTGCCCGCGCAGACGCCGCCTGCCGTGGTGCACAAGCTCACCGGCCACCTGGTCGCCGTGCTCAGGGACCCCGAGCTGGCGCGCCGCTACCGCGAGCTGGGCGGGCGGCCCGGCGGCATGCCGCGGGCACGGTTCACCCAGCTGGTGGACGACGACCGCAAGAGCTGGGGCGCGCTGATCACCCGCCGGCAACTGCAACTGGATTGACAGGCGGCGGCACCTAGGAAGGCCGGCTCAGGACAGGCTGGAGGCGCCCAGCATGCCCTCCACCAGCCGCACCAGCGTGATCAGGCGCGGCCCGGCATCGCTTTCCAGTTCGCGGCTTTGCGGGCTGTAGATGGGCAGCGAGACCGAGAACACCCAGTACTCGCCGTCCCGGGGCGTGGACATGGGCACGGCGATGGACTGGATCTCGCGGTGCAGGTCGCCATGGCTGCGGCAAAAGCCATGCTCGGCCAGATCGCGGCGCGCATCGTCCAGGCGCTCGCGCAGCTGCCGGGCGCGCGCGGGGTCGCCGGCCTGCAGTTCGGCGATGAAGGCCTCGCGCTCGGCCTCGGGCAGGCTCAGCAGGTAGGCGCGGCCGGTGGCCGTGCGCGACAGCGAGATGTGCACGCCGATCTCGGGCAGGAAGACCTTGTTGGCCAGCCCGTTGGCCAGCTCCACCAGGCACAGTTGCCGGCCATGGCCCACGGCCAGCTGGATCTGGCCGCCCAGGTGGTTGGCCAGTTCCTGCATGTGCGGGCGCGCGAACTGGCGCATGTGCATGCGCGCCAGCACGGGCGAGGACAGGTTCAGCAGCCCCACGCCCGGCACGTACTTGGACAGGCGCTCCGAATAGCGCATCAGGTTCAGCTCGCACAGCGTGTCGATCAGGCGGAACAGCGTGGGCTTGGGCAGGCCCGTCATCTCCATCAGCTCGCGCGCGCTGAGTTCCTGGTGCTTGTTGGAAAAGCACTGGAGGACGGAGACGCCGCGCGCCAGCGCGGCAACCAGCTTGCCACTGTCTTGTGCATTCATGGATCGAGGGAGTACGAAAAGATGAAACGATTGTCTCAATTTTCGGGGTGCTCCATCGCCGTTTTTCCGATTCCGCCGCAGTGCAAACCCGGATTCCGGCCTTGCCCCAGGTCATGGACATGACACGGCACAATCGGTGCATGCCTGGGCGCCCTGCGCCGGCACCCACCCGACAAAGCCCGCCGTGTCCGAACCGCTCCCCGCCGCCCCCTCCCCTGCGCCGCCAGACTACGACGCCTTCCTGCGCGACCACGTGCTGAGCCAACCCCTGAGCATCCAGCGCTATGACCGGGGCGACGAAACCCTGTGGGTCAAGCGCGCGGGCGCCAGCAACCCGGCCTGGCGCTACCGGGCCCTGGCCCTGCTGGCCGCCTGCCTGCGCCTGCCCGTGCTGCGGCCCGTGCCCAATCCCGGCGGCCACGAGGCCATACGCACCGAGGTGCGCCGCCTGCGCCAGCTTGCCCGGCGCGGCCTGCGCGTGCCCGCGGTGCTGGCCGAATGCGAGGACGGCTTTGTCATGCGCCACCTGGGAAGCCCCGGCGTGGAGGCGCCCTCGCTGGGCAATGCCATGGAGGCCGCGCTGCCCCGGGGCGACGGCGCCACGCTGGCCCTGTGGCTGCAGGGCCTGGCCACGCTGCGGCAGGTGCACGCCAGCGGCGACTGCCTGAGCCAGGCCTTTGCCCGCAACATGGTCTGCTGCGCCGATGGCGTGATCGGCTTCATCGACTTCGAGGACGACCCCGCCGCCCACCTGCCCCTGCCGCTGTGCCGCGTGCGCGATGCGCTGTGCTATGCCCATTCCACGGCCTGGATACTGGACAAGGCCGGCGCCATGCCTGCGGCGCGCTCCGCCTGGCAGGACTTCGTGCAGGCCATGGAGCCCGAAACCCGCGCCCTGATGGAGCGCACCACCCGGCAACTGGCCTGGGTGCGCCACCTGCCCGAAAGCCGCCGCCTGGGCCGCGACATGCAGCGCCTGCGCATGGCCTACACGCTGGTGACGCCGTAGCAGATCAGGCGCAGAGGTAACCCAGCGAAGCGCTGACGCGGCCCGCTTGCGCGCGCACGGCCTGCGCCACCGCCCCCTGCGGATCGGGGTCGAAGCCGCCGCTGGCGCCCAGCGCGCACAGCACGCCCACCACATGGCCCGTGTAGTCCTGCAGCGGCGCCGCGACGGCGCTGATGCCGGGCAGGTTGACGTCGCGTATGGCCGCGCAGCCCGCGGCGCGGATCTCGCGGCGCAGCACGCCCAGCGGGTCTGCGGCATCCAGCAGCGCACGCCGCGCGGGGGGCGCATCGGCCAGCTCCTGCGCCAGCAGCGCATCGACGCGCGCATCGTCGTCCATGAAGGCGAAGAAGGCCCGCCCCGTGGCCGACCACAGCAGCGACATCACCGAGCCCACGCGCACGTTCACGGTGACCGGCAGGCCGGGCTCCTCGAAGCGCACGATGGTCGGCCCCAGGTTGCCCATCACGGCCACGAAGCTGGTGACCTGCAAGGCCTCGCGCAAATGCACGAGGGCCGGTTCGGCCACGCGGATGGGGTCGCACTGGCGCATGGCGGCCAGGCCCACGCGGATGGCCTCGGAGGCCAGCGCGTACTGCGTGCCGCCCCGGTCCTGCTCCACCAGCCCCTCGGCCATCAGGCTGGCCAGGTAGCGGTGCACCTTGGCCGGGCTTTCCTCCACGGCCGCGCCGATGGCCGTCAGGCTGGCGCGCCCGCCCAGCGTGGCCAGGGCCTTGAGCACGGCCAGGCAGGTCTCGGCAGCCTGCACGCGCTGGCGCCGCTCGCGCGGCGGGGCGGGCTCGGGAGTCTCGGGGGCAGAGGCAGAGTTCATGGCGTCTTGTAAGGGCTCGCGGGGCATTGTGCCGCAGCTTGCGGGTAATGCTTGCGGGTAATCCCGGGCGCCATTTTTACGCAATGCGTAGAAAAATTACGCAAAACAAGATTCCTTGGATTCCCCCCGCCTCACGGAGACACGCCCCATGCACAAGCGCCTTTTCACCACCGCCCTGGCCGCAGGCCTGCTGGCCGCCACCGCGCTTTCCGGCGCACTGGCCCAGGACAGGTTCCCCGCCAAAAGCGTGCGCTGGATCGTTCCCTACGCGGCCGGCGGCGGCTCGGACTTCCTGGCCCGCACCATCGGCCAGGCCTGGGGGTCCCAGGTGCACCAGCCCATCGTGGTGGACAACCGCCCGGGCGGGAACACGGCCATCGGCGCCTCGGAAACCGCACGCGCCCCGGCCGATGGCTACACCGTGCTGTCGGCCGACAACGGCACCCTGGTCTTCAACCCCGTGCTCTACAAGAGCCTGAGCTACAACCCCTCGCGCGACCTGGCGCCGGTCACGCTGATGGGGCGCTTTCCCATGATCCTGGTGGCCGGCCCCGGCATGGCGGCCACCAGCGCCAGGGAATTCCTGGCGCAGGCGCGCGCCAGCAAGGACGGCGTCAACTACGCCTCGGCCGGCGCCGGCAGCCCGCACCACCTGGCGATGGAACTGCTCAAGGTGGAGGCGGGCCTGAAGCTGGTGCACGCGCCCTACAAGGGCGCCGCGCCCGCCCTGGGCGACGTGGCCGGCGGCCAGGTGCCCGTGATGATGGTGGACCTGGCCGCGGGCGCCGGCTTCATCAAGGGCGGCAAGGTCCGCCCGCTGGCCGTGGCCAACGCCACGCGCCTGCCCCAGCTGCCCGACGTGCCCACCTTCGCCGAACTGGGCCTGCCCAACGTGCAGGCCGCCGCCCTGGTGGGGCTGGTGGCGCCGGCCCGGACGCCGGCCCCGGTCATCGCGGCCCTGCACAGGCAGGTGGTGGCATCCATCAACGAGCCCGCCGTGCGCCAGAAGCTCGTCGATTTCGGCGTGGAGCCCGTGGGCAACACCCCCGAGCAGTTCGCCGCGCTGCTGGCCAGCGAGAGCACGCGCTGGCACAAGCTGATCCGTGACCAGCACATCACCCTGGATTGACCCGCACCCCCTGAGCGACTACGTCGCTTCCCCCCGTTGCACGGCGCCTCTCTACTTGCTTCGCAAGGGAGGGGGACGACACCATCGCTGCGGGGCGGCCCTTGCTCGGTGTCCCTGAGCTGGGCCACGCCAGTTTCTGGCACCCGCAATAGTGCAAAGCGCATTGAAGACTGACACAACACCATGACCGCTCCCGCAACGTCCTCGGCCGCGCCCGCGCGCTGCCCCTTCGACCACCGACAGACCGGCGGCCAGACCGGCCCCACGGGCTGCCCCGTCAGCGCCGGGGCGGCGGCCTTCGATCCGTTCAGCGACGGCTACCAGCAGGACCCGCCCGAGTACGTGCGCTGGTCGCGCGAGCAGGAGCCGGTGTTCTACAGCCCCCGGCTGGGCTACTGGGTGGTCACGCGCTTCGACGACATCAAGGCGGTCTTCCGCGACAACCTCACGTTCAGCCCCTCGATCGCGCTGGAGAAGATCACGCCCACGGGCGAGCAAGCCAATGCCGTGCTGGCCTCCTACGGCTTCGCGCTGAACCGCACCCTGGTCAACGAGGACGAGCCGGCCCACATGCCGCGCCGCCGCGCGCTGATGGACCCCTTCACGCCCGAGCAGCTGCGCCACCACGAGCCCATGGTGCGCGAACTGGCGCGCGCCTATGTGGACCGCTTCATCGACGACGGCCGCGCCGACCTCGTGGACCAGATGCTGTGGGAGGTGCCGCTGACCGTGGCCCTGCACTTCCTGGGCGTGCCCGAGGAGGACATGGACAGGCTGCGCGAGTACTCCATCGCCCACACCGTCAACACCTGGGGCCGGCCCAAGCCCGAGGAGCAGGTGGCCGTGGCCCACGCGGTGGGCAACTTCTGGCAGCTGGCCGGCAAGGTGCTGGCCAAGATGCGCGAGAACCCCGATGCGCCGGGATGGATGCAGTACGGCATCCGCAAGCAAAAGGAGCTGCCCGAGGTCGTCACCGACTCCTACCTGCACTCCATGATGATGGCCGGCATCGTGGCCGCGCACGAGACCACGGCCAATGCCACGGCCAACGCCGTCAAGCTGCTGCTGCAGCACCCCGAGGCCTGGCGGCAGATCTGCGAGAACCCCGCGCTGATCCCCAATGCCGTGGAGGAGTGCCTGCGCCACAACGGCTCGGTCGCCGCCTGGCGGCGCCTAGCCACGCGCGACGTGGTGATCGGCGGCGTGCCCGTGCCGGCGGGCAGCAAGCTGCTCATCGTCACCTCCTCGGCCAACCACGACGAGCGGCATTTCACCGACGCCGACTTCTTCGACATCCACCGCGACAACGCGCTCGACCACCTGACCTTCGGCTACGGCTCGCACCAGTGCATGGGCAAGAACCTGGCGCGCATGGAGATGCAGATCTTCCTGGAGGAGTTCACGCGCCGCCTGCCGCACATGCGGCTGGCCGAGCAGCAATTCACCTATGTGCCCAACACCTCGTTCCGGGGGCCCGAGCACCTGTGGGTGGAGTGGGACCCGGCCCTCAACCCCGAGCGCCGCGACCCCGGGCTGCTGCGGCAGCGCCAGCCCGTGCGCATCGGCGAGGCGCTCAGCGGCGGCGCCAGCCGCAGCATGCGCGTGGTCGAGGCCGAGCCTGCGGCCGATGGCGTGCTGCGCCTGCGCCTGCAGGCGGCCGACGGCCACAGGCTGCCGCGCTGGACGCCGGGCTCGCACATCGACCTGCAATGCGGCGATACCGGCCTGTCGCGCCAGTACTCGCTGTGCGGCGACCCGCAGGATGCCAGCAGCTACGAGATCGCCGTGCTGCGCGAGGCGCACAGCCGGGGCGGGTCGGCCTGGGTGCACGAACACCTGCGCTGCGGCGCCACCGTGCAGGTGCGCGGGCCGCGCAACCATTTCCCGCTGGACGAGGGCGCCAGCCACCTGATCCTCGTGGCCGGCGGCATCGGCATCACGCCCATCTCGGCCATGGCGCGGCGCGCCAAAGCGCTGGGCCTGTCCTACGAGATCCACTACAGCGGCCGGCGCCGCGCCGGCATGGCGCTGCTGGCGCAGCTGCAGGCCGCGCACGGCGACCGCCTGCATCTGTACATCGCCGAGGAAGGCCGGCGCGCCGACTACGCGGCCCTGCTGGCCACGCCGCGCCCAGGCGCCCGCATCCATGCCTGCGGCCCGCAGCGCCTGCTGGACGGCCTGCAGGCCGCCTGCGGCCACTGGCCCGAGGACAGCCTGCGCGTGGAGCATTTCGTCTCCACCGTGGGGGCGCTGGACCCGGCCCGCGAGCAGGGCTTCGAGGTCGAACTGCGCGACGCCGGCATCGTGCTGCAGGTGCGCAGCGACCAGACCCTGCTGGATGCCTTGCGCGAGGCGCGCATCGACGTGCAAAGCGATTGCCGCGAGGGCCTGTGCGGCTCCTGCGAGGTGCCTGTGCTCGAAGGCGAGGTGGACCACCGCGACATGGTGCTCACGCGCGGCGAACGCGCGGCCTGCACCAAGATGATGAGCTGCTGCTCGCGCGCGAAGGGCGGCAGGCTGGTGCTGGGGCTTTAGAGCGTGTGATGCACTTTTGCGTGCCCGCGGAAGCTGGGGGCGCCTAGCTGTGATGTCTCAACAGGTTGTTCATCCGTCTCAGATTTGGGAAGCTGTGGTTACCAGGCCAAGCAACTCAAGTCAGGAGAGACAGATGAACAGTCACAAGCATGCCCGTTTGACCGCTGCGGGTCGA
>JBHIXF010000095.1:0-15866 GCA_041984925.1 Comamonas sp.
GGCGCATCGCCGTCCACGAACAGGCGGGTTTTCAGCTTGGTGGTCAGCCAGCCGTCGTTGACCCGGGATAACACCCCGCTGTCGCCGGACAGCTTCAGTTCGTTGTGCACGTGGCGCACATGGCGCTCGCGCGCGCTGGCCAGCGCGCCGGCCGCCATGCCCGGCCCCTCGTCGCGGACCTGGAGCACATGGCTGCTGCAGACTTCGAGCACCACGTCGGCGCCTTCGCTGTAGCGCAGCGCGTTCTCCACCAGATTGCGCAAGGCGATGGCCAGCGTGTCCACATCGCCACGGACGGGCTCGCAGGGCTGCCCGGGCAGCAGCACCTCCAGGCGCAGCTGCGTGGCCTCGGACTGTTGCCAGAACTCCGCCGCCACGGTGCTGGCCAGCGCATCGAGCCGCACCTCGTCCTGGGCCAGCGCCGCGCCCGAGGCCGCGCGCGACAGCTGCAGCAGCTTTTCCGTGCGCTGGCGCAGCCGCTCCAGCGCCTCGTGGGCCGCGCGCACGTCGCCATCTGCCACCCCCTTGTCCAGGGCCGTGCGCAGGTGCAACGTGGCCACGGCCAGCGGTGTGCGCAGCTCATGGGCCGCATTGGCGGCCAGCGACCGCTCGACCTGCAGCGCATGCGACAGGCGCTGCATCAGGTGGTTGATGCCGCTGCCCAGCCGCCACAGCTCGCGCGGCATGGCCTGCAGCTGCAGCGGCTCCAGGTTGGCGCCGCCGCGTTCACTCAGTTGCAACTGCATGTCGCGCAGCACGCGCAGGCGCCGGCGGGCCGTCACGCGCAGCGCCCAGCCCATCAGGGCCAGCATCACCAGCATCACCGACACCAGGGCCAGCAGCGCGTGCTGCAGCGCCTCGCTGCGCTCGGCCAGCGGGTCGGCCAGCGTCAGGAACAGCGGCAGCCTGGGATGGGCCACGACATACATGCGCCACCCCTGGCGCTCGTAAAAGCCCTCGCGCATGGGCACGGCAAACGGCTCCACCGGGGCGGCCTGGGTGCGCAGCAGCACGTCGCCATAGCGGTTTTGCAGCTGGTAGACCAGGTTTTCGCCCGCATCGCCGGGCACGGGCGCCGTGTGGGGCAGCTGCACGCCGTCGGCCGTATGGTCCTGCTGCTCCAACTGGTGCACGGCCACTTCGAGCAGCCGGTGGGCGCTGTCCACCATTTCCTGGTCGAAGTTGCGGTGCACGATATGGCCCACATACCAGGCCAGCGCCAGCACGCAGACCAGCCAGACGGCCGCCAGCGCCAGCGTCAGGTCGCGCGCCAGCTGGTCCGCCAGCCGCGGCGGCAGCGCAGGCGGGCCGGGCTCAGCCATGCTCGGTCACCAGCCGGTATCCGGTGCCGCGCACGGTCATGATGCGGTCGCGCCCGAGCTTGCGGCGCAGCCGGCTGATGAACACCTCCAGCGTATTGCTGTCGGCTTCGGCATCGAAGCCGTAGAGCGCATCGAGCAGGTGCTCGCGCGCATGCACCCGCCCCGGATGGGCGGTGAGCACGCGCAGCAGCGCCCACTCCTTGGGCGTGAGCAGCAGGGTGCGGCCCGCGTCGCGGACCATCTCCCGGGCCAGATCGATCTCCAGCGTGCCCAGGCGCAGCACGGCATCCTGGCCGGCCTGCATGCCGCCGCCACGGCGGCTCACGGCGCGCAGGCGCGCCAGCAGCTCCTCGGGGTCATAGGGCTTGACCAGGTAGTCGTCGGCGCCGGCATCGAGCCCGCGGATGCGGTCGCTGACCTGGTCGCGCGCCGTCAGCACGATGGTCACGGGCGGCTCGTCCAGGCGGCGCAGCGTGGGCATGAGCGCCAGGCCGTCGCCGTCGGCCAGGTGCAGATCCAGCAGCACGGCGGCATAGCGGGCCCCGGCCAGGCAGGCGCGGGCCTGCGCCAGGGACGGGACGCTGTCGATCAGAAAGGACTTGGAACGCAGATAGCCGCTGACCGCCTCGGCCAGGGCCATGTCGTCTTCGACCAGCAGGATTCGCATGGAGGGTGGGACATTCGCGCCGGCGCAGGCCGGTGCTCCGATGGACGCAAGCTGAACGGAACCTGAACGCCGGGTTCAGCCGTTCTTAAGCTTGGAATTCTACGCTGGCGGCCATGTTCGAAAGCCTGCCCGCGAATTCCCGCCCCCGCCACGGCATCCCCCGCTCCGCTCTCACGCCCGATGGCCTGCTGGCCCTGCTGCGCCATGCCTGGAGCGCGCCGCGCTCCGCGCCCGCCGTCGCCCTGGTGCTGTCGCTGTGGCTGCTGCTGACCACCAACTGGGCGCTGTGGCTGCGCCTGCCCCACCTCGAAGGCTACGACGGCAGCCTGGCGGCGCTGGTGATGCGCCTGCTGCCGCTGGGGCTGGGCGGCATCCTGCTGCTGCTGTCGCTGACGGCCTGGCCGCGCGGCATGAAGCCGCTGTGGATCGCCCTGCTGCTGGTGGGCGCCAGCGCCCAGTACTTCATGGTGGCCTACGGCACGGTGATGGACAGCGGCATGGTCAACAACATCCTGCAGACCGACCTGCGCGAGAGCAGCGACCTGTTCAACCCCCAGTTGCTGCTGCAGCTGCTGCTGGTGGCGGGCCTGCCCGCGGCCTGGCTGGTGCCGCTGCGCATACGGCGCGCGCGCACGCCGCTGCGCGCGGCCGCCCACGTGCTGCTGCTGGCGCTGGCGGCGCTGGCCTTGATCGCCGCCTCGGTCTTCGTCTCCTACCGCGAACTCGCGCCCGTGGTGCGCAACAACCTGTGGATGCGCCACATGCTCAACCCCGTCAGCCCCGTGCTGGCCACGCTGGACGCGGCGCTCAAGCCCATCCTGCGGCCCAAGCGCCCCTTCGCCAGCATCGCCGCCGGCGCCACGCTGGGCGCCAGCTACGCGGCCGAGCGCAAGCCGCCGCTGTTCGTGCTCGTGGTGGGCGAGACGGCCCGCGCCGCCAACTGGGGCCTGAACGGCTATGCGCGCGACACCACGCCGGAGCTGGCCAAACGGCAGGTGCTCAACTGGAGCAATGTCACCTCCTGCGGCACCAGCACCCGCGAATCCGTGCCCTGCATGTTCTCCCACCTGGGCCGCAGCGCCTTCTACAAGAGCAAGGTGGACTACGACAACCTGGTCGACGTGCTGTACAACGCCGGCCTGGCCGTGCTGTGGATAGACAACCAGGCCGGCTGCAAGGGCGTGTGCGAACGCATTCCCAACACCAGCACGGCCGACCGGCTGGACACCGCCGACGGCAAGGCGCTGTGCTCCTCCGACGGGGAATGCCTGGACGGCATCCTGCTCAGCGGCCTGGACGAGCGCATCGCCGCCCTGCCCCGCGAGCGCCGCGAGCGCGGCGTGGTGCTGGTCATGCACGAGATGGGCAGCCATGGCCCGGCCTACTACAAGCGCTCCACGCCCGAGACCAAGGTCTTCCAGCCCGAGTGCCTGACCAATGCGCTGTCCAGCTGCACGCGCGAGCAGGTGGTCAACGTCTACGACAACTCCATCCGCTACAACGACCTGTTCCTGTCGCAGACCATCGACTGGCTGCAAAGCCGCCAGTCCCGCTACCAGACCGGCATGCTCTACCTGTCGGACCACGGCGAGTCGCTGGGCGAGCTGGGCATCTACCTGCATGGCATGCCCTACGCCATGGCGCCCGACGAGCAAAAGCACATCCCCATGGTCGCCTGGCTGGGCAACCTGGGCGCGCGCACGGGCGTGTCCGAGCGCTGCGTGCGCGGCCAGCTCGACGCGCCGCTGTCGCACGACAACCTGTTCCACACGGTGCTGGGCCTGCTGGACGTGCAAAGCCCCACCTACCAAAAGCCCCTGGACGCGCTGGCCGGCTGCCGCACCTGAGCGCGGCCGCGCGGCCGGCCGGGGCTCATTCGCCCTGCGAGCCGCGCCGCGCCCAGCCGGTGGTGTGCTTTTCGATGGCGCTGAACAGCTCGTACATGGCCATGGCCATGGCGCCCACCACGATCAGGCCCGCGAAGGCCAGGCCCATCTGCATGGACGAGCCGGCCGACACCAGCAGGTAGCCGATGCCCTCGTTGGCCGCCGTCATCTCGCTGACCGTGGTGCCCACGAAGGCCAGCGTGATCGCCACCTTGAGCGAGCCGTAGAAGTACGGCATGGAGCGCGGCAGGCCCACCTTGACCAGCACGTCCCAGCGCCGCGCGCCCAGCACGCGCAGCACATCCTCCAGCTCGGGCTCCAGCGTGGCCAGGCCGGTGGCGATGTTGACCATGATGGGGAAGAAGCTGATGAGAAAGGCCGTGAGGATGGCCGGGCCCGCGCCGATGCCGAACCACACCACCAGGATGGGCACGAAGGCCGCCTTGGGCAGGGCGTTGAAGGCCGTCATCAGCGGATAGAAGGCCGCATAGGCCAGGCGCGACGATCCGATCAGAAAGCCCAGCAGCACGCCCACCACGATGGCCAGGCCGAAGCCGGCCATCGTCACCCAGTAGGTGCGCCAGGCATGGGCGGCGATGATGCCGCTGAACTCGGCCAGCTGTTTGCCGATGGCCCAGGGACTGGGGAAGATGAACTCCGAGACCTCGAAGGCCGAGCAGATGAGCTGCCACAGCAGGATGACGCCCAGCAGCAGCACCCAGGGTGCCCAGCGTTCCGCGTATTTCTTGTGCATGGGGAGAGATTCCGATTGGCTTGATGACTGGATGGGCATTACTGGTGGATGGCCGCGCCGTTCTTGCGCATGGCGCCGATGTGGCCGCGCAGCTCGTGCACGATGTCCGTGAACTCGCGGGTGTAGGTCAGCTCCAGGTCGCGCGGGCGCGGCAGTTCGATGTCGCGGCGCACCACGAAGCGGCCCGGGCTCTTGCTCATCACGTAGACGGTGTCGGCCAGGAAGACGCTTTCGCGCAGGTCGTGCGTGACCAGGATGACGTTGAAGCCCTGCTCGGCCTGCAGGTCGCGCAGCACGCACCACAGTTCCTCGCGCGTGAAGGCGTCGAGCGCGCCGAAGGGCTCGTCCAGCAGCAGCATCTGGGGCTCGTGGATCAGCGCGCGGCAGATGCTGGCGCGCTGCTGCATGCCGCCGGACAGCTGCCAGGGGTACTTGTCCTCGTAGCCGCCCAGGCCCACCTTCTGCAGCAGCGCACGCGCGCGGGCCTCGTATTCCTTGCGCCGCTGGCGGAACTGCGAGCGGTGCGGCTGCACGATCTCCAGCGGCAGCAGCACGTTGTCCACCGTGGTGCGCCAGGGCAGCAGGGACGGTGCCTGGAAGGCCATGCCCGAGATCTTCAGCGGCCCGGTCACGCGCTGGCCGTCCACCAGGATGCGGCCCATGGAAGGCATCTTCAGCCCCGTGGTCAGCTTCATGAAGGTGGACTTGCCGCAGCCCGAGGGCCCGACGATGGCGATGAACTCGCCGCGCCGCACCTGCAGGTCGATGGCCTCCACCGCGAAGTGGTTGGCGCGCAGCAGCTCCTCGTTGTAGGCAAGCCAGACGTCGCGGAACTCCACGAAGAAGTCGCCGGGGCCGGAGTCGGATGTGGGAGAT
This sequence comes from Comamonas sp., assembly GCA_041984925.1. Classification (GTDB taxonomy): domain Bacteria; phylum Pseudomonadota; class Gammaproteobacteria; order Burkholderiales; family Burkholderiaceae_C; genus Comamonas. The sequence continues at coordinate 5,506 of JBHIXF010000095.1, forward strand.
TTCATGGCAGGCAAGGGGCAGGGGCCGGCGCGCCGCCCCATGGCGGACACGCGCGGCGAAATCATTTCTTGGGCAGGATGTTCAGTTCGGCGGCGGACGGCAGGAAGCTGCCGTTCCAGACCTCGGCCGCGTTCACGCGGGTCTTGGTCGCATACACGTCCGACACCTGCGAGGCCATGAGCGACAGCCGCGTGGGCACGACCTGGCCGAAGCCTTCGGCGCGCGCATCGGCGCTGTTGACCGCGGTGTCGATGGCCAGCTGCAGGCGGCGCGTCTCCAGCTGGGTGTTGACGATGCCGTCGCGCTCCTTCACGTAGGCGATGGCGGCCGCCGGGTTGGCGATGACCTCCCTGGCGCCCTTGGCAAAGGCCTGCAGGAAGGCCTTGATCGCCGCCGGGTTCTCCTTGATCAGTTTCGGGCTGGCGATGATGGCGTTGCCGTAGAGCTTGACGCCGTGGTCCGCGAACGGCATGACCACCACGTCGGCCGCCTTGATGCCGCGCGCCTCCAGGTTCAGCAGCGAGGTGAAGGTGAAGCCCGTGATGGCATCGATGTCGCCGCGCACCAGCATGGTCTCGCGCAGCGGCGGGTCCATGGCCGTCCACTGCACGGCGCCCACCTGGTTGGCCTTGGCGAACAGCGGGAAGGCACGGCGGCCCGCGTCGAACACCGGCGCGCCCAGCTTCTTGCCCGTGAGGTCGGCCGTCTTCGTGATGCCGCTCTTTTTGAGCGCCATCACCGAGGCCGGCGTGTTGTTGTAGACCATCATCACGGCCACCGGCTTATTGGGCATGTCCGGGTTGTTGGCCTGGAACTCCATCAGCGCCGCCAGGTCGGCGAAGCCCAGGTCATAGGCGCCCGAAGCCACGCGCTGCACCACGCCGCCCGAGCCGCTGCCCGCGTCGATGGTGACGTCCAGTCCGGCCGCCTTGAAATAGCCCTTGGCGGCGGGTTGCAGGAAAAAGGCGGACGGCCCCTCGAAGCGCCAGTCGAGCTGGAACTTCAGCGGCGTGGCGGCCTGGGCGTGGGCCTGGGTCGTTGCCAGGCCCGCGCTGGCGGACAGCGCCAGGACGGTGTGCAGGAACAGTCGTTTTCGCATGGTGGATTCCTCTCTGATGGCAATGGAAAAATGGGGGGCGGCTCAGGGCTTCCAGGCGCCCTCGTGCGACGCCGAGGCCTCGGCGACCAGCGCCGGGCCTATGCACTCGATGGCGTGGGACGAAGCGCCGAACACATCGCGGCAGGACAGCTCGGCATCCTTCTGGTCCAGGCGCTCGCCGCGGAAGGCACGCAGGCGCACGGCATCGATGCCGTAGACCACGCGGCCGATGGCCGACCAGAAGATGGCGCCCGCGCACATCACGCAGGGCTCGGCCGACGAATACAGCGTGGCGCCGGCCAGCTGGGCACGGTCGAACAGGGGGCTGGCCAGGCGGATGGCCGACAGCTCGGCATGGGCCGTGCAGTCGCCGCTCTCGCCATTGGCGTTCGAGGCCTCGGCGATCACGCGGCCATCCGCGGCCACGATGAGGGCGCCAAACGGCCGGTTGCCGCGTTCGCGGGCGCGGTCGGCCAGGGCGATGGCGCGGCGCAGATACATGCCGTCGCGCTCGTCCAGCGCGGCTGGTTGCGGCAGTGCGGGGAGGCAAGCGTCCATGTCCCTCTCCTCAGGCCTTGGCCATGCGGGCGGCCAGCGGCGGCAGCAAGGCCCGGTTGAACAGCGCATCCGATGACGGCACGGATTGCAGGCCGAAGGCCCGGCCCACCTGCTCCACCTGCCGGGCCAGCAACGGGGCATCGACATCGCCCAGCCCATGGCGGCGCGTGTCGGCCGCGGCCAGGTACTGGGCGGTGATGGCCCAGCGCGCGGCCTCCAGCTTCTCGTCCAGGATGGGCTCGCGCTGGCGCACGGCGGCCACGGCCAGCGCCGGCTGGGCCAGGCATTCGAGAAGGGCGCGGTTGCTGGCGCGCAGGAAGGCGGCCACCACGGCGGGCTGCTCGGCCACCAGGGCACTGGATGCCAGGATGGCGTTGCCGTACAGCTGCACGCCCGCGTCGGTATAGCGCAGCACCGACAACTGCTCGGCCGGCATGCGCGCGAACAGCGACACGGCCGAATCATGGAAATAGGTGGCCGCATCCACGTCGCCGCGCACCACCACGTTGTCGCGCGCAGAGAACTCGGTGGTGGACCAGGCGAACAGGTCGGCGGGCAGGCCCTGGCGCTGGGCCACCATCGGCCAGACGCGGCGCGTGGACTCCACGGCGGCGGCCGCCACCTTCTTGCCCTTGAGGCTTGCGAAGTCCGTGGTCACGCCCCGGTCCCTGCGGCCGATGATGGCGAACGGCGCACGGTTGTAGTACTGGTAGACCGCCTGCACGCGCGCCGCGCCCGGGTTCTGCGCCTGGAATTCGATCAGCGAACTGATGTCGCCCAGGCCCATCTGGTAGGCGCCGCTGGCCACGCGGGTGATCGATGCCACCGAGCCCGAGCCCACGTCGATGCCCACGTCCAGGCCCTCGTCGCGGTAGTAGCCCTTTTGCAGCGCGACGAAGAAGGGCGCGGTCTGCGAGGTCACGCGAAAGTCCAGCGTGAACTTGAGCGGGACCGGCGCCTTGCCCTGGGCAAAGGCGCGCGGCAGCGCGGCGCAGGCGGAGACGGCGGGCAGGGCGGCGATGAAATGACGGCGTTGCATGGTGGGGAACTCTCAGGCCTCGATCGAACGATGGGACCGGGCGGGCCAGGGCCCGCAGCCGGTGCGACATGAGCAATTTCCGGGCAACGCGCACAGGGCGCGTGCTGAACGCTTCTACTCGTGGGTCCTTGTATGCAAAGTGCGTACCACCCCCTGAGCGGCTGACGCCGCTTCCCCCCGTTGCACGGCGCCTCTCTACTCGCTTCGCGAGGGAGGGGGACGACACCCTCGGTGCGGGGCGGCGCGGCCGGCTTAGGCCCTTCCTCGGTGTCTCTGCGTTGGGCCGCGCCAGTTTCAAGCGCCCTGGCATGCATCAGCTTGGTGCAAAACCCGCCATATGCGGGCAAGGCGCCAAGGGCTGGGACCGAACTGCACCACGATGGGACTTGGCCGGGAGGAGTACGGGCAGTTGGGGGCTGGCGCGCTGTTTGCTTGGGTGATGGGCAAGAGTAGAAGCGTTCAGCATGCCGGTCCTGCCGGCGCGGGTCATTGCTCTTGAAGCGGGTGGGGAGGCAGCCTGGTGGCCTCCCCTGCCCTGTCCACCACTTCAAGAGCGATGCGCGGCCCCGGGCCGTCGCGTCCCTTGCCACTGCCGTTGCGGCAAAGGAAACAGACCATGAACACGCTTGCCAACCCTGCCTTGCCTTCCGATTACGCGCTGGGCGAACTGGCCAAGGAGGCCCGCATGGGCGGCCAGGGCGAGGAGACGCGCGCACGGGAGGTGCGGGTGATCGATATCTCCGACTTCGACCGCCGCAAGGCCGAGATCGCCGAGGCCCTGTGGCAGGCATCGGTGGAGATCGGCTTCTTCCAGGTGTCGGGCCACGGCATCCCCCAGCCCGACATCGACGCAGCATTCGAGCGTGCCGAGCAGTTGTTCGCGCTGCCGCCCGAGGTCAAGGCGCAATGGCCGCTGTCGCGCAATGCGGGCTGGGAGCACAAGGCCCAGATCCGGCCGTCCACGCGCACCCCCGACCAGAAGGAGTCCTACCAGGTCACGCGCCCGCGCATGGCCGGGCTGTGGCCCACGGAGCAGGAGCTGCCGGGCTTTCAGCAGGCCACGCTGGACTTCGAGCGCCAGTGCTGGCAGGTGGGCATGCGGCTGCTGTCGTGCTTCGCCCACAAGCTGGGCTTTGACGCGGACTTCTTCACGCGCGCCCACGACCCATCGGTGCCTGCCTACCAGAGCACGCTGCGCATGCTGCACTACTTCGCCGTCGATCCCGCACTCCGGGACGAGCTGGGCCTGTGGCGTGCGGGCGCCCACACCGACTTCGACTGCCTGACCCTGCTGTTCCAGCGCGCGGGCCAGGGCGGCCTGCAGGTGCTGCCGGGCAAGGAGATGGAGGGCCAGCAATGGACACCCGTGGATCCCGTGGAGGGCGTGATCACCTGCAACATCGGCGACATGCTCACGCGCTGGAGCGACGACCAGCTGCCCAGCAACTTCCACCGCGTGCGCAACCCGCTGCCCCATGAATACCAGGGCGCGCGCTACAGCCTGGCCTTCTTCTGCCAGGCCAACGAAGATGCGGTGATCGAAGGGCCGGGCCGGAAATATCCGCCCATCACGGGCGCCGAATACCTGCGCCAGCGCATCAGCGCCAACTTCTCCAACAGGTATTGAGGCCGGAAACGGCAAGGCCCCGGAATCCGGGGCCTTGCCGGCGATCAGGCGTGGCGCGGGTCAGCGCAGCGACTCGATCAGGTCGATGTACTGCTGCCGGGCCTCGTCGGCCGAGGTTCCCTTGAGCTTTTCCCATGCGTCCCACTTGGCGCGGGCCACCATGTCGGTGAAGCTGGGCTTCTTGGCCTCGTTGTCGCCCTCGGTGGCCTGCTTGTACAGCGCATAGATCCTGAGCAGCGTGGCGTTGTCGGGGCGCTCGCTGATCGAGGTGGAATTCTTGACGGCGGCCTCGAAGGCGGCGTTGAGGTCGGACATGGCAGGTCTCCTGGTGGTGTTCTCGCAGCGGCACAGTGTAGCGAAAAAAGCGCGAATTTAGAACGATCGTGCTTTTTTTGACATCCGCCTCGGTCGGCGGCCTCCAACCGCGCCGCAGGGACGAACTCCTGCGGGATGCGTCCGTGGTCCATGACGACCACGCGGTCCGCGATGGCGCACGCCTCCTCGAAGTCCTGCGTGGCGTAGACGGCCGTGCAGCCCAGATGGCGCAGCAACGCTGCCAGCTCCAGCCACAGAGCTTCCTGCAGGTCTCGGCCCAGCAGTGACAGCGGCGCGTCCCATAGAACCAGCATGGCGCAAGCGCCGTTGCCGGATATGCAGTGCCATGCCCGGGGGGCCGTCCGCAGGAAAGGGGAAGGATGTCAGGGCGCGCGGCAGTTCCTCAGCGCGTGGGCTCGGCCAGCCAGCGCTGGGCCAGCCGCACCCAGAAGCTGGCGCCCTGCGGGATCAGCGCGTCGTTGAAGTCGTAGCTGGGGTTGTGCAGGGTGCAGGGCCCGCCGCCATGGCCCATGGCACGGTGGTCGCCGTCGCCGTTGGCGATGAAGCAGTAGGCGCCGGGCTTTTCCAGCAGCATGAAGGCGAAGTCCTCGGCGCCCATGGAAGGCTCCTGGGGCAGCACGTTGGCCTCGCCCACCACCTCGGCCATGACGCGGCGCGCGAACTCGGCCTCGGGGGCGGAGTTGATGGTGGGCGGGTAGTTGCGCACGAACTCGAAGTCGCAGCGCGTGTCATGGGCGGCGCAGATGCTCTCGGCCAGGGCCTTCATGCGCCGCTCGATCAGGTCCAGCACCTCCAGCGTGAAGGTGCGCACCGTGCCCTGCAGCTCCACGCTGTCGGGCACGACGTTGGTGGCCTCGCCCGCATGCACCATGGTCACCGAGACCACGCCGGCCTCGATGGGCTTGACGTTGCGGCTGACGATGGTCTGCAGGCCCAGGATGAGCTGGGCCGCCACGGGCAGCGGATCGATCACCATGTGCGGCATGGCCGCGTGGCCGCCCTTGCCGCGCACGACGATGCGGAACTCGTTGCTCGACGCCATCACCGGGCCCGGGCCCACGGCCATGGCGCCCGCGCGCATGCCGGGCCAGTTGTGCATGCCGAACACGGCCTGCATGGGGAACTGCGTGAACAGGCCGTCCTCGACCATCTCGCGTGCGCCGCCGCCGCCCTCCTCGGCCGGCTGGAAGATCAGGTGCACCGTGCCCTCGAAGCTGTCGCGGTGCGCCGCCAGGTACTGGGCCGCGCCCAGCAGCATGGCCACGTGGCCGTCATGCCCGCAGGCGTGCATCTTGCCCGCATGGCGGCTGGCATGCTCGAAGGTGTTGAACTCCTGCATGGGCAGGGCGTCCATGTCGGCGCGCAGGCCGATGGCACGGCCGCAGGCGCCGCCGTCGCGGCCATGGATGGTGCCCACCACGCCCGTGCGGCCCAGGCCGCGGTGCACGGCGATGCCCCAGTCCTGCAGCTGGCGCGCCACGAGGTCGGCGGTACGCAGCTCCTCGAAGCACAGTTCGGGATGGGCGTGTATGTCGCGGCGCAGCGCGGTGATCTCGGGTGCGCTGTCCAGCAGTTCCTGCAGCAAGGCCATGGGGATTCTCCTTCGGATATCGCGAGCCTACACCCGGACCTTGCCGTCGGCGGTCAGCATGGACAACTCCACGAAGCGCGGCTTGGCCGACTGCGCCTTGAAGGACAGCGGGAAACCGGCCACCTGCTGGCCATGCAGGGCATCGAGCGCGGCCACCAGCCCGTCGCGCGTGGGCCTGCCGCCCGACGAGGCCTGGCGCAGCGCATCGGCGAACACCCGCGCCGCCAGATAGCCCTCCAGGCTGGAATAGCTGGGCACCAGCTTGCCGCCGCCCTTCTGGATGGCCGCCAGAAAATCGCGTGTGATCTGGCGCGAAGTCTGGAAGGGCGAAGGCACGACCTGGGTCACGACCACGCCCTCGGCATCCTTGCCCAGCGCCTGCGACAGCGCCTGCGCGCCCACGAAGGAGACGTTGTAGAACTGCCCGCCAAAGCCCGCCTGGCGCGCGGCGCGCACGAAGGCCGCGCTGGCCGACCAGGTGAGGATCTGCACGATGGCATCGGCACCCAGCGGCACCAGCGCCTTCACGGCCGCGCCCACGTTGGTGGAGTTGCGCTCCACGGTGGCCGCGCCCACGGGCTCCAGCCCCTGGGCGGCCAGCGCCGCGCGCACGCCGGCCAGCCCCGACTCTCCATAGGCGTCGTTCTGGTGCAGCACGGCCACCTTCCTGAGGCCCAGGCCGGTGAGATGGCGCACCATCAGCGCGGTCTCGTCCGCATAGGAGGCACGCACGTTGTAGACCAGGTGGGCCAGCTGGGGCTGGCGCAGCGCGTCGGCGCCGGTCAGCGGCGCGAACAGGGGCACGCGCGCCTTTTGCACCACCGGCAGCGCGGCCATGCTGGTCGAGGTGCCCACATAGCCGAACAGCGCGAACACATCGTCGGACAGCAAGCGTTGGGTATTGGCAACGCAGCGCTCGGGCTCGTAGCCGTCGTCGACCACGCGCAGCTCGATGTTGCGCCGGCCCACGCCGCCCTGGGCGTTGAGCTGCTCGAAATACAGCTTCGCGCCCTCGTGGAAGGGCTGGCCGATCTGGGCCGCAGGCCCCGTCAGCGCGCAGGACTGGCCCAGCACGATGGTGCCGCCCGAATCCTGGGAACGCGCCACGCCGCTCCATGCGGCTGCTGCGGCAGCGGTGCCCGCTGCGATGAATTGTCTGCGGCTGAAGGCCATCTCTGGTCGGTGCATGAAATACCTGTCGTCGTCACGGGAGTCGGCGCCCCCGCCCCATGCAGGCCGCCGGAAGGGTCCGCATAATAAGGACAAGCTGCGCATCCGGCGCGCAAGTCCCGCGCCGCCCCTGGCCTTTCACGGTTTTTACGCAGCCTTCGCATCCATTCCCACAAGAGCCTCGCCCACCATGTCCTCCGCCACGCCTACCTCCCAGGTCCTGGGCGCCTGCCCCCACGACTGCCCCGACACCTGCTCGCTGGTGACCACCGTGCAGGACGGCGTGGCCACGCGCGTGCAGGGCAACCCCGCCCATCCGCACACCGGCGGCGTGCTCTGCGCCAAGGTCAGCAAGTACACCGAGCGCAGCTACCACCCGGAGCGCGTGCTGGCACCGCTCAAGCGCACGGGGCCCAAGGGCAGCGGGCAGTTCGAGCCCGTGTCCTGGGACGAGGCGCTGGCCGACATCGCGCAGCGCCTGCAGGCCCTGGCGGCGCGCGACCCCGAATCCATCCTGCCCTACAGCTACGCGGGCACCATGGGCCTGGTGCAGGGCGAGAGCATGGACCGGCGCTTCTTCCACCAGCTGGGCGCCTCGCTGCTGGACCGCACCATCTGCTCCAGCGCGGGCGGCGAGGCCCTGGCCCTGACCTACGGCGGCAAGCTGGGCATGCGCGTGGAGCATTTCACCGAAAGCCGGCTGATCCTCATCTGGGGCAGCAACAGCATCGGCAGCAGCCTGCATTTCTGGCGCTACGCGCTGGAGGCCAAGCGCAACGGCGCGCGCCTGGTGTGCATCGACCCGCGCAAGACCGAGACCGCCGACAAGTGCCACGAACACCTGCAGCTGCTGCCCGGCACCGACGCCGCGCTGGCACTGGCGCTGATGCACGAGCTGATCACCCACGGCTGGCTGGACCATGACTACATCGCGCGGCACACGCTGGGCTGGGAAGCGCTCAGGGAGCGCGCCCTGCAATGGCCGCCGGAGCGCGCGGCCCGGGTCTGCGGCCTGCCCGTGGAGCAGATCCGCCAGCTGGCGCGCGACTACGGCACCACCTCGCCGGCCGCCATCCGCCTGAACTACGGCGTGCAGCGCGCACGCGGCGGCGGCAATGCCGTGCGCGCCATCGCCTGCCTGCCGGCCCTGGTCGGCGCCTGGCGCCACCGCGCGGGCGGCCTGCTGCTGTCCGCCTCGGGCGCCCTGCCCGCGCAGCGCGCGCAACTGCAGATGCCGCGCCTGCTCGGAGATCGCCGCCCGCGCACCATCAACATGAGCACCATCGGCGACGCGCTGCTGCACCCGGGCGATGCGGCCTTCGGCCCGCGCGTGGAGGCCGTCGTGGTCTACAACAGCAACCCCGTGGCCGTGGCCCCCGAGTCGGCCAAGGTGGTGGCGGGCTTTGCCCGCGAGGACCTGTTCACCGTGGTGCTGGAGCAGTTCATGACCGACACGGCCGACCTGGCCGACTACGTGCTTCCCGCCACCACGCAGATCGAGCACTGGGACATCCACGGCAGCTACGGCCATACCGACGTGCTGCTCAACCGCCCCGCCATCGCGCCGCTGGGTCAGGCACGCAGCAATGCGCAGATCTTCCGCGACCTGGCCGCGCACATGGCGGCCCATGACACGGCCTTCGCCGCCCCCCACTTCCAGACCGGCGACGAGCAGCTGTGCCGCGAGGCCTTCGAGGGCAGCGGCGTGGACTTCGCCGAGCTGCTGGACAAGGGCTTCGCCACCCTGGCCCTGCCCGAGGCGCCATTTGCCCAAGGCGGCTTCGCAACGCCCTCGGGCCGCTGCGAATTCGCCAGCGGCGAGCTGGCGCGGCGCGGGCTCGATCCACTGCCCGACTACCTGCCCAACTACGAGACCGGCGACACCGACCCGCGCTACCCGCTGGCCATGATCTCGCCGCCCGCGCGCAACTTCCTCAACAGCAGCTTCGTCAACGTCAAGAGCCTGCGCACCATGGAGGGCCGCCCCCTGGTGGAGCTGCACCCCGAGGACGCGGCCCGGCGCGGCGTGGCCGAGGGCGACCGGGTGCGCGTGTTCAACGACCGGGGCAGCTACGAATGCCACGCCACGCTCAACGGCCGCGCGCGCCAGGGCGTGGTCAACGGGCTGGGCATCTGGTGGCGCAAGCACGGCGACAACGGCACCAACGTCAACGAGCTGACCCACCAGCGCCTGACCGACCTGGGCCGCGCGCCCAGCTTCTACGACTGCGCGGTGCAGGTGCAGCGGCTGGAGGCCACGGCCTGAAGGCGCCGGATTGATGGCTGGATCAGCGATCAGGAACGCCCAAAAAGTAGCACCAGCGCATCCGATCAAAGCCGGGCGCCGCCCCCAAAACCGCCACGGCCCAACCCAGAGACACCGAGGAAGGGCCTGGGCCGGCCGCGCCGCCCCGCACCGAGGGTGTCGCCGGCTGCCCTTACGCCCCCTCCGCGAAGCGAGAAGGGGCGCCGTGCAACGGGCGACGTGCAACGGGAAGCGGCGCAGCCGCTCAGGGGGTCAGTCCAATTTGACGCCCGCGCTCTTGATGATGGCCCCCCAGCGCTTGGATTCGGCGCGCGACATGGCCAGGAACTGCTCGGGCGTGCCCGGCAGCGCCTCCATGCCGAAGTCCTGCATGCGCTTGGCCACGGCGGGGCTGGCCAGCGCCTTGTTGAGCTCGGCGTTCAGGCGCTGCACCACGGCGGGCGGCATCTTCGCAGGGCCCAGGATGCCCTGGAAGGCATAGACCTCGGTATCGGGCACGCCGACCTCGGCCAGCGTGGGCAGCTCGGGCAGGCTGGCCACGCGCTTGCCCGTGCCGATGGCCAGGGCGCGCACCTTGCCCGACTGGATCACGGGCAGGCCCGAGGCCAGGTCCAGGAACATGCAGGGCACCTGGCCGCCCATCACGTCGGCCAGCGCGGGCGCCGCGCCGCGGTA
>JBHIXF010000096.1:0-14815 GCA_041984925.1 Comamonas sp.
AGCTACATGCAGGTGATCGTGGAGGAGATGCAGCGCCAGGGGCTGGAGCCGCGCGAGAGTTCGCTGCGCATCGGCATCTTCGGCGCCGAGCCGTGGACGGAGGCCATGCGCCGCGAGATCGAGGGCAGGGCGGGGCTGGATGCGGTGGACATCTACGGGCTGTCGGAGGTGATGGGCCCGGGCGTGGCCAGCGAGTGCGTGGAAAGCAAGGACGGGCCCGTGATCTGGGAGGACCATTTCTACCCGGAGATCATCGACCCGGAGACGGGGGAGGTGCTGCCGGACGGCAGCGAGGGCGAGCTGGTGTTCACCTCGTTGAGCAAAGAAGCGATGCCGATCGTGCGCTACCGCACGCGGGATCTGACGCGGTTGCTGGCGCCGACATCGCGCAGCTTCCGGCGCATGGGCAAGATCGTGGGGCGCAGCGACGACATGCTCATCATCCGTGGCGTGAACCTGTTTCCCACGCAGATCGAGGAAATTGCGCTGCACCACGGCCAGCTGTCGGGCCAGTACCAGCTGGTGGTCAGCCGCGAGGGCAGCCTGGACCGGCTGCAAGTGCGCTGCGAGATGCAGCCCGGGGCCCAGGCCGACGCGCAGGCGCTGGAGCAGTGGGTGCAGCAGCGCATCAAGACCCTGATCGGCGTCAGCGCCGAGGTCCGGGTGCTGCCGCCCGACGCCATCGAACGCACGCTCGTGGGCAAGGCCCGCCGCGTGATCGACCAACGCGGCCGCTGAGCGCGCACGGGAACGCCATGGCACGAGGCCGCTCCTCCGGATACGACGACCAGCGCGGGCTGATCCTGGGCCATGCCGCCGCGCTGTTCGCGCGCAGCGGCTACCCGGGCACCTCGATGAACGAGGTGGCCCAGGCCTGCGGCCTGTCCAAGCCCACCATCTACCACTACTTCCGCGACAAGTACGCGCTGCTGGTGGACATCACCGACGGCCACATGACGCGGCTGCAGGCCCTGGTGGACGAGGTGCAGGCCATGGACCTGCCGCCCGAGCCCCGGCTGCGCATGCTGATCGAGCGCTTCGTGCAGGAATACGCCCATGCCCGCCACGCCCACCGCGTGCTGACCGAGGACGTGCGCTTTCTGCAGCAGGATGACCGCCAGCGCGTGCTGGGCAAGGAGCGCGCCGTGGTCGAGGCCTTCGCCCAGGCCGTGGCCCAGTTGCGCCCCGACGCGGACGGCGCGGGCCTGTCCAAGGCCCTGGCCATGCTGCTGTTCGGAATGATGAACTGGATGTTCACCTGGCTGCGGCCCGACGGCACGCTGGACCACCAGGCCATGGCGCCCGTGGTGGCCGACCTGTTCCTGGGGGGCCTGCCCGCCGTGCAGACCCCAGGCAAACCCGGGCATCGAAGCGCTGGCAAAGAAGTAGTTACCACGGTAAATTGTGGCGCCTGACGGCACCACGCCCATCCAACACAAAGGAGACAGACATGAAGCGATTGACCAAACTGGGCCTGCTGGCCGCGACCCTGGCCACGGTCTGGGGCTCGGCCCTGGCCGACATCAATGTGGGCGTGGTGGTCTCGGCCACCGGGCCGGCGGCCTCGCTGGGCATCCCCGAAAAGAACACGGTGGCGCTGATGCCGCGCACGGTGGCGGGCCAGAAGGTCAACTACATCATCCTGGACGACGCCTCCGACACCACGGCGGCCGTGGCCAACACGCGCAAGCTGATCAGCGAAAGCAAGGTGGACGTGATCCTGGGCTCCAGCATCACGCCCAATTCGCTGGCCATGGTGGACGTGGTCTCCGAGGCCAGGACGCCCATGATCACGCTGGCCGCCTCGGCCAAGATCGTCGAGCCGGTGGACGCCAAGAAGTTCTGGGTCTTCAAGACGCCGCAGCATGACGCCATGATGGCCGCCGCCATCGGCGAGCACATGGCCAGGTCCGGCGTCAAGACCGTGGGCTACATCGGCTTCAACGACGCCTACGGCGAAAGCTGGCTGCAGGAATTCCGCAAGGTGGCCGAGGCCAAGGGCCTCAAGCTCACCGCCACCGAGGCCTATTCGCGCAGCGACACCTCGGTCACGGGCCAGACCCTCAAGCTCATGGCGGCCAAGCCCGATGCGGTGCTGATCGCCGGCTCGGGCACGCCGGCCGCGCTGCCGCAGAAATCGCTCAAGGAGCGCGGCTACCAGGGCAGGATCTACCAGACCCACGGCGTGGCCAACGCGGACTTCCTGCGCGTGGGCGGCAAGGATGTGGAAGGCACGCTGCTGCCTGCCGGCCCCGTGCTGGTGGCCCACCAGCTGCCCGATGCCAACCCGGTCAAGAAATCCGCCGTCTCCTATGTGGAGGCCTACGAGGCCGCCAACGGCAAGGGCACGGCTTCGACCTTCGGCGCCCACTCCTGGGACGCGGGCCGCGTGCTGGAGGCCGCCATTCCCGCCGCGCTCAAGAAGGCCCAGCCCGGCACGGCCGAGTTCCGCGCCGCCCTGCGCGACGCTCTGGAGCAGACCAAGGACGTGGCCGGCGCCCACGGCATCTTCAACATGACGCCCACCGACCACCTGGGCCTGGACCAGCGCGCGGCCGTCATGGTGAAGATCGAGAACGGCACCTGGAAGTACCAGCCCTGAACCCGCAGGCCTGAGGCCGCAGCGCACGCCGCCTGGCAGCGGCGCCGCTGTGGGGCTCGGCCGTGCCTGCCCGAAAGTCGATCATGGATCTGCAAATCGCCCTGCTGCTGGGGCAGGACGGCGTCGTCAACGGCGCCGTCTACGGCCTGATGGCGCTGGCCCTGGTGCTGGTGTTCTCGGTCACCCGCATCATCTTCATTCCGCAGGGCGAGTTCGTCGCCTTCGGTGCCCTGACCCTGGCCATGATGCAGGCCGGCCGCGTGCCGACCACGCTGTGGCTGCTGCTGGCCCTGGCCGCCGCCGTGCTCGTGGTGGACCTGCTGCGCTGGCGCGCGGGCAGCCAGGTGAGCTGGCCCGCCACCTTCCTGTGGTGCCTGGCGCTGCCGGCCATCGCCGTGGCCCTGGCCTGGGCCCTGCGCCCGTCCTCGCTGATGCTGCAGGCGCTGACAGCGCTGGTGCTGATCACGCCCATGGGGCCGCTGCTGTACCGCCTGGCCTACCGGCCGCTGGCCCATGCCTCGGTGCTGATGCTGCTCATCGTCTCGGTGGCCATGCATGGCGTGCTGGTCGGCCTGGGCCTGCTGTTCTTCGGCGCCGAAGGCTCGCGCACGCCGGCCTTCTCCGAAGCCCAGCTGCGGCTGGGGGACATCACCATTTCGGGCCAGTCCCTGGTGGTGGTGGGCGTGGCCCTGGTGCTGGTGGCCCTGCTGTTCGTGTTCTTCGAGCGTTCCATGATCGGCAAGGCGCTGCGCGCCACGGCCATCAACCGCGTGGGCGCGCGCCTGATGGGCATTCCCACGGCCATGGCCGGCGACGTGAGCTTCGCGCTGGCCGCGCTGATCGGCGCCATCTCGGGCCTCTTGATCGCGCCGCTGACCACGGTCTACTACGACACGGGCTTTCTGATCGGCCTCAAGGGCTTCGTGGCCGCCATCGTCGGCGGCCTGGCCAGCTATCCGCTGGCCCTGGCCGGCGCACTGCTGGTGGGCCTGCTGGAGGCCTTCTCGTCGTTCTGGGCCAGTGCCTACAAGGAGGTGCTGGTATTCACGCTGATCATCCCGGTGCTGTGGTGGCGCTCGCGCAATAGCCACCATGTGGAGGAAGAAGAATGAGCGCCCCCGTTTCCTCGCCGGCGAGCACGCCGGTCCATGCGCCACCGGGCGGCATCAGCACGCGCGTGCTCACGGCGGCTGCCATCGTGCTGCTGGCGCTGTCCTGGGGCTTTCTGCCCGACTTCACCGTCGTCATCCTCAGCTACATCGGTCTGTTCGCCCTGGTGGCGGCCGGGCTGGTGATGCTCACCGGGGTGGGCGGCATGACCTCGTTCGGCCAGGCGGCCTTCGTGGGCATCGGCGCCTATGCCACGGCCTGGGTCTGCACGGCGCCGGCCTCGGTGGCCGCGCTCGGCGGCTGGGTCGGCGCGGCCGGCCTGCCCTGGGTGGGCCTGGCCCTGGGCCTGGCCATCACCTTCGTCGTCGCCTGGCTGCTGGGCGCCGTCACCGTCAAGCTGCAGGGCCACTACCTGCCGCTGTGCACCATCGCCTGGGGCCTGAGCCTGTACTACCTGTTCGGCAACATGGAGTTCCTGGGCGGGCAGACCGGCATCACCGGCATTGCGCCGCTGGTCGTCGCGGGTGTCTCGCTGGCCTCGCCGCGCGCCATGGGCGTGGTGATCTGGGCCGTGCTGCTGGTGGCGCTGTGGCTGCTGCACAACCTGCTGGACTCGCGCGAGGGCCGGGCCATCCGCGCGCTGCGCGGCGGCCGGGTCATGGCCGAGTCCATGGGCATCGACACCGCGCACTACCGCGTCAAGCTGTTCGTGCTGGCCGCCCTGCTGGCCACGCTGTCGGGCTGGCTCTATGCCCACATGCAGCGCTTCGTGAGCCCGGCGCCGTTCAACCTCAATGTCGGCATCGAATACCTGTTCATGGCCGTGGTCGGCGGGGCCGGCCACCTGTGGGGCGCGGTGCTGGGCGCCACGCTGATCACCCTGGTCAAGCAGAAGCTGCAGGACATCCTGCCGGCCCTGCTGGGCACCAGCGGCAACTTCGAGGTCATCGTCTTCGGCCTGCTGATGGTGCTGGTGCTGCAGCGCTTCGCCGAAGGCCTGTGGCCCACGCTGCAGCGCCTCACCGGCCGCTGGGTGCGCAGGCCCGCATCGGCGCTGAAGCTGGCGGATGCGGCGCCGCTGGCGCGGCGCGCGCTGCCCGCGCCGGGCCAGGTGCTGCTGGCGGCCGAGCATGTGACCAAGCGCTTCGGCGGCCTGGTGGCCAACAACGACGTGGCCATGACGCTCAAGGCCGGCGAGGTGCATGCGCTGATCGGCCCCAATGGCGCGGGCAAGAGCACCTTCTTCAACATGATCTCGGGCGTGGACTCGCCCACCGAAGGCCAGGTCCGCTTCATGGACCAGGCCATGAACGATGCGCCCTCGCGCCGCTTCGCGGCCCTGGGCCTGGGCCGCACCTTCCAGCATGTGCGCCTGCTGGGCCAGCGCAGCGTGCTGGAGAACGTGGCCGTGGGCGCGCACCGGCGTGCCCGCCGTGGCTGGCTGGCGTCCATGCTGCGCCTGGACCGCGCCGAGGAGGCTTCGGTGCTGGCCGAGGCGCGCCGCCAGATCGAGCGCTGCGGCCTGGGCGCCTTCGCCGATGTGCCGGCGGCCTCGCTGGCGCTGGGCCAGCAGCGCATCGTGGAGATCGCGCGCGCCCTGGCCGGCCAGCCGGCGGCGCTGCTGCTCGATGAACCGGCGGCGGGCCTGCGCCACCTCGAAAAACAGGCCCTGGCCGACCTGCTGCGCCAGCTGCGCGCCGAGGGGCTGGGCATCCTGGTCGTCGAGCACGACATGGAGTTCGTCATGAACCTGGCCGACCGCATCACGGTGCTGGAATTCGGCACCGTGATCGCCGAGGGCACGCCAGCCCAGATCCAGGTGAACCAGCGCGTGCTCGACGCCTACCTGGGCGGCGGCGACGACGATGAGCAAGAGCCCGTCACCACAGGAGAAGCGGCATGAGCGAAACCCTTTTGCAGCTCAAGGGCCTGAGCGTGTCCTACGGCCCCGTGGAGGCGGTGCACCAGGTGGAACTGGAGGTGCGCACGGGCGAGATCGTCACCGTCATCGGACCCAACGGCGCGGGCAAGACCACGCTGCTGTCGGCCGCCATGGGCCTGCTGCCTTCCCGCGGCGAGATCCATCTGGACGGCCAGCGCATCGCGCGCCCCGGCGTGGAAGTCATGGTGGCCCACGGCGTGGCCCTGGTGCCTGAAAAGCGCGAGCTGTTCGGCGAGATGTCGGTGGAGGACAACCTGCTGCTGGGCGGCTTCTCGCGCTGGCGCCGGGGGCTGCGCGACCAGGTGCAGCGCATGGACGAGGTCTTCGCCATCTTCCCGCGCCTGAAGGAGCGCCGGCCCCAGATGGCCTCCACGCTGTCGGGCGGCGAGCGCCAGATGCTGGCCATCGGCCGCGCGCTGATGGCGCGCCCGCGCCTGCTGCTGCTCGACGAACCTTCGCTGGGCCTGGCGCCGCTGATCGTGCGCGAGGTGCTGCAGGTCGTGGCCGGCCTGCGCGACCACGGCGTCTCGGTGCTGCTGGTCGAGCAGAACGCGCGCGCCGCGCTCAAGGTGGCCGACCGCGCCTACGTGCTGGAGATGGGCGCCGTGGCGCTCAGCGGCCAGGCGCGCGAACTGCTGCACGACCGGCGCATCATCGATACCTATCTGGGCATGGGGCGCGGCGCGGAGGCGGCCGCAGCCTGAAAGCGCGAGTGCACGCAAGTCAAAAGGCTGCCGGTCTGGCAGCCTTTTTTCGTGGGGAGCGATCCGCTCAGTCCAGCCTGATATGGTTGGCCGCGATCACCCGCCCCCACTTGCTGCGCTCTGCGCGCACGAACTGGCCCATCTGGTCGGCGCTGCCGGGCATGGGCTCCACGCCCATGGCGGCCAGGCGCGCCTTGGTGCGCGTGTCGGCCAGGGCCTGCTGCAGCGACTGGCTGAGCTTTCTGACCACGTCGGCCGAGCTGCCCACGGGCACGACGATGCCCTGCCAGGCGTAGCCTTCGAAGCCCTTGAGGCCCTGCTCCTGCAGCGTGGCGACCTGGGGCAGCACATCCACGCGGGAGGGGCTGGCCACGCCGATGGCCTTGAGCTTTTTCTCGCTCAGGAAGGGGATGATGGTGGCGCTGTCGGCCCACATGGCGGGGATCTGGCCGCCGACCACGTCCTGCACGGCCGGTGCCGCGCCCCGGTAGGGCACATGGGTCATGTGGGCCAGGCCCGTCTGTTCGCGGAACAGCTCGCCCACCAGGTGGTGGGGGCTGCCCAGGCCGGCCGAGCCCCAGCTCACGCCGGTCTTTTGCTGTTTGGCCCAGGCCAGGAACTCGGCGAGGTTGCTGGCCGGCACGTCGTTGTTGACCACCAGCAGCATCGGAAAGCGCACCAGCATGCCCACGGGCTTGAAGTCGCGCTCGGTGTTGTAGTTGAGCTTGCTGAACAGGAAGGGATTGGCCGCCAGCGTGGCGAAGTCGGCCGTGAACATGAGGTTGCCGTAGTCGCGCGAGCGGGCGCTGTATTCGGCCGCGATGTTGGTGCCTGCGCCGGGCTTGTTGTTGATGACGATGACCCGCTCCAGGCTGCGGCCCATGGCTTCGGCGATGACGCGGGCGACCACGTCCGAGCCGCCGCCGGCCGCATAGCCCACGACCCATTCCAGGGGCTTTTCCTGGGCCCTGGCGGGCCCCATGAGGGCCAGGCCCGAGCAGGCCAGGGCGGCCAGAAACTGCTTGCGTTGCATCCTTGTCTCCGTGTTGTATGCGGCGCCTTTTGGGGGTGTGAGGCAGGCGCCTTTGTGGGGATGGCAGGCCGCCGCGCGGGCGGCGGCGCGCGGCTTCAGGCGGCGGCGTGCACCGGTGCGACCGGGGTCACGGCGCCGCGCTCGGCGGGGTCCGCGCCGGCAGGCGCCAGGCCTGCGCTGGCCCGGGCCAGTTCGAGCGCATGCAGCAAGGTGCCCTGGTGGCCGATGTGGTTGGCCAGCAGCAGCACCAGGCGGGCATTGAGGGCATGGCTTTGCGCGGTGTCCAGGCCCTGGTGGGTGGCGATCAGGGCTTCGTAGAAATCGTCGCAGGCCTGCAGATTGGGGTGGGTGGACAGCAGCATGGCGGTCTCCTGTGGAAGGGGGCGGGACGGGTTCAGGCGGCAACGGCTGCGCAGGCGCGCTGCAGCGCGGCGCGCACGCCGGCCTCGTCGGGGCGGCGCCAGCGCGCGCAGACATGCTGGTCGGGCCGCAGCAGGTAGCTGGTGCCGGGGCGCGCATCCAGGCGCCGGGCGGCCAGGCCGCGTGCGTCGATGAGGTCGGCATCGGGTGCGTGGGCGTCGCCCTCGGCCGCTATCGAGAGGTTGAGCACGCCGGGCAGGGCCCGGGCCCAGGCGGGCGTGGGGCCGAAATGCAGCAGCGTGAAGTCGGGGCCCAGGCTGCGCAGCAGCCAGGCCGTGCCGTCCTGGCCGGGCCGGCGCATGGGGGCGTCGGCCAGCACGGCGCCGGGCATTTGGTGGCCTTCGAAGGCGTCGGTGTCGGGCGTGTTGAGCGCCGAGCCATGCAGCGTGGCCGGCACGGACAGGCGCCCGCTGTTGACGATGCGGCGCGCGAATTCATGGTCGCGCGCCAGGTCCAGCACGGCGTCGCGGAACAGGCGGCTGATCTCGCTCTTGGGCGTGATGAAGTCGGTGGCGCGCGTGGAGTTGCGGATGTTCTCGTCGGCCGCGTACTCGCGCTCGGCGCCGTAGGTGGCGATCAGCGAGGCGTCGGCCTGGCCGCGCAGCACGCGGTCCAGCTTCCAGGCCAGGTTCTCGGCATCCTGCACGCCGCTGTTGGCGCCGCGCGCGCCGAAGGGCGAGACGCCATGGGCGCTGTCGCCCGCGAAGACCACGCGGCCATGCACGAAGCGGTCCATGCGCAGGCAGGCGAAGGTGTAGACGCTGGCCCATTCCAGCGTGAAGTCCACCTCCCTGCCCAGCAGCGCGCGGATGCGCGGCAGGATGTTCTCGGGCTTTTTCTCTTCCTCGGGGTCGGCGTCCCAGCCCAGCTGGAAGTCGATGCGCCAGACATCGTCGGGCTGGCGGTGCAGCAGCACGCTCTGGCCCGGATGGAAGGGCGGGTCGAACCAGAACCAGCGCTCGGTGGGGAAGTCGGCGTGCATCTTCACGTCGGCGATCAGGAAGCGGTCGCGGAAGATGCGGCCATGGCTTTCCTGGCCGAGCAGGGCGCGCAGCGGCGAGCGCGAGCCGTCGCAGGCCATGACCCACTGGGCGTCCAGCGCATAGCGGCCGTCGGGCGTCTCCACGGTGAGCAGGGCGCCGTCCTCGCGCGGCGCCAGTGCCGTGACCTTGCTGTGCCAGCGCAGGTCGATCAGCGGCAGCTGCAGGGCGCGCTCGACCAGGTAGGCCTCGGCGTAGTACTGCTGCAGGTTGATGAAGGCCGGGCGCTCATGGCCGTCCTCGGGCAGCAGGTCGAACTGGTACAGCGGCTGGTCCTTGAAAAAGACCTTGCCCAGGTTCCACGACACGCCCTTGTCCACCATGGGCTGGCCCACGCCCAGGCGGTCCCAGATCTCCAGCGTGCGCTTGGAAAAGCAGATGGCGCGCGAGCCCGTGGACAGCTTGCAGTCGTTGTCCAGCAGCACCACGCGCTGGCCGCGCTGGGCCAGGTCGATGGCCAGCGACAGGCCCACCGGGCCGGCGCCGACGATGACCACGGGATGCCGCACGGGGGCCCGGGCGTCCTGGTCGGCATGGCGCTCGTAGGGTATGTGGATGGACTGGATGTCGGCGCCGCTGCCGCGCAGCGCCTGCAGGGGAATGGCGGGGTGGGACATGGGCTTCGTCCTCTGTCGTGGGCGGTGGGGGGAAAGGGCGCAGCCATCCCCGCCGGCGCCAGAGGGCGCCGGTGCATGGGGCCGTTCAGGGCTGGGCGCGGTGCAGGATCAGCCTTCGAGCGCCTGCCACATCTGGCGGTCGCGCTCGGCGGTCCAGATGCGCGGGTCGGCATGGCCCGAGGCCTCGTCGTAGGCGCGGGTCACATCGAAGGGCATGCAGTGGTTGAAGATCACCCACTGGCCGTACTTGGGCTGCAGCCTGGCGAAGGCGGCCTCGTAGACCTTGCGCAGGTCCTGCTTGGCGTCGGCGCCGGCCTTGACCTCGGTCCACAGGTCGCTGATGAAGGCGCGCGTGCCGGCCAGGCCGGCCTGCACCTCGTCGGGCGTCTGCAGCGCGGCGCCGCGGCCGGGCACGAGCTTTTCGGGCTGGAGCGCGGCAATGGCGTCCAGCGTGCGCGGCCAGTCCTGGAAGTAGGCGTCGCCGGCATAGGGCGTGGCGCCGAATTCCACCAGGTCGCCGCTGAACAGCACCTTGTCCTGGGGCAGCCAGACCACGGTGTCGCCCTTGGTGTGGCCCCGGCCCAACTGCAGGATCTGCACTTCGAGCCGGCCCAGCCACAGCGTCATCTTGCCGGTGAAGGTCAGGGTGGGCCAGGTCATGCCATCGGGCACGCTTTCGACGTTCTGGAACAGGCGGGGGAAGCGGCCGATCTCGCTGGCCTTGTCCTGCTCGCCGCGCTCCACGATCAGGTCGTAGGTGTCCTGGCTGGCGATGATGTGCTCGGCGCCCTCCTTGAAGAAGGCCGAGGCGCCCAGCACGCGCACCGCGTGGTAGTGCGACAGCGTCACGTACTTGATGGGCTTGTCGGTGATCTCGCGGATGCGGCGGATCACGTCCTGGGCCATGACGGGCGTGGCCTGGGTGTCGATGACCATCACGGCGTCGTCGCCGATGACGACGCCGGTGTTGGGGTCGCCTTCGGCCGTGTAGGCGTAGGCATGTTCGGAGAGCTTGTCGAAGCTCACCTGCTTGATGTCGAGGTCGGCGGCCGAGGCAAAGGTCTTGGTGGTCATGGGCTTCCTGCTTTTGTTCAGAGCAAATGCATTTGTCTTTGTCGAATGTCGCAATGCTAGGTAAAAATTCAACATTGAACAATTCGTTTGACATAGTGAAAAACCCTTGGGGCACCGGGAAGCCTCTTGCAGCGGTCACAATGCCTGCCATGTCCGATGCCGCCCGCCCCCTGAACGACGCTTCTTCGCCCCTCGACCCCACCGATGACGAGCCCGCGCGCGGGCCGCGCGGCATCCAGAGCGTGGAGGTCGGCGGCCAGTTGCTCAAGGCGCTGGCGCGCACGGGCCGGCGCATGGCGCTGAAGGACCTGGCGCGCGAGGCGGGGATGACGGCGGCCAAGGCCCATCCCTACCTGGTGAGCTTTTGCAAGCTGGGACTCATGGAGCAGGACGGCGCCAGCGGCCACTACGGCCTGGGGCCGCTGGCCATGCAGATGGGCCTGATCAGCCTGCAGCAGGCCGACCCCGTGCGCATGGCGGTCGCCGAACTGCCCGCGCTGGCCCAGGAGGTGGGCTATACGGTGTCGGTGGCCATGTGGAGCGGCCAGGGGCCGGCCATCATCCGTGTCGAGGAAGGGCCCACCCATGTCTACGTGGCCATGCGCCATGGCACGCCGGCATCGCTGCGGCATACGGCCACGGGCAAGATCTTCGCGGCCTTCGGCGCGCCGCAGCGCATCGCGCCCTTGCTGGAGGCCGAGGGGCACCGCCTCGACGAGCCGGCCTTCGCCAGGGAGCTGGCCGTGATCCGCGCAAGCCGGCTGAGCGTGGTGGAGAACCAGCTGCTGTCGGGCGTGAGCGCGCTGGCCGTGCCGGTGTTCGACGGCTTCGGCCAGCTGGTGCTGGCCATTGCGGCCATCGGCCCCTCGGTCACGCTGGACCTGGACCCCGAAGGCCGGCCGGCCCAATTGCTGCAGGCCGAGGCGCGCAGCCTGTCGCAGCGCCTGGGCGCGCCGGCCCGCGACTGAGCGCGGCTCAGTTCGTCAGCAGCAACTGGTCCCTGGCGGGGCCGCGTCCGTCCAGCGTGAAGCCGGCCACGGTGCGCGACAGGTGATGGGCCTGCTCGTTGAGCACGGACGAGGCGGCGGTGGACTCTTCCACCAGCGCTGCGTTCTGCTGCGTGGAGCGGTCCATCTCGGCCACGGCCTGGTTGATCTGGCCGATGCCCACGCTCTGCTCGGTCATGGCGCCATTGATCTCCACGATGATCTGGGACACGCGCTGGATGCTGTCCACGATCTCGCCCATGGTCTGGCCGGCCGCGCGCACGCGCTCGGTGCCGATGGCCACGCTGGCGCCCGAGGCGTCGATCAGGGTTTTGATCTCCTTGGCCGCCGTGGCGCTGCGGTGCGCGAGGCTGCGCACCTCGGAGGCCACCACGGCAAAGCCCCGGCCCTGCTCGCCGGCGCGGGCCGCTTCCACGGCCGCGTTGAGCGCCAGGATGTTGGTCTGGAAGGCGATGGCATCGATGACGCCGATGATCTCGCCGATCTTGGCCGAGGCCTTGGAGATGTCGTCCATGGTGCTGACCGCGCTGCCCACCACTTCGCCGCCCTTGGTGGCGGATGCGCTGGCCGTCTGCGACAGGCGCGTGGCCGTGGCGGCGGCCTCGGCCGACTGGCGCACGTTGGCCGTCAGCTGCGACAGCGAGGCCGAGGTCTGCTGCAGCGCGCTGGCCGAGGACTCGGTGCGGTTGGACAGGTCCAGGTTGCCCAGCTTGATCTCGTCGGTCGCGGTCTTCATGGATTCCACGCCATTGCGCACATCCTTGAGCACGGTGCCGATCTGCTCCACGAAGGCATTGAAGGACGAGGCGATCTGCGCCACCTCGTCGCGGCCCGAGACCGGCAGGCGCTGCGTCAGGTCGCCGCCGCCCGAGCCGATCTTGTCCATGGCGTCGCGCACCTGCGACAGGCGGCGGAAGGACTGGGCGGTGAGCGCGGCCGCCACGGCCGTGGCGATGCAGGCCAGCAGCACGATGGCGATGGCCAGCGTCTGGAGCACGCTTCGCAGGCCCGTGGTGGCCTCGGCCTTGTCCAGCGCCACCACCAGCAGCCAGTCCGTGCCCTGCACGGGGCGGGCCTTGAGCAGCTTGTCGTTGCCGCCCAGGTTCACTTGCAGCGGCGCCGTGGCGCTGGCCAGCGAGGCCAGCGCGGCCGGCGTCAGCAGCTCGGAGATCTCGGACACGGGCTTGAGCAGCAGCTTGGCATCGGCATGCGCCAGCACCTGGCCGTCACGGCTGACCACGAAGCCCAGGCTGCTGGGCGTGGGGCGGATGGCGGAGACCACCTCGCGCACGCCCTCCAGCGGCACGGCGCCGCTGATCACGCCTTGCAGCGCGCCGGCGCGCAGCATCGGTGCCACGAAGGCCACGTACGGCACGCCCGTGGTGGAGTCGCCATAGGGCTTGGTGAGGGTCAGCTTGCCCGCCTGCACGGCGGTCTTGTACCAGGGGCGGGCCGTGGGGTCGTAGTTGGGCGGCGTGCTCGTCGTGGACTTGAAGGTCTTGTCCTCCCAGCCGACCGTGGTGATCGGAAAGCCGCTGGCCTTGCCCATGTGGGCCGAAAAGCCCTGGGGGTCGCCATGCTCGATCACGGCGGCGGCTGCGCTGACGGCCATGCCCTTGGCGGCGACCCATTGGTCGACCGCCATGGCATTGCCGGCGGTAATGGCGTCCAGATCCTGTTCGATGGTCTGGAAGGTGTTGCCGCGAACAATGTGATAGGTCGCGGCGCCCGTGATCGCGAGAGCGCAGACCACGGTGGCAGTGCTGATGGCGAGGATTTTGGAGCGAAGGGTCTGGAGCATGGCGCGGCGATGGTGGCGGGAAAAACGCATGCCACGATGCCGGGCATGCGGCCCTGCCATTAACGCACAAGTTGTTTCAAATTTGACGACATCTGCGAGGTGCCGCTGGCGTTCAGTCGCCTGAATGCGGTGTCTCTTCGCAGTGGGCGCAGGTTTGCGCACCACGATGGTGCGGTTTGACTTGTTGCTGTCACGCAACCGTCGCGGGACTTTCACGACCGATTTCCACAATGGCGGCACGCAGAAAAACCGAGTGGCACAGGCAGGCTACCGACTGCGTCCAATTCGACGAGCACGACGAGGAAGGCTGGCATATGGACGTTCTGGACCCCATCCGCACCAAGGCGCTGGATGTCGCCCGGCCGGCGATTTCCGCGTTGATGTCTCCCCCCCCGGCGGAGCAGCCGCTGCGGCTGCAGGTGCGCTGGGCACGCCATCTCGATGAAGTCCGGCAGGTGCAGCGGCTGCGCCACGCCGTGTTCGCGGGCGAGATGGGGGCCATGCTGCAGACGCCGCTGCCCGGCCATGACATCGACGCCTTCGACGACTTCTGCGAGCACCTCATGGTCTGCGATGCCAGCCAGGGCGTGGTCATCGGCACCTACCGGCTCCTGACGCCCGCCCAGGCGCGGCGCGCTGGCGGGCTTTACAGCGACCAGGAGTTCGATCTGGCCCCGCTGCACGCTTGGCGGCCGCGCATGGTGGAGCTGGGCCGCAGCTGCGTGCACGCCTCGCACCGCCAGGGCGGCGTGATCCTCGCTTTGTGGGGCGCGCTGGCCGAATTCATGCAGCGCAACCGGCTCGAAGCCATGGTCGGCTGCGCCAGCATTCCCATGCAGTACCCGGGCCTGGCCCATGGCGAAGGCCCGGCGCGCGTCTGGCAGCAGCTGCGCCAGACGCATCTGGCCGAACCCGATTTGCAGGTGCGCCCGCGCGTGGCCCTGCCCGAGGAACTGGCCACGGTCAGCACCAGCGGCATCAACGTGGAGCCGCCGGCCCTGATCCAGGGATATCTGCGCGCAGGGGCCAAGGTGCTGGGCGCCCCGGCCTGGGACAGCGACTTCAACACGGCCGACCTGCCCATCATGATGCGCATGCAGGACCTGCCCACGCGCTACCAGCGCATGTTCGCAAGGGGCGCCGCACGGCAGTGAGAATGAGGGGAGTGGATCCGGCGTCTCGTGCAATGCGCCGGACCTTGGCATGGATCACACGGCTGTCACAAAGCCGGTGCATGATGCGGGACGTGGACTGAAGCAGACACCCGGCGGATGCAGGTCACCTGCATGCGATCTTCCGGGACTTGGTCCACGCCAATTCCAGGCCGCAGCCTTCCAAAGGCTGCGGCCTTTTTCATCGCCGGGCCGCCCCAAGATGAAAAAGGCCCCCTCGGGGGGCAGCGGACCTTGCACAGCAAGGGCAGCGTGGGGGCCATCTTTCATCGCCGGGCCGCCCCAAGATGAAA
>JBHIXF010000097.1:0-14625 GCA_041984925.1 Comamonas sp.
ATGCCCGAGGCCAGCGAGGCCAGCATGCGGTCCATGGCCTGGGCATAGGGACGGCCTGCCTGCGCCGCTTCCTGCGCGCGGCGCAGCTTGGCGGCGGCGACCATCTTCATCGCCTTGGTGATCTTCTGCGTCGACTGGA
The DNA here is from genome assembly GCA_041984925.1 of Comamonas sp. Lineage (GTDB taxonomy): Bacteria > Pseudomonadota > Gammaproteobacteria > Burkholderiales > Burkholderiaceae_C > Comamonas. The sequence continues at coordinate 140 of JBHIXF010000097.1, forward strand.
CGCTGCGGATCCGCAATCGGAATGTCTTGAGGCTGGGCATCGCGGTGTCCGCCCTGTCGGCCGCGCTGAGCTGGGGACCGGCCCACGCCTGGGAATGGGTGGACCTGCCGGTGCGCATGGGCGTGTGGGGCGGGATCGGGCTGGCCATGGTGGCCCTGCCGCTGCCGCGCCGGGCCTGCGCGGCGCTGCTGCTGCTGGCCCTGGTGCTGCATCTGAGCATCCTCAACCAGGCGCCGACCAGCGCCTATTTCTCGGAGACGCTGCAGTCCTGGGAGCAGGGGCGCTTCATCCGCTTCTACGGCCTGGGACAGTGGCTGGGCTGGCTGTGGCCCTATGCCGCGCTGGCCTATGTGGTGCTGAGGGTGGCCCAGCGCGACACGGCGGCTGCGCCATCCCAGGCGCCGGCCTAGAATCCTGCTCCATGAGCGAACACCCACGTCCCGCGGCCGATGGCGGCCAGCAAGGCGCAGGCAACTACTATGCGCGCCACATCTTCTTTTGCCTCAACGAGCGGCCCGGCGGCGAGGACTGCTGCGCGCTGCACGGTGCCAAGGCGGGCTTTGACCACTGCAAGAAGCAGGTCAAGCAGCTGGGCCTGGCGGGCAAGGGCCAGGTGCGCGTGAACAAGGCCGGCTGCCTGGACCGCTGCGCGGGCGGGCCCGTGGCCGTGGTCTATCCCGAAGGCACCTGGTACACCTTCGTGGACGAGTCCGACATCGACGAGATCGTCGAGTCCCACCTGAAGAACGGCCAGCCCGTGGAGCGCCTGCTGCTGCCGCCCGATGTGGGTCGCTGAGCACGCGCTGGAACTTTGAGTCTTTCAGGGCATCAGTCCCCTGTCAGCTTGAGCTGGCTGCTACTACTAGGATAGCGATTGTGAATGCGCAGACCGAACGATTGACCCTGACCGGCGGTGCCGGGGCCGTGGAGGCCCTGCGCGATGCGCCGGCCCCCGATGCACCTGCGCGAGGCGTGGCCATCATCGCCCATCCCCATCCGCTGTTCGGCGGCACCATGGACAACAAGGTGGTGCAGACCCTGGCGCGCGCCTTCGTGCAGTGCGGCTACACGGCCGTGCGCTTCAACTTCCGCGGCGTGGGCGCCAGTGCCGGCGAGCATGATGCGGGCTTCGGCGAGACCGAGGACATGCTGTCCGTGGTGCGCCAGGTGGCGCCCGAGGGCCCCATCGCGCTGGCCGGCTTTTCCTTCGGCGCCTTCGTCGCCAGCCACGTGCTGGCCAGGCTGTGGCAGGAGGGGCGGGTGGACAAGGCGGTGCTCGTGGGCACGGCGGCCAGCCGCTTCACGGTGGCGCCCGTGCCGCCCGATGCCCATGAGCGGACCCTGGTGGTGCATGGCGAGGCCGACGACACGGTGCCGCTGGCCGCCGTCATGGACTGGGCGCGCCCGCAGATACTGCCTGTTACCGTCGTGCCAGGGGGCGGTCATTTCTTTCACGGACAATTGCCGCTGCTCAAGAGCCTCGTGGTCCGCCATTTGCGCTCACTTCCCTGACAGCCCAGGCTGCTGCGGTACATGCCCGTCCTGGCGACGGGCTTCTTTTCTGCCTTTCCTGCCCTTTAGCGAGAGTTTTCCCATGAAGCCACTTTCCTCCACGCTGCGAGTCCTGGCATTGGCGGCCGCCATGGCGCCGGCCCTGGCGCTGGCGCAGATCACCCCGCCCCAGCCTCCCGAGATCGCCGCGCGCAACTACCTGCTGGTCGACGTCACCGCCAACCAGGTGCTGGGCGCCAAGGACATCGATTCGCCCATCGAGCAGGCCTCGCTGACCAAGCTGATGACCGGCTACCTGGTGTTCGACGCGCTGCGCTCCAAGAAGATCACGCTGGAGCAGCGCCTGCCCGTGAGCGAGCGTGCCTGGAAGATGCCCGGCTCGCGCATGTTCATCGACCCCAAGATGCAGGTGCCCGTCGATGACCTGATCAAGGGCATGATCGTGCAGTCCGGCAACGATGCCACCATGGCCCTGGCCGAGGGCGTGGGCGGTTCGGCCGAGAATTTCGTGCGGCTCATGAACGAGCAGGCCAAGGCGCTGGGCATGAAGAACACCAGCTACAAGAACCCCGAAGGCCTGACCGAGCCCGGCCACCTGACCACGGCGCGCGACCTGTCCATCCTGGCGCAGCGCCTGATGCAGGACTTCCCCGAGTACATGCACTACTACTCGACCAAGAAGTACTTCTATCCGGGCACGCCGGCCTCCAACGGCACCAACCGCAACTCGCTGCTGTTCCGCGATCCGACCGTCGATGGTCTCAAGACCGGCCATACGGCCGCCGCCGGCTACTGCCTGGTGGCCACGGCCAAGCGCGAGCTGCCCAACGTGGGCAGCCGCCGCCTGATCTCCATCGTGCTGGGCGCGGCCAGCGAGAATGCGCGCGCCAACGAAAGCCAGAAGCTGCTGAACTGGGGTTATGCGGCCTTCGACGCGGTCAAGCTGTTCGATGCCGAGCAGGCCGTGGCCACGCCCGAGGTCTGGAAGGGCAAGGCCGGCAGCGTCAAGATCGGCCGCACCACGCCCATCGTGGTCACCGTGCCGGCCGGCAGCGGCGGCAAGCTCAGCACCGAAGTGGTACGCCAGGACCCGCTGATCGCTCCCTTCACCAAGGGCCAGCCCATGGGCACGCTCAAGGTCAAGCTGGGCTCGGACACGGTGGCTGAGGTGCCGCTGGTGGCGCTGGAGGGCGTGGAGCAGGCGGGCTTCTTCGGCCGCGCCTGGGATGCCATCCGCCTCTGGATCAAGTGAGGCCGCGCGCGCTCGGGCCCGAGCGCGCTGTGGTGCCATGGCCAGGCAGCGGTTGTGCAGTTTTCGCCAAGCTGGTACAGTCGAGGGCTTTTCGGAATTTCCGAAGGGATTCACGTTTTCGCTTTTCGCAAGCATTCACGTTTAGGGACGTTTTATTAATGCCGACCATTAACCAACTCGTGCGTCAGGGCCGCACGGTCGAAGTTGTCAAATCCAAGAGCCCTGCCATGGAAAACTGCCCTCAGCGCCGTGGCGTGTGCACCCGCGTGTACACCACGACGCCCAAGAAGCCCAACTCCGCTCTGCGTAAGGTCGCCAAGGTGCGCCTGACCAACGGCTTCGAGGTCATCTCCTACATCGGCGGCGAAGGCCACAACCTGCAAGAGCACAGCGTGGTGCTGGTGCGCGGCGGCCGTGTGAAGGACTTGCCCGGTGTGCGTTACCACATCGTGCGTGGCTCCCTTGACCTGCAAGGCGTCAAGGACCGCAAGCAAGCCCGTTCCAAGTACGGCGCGAAGAAGCCCAAGGCCAAGTAAGCCCTGCGTTTTTTCGAGAAAGGTGCTGTATCCCGCGTGGCGCGAGATCCAGCGTAGTGACCCCAAACGCAAGTGTTTTGCGCGGGTCGAGTAAGTGGGAGTCCTGTTGGCTCTCGCGGTGTCTGAAAAGATGCCAACTGAAGCAAGATAGAGGTAAGAAATGCCACGTCGTCGCGAAGTCCCCAAACGTGAAATCCTGCCGGATCCCAAGTTCGGCAATGTCGAACTGTCCAAGTTCATGAACGTGATCATGGAAGGCGGCAAGAAGGCCGTCGCCGAGCGCATCATCTATGGCGCGCTGGACCTGATCCAGAAGAAGCACCCTGACAAGGACCCGCTGGAAGCCTTCATCGTTGCCATCAACAACGTGAAGCCCATGGTCGAAGTGAAGTCCCGCCGCGTCGGCGGTGCCAACTACCAGGTGCCCGTCGAAGTGCGTCCCGTGCGTCGCTTGGCCCTGTCCATGCGCTGGCTCAAGGAAGCCGCACGCAAGCGCGGCGAGAAGTCCATGGCCCAGCGCCTGGCCAACGAGCTGCTCGAGGCCACCGAAGGCCGTGGCGGCGCGATGAAGCGCCGTGACGAAGTGCACCGCATGGCCGAAGCCAACAAGGCGTTCAGCCACTTCCGCTTCTAAGAGCGCTTCGCTCCTGATCAGACGGGCCGCATGCATTTTTGCCTGCGGCCTTGTCTCGATTAGGAGCATCCCCAGATAAGACTGCTGTCCGTCTGCACCATGAGGCTGGAACGGGCAGAGACTCCCTCCATACGATCAATCAAGGATCCATCATGGCTCGCAAGACCCCCATCGAGCGCTACCGCAACATCGGTATCTCCGCCCACATCGACGCCGGCAAAACCACCACCACGGAACGTATCCTGTTCTACACCGGTGTGACCCACAAGCTGGGCGAAGTGCACGACGGCGCTGCCACGACCGACTGGATGGAGCAGGAGCAAGAGCGCGGCATCACCATCACTTCCGCTGCAGTGACCTGCTTCTGGAAGGGCATGGACCTGTCCTACCCCGAGCACCGTTTCAACATCATCGACACCCCCGGCCACGTGGACTTCACCATTGAAGTGGAGCGTTCCATGCGCGTGCTGGACGGCGCCTGCATGGTGTACTGCGCCGTGGGCGGCGTGCAGCCCCAGTCGGAAACCGTGTGGCGCCAGGCCAACAAGTACAAGGTGCCTCGCCTGGCCTTCGTGAACAAGATGGACCGTACCGGCGCCAACTTCTTCAAGGTCGTCGAGCAGATGAAGCTGCGCCTGAAGGCCAACCCCGTGCCCGTCGTGATCCCGATCGGCGCCGAAGAAAACTTCAAGGGCGTGGTCGACCTCGTCAAGATGAAGGCCATCATCTGGGACGAAGCCTCGCAAGGCATGAAGTTCGAATACCACGACATCCCCGCCGAGCTGGTGGAGACGGCCAACAAGTGGCGCGAGAACCTGGTCGAAGCCGCCGCTGAAGCCAGCGAAGAGCTGATGAACAAGTACCTGGAAGAAGGTACGCTGTCGGAAGAGGACGTCAAGGCCGGCCTGCGCGCCCGTACCCTGGCCACCGAAATCCAGCCCATGCTGTGCGGCACCGCCTTCAAGAACAAGGGTGTGCAGCGCATGCTGGACGCCGTGATCGACTACCTGCCGGCGCCCGTGGACATCCCCGACGTCACCGGCACCGATCCCGAGAACGAAGAGACCAAGCTCAGCCGCAAGGCCGACGACGGCGAGAAGTTCTCCGCCCTGGCCTTCAAGCTGATGACCGACCCCTTCGTCGGCCAGCTGACCTTCGTGCGCGTGTACTCGGGCGTCCTGACCAAGGGCGACACCGTGTTCAACTCGGTCAAGGGCAAGAAGGAACGCATCGGCCGTATCGTGCAGATGATGGCCAACGAGCGCGTGGAAGTCGAAGAAATCCGCGCCGGCGACATCGCTGCCTGCGTGGGCCTGAAGGACGTGACCACCGGCGAAACGCTGTGCGCCGTCGAAGCCCCGATCGTGCTGGAGCGCATGGTCTTCCCCGAGCCCGTGATCGCGCAGGCCGTGGAGCCCAAGTCCAAGGCCGACCAGGAAAAGATGGGCATCGCCCTGTCGCGCCTGGCCGCCGAAGACCCGTCCTTCCGCGTGCGTTCGGACGAGGAATCGGGCCAGACCATCATCGCCGGCATGGGCGAGCTGCACCTGGAAATCATCGTTGACCGCATGAAGCGCGAATTCAACGTGGAAGCCAACGTGGGCAAGCCCCAGGTGGCCTACCGCGAAACCATTCGCCAGAAGGTCGTGGACGTGGACGGCAAGTTCGTTCGCCAGTCCGGCGGCAAGGGCCAGTACGGCCACGTGGTGTTCACGGTCGAGCCCCAGGAAGCCGGCAAGGGCTTCGAGTTCGTCGATGCCATCAAGGGCGGTGTGGTTCCCCGTGAATACATCCCCGCGGTCGAGAAGGGCGTGATCGAGGCGCTGACTTCCGGCGTGCTGGCCGGCTACCCCGTGGTGGACGTCAAGGTCACGCTGACCTTCGGTTCGTACCACGACGTGGACTCCAACGAAATGGCGTTCAAGATGGCCGCCATCTTCGGTTTCAAGGAAGCCGCCAAGAAGGCCAGCCCCGTCATCCTGGAGCCCATGATGGCCGTGGAAGTGGAGACGCCCGAAGACTACGCCGGCACCGTGATGGGCGACCTGTCCTCGCGTCGCGGCATGGTGCAGGGCATGGACGACATGGCCGGTGGCGGCAAGTCCATCAAGGCCGAGGTGCCGCTGTCGGAGATGTTCGGCTACGCCACCGCGCTGCGCTCGCAGACCCAGGGCCGCGCCACCTACTCCATGGAGTTCAAGCACTATGCCGAGGCCCCGCGCAACGTGGCCGAGGCGGTGATCAACGCCAGGGCGAAGTAGCGCGCAACAGGCGTTTCAACACGCCTTGGCGGCCTGCGCGGCGGTGCGCAGGCATTCGGCCAGCAGGGTGGCGGCGGGCGAAAGCCGCGCCCCCCGGCGGGTGGCGATGCCAAAGCCTTCGTGCCGCGCCTGCAGGGTCAGCGGCAGGCGCCGCGCGATCTGGTGTTCTTCGCAGAACGCCATGGTGCCCGTGGCCATCAGGGCGACGGCCTGCGGGTCTTGCTTGAGCAGCAGCATCGTGGCCAGGGAGGATGCGGTCTCGATGGGGTGGCACGCCAGGCTCAGGCCTGCCTGCGCCAACTCGCGCTCCAGCAGATGCCGCAGGGGCATGCTGCCGGGGTAGAGCACCCAATGCGATTCGACCAGTTGCTCCAGCGTGACCTGCGGGGCCTGTGCGAGGGGGTGGTGCATGCCCACGGCAATGGCCACGTCTTCGTCCAGCAGCGGCTCGTAGTCGAAATGCTCGGGGTGGCTTGAGACGCTGGTGCGGCACAGCGCCAGATCCAGGGTGCCCTGGTTGACCTGGTTCAGCAATTCGATGCTGATGCTCTCGCGCACATGGACCAGGATGGCGGGCTGCAACTGCCGCAGCCGGGCCAATGCCCCCATCAGCACCGAGTGCAGCGCGCCGGTGATGCAGCCGACGGCCAGGCGCCCGCCGCTGCCGCGCAGCACGCCGTCCATTTCCTCGCGCAGGTTGCCCAGGTCCGCGTGCATCAGCCTGGCGTAGCGGGTGATGCAGCGGCCCATCTCGTTGGGCTGCACGCCGTGGGGCGTGCGCACGAACAGCGCGGTGCCGAAGGTCGATTCGATCTCCTGCAAGGCCTTGGTCAGGCCCGGCTGCGTCATCGCCAGGCGTTGCGAGGCCTTGTGCAGGGAGCCGCATTCCTCCAGGGCCACCAGCAGGCTGAGCTGCCGGAACTTCAGGCGGGAGGCGATGGAGGCAAGACTGGGGAGCATGGCGATTCCCGTTGGTTATGGCGTGATCAACAGCTCTCACTATGCAGTAGCGGGGGGGCTGCCCACAATTTCAGGCATACCCATGCGGGAGGGATGCGGCACAGATGGCGTTTCCTGGCGTGGGCCGTTCTCATTCCAACCAGGAGAGCTGAATGAAGTTGCTGCGCTACGGACTGGCGGGCCGTGAAAAGCCCGGCCTCATGGACACGGACGGACGCCTGAGGGACCTGTCCGCCCATGTGGCCGATATCGATGGCACGGTGCTGGACCCCGCAAGCCTGGACAGGCTCAGGGCGCTCGATGCCGCGAAGCTGCCGCTGGTCGAAGGCAGGCCGCGCCTGGGGGCTTGCGTGGCCGGCATCGGAAAGTTCGTCTGCATCGGCCTGAACTATGCGGACCACGCGGCCGAATCCGGCATGCCCGTGCCGGCGGAGCCGGTGGTCTTCGGCAAGTGGACGTCGGCCGTGGTCGGGCCGAACGACGATGTCGTGCTGCCGCGCGGCTCCGTGAAGACGGACTGGGAGGTCGAGCTCGGCGTGGTCATCGGCACGGCCGCGCGCTATGTGGGCGAGGACCAGGCCATGTCCCACGTGGCCGGCTATTGCGTGGTCAATGACGTGTCGGAGCGCAGCTACCAGCTTGAACGCGGCGGCACCTGGGACAAGGGCAAGGGCTGCGACACCTTCGGCCCGACCGGCCCCTGGCTGGTCACGGCCGACGAGGTGCCCGACCCGCATGCGCTGGGCCTGTGGCTGGAGGTGGACGGGCGCCGCTACCAGGATGGCAGCACGGCCACCATGATTTTTCGGATACCGCAGTTGATCGCCTATCTGAGCCGCTTCATGACCCTGCAGCCCGGGGATGTGATTTCCACCGGCACGCCGCCCGGCGTGGGCATGGGGTGCAAGCCCGAGCCGGTGTTCCTGCGCCATGGCCAGACCATGCGCCTGGGCATCGACGGGCTGGGCGTGCAGCAGCAGCGTGTCGTCGCGCATGGGGAGGCTTCGCATGGCCAGCCATCCGCTTGAAGGGCGAACCGCTGTCGTGACGGGCGGCGCGCAGGGCATCGGCCTGGCGGTGGCCCGGCGCCTGCTGGCCGAAGGCGCGCGGGTGTGCCTGTGGGACCAGGATGGCGATGCGCTCGCCGCGGCCACCCGGTCCCTGCAGGGCCTGGCCGTGCATGCCGTGCATACCGTTCAGGTGGACGTCACCGACCTGCCGCAGGTCGAGCAGGCGGTGGCCGCCACGCAGGCGGGGTGCGGGCCCATCGACATTCTTGTGCATGGCGCCGGCATCGCCGGTGCCAATGCGACGGTGGCCGATTACTGCCCCGCCGAGTGGCGCCGGGTGATCGAGGTCAACCTGACCGGGGCCTTCCATGTCAATCGCGCCGTGGTCGCCGGCATGGCGGCGCGCAACTACGGGCGCATCGTCAACATCGCGTCGAACGCGGGCAAGGAGGGCAACCCGAACGCCGCCGCGTACAGCGCGGCGAAGGCCGGCGTCATTGCCTTGACGAAAAGCCTGGGCAAGGAGACCGCCCACCAGAACATCGCCGTGAACGCCATCACGCCCGCTGCCGCGCGCACGCGGATCTTCGAGCAGATGTCCGCATCGCACATCGACTACATGCTGTCGAAGATTCCGCGCGGGCGGTTCCTGGAGGTGCAGGAGGTCGCCTCCATGGTGGCCTGGCTGGTGTCCGAGGAAAACTCGTTCACGACCGCGGCGGTGTTCGACCTGTCGGGCGGCAGGGCGACCTATTGAGACGGCACGGGGACGGCACGAATACGGCACGGGGGCGGCACCAGGCCCGGCGACCCGGCACGGAGGAGACAGACCATGGCAATGACACGACGCGCGGCCCTCGTATCCGTATCCGTATCCGTATCCGCATCGGCCTGCGTGCTGGCCGCCACGGGCTGGCCCCGGGGCGCGCAGGCCGCCAGCGGCTACCCATCCAGGGCGATCGAGCTGATCGTTCCCGTGGCGGCGGGCGGCGGCACCGACCTGGTCGGCCGGGCCTTTGCCGAGGCCGCCAAGAAATACCTGCCCCAGCAGCCCATGGTGGTCATCAACCGGCCTGGGGCCAGTGGCGCGATCGGCATGTCGGAGCTGATCCAGGCCAGGCCCGATGGCTACAAGATCGGCATCATCATCTGCGAGATCACGATCATCCCCCACCTGGGCATCACCCGGTACACGGCCGCCGACCTGCGCCCGGTCGCGGGCCTGAACGCCGACCCTTCCGCCGTGACCGTGCGGGCCGATGCGCCCTGGCAGTCGATCCACGAGTTCCTGGCGCACGCCCGCCAGCAAAGCCATCCCGTCGCCATCGGCAATGCGGGCATGGGGTCGATCTGGCACATGGCTGCGGCGGCCTTCGCCGAAAAAACGCATGTGCCGGTCAACCATGTGCCGTTCCTGGGCGCTGCGCCGGCCGTGGTGGCTTTGCTGGGTGGGCATGTGGATGCGATCACCGTCAGCCCCGGCGAGGTGGCGCAGCATGTGGCGGCGGGAAAGCTGCGCACGCTGGCGGTGATGGCCGATCAGCGGGTCGGCGGCATGTTCGGGAAGGTGCCGACGCTGCGCGAAAGCAGCATCGATCTGTCCATCGGCGTGTGGCGCGGGCTGGCCGTGCCCCGGTCCACGCCGGCCGAGGTCGTCGCCCGGCTCGGCGAGGTGGCGCGCAAGGCCGCCGATGACGCGGTGTTCCGCGATGCGCTCGGCAAGGCCCATCTGGGCTGGGCCTACATGGATGCCGCTGCGTTCCAGGCGGTCATCGACCGGGATGCCGCGTTCTACGCGGCGCTGGTGCCCAGGCTGGGCCTGGGGCCGCGCTGAATCCGGTCTGGATCAGGCGCCGGGCTGCTGCCCGGGCTGGGCCGACTCCTCGGCATCGGCGTCGGCATCGGGGGCGGGCTGCTCGGCCGCCTGGCCGTCTTCGGCCAGCGCCTGGCGCACGCCGGCCTTCTCGCCCGCCGTGGCGAACTTGCTGTACTTGCCCACGATGGACACCAGCGCGCCATAGATGCGCGGGTTGCCGGCCAGGCATTCCTTCTGCTCCAGGAAATCGGCCTCGCCCGTGAAGTTGCCCACCAGGCCACCGGCCTCGGTCACCAGCAGGCTGCCGGCGGCCACGTCCCAGATCTGCAGGCCGCTTTCGAAGAAGCCGTCGGCGAAGCCGGCCGCCACGTAGGCCAGGTCCAGCGCGGCGGCTCCGGGGCGGCGCACGCCGGCGGTTTCCTGCATCACGTCGCCCAGCATGTTCATGTACTGCTTGAAGTTGTCGCCACGGCGGAAGGGGAAGCCCGTGGAGATCAGGCTGTCCTTGAGCTGCACGCGTTTGGACACGCGGATGCGGCGGTCGTTCAGGTAGGCGCCACGGCCGCGCGTGGCCGTGAACAGGTCGTTGCGCGAGGGGTCGTAGACCACGGCATGCTCGACCCTGCCCTTGAAGGCCAGCGCGATGCTCACGCAGTACACGGGGAAGCCGTGGATGAAGTTGGTGGTGCCGTCCAGCGGATCGATGATCCAGACGTAGTCGGAGTTCTTGGCGCCGAATTCCTTGCCCGATTCCTCGGCCAGGATGCCGTGGCCGGGGTAGGCGCCCAGCAGCGTCTCGATGATGGCCTGCTCGGCCGCCTTGTCCACTTCGGTCACGAAGTCGTTGACCTGCTTCTGTGCGACGCGCACGGATTCCACGTCCAGGGCCGCGCGGTTGATGATGGCGCCGGCGGCGCGAGCGGCCTTGATGGCCACGTTGAGCATGGGATGCAGGTTGGTCGACATAGATTGTGGGCGTGAGCGGGGCAGCGGCTGCGCATGCGGTTGTGCCGCAGTGGCGAATAGCAGGCTGTTTGACGCGGATAAGAACGGAAAAAGCCGCGTCCGGCGATGCGGGGCGGCGACAATAGCGCGCAATTTTAACCGGCTTGCCCGATTTGTGCTGCGCGACCCGTTCCACCCTGGGGGCTCTGGCCGGTGCGCGCCGGCTGCCAAGCCCGCCATGCCATGAAAACCCGATTCGTACTGATAGAGACCAGCCACGCCGGCAATGTGGGCGCCGCCGCCCGCGCCCTGAAGACCATGGGCTTCGACGACCTGGTGCTGGTGCGCCCGCGCTGGCCCAATGTGCTGCGCAAGGAAGAGACCATACAGCGCGCCAGCGGCGCCCTGGACGTGCTGGGCAATGCCCGCGTGGTCGAGACGCTGGAGGAGGCGCTGGACGGCATCAGCCACCTGTGCGCCACGGCCATGACGCCGCGCGACTTCGGCCCGCCCACGCGCACGCCGCGCCAGCATTTCGAATTGCTGCTCAGCGGGGCGCTGGATGTGCCGGCTGCGCCCGATGAAGCCGCGCCGCCTTCGGATGCACCGGCTCCGCGCTGCAACCAGTCGGGCGTGGCCTTCCTGTTCGGCTGCGAGCGCTTCGGCATGAGCAACGAGGACGTCTACCGCAGCGACGTGGCGCTGTCGATTCCGTCCAATCCGCAGTTCGGCTCGCTGAACCTGGGGGCGGCCATCCAGGTCGTGGCCTATGAGTGGCGCCAGGCGCTGGGCGGCTTTCCCGTGGTGGAGCACACGCCCGCGCCGCAGCGCGCCGACGCGGCCCAGGTGGCCGGCATGCTGGGCCACTGGGAGCAGGCGCTGGCGCACATCGGCTTTCTCGATCCGGCAGCGCCCAAGAAGCTCATGCCGCGCCTGAACCAGCTTTTCAACCGTGCGCAACTGACCACCGAGGAAATCCACATCCTGCGCGGTGTCGCCAAGGCCATGCTGCAGAGCACTGCGCCGAAACGCTAGACTGAGCGGTCTTGTCAACAATAACCAGCCCCCGTCAGATGCTAGACCGCCTGCGCTCCGACATCCAGTGCATCCTCGACCGCGACCCTGCGGCACGCAGCACCTGGGAGGTCATCACCTGCTATCCGGGGCTGCATGCGATCTGGCTGCAGCGCCCGGCGCACTGGTGCTGGAACCACGGCTTCAAGTGGCTGGGGCGCTTTATCTCGCACATCGGCCGCTGGCTGACGGGCATCGAGATCCACCCCGGCGCCGTCATCGGCGAGCGCGTCTTCATCGACCATGGCATGGGCGTCGTCATCGGCGAGACGGCCGTGGTCGGCGACGGCTGCACCATCTACCACGGCGTGACTTTGGGCGGCACCTCGCTGTACAAGGGCGCCAAGCGCCATCCCACGCTGGGCCGCGACGTGGTGGTCAGCGCGGGCGCCAAGGTGCTGGGCGGCTTCGAGGTGGGCGACGGCGCCAAGATCGGCAGCAATGCCGTGGTCATCAAGCCCGTGCCCGCGGGCGCCACGGCGGTGGGCATTCCGGCGCGCATCATTCCCAGCAAGAACGGCCACAGCGCGGATGTGACCGAGCAGGAGCAGGCCGTGGCCGGGGCCGATGCCATCAAGGTGCCGGCCGCCGCCGCGCCCCAGCCGTTCACGGCCTATGGCATCACCCAGGAGGTGGACCCCGTGGCCCAGGCCATGCGCAGCCTCAGCGAAGGCGCGTCGGCCCACGAGCAGCAGATCGCGCTGCTGTGGGAGGCGATCGCCAAGCTGTCGGCCGGCAGCAAGGTGGGCGACTGCGTGCCCTGCGAGTCCGAGCGCCCGCAGGCCTTCCAGAAGGACAGGATCGACCAGATCCTGGGCAAGTGAGCCCGCCGCGAAGACGATTCTTTCAGGAGACGGAAATCCGCATGAATGTTGAACAGGCCTTGCACGCGCGCCGCTCGGTGCGCGCCTTCCTGCCCCGGGTGCCCGATGCGGCCCTGGTGCGCAGCCTGATGGAACAGGCGGCCCAGGCGGCCTCGGGCGGCAACCTCCAGCCCTGGCGCGTGCTGGCGCTGACGGGCGAACCGCTGCAGCAGTTGCTGGATGCCGTCGCCGCCGCCCAGCCCGACGACGCCCGGCCGGGCCTGTCCTACCCGCCCAACCTGTGGGAGCCCTACCGCAGCCGGCGCTTCGCCAACGGCGAGGAGCTGTACCAGTCGCTGGGCATCCCGCGCGAGGACAAGCCCGCGCGCCTGGAGCAACTGGCGCGCAACGGCCGCTTCTTCGGCGCGCCCGTGGGCCTGATCGTGGCCGTGGACGAGCGCATGGGCCTGCCGCAATGGACGGACCTGGGCATCTACCTGCAGTCCTTCATGCTGCTGGCCTGTGCCCATGGCCTGGCCACCTGCGCCCAGGGCTTCTGGCGCCGCTACAACGATGCCGTGGCCCGGGCGCTGCCCCTGCCCGAGGGCTTCCACGTGGCCTTCGGCATCGCGCTGGGCTACGAGGACACCAGTGCGCCGATCAACCAATGGCGTTCCACGCGCGCGCCCATGTCCGAATGGGGCGAGCTGCGCGGCTTCGGCTGACGGCCGGCGCCGGCATCGGGCAAACCCGTAGCGCAGCGTCGGCCTGCCATGGCCTATACTGCCCGCTGCTCCGGGGTGTGCTGACGCACTGAGATGCCAACCGGTCCATGTCGAATGGGCCGGGCGGCGAACCCGACGAACTTGATCCGGTTCATACCGGCGGAAGAAGAGCGGGACCCTGAAGCAGGGCCGAAACCAGAGGAAGAAGTCCGCAGCCCCAGGGCGCGGACACGGGCCGCAAGGCCCGCAGCCCCTGCGCATCGGCCCTTGCCACCCAAGGCTGCTCGCGCACCTTGGCGTGCGCGGCAGACAGGGGCCAAGGCCAGCAGGCCCTGGCAGGCCCACACCGGCATCGGTGCGCGGCCGTGGCAAAGCCCAAGGAGTGTCCGGTTTCCCGGAGCGTTGTTGACAACGCTTTGACTGCGAGGAACCGACATGAACGCTCCCGATCCCATCTTCACCCCCGCCGCAGGCGCGGCCCCCGACGCGCAGCGCTTCGCCGAACTGCTGGCCCAATCGCGCCAGCCCTTCCCGTCGTCCACCAAGAGCTATCTGCAGGGCGCGCTGCACAGCGGCCTGCGCGTGCCCGTGCGCGACATCCAGCTGACCAATGGCGAGCAGGTCAGCGTCTACGACACCTCGGGCCCCTACACCGACCCGAGCGTGGCCATCGACGTGCGCAGCGGCCTGCCGGGCGTGCGCAACGCCTGGATCGAGGCGCGCGGCGACAGCGAGTACTACGCCGGCCGCCTGCGCCAGGCCCTGGACGACGGCGGCAAGCGCGGCGAGGAGGATGAGCGCGTGGCCCGCCTGCGCGCCGAGGCCGCATCGCTGCAACGCCAGCCCCGCCGCGCGAAAAGCGGCGGCAATGTCACCCAGATGCACTACGCGCGCAAGGGCATCATCACGCCCGAGATGGAATACGTGGCCCTGCGCGAGAACGGCCGCCGCGAATGGA
>JBHIXF010000098.1:0-14570 GCA_041984925.1 Comamonas sp.
GCGAGCTGCACGGCTTCATCCACATGTTCGAGGACACGCCGGAGTTCGTGGCCAAGCACATCATCCGCGAGGCCAAGAGCTACCTGGAGGGCGTGCAGCCGCCGTTCTTCAAGGCGCTGCTGGACTATGCCGAGGATGGCTCCTACAGCTGGCACTGCCCCGGCCACTCGGGCGGCGTGGCGTTCCTGAAAAGCCCCGTGGGCCAGATGTACCACCAGTTCTACGGCGAGAACATGCTGCGCGCCGACGTGTGCAACGCGGTGGAGGAGCTGGGCCAGCTGCTGGACCACAACGGCGCCATCGGCGAGAGCGAGCGCAACGCCGCGCGCATCTTCAACGCCGACCACTGCTACTTCGTGACCAACGGCACGTCCACTTCCAACAAGATCGTGTGGCACCATGCCGTGGCGCCCGGCGACGTGGTGGTGGTGGACCGCAACTGCCACAAGTCCATCCTGCACTCCATCATCATGACGGGTGCGATCCCGGTGTTCCTCAAGCCCACGCGCAACCATTTCGGCATCATCGGCCCGATCCCGCAGAGCGAGTTCTCGGTGGAATCCATCCAGGCCAAGATCGCGGCCAATCCGCTGCTCAGGGGCGTGGATGCCAAGACCGTCAAGCCGCGCGTGCTGACGCTGACGCAGTCCACCTATGACGGCGTGCTCTACAACACCGAAACCATCAAGAGCATGCTGGACGGCTACGTGGCCAACCTGCATTTCGACGAAGCCTGGCTGCCGCACGCGGCCTTCCACCCGTTCTATGGCAGCTACCACGCCATGGGCAAGAAGCGCGCGCGTCCCCGGGAGTCCGTGGTCTATGCCACGCAGTCCATCCACAAGCTGCTGGCCGGCATCAGCCAGGCCTCGCATGTGCTGGTGCAGGACAGCCAGACCCAGAAGCTGGACCACCACCTGTTCAACGAGGCGTACCTGATGCACACCTCGACCAGCCCGCAGTACAGCATCATCGCCAGCTGCGACGTGGCCGCCGCGATGATGGAGCCGCCCGGCGGCACGGCCCTGGTGGAGGAGTCCATCCTCGAAGCCCTGGACTTCCGCCGCGCCATGCGCAAGGTGGAGGACGAGTTCGGCGACGACGACTGGTGGTTCGAGGTCTGGGGCCCCGAAAAGCTCGCCGCCGAAGGCGTGGGCTCGGCCCAGGACTGGATCATCCGCGGCCATGACGCGGCGCCCAAGCGCTCCAAGGCCAAGAACGGCAAGGAGTTCGACAACTGGCACGGCTTCGGCGAGCTGGCCGACGGCTTCAACATGCTGGACCCGATCAAGTCCACCATCGTGACGCCGGGCCTGGACCTGGATGGTGATTTCTCGGACACGGGCATCCCCGCGTCCATCGTCACCAAGTACCTGGCCGAGCATGGCGTGGTGGTGGAGAAGACCGGCCTGTACTCGTTCTTCATCATGTTCACCATCGGCATCACCAAGGGCCGCTGGAACACCATGCTGACCGCGCTGCAGCAGTTCAAGGACGACTACGACCGCAACCAGCCGCTGGCGCGCATCCTGCCCGAGTTCTGCCAGCAGCACCGCCGCTACGAGCGCATGGGCCTGCGCGACCTGTGCCAGCATGTGCACGAGCTGTACGCCAAGTACGACATCGCCCGCCTGACGACCGAGATGTACCTGTCGGACCTCAAGCCCGCCATGAAGCCCAGCGACGCCTATGCCCACATCGCGCAGCGCAAGACCGAGCGCGTGGAGATCGACCACCTCGAAGGCCGCATCACCGTGGGCCTGGTCACGCCGTACCCGCCCGGCATCCCGCTGCTGATCCCTGGCGAGGTGTTCAACCGCAAGATCGTGGACTACCTGCTGTTCGCGCGCGAGTTCGCCAAGGAATGCCCGGGCTTCGAGACCGACATCCACGGCCTGGTGGAGCTGGAAGACGCCAGCGGCGAGGTGCGCTACTACGCCGACTGCGTGCGGCAGGAGGCGCCGGCCCGCAAGACCGCCGCGGGCGGCAAGTCCGGCGCCGCAAAGCCGGCGGCCAGGGCGTCCGTGGCCAAGCCTGCCGCGAAGAAGGCGGCACAGGCGGCAAAGGCGGCAGTGAAGGCCCCGGCCAGGCGTCCCGCGCCGGCCCGCAAGGCCGGGGCTGCGCCTGAGGTGGGCACGGCCGCCAAGCCTGCACGTGGCCGCAAGATGGTGCAGGTCGGAGACGATGGCCCGTTCGGCCGCAAGGTCTGACCGGGCCGGCGCATGAAACGGCGATGAAAAAGGCGCGGTGCTCCTTGCGGGCACCGCGCCTTTTTCGCTGCGGGTGGTCACTCCAGCCGGATCCTGGCGTCGCGGATCAGCGCGGCCCAGCCGGCCTGCTCCTTTTGCAGGTAGGCGGCTGCGTCCTGGATGCTGCCGCCCAGGGCGGTGCTGCCTTCGGCCTGCAGCTGCTGCTGTACGGCGGGCTGTTGCAGCGCCGCGTTCACGGCGGTGTTCATCTTCTGCACGATGGCTGCCGGCGTGCCCTTGGGCGCGACGATGAGCTTCCAGTCCACGGCCTCGAAGCCCGCATGGCCCGATTCGGCCACGGTGGGCACGTCGGGCAGGATGGGCAGGCGCCGGGCCGAAGTCACGGCCAGCGCGCGCAGCTTGCCGCCCTTGAGCAGGGGGAGCACGGCCTGGGGCGTGCCGAACATGTAGTGCGTCTGCCGGCCCAGCAGATCGGTGATGGCGGGAGCCGCGCCCTTGTAGGGAACGTTGAGCACCTGGATGCCGGCCCTGAAGGCCAGCATCTCGCCGGCCAGGTGGCCCACCGTGCCCGTCGATGCCAGGGCTTGGCGGATGCTGCCCGGGCCGGCCTTGGCGGCCTTGACCAGGTCCTGCACCGATTTCCAGGGGGAGTCCTGCGGCACGACCAGCACCGTGGGCTGGGCGGCGACCAGGGCCACCGGGAGCAGGTCCGTGCGCGGGTTGAACGGCATGCTGGGCAGCAGGGCGGGATTGATGGCCAGGTTGGCGGTCTGGCCCATGCCGAAGGTGTAGCCGTCGGGCGCGGACTTGGCCACGGCATCCAGGCCGATGTTGCCGCCCGCGCCGGGCTTGTTGTCCACCACCACGGTCCACTGGTTCAGCGTGCCCACGCGCTCGCTGATCTGGCGCGCGATGGCGTCGGTGCCGCCGCCCGGCGTGTAGGGCACGACCATGCGCACGGTGCGTGCGGGCCAGCCGTCGGGCCGGGCTCGCGCCGCGATCGGCAGCAGCAAGGCCGTGGCGGCGCACCGCAAAAGCTGGCGGCGGGGCATGGCCGGCGTGTGGGATGGTTGGGCTTGCATGGTGTTGTCTCCAGGAATCTTCGGGAAAAAACTTCCCCGCCGGGCGCGCCATGGGCGTCGTCCGGAAAAGGAAAGGCGAGGGGGGCGGCGGGGTGGGGCGCCTGCCGGCGCCCCTTCAGCGGCTCAGGGCCGCGCCAGTGCCGCGTCAGTGCGATGCCGTGGCATGGCCGGCCGTGGTTCCGCCCTGGGCCAGGGCCCGGGCCTGTTCGGCGCTGTAGCCCAGTGCCGAGAGGATCTCCAGGCTGTGCTCGCCCAGGCGCGGCGGTGACAGGCGCACCTCGAGTCGCCTGCCATCCAGCGTGAAGGGCAGCAGCACGGTCTGGGTTTCGCGGCCGTCGGGCAGGGTGATGGGTGCCAGCGCGCCCGTGGCGTTCAGGTGCGGGTCTTCGAGAAGGTCCTGCGGGCGCGCGATGGGCGCGAAGGGCAGGCCATTCTTCTCGAACACTTCGGCGATGTGGGCCGCGCTGTGCGGCGCCATCTTTTCCCGCAGCAGCGGCATCAGCCAGCTGCGCGCCAGCACGCGGTCGTTGTTGCTGCCCAGGCGCGGGTCGTCGCGCAGCCCGTCCAGGCCGAAGGCATCGCAGAACACGCGCCAGGCGCCGTCGCTGACCACGGCCAGGAAGATCTGCTCGCCGCCTTGCACCTCGAACACGTCGTAGATGGCCCAGGCCGAGATGCGCGCAGGCATGGGCGCGGCGGGCTTGCCCGTCACGGCGTACTGCATCATGTGCTGGGCAACGAGGAAGATGTTGTTCTCGAACAGCGCGCTTTGCACCTCCTGGCCCAGGCCGGTCTTCTCGCGCTGCGCCAGTGCCGCCATGGCGCCCATGGCGCCGAACATGCCGCCCATGATGTCGTTGACGCTGGCGCCCGCGCGCAGCGGATCGCCGGGGCGGCCCGTCATGTAGGCCAGGCCGCCCATCATCTGCACCACCTCGTCCAGCGCCGTGCGGTGCTCGTAGGGGCCGGGCAGGAAGCCCTTGTGGCTCACGTAGATCAGGCGCGGGAAGCGTTCACGCAGGCTGCCGTAGTCCAGGCCCAGCTTGTGCATGGTGCCGGGCTTGAAGTTCTCGCAGACCACGTCGGCCGTGGCGATCAGGCGCAGCGCGGCCTCCTTGCCTTCCTCGGTCTGCAGGTCCAGCGTCAGGCTCTTCTTGTTGCGGTTGAACAGCGGGAAGAATCCCGCGCCCGAGCCCAGCAGCTTGCGCGTGGCGTCGCCGTCGCGGCCATGGCCCACGGGCTCGACCTTGATGACCTCGGCGCCCAGGTCGGCCAGCATCAGCCCGCAGGACGGCCCCATGACCATGTGGGTGAACTCGACCACGCGGATGCCCGCGTAGGGCAGGGGGGCGGCATGGGAGGAGGGCGTGTCGGAAGTGGTGTCGTGGCTCATGGAAAAAAACGGTCGATGTGGGGATCAGTTGCGGGCATAGGCATGCGGCACGAAGCCCTTGGGCAGGCCTGCCAGCGGCGTCATGCCATGCAGCGCTTCACCAGGCAGGCCCTCGGCCAGCGGCTGGCGCGCGGCGATCAGGCGCTCGATGTCCACGCCGGTGCGGATGCCCATGGCCTCGAACATGAAGACGAGGTCCTCGGTGACCACGTTGCCGGAGGCACCGGGCGCGTAGGGGCAGCCGCCCAGGCCTGCCAGCGAGGCATCGAAGGTGCGCACGCCGGCCTCGTAGGCCGCCAGGCAGTTGGCCAGGCCCAGCCCGCGCGTATTGTGCATGTGGGCCGCGCCCGCGTGGGCGCCGATCTCGGAGCGCAGCCGCGTGAACAGGCGCCGCACCTGGGCGGGGTGGGCCATGCCCGTGGTGTCGGACAGGCCCGATTCATTGGCGCCGGCGGCCACGCAGGCCGTGGCCAGCGAGATCACGTCGTCCTCGGGCACCAGGCCTTGCAGCGTACAGCCGAAGGCCGTGGAGATGCCTGCCTCGATCAGCGCCTGCGGCGCGATCTCGTCGCGCAGCGCGGCAATGGCGCGCACTTCCTCGACCATCTGCATGGGAGTCTTGCGCACATTGGCCATGGAGTGCGCCGCGCTGGCCGAGACCGGCAGCGTCAGCTTGTGCACGCCGGCGCGCAGCGCGGCCTCGGCACCGCGCAGATTGGGCACCAGGGCCATCACGGTCAGGCCCGGGCGCCGCACGGCATGGGCCACCACATCGGCGGCATCGGCCATCTGCGGCAGCAGCTTGGGCGAGACGAAGGAGCCGACCTCGATCTCCTGCAGGCCGGCGTCGGCCAGCGCATCGATCCATGCGCACTTGTGCGCCGTGGACATGGTGGCGGCCACGGACTGCAGGCCGTCGCGTGGGCCGACTTCGCTGATGAGCACGTCAAAACGGTGAGGGGACATGGTTTGCCGCTTTCGGTAGGTGCCTGCCGCCCCCAGGACATTGCGGGTTGACAGGGGTTGATGCTATTGTTCTAATAGATAGAACAAAGTTCTTTCTATTGAAATACTCCCTGCGGCAGGCCGGATCGTCAAGCCTGCGTGCCTGGGGTTTTCCCTTGTTTTTCAGGAGCGTTCCTGCATGCCTCGCAAATCCGTGAACGAATCGGTGGCCGACGAAAACGCCGCGCCGGGCGGCGTGGCGGCCGTGGACCGGGCCCTGAGCCTGCTGGCCGCGTTCCGTGATGGCGATGGCGGCCTCACGCTGGCCCAGCTGTCCGAGCGCACGCGGCTGTACAAGAGCACGGTGCTGCGGCTGCTGGCTTCGCTGGAGCATGGCGGCTGGGTGCTGCGCCTGGACGATGGCCGGTATGCGGTGGGGCCGGCCGTGGCGCGGCTGAACACGGTCTATGCGCGCAATTTCTCGCTGGACAGCGTGGTCATGCCCGTGCTGCGCGCGCTGGTGCAGGCCACGGGCGAGAGCGCGGCCTACCATGTGCGCCAGGGGCAGGACCGGCTGTGCCTGTACCGCGTGGATTCACCCCATCCCGTGCGCGACCATGCGCGTGCCGGCGATCTGCTGCCGCTGGCGCAGGGGGCGGGCGGGCGCGTGCTGTCCGCCTTCGATCCCGAGCTGTATGCCGCGTCACGGGGTGGCAGCCGCACGCGGCTGGCCCGCGTGCGCGCCGACGGCTACTGCGCCATGGTCGGCGACCGGCACAAGGAGATTGCCGGGATTTCCGCGCCGGTAGTGCGGCGCGACGGGGAGCTGGCGGCGGCGCTGACGCTGACCATGCCGGCCCACCGCTACGATGAGCGCCATGCGCGCCACGTGCTGGCGGCGGCGCGTGAACTGGGGCAGCGTCTGCCCTGAAATGCGGGTCAGCCCAGTGCCGTGTCGAGCACCATCATCAGCACGAAGCCCAGCATGAGTCCGCCCGTGGCAAAGGCTTCGTGGCCCTTGCGGTGGGACTCGGGAATGATCTCGTGGCTGATCACGAACAGCATGGCGCCCGCGGCGAAACCCAGGCCCCAGGGCAGCAGCGCGGCCGAGCCGCTGACGATGGCCGCGCCCAGCACGGCCCCGATGGGTTCCACCAGGCCCGAGGCCATGCCCAGGGCCACGGCAAAGCTGCGCTTGTAGCCGGCCGCCAGCAGGGCCACGGCCACGACCAGGCCCTCGGGCACGTCCTGGATGGCGATGCCCGTGGCCAGCGCGTTGGCGCGCACGCCGACATTGCCCGCATAGCCCACGCCGATGGCCAGGCCCTCGGGAAGGTTGTGCAGGACGATGGCGAAGACGAACAGCCAGGTGCGCTGCAGCTTGCGTGCGCCATGCGGGTCCAGGCCTTCGCGTCCCTTGATGAAATGCTCGTGCGGCAGCAGCCTGTCCATGAGCATCAGTGCCGCGCCTCCGGCCAGGATGGCGGTGCCGATGACGCCGCCTGCAGCCCATCCGCCGCCGCCGAACAGCTGCTGCGCGCGCACGGCCTCCAGCCCCGGCAGGATCAGCGAGAACGCGCAGGCCGCCAGCATGACGCCTGCGCCGAAGCCGAACAAGGTGTCCTGCGTGCGCTCGGACAGGCGCTGGGACAGCATGACGGGCACCGTGCCGAGGGCTGTCGCCAGCGCGGCGGCCGAGCCCCCCGCCAGGGCCTGGAACACCACCGGATGGTTCTGGGCGTAGGCCCAGAACTGGCTGGTGAGCGCCCAGGCGCCGGCCATCATGATGGCCAGCCCTATCCACAGGCGGATGTTGGACCGTACGCTGGTCTTGGAGCGGAAGCGTTGTGGCAGATCCATGCTGGTCGGGGTCGGAGGTGGTGGTTGCGGGTCGTTCAGCCGCGTGCGGCGGCGTAGCGGCGGGCCACTTCGGCCCAGTGGACTACGTTGTAGAACGCCGCGATGTATTCGGGCCGGCGGTTCTGGTACTTGAGGTAGTAGGCGTGTTCCCACACGTCCAGGCCCAGGATGGGCGTGGCGCCCGAGCCGATGCCGGCCATCAGGGGGCTGTCCTGGTTGGCGCTGCTTTCCACGGCCAGCCTGCCGTCCTTGCCCACGACCAGCCAGGCCCAGCCGCTGCCGAAGCGGGTGAGCGCGGCCTGGGTGAAGGCGGCCTTGAAGGCGTCGAGGCCGCCCAGTTCCTTGTCGATGGCCTGGGCCAGCTCGCCCGAGGGGGCGCCGCCGCCGCCCTGGCCCGCGGGCGCCATCACGGTCCAGAACAGGCTGTGGTTGGCGTGGCCGCCGCCGTTGTTGCGCACGGCGCCGCGGATGCCTTCGGGCAGCAGCGACAGGTCGGCGATCAGCTGCTCGACGGGCTGGCCGCCGTGCGCCGTGTCCTTGAGCGCCGCGTTGAGATTGTTCACATAGGCCTGGTGGTGCCGGGTGTGGTGGATCTCCATCGTCTGGGCGTCGATATGGGGCTCCAGCGCGTCGAAGGCGTAGGGCAGTGCGGGCAGGGTGTAGTGGCTCATTGGGTCGCTTTCAAGGTCTTCGGTGGGAAATCAGTGGGCCAGCCGGCTGGGCGCGGGCGGCGCGATGCGGCTGCTGTCGGACAGGTGCGCCGACGCCTGCAGCGCCGCGTCGATCCGGGGCTGGCTGCCATGCTGGCGCTGCCATTGCAGCAAGGCGCTGCGGGTTTCTCGCAGGTGGCGCCAGGCGGCGGCGCACACGCCGGGCGGCTGGCTGCAGGCGTCGCCCAGCGCGAGCAGGCCCAGGTGCGCCTCGCACAGGTAGTCGATGGCCAGCGCATGCTGCCTGCGCAGCGCCAGCAGTTGCGCGAGGTTGTGGTGGGAGACCACCCAGGCGGCCATGCAGGCGTCGGGCTGCTGCGCCAGCAGCGGACTGGCGGCAAGGCGCTGCGCAACATGCAGGGCTTTCACCTGCACGGCCAGCGCACTTTCCAGCTGGCCGGCGCCGAAGTGCTGGCGGGCCCGCTGCGCGAGCCGTTCCCAGGCTGCGAGGGAGGGTTCGGCGCGCGACGCACCCGATGCAGGCCGGCCGAGGTGGGAAGTTGCTTGCATGTCTGCTGGCTCCGGAAAATTGCAGGATGTCTTGATCTGGGTATGAGAATTGTATTATTTATGATAATCATTCTCATTCATTTTGTTGATGGGAATCATTTTCTGCATGGGCTGGGTGCCGGGCCCCGCGAAAACAGTGGCATGCGCCGGGGGTGGCCCCTTCGGCGCAAGGGCTATTCGGGCGGCCTGGCCGGAAGACAAAGGCCCCGCAGGCCTGGATGCCTGCGGGGCCTTTGCGGTGGCCTGCGCCGGTGGCGCAGCGGCCTCAGACCTGGTCGGCCGACAGGCCTGCGGTCTGGCTGAAGCCGCCGTCCACGTAGGTGATCTCGGCGGTGACGCCCGAGGCCAGGTCGGACAGCAGGAAGGCTGCCACATTGCCCACGTCCTCGATGGTCACGTTGCGGCGCAGCGGCGAGGCATCGGCCACGCGGCCCAGCAGCTTGCCGAAGTCCTTGATGCCCGAGGCGGCCAGCGTCTTGATGGGGCCGGCGGAGATGCCGTTGGCGCGGATGGCGCGGCCGTCGGCCGTGCGGCCCACGGCTTCGGCCAGGTAGCGCACCGAGGCTTCCAGCGAGGCCTTGGCCAGGCCCATGGTGTTGTAGTTGGGGATGGAGCGCAGCGCGCCCAGGTACGACAGGGTCAGCAGCGAGGACTTGTCGTTCAGGTAGGGCAGGGCCGCCTTGGCCATGGCCGGGAAGCTGTAGGCGCTGATGTCGTGCGCGATCTTGAACCCTTCGCGCGACAGGCCTTCCAGGAAGTTGCCGGCGATGGCCTCGCGCGGCGCAAAGCCGATGCTGTGCACGAAGCCGTCGAACCGGCCCCAGGCCGCGCCCAGGTCGGCGAACAGCTTGTCGATCTGGGCGTCGTCGGCCACGTCGCAGTCGAACACCAGCTTGGAGTCGAACTCGGCGGCGAATTCGGTGATGCGGTCCTTGAAGCGCTCGCCGACGTAGCTGAACGCCAGCTCCGCGCCCTGTGCATGGCAGGCCTTGGCGATGCCATAGGCGATGGAGCGGTTGGACAGGACGCCCGTGATCAGCAGTTTCTTACCGGCGAGAAAGCCCATTGTTGTTCTCCATGAAAAGGTGAGTGAATGTGTCTTCGGCATCCGAAGGCAGCCAGGGGCGCTCCATGAGCGTCCGCTGGCCGGATGGCCGTTGGCGTGGTGCAGAATTGTCGCATGCGCCATTGGATGATTTGTTCGCTGCTGCTGGCTTGTGCCGGCATGCCGGCCCGGGCCGACCATGCCTATGCCCTGTGGGGGCAGCCCCGCTATGCCCAGGGCTTCAGCCATTTCGACTATGTCAACGCGAAGGCGCCCAAGGGGGGCGAGCTCAGGCTGGTCAGCAATCTGCGCATCTCCACCTTCGACAAGTACAACCCGTTCACGGTCAAGGGCTCGGCCCCCGCCTATCTGGCAGAGCTGATGTTCGATACCTTGCTGCTGCCTTCGCTCGACGAAAGCGCCACCTCCTATGGCCTGCTGGCCGAGGATGTGTCGGTGGCGCAGGACGGGCTGTCGGCCACGTTCCGGCTGCGGCGCGAGGCGCGCTTTCACGACGGCAAGCCCGTGCTGGCCGCCGATGTCAGGCACACCTACGACACCCTGGTCGGGCCCCACGCGCTGCCGGGCTACCGCACCCTGCTCATCGACGTGGCCGGCGTGGACGTGCTGGACGAGCGCACGGTGCGATTTCGCTTCAGGCAGGCGAACCGCGAGCTGCCCCTGACCGTGGGCGCACTGCCCATCTTCAGCCGGGACTGGGGCGCCGAGGGCGGCAAGGCCAAGCCCTTCGACCGCGTGGTGACCGATATTCCCATCGGCAGCGGCCCCTACAAGATAGGACCGGTGCGCTTCGGCCGGGACATCACCTATGTGCGCGATCCCGGCTATTGGGCGCGCGACCTGCCCGTGCGCGTGGGCTCGGCCAATTTCGACCGCATCACGGTCAAGATCTACCGCGACAACACGGCGCGGCTCGAGGCGCTCAAGGCCGGCGAATTCGACCTGATGCGCTTTTACAGCGCGGGCGACTGGGCGCGCAGGCTCTATGGCAAGCGCTTCGATTCGGGCGAGCTGGTCAAGGGCGAGTTCAGCAACAAGCTGCCGACGGGCTTCCAGAGCTATGTGCTCAATGCGCGCCGGCCGTTCCTCCAGGATGCCCGCGTGCGCCGCGCGCTGGGCCTGGCGCTGGACTACGAATGGATGAACCGGCGCATGTTCTACGGCTCCTACCAGCGGGTCGCCGGCCTGTTCGGCAACACGCCCTGCGAGACCCATGGCGAGCCTTCCGCCGAGGAGCTGGCGCTCATGGAGCCCTGGCGCAAAAGCATTCCCGCCGAGGCCTTCGGCCCCATGGCCGAGCCGCCACGCACCGATGGCAGCCAGTCGCTGCGCGGCAACCTGCGCCAGGCGCAGAAGCTGCTGGCCGATGCGGGCTGGACCGTGCAGGACGGCGTGCTGCGCAATGCGCGCGGCCAGGCCATGGAACTGGAGTATCTCGACAGCTCGGAATCCGGCATTCGCATGGCGGCGCCCTGGATCCGCAACCTGGAGAAGCTGGGCATCATGCTGCGCTTTCGGCCCGTCGATTTCGCGCTGTACCAGCAGCGCGTGGACAAGTTCGACTACGACATCATCACCATTGCCTACCAGGGCACGAACAATCCGGGCCAGGAGTTCGCCGATCTGTTCGGCAGCGTGGCGGCGGACACCGAGGGCTCGGGCAATTTCCCGGGGGTGAAGAATCCGGCGGTCGATGCCATGATCCGCAAGATGACCGAGGCCAAGACCGAACAGGCCCTGCTGCCTGCCTGCCATGCGCTGGACCGCATCATCGCCCACAGCTACTACCTGGTGCCGCAGTGGAGCGCCGGCACGAACCGCATGGTCTACAACTCCTGGCGCCTGGTGCGGCCTGCGGTGGTGCCCGGCTATGCCAAGGGCGAGAACTGGGCCATCGACACCTGGTGGGCCCGGCTGCCGCCGCTGAAGGCGCCGCCGCCATGAGCCGGCGGCCTGCCGTTGCGATCCGTTGCACGATGGCCCTGCACCTCGGGCAACGGCGTGCGCGCCGTGGCGATAATGCGTGACTCTATGTGGGCCTACATACTCAAACGCGTGCTGCTGATGGTTCCGACGCTGTTCGGCGTGCTGCTGCTGACCTTCGTGGTCGTGCAGTTCGTGCCCGGCGGACCGGTGCAGCAGTATCTGGCCGAGGCCAAGGCCGGTGTGCGCGGCGGCGCCGAGGGCGCGGGCCTGGCCTATCGCGGCAACCAGGGTGTGGACCCGCAGCGCATAGCGCAGATCAAGGCGCTGTACGGCTTCGACAAGCCGGCCCATGAGCGCTTTTTCCAGATGCTGGGCCAGTTCGCGCGGTTCGACCTGGGGCGCAGCTTCTTCCAGAACAAGGATGTCTGGCAACTGATCAAGGACAAGCTGCCCGTCTCGGCCAGCCTGGGACTGTGGACCTTCTTCATCAGCTACCTGGTGGCCGTGCCGCTGGGCATCGCCAAGGCCGTGCGCGCGGGCTCGCGCTTCGATTTCATCACCACGCTGCTGGTGCTGGTGGGCTATGCGATTCCCGGCTTCGTGCTGGGCGTGGCCCTGCTGGTCATCTTCGGCGGCCAGCTGCAATGGTTTCCGCTGCGCGGCCTGACGTCGGCGAACTGGGAGGAGCTGTCCTGGGGCGCGCGCATCGTGGACTACCTGTGGCACATCGCCCTGCCGGTGACCGCGATGGTGGCGGGCAGCTTCGCGATCACCGCCATGCTGACCAAGAATGCCTTTCTCGAGGAGATCCGCAAGCAGTATGTGCTGACCGCGCGTGCCAAGGGCCTGTCGCAGCGGCAGGTGCTCTACCGCCATGTGCTGCGCAATGCGCTGATTCCCATCGTCACGGGCTTGCCTGCGGCCTTCATCGGGGCCTTCTTCACGGGGGCGCTGCTGATCGAGACCCTGTTTTCGCTCGACGGCCTGGGCCTGCTCAGCTACGAGAGCGTGATACGGCGCGACTATCCCGTGGTGCTGGGTACGCTCTACCTTTTCACGCTGATCGGCCTGGCGACCAAGCTGGTCAGCGATCTTTGCTATGTGTGGGTGGATCCGCGTGTACGGTTTGACTAGGCACCCCCTGGGCGGCCTGCGCAGGGCCCTGCCCGGGGCCTGTGGCCGGGGCCGCGCCGGTCCCGAAGGCTTCACTCTTTTGCCGGGGCGACATGGATACTGAGATGCAATCCGTTGCGATGTCGGGGGCGGGTGTGCCTGTGGCGGCCGGATCTGCTGCGCCGGCGCTGGGCCCGCTTTCACCGGCACGGCGGGCCTGGCTGCGGTTCAAGCGCAACCGGCTGGGCTACTGGAGCCTGGTGGTGTTCTGCGTCATGGTGGTGCTGAGCCTGGGGGCGGAGCTGGTCAGCAACGACAGGCCGCTGGTGGTGCGCTACGAGGGGCAGACCTACTGGCCGCTGTGGAACGACTACCCTGAAAAGACATTCGGCGGGGACTTCGAGACGGCCACCGACTACCTCGACCCCTTCATCCGCGAGAGGCTGCGGGAGCGGGGCAACTGGGCGCTGTTCACGCTCAATCCCTACGGGCCGCAGTCGCTCAACTATTTCGCGGACCAGCCCAATCCCGCGCCGCCGTCACGCGACAACCTGCTGGGCACGGACGACCAGGGGCGCGACCTGCTGGCCCAGCTGATCTATGGTTTCCGCGTCAGCGTGCTGTTCTCGCTGGCGCTCACGGCGGTGGGCGTGCTGCTGGGCGTGCTCACCGGGGCGATACAGGGCTTCTTCGGCGGGCGGACCGACCTGGTGTTCCAGCGCTTCATCGAGATATGGGGCTCCATGCCCGAGCTGTACCTGCTCATCATCTTCAGCGCCGTGTTCGCGCCCAGCGTCTCGCTGCTGCTGGTGCTGCTGTCCCTGTTCGGCTGGATGGGACTGTCCGATTACGTGCGCGCCGAGTTCCTGCGCAACCGCCAGCTCGATTACGTCAAGTCCGCAAGAGCCCTGGGCGTGGGCAGCGGCGCGCTGATCTGGCGCCACATCCTGCCCAACAGCATGACGCCGGTCGTGACCTTCCTGCCGTTTCGCATGAGCGCGGCCATTCTCGCGCTGACTTCCCTGGACTTCCTGGGCCTGGGCGTGCCCCCGGGAACGCCGAGCCTGGGCGAGCTGCTGAGCCAGGGCAAGAACAACATCGATGCCTGGTGGATCTCGCTGACCACCTTCGCGGTGCTGGTGGTGACACTGCTGCTGCTGACCTTCATGGGCGATGCGCTGCGCGAGGCGCTGGACCCGCGCAAGGCGGCAAGCAGCGATGCGGCCGGAGGTGCGGCATGAGCGCAACCGCGTCCCGCCGGGGCGGCATCCTGCTGTCGGTGCGCAATCTGCGCGTGCGCTTTGGCGCCAGGCAAGTGGTGCATGGCGTGAGCTTCGACATCGCGCAGGGCGAGAAGCTGGCGCTGGTGGGCGAGTCCGGCTCGGGCAAGACCATCACCGCGCTGTCGCTGCTGCGGCTGGCTGGCGATGCGCAGCTGGGCGGGCAGGCCCTGTTCGACGGGCGCGACCTGCTGCGCCTGCCCGAGCGTGAGATGCGCGACGTGCGCGGCGGCGACGTGGCCATGATCTTCCAGGAGCCGATGACGGCGCTGAACCCGCTGATGCCCATCGGCGACCAGGTGGGCGAGGTGCTGGCCCTCAAGCAGGGCCTGACGCGGGCCCAGGCCCGGGCGCATGCCGTCGAGCTGCTGGCGGCCACGGGCATCGCCGAGCCCGCGCGCCGCGCGCGTGCCTTCGCGCACCAGCTCAGCGGCGGCCAGCGCCAGCGGGCCATGATTGCCATGGCGCTGGCCAG
>JBHIXF010000099.1:0-12971 GCA_041984925.1 Comamonas sp.
GTTCGATCCAAACCCGCCCGGCGGGGCCCTCGCCCCGCCCGCGTCTAGCCGAGGAAGTTCAAGAGCGACAGCTGGCTGTTGCTCGCGGTCACCTGATACGTCGCCTGGAGCTGGGTCTGGAGCAGCGAGAGCCTCGTCGCCGCCTCGGCGAAGTCGGTGTCTCGGAGGCTCGACCTCGTGGTTTCGTCCAGCACAACCCGGTCTTCCTGTCGCCTGATCTCGTCGTCGACGCGCTTGGCGTAGCCGCCGACCAGCCCGTGGGTCTCGCTGAGGCGGGCGCCCGCCTCCTGGATCTTGTCGCTCGCAAACTGGATGCCAGCCGTGTCGTTGTTCCGGAGCGCGTCGCGCAGGTCGATGAGGTGCGTGAAGAGCAGCTTGTAGTGCGCCAGCACGGGCCGGGCGACGACGCTGTCCGCGAACTGCAGGAGCAGCATCACGAAGCGCATCAGGCGCACGGTGCCCTCGCCGTCCAGGTCTTCGGTGACCACGGCCTGCAGACCGCGCTTGTGCATCTCGGCGGCGACCTCGTTCATGGCCGGCAGCACCATGCCGGACAGGAAGCGGCGCACGTCGGCGCGCGTGGGCTGGTGCACGATCTGCTCCAGGCGCTTGCGCCAGTGCTGGCCGCTCCAGAAGTTGGTGGCCGGCGACAGGTCGGGCGAGAAATGCGCCCGGTCGGACTGCAGCCCGCGCCACAGTCCGTAGCACAGCGCCAGCATGATCACGGCCACGGGCAGGGCGGCCACCAGGGTCATGGCCTGCAGCGCCTTGAGGCCGCCGGCCAGCAGCAGCACCACGGCCGTCAAGCCCAGCACCGCGGCCCAGAACAGGCGCTGCCACACTGGCGAGCGCGGATGGCCGCGCGAGGCGATGTTGTCCACCACGAAGGCGCCGGAGTCGGCCGAGGTGACGAAGAACACCGCGATGAGCACGATGGTGAGCCAGGCAACGCCCTTGAACCAGGGCAGGTACTCGAAGAAGCGGAACAGCAGCGCATCGACGTTGCCGGCCGTCTGTCCCAGCGCGCCGAAGGCCACATGCGTGTCGATCCAGATGGCGCTGTTGCCGAAGGCCGTCATCCACAGCAGGTTGAAGGCCGTGGGCACCAGCAGCACGCCGGTGATGAACTGGCGGATGGTGCGTCCGCGCGAGATGCGCGCGATGAACATGCCCACGAAGGGCGACCAGGAGATCCACCAGGCCCAGTAGAGGATGGTCCAGTCGCCGAACCAGCCTTCCTGGCTGGGAGGCTCGTAGGCGAACGTGCGAAACGACAGCTGCAGCAGGCCCGACAGGTAGTTGCCGATGTTCTCGCTGAGCGCCTCGAACAGGAAGACCGTGGGCCCGGCGACGATCACGAAGGCCAGCAAAATGAAGGCCAGGATGAGGTTGAACTCGCTCAGGCGGCGCACGCCCTTGTCCAGGCCCGAGACGGCCGACAGGCCGGCCAGGCCGACGACGGTGACGACGACGGCGATGCGAAACACCGAGGTGCCGGTATCCCATCCCGTCAGCGTGTGCAGCCCGGCCGCCAGCTGCAGCGCGCCATAGCCCAGCGTGGTGGCGATGCCGGCGATGGTGCCGACCAGCGCGAAGGCATCGACGCCGTGCCCGATGGGGCCGTTGATGCGCTTGCCCAGCAGCGGGTACAGGCCCGAGCGCATGGTCAGCGGCAGGTTGTAGCGGAAGCCGAAATAGGCCAGCACCAGGCCCATGGTCCCGTACACCGCCCAGGCATGGAAGCCCCAGTGGAAGAACGTGGACTGCAGCGCCTCGCGCGCGGCATCGGGCGTGGCGGGCACGGCCGTGGGCGGCTTGAGGAAGTGCTGCAGCGGCTCGCCCACGCCGAAGTACATGAGGCCGATGCCCATGCCCGCGGCGAACAGCATGGCGGTCCATGAGATGAAGTTGAACTCGGGCTCGGCATCGTCGGGGCCCAGGCGGATGTCGCCGAAGCGGCTGCAGGCCACGAAGAGCAGAAAGGCCAGGAACAGCGTGACCGCGACGGCGTAGAACCAGTCCATGTGCCCCACCACCCAGGCCTGGGCGCTGGAGAACAGCCGGTCGGCATCATCGGGCAGCAGGCCGCAGTACAGCAGCAGCAGGCCCAGCACCAGCAGCGAGGGGATGACGACAGGCCCGGAGAAGGTGACGCGCGGCGCGGGGTCGGCGGGCGATGGCACGGCGGCTGGCGGTGGCACGGCGCCGGACATGTCCGGCGCGTGCGGCGCATGGAGCCCGGTCCGGGGCTCGGTGTTCGTATCTGGCATGTACCCTCTCTCTCGTGATCAATGGCGAGCCCGGGAACCGATGCGCAATGGTGCGGGCCCGCCTTCGCGCAGCGGGCCGCCTTCCCTGCTCGGGGGGAAGTCCGCCGGGCAAAGGCCGCAAGTATGCGCCGCTGGCGCGGCGGCGCGCGTCGGACGGAAACACCAAAGGCTTCCGTTTTGCTGACGTGCGGTCTCAGGCCGCCAGCCGGGCAGCCACGGCAGGCGCGATGACGCGGTGCGCCGGTGTCACGCCCATCATGTAAAGGCGTCCCAGCGCGTTGTGCACATGGACCACCGTGGACAGCGCGACGGTCAGCGTGCCGCTGGGCACGCCCTCGGGACGGGGCAGCTTCATGAGGGAAACCTGCACGTCCAGATGCCGGTCGCTGTCGCCCAGCACCACCTCGCCGTCGCCCAGGGCATGGACGCGAAAGATGCCGGCGCGGTCGCCCACGCGGTAGCTGGATGCGCAGCGTTGCCCGTCCACGCCGCTGAGGGTGCCCAGGTCCTTGATGCCGAAGGGGGCCACCATGCGGTTGCGCATGCGCATCAGGAAATCGATCCAGCCCGGCGTGCGCCCCACGGCACGCAGGTACAGCGCCATGGGGCTGCTGCCGTCGTCGGGCAGCTGCACCTGGTAGCTGTCGTGGAAGCAGGAGGTCTTCAGGCGCGCCTGCAGGGCACTGCCTGCAGGAACCGGGCAAAGGGAGACATGAGCCATGGAGCCGGGGAATAGAAAAAAAAGGGGCGGTACTGCCAGCCATCATAGGCCGCAGGACCGCCCCTTGTGCCGGAACTCAGCAACGGCGCATCAACGCTTGTCGCCCACCTTGATGCGCGCATTGGGCGCCTCGCCGAACATCTCCGGCGCATACAGCGCCTCCACCCGCGTGGGCGGCAGCGCGAAGTCGCCGGCGTTGTTCAGCCGCACGGTGTACTCCACGCGCGTGCTGCCCTTGGGCAGGTACTGGTAGTAGGCGCGGTAGGCCTCGAAGCTGCGCTCCTCGTAGGCCAGCCAGCCCGCGCCGTCCTTGCGCTCGCCGCCCGAGGCGATCTCGGAGTCGCGTCCCAGCCCGCCGCCCAGGATGGTGGCGCCCGTGGGCACGGGGTCGGTGAGGGCCACCCAGGTCATGTCCGTCTTGGCCTGCACCTCCAGCGTCACGCGCAGCACGTCGCCGCGCGAGTACTGGCCTGCGGGCAGGCTCTTGTCGGCCTGCTCCACGGGCTGCACCGTGCGCGTGACCGTGTAGCCCGCGCTGAACGGCGCCTTCAGCTGCACGGCGGCCACGGACTGCAGCGTCAGCCAGGGCTTGCCCGTGCCCTGCTGCGCCACGGTGAGCTGGCCCTTGCGCGCATCGCCCACGGCACTCCAGGGCAGGAACATGGTGTTGTTGCGCAGGCCGCCCAGCACGGTGGGCGCGCCGAAGGCCGCGGCCTGGTGGGGCGCGCCTTCGGTGTCGCTGGCGCGCACGCGCGCCACCTGGCTCCAGTCCACCTGGGCGCGGGCATCGCCCAGCGCGGCCAGCGTGGCGCCGGTGACGGGCGTGGCCTCGAACTGCTGCGAAAAGCGCTGCAGGGCCAGCGCGCCCCACAGGTTGGCGGTGGTCGTGCTCCAGGCGCCGTTGCTCTGGCGCGAGATGAAGCCGTTGGCCAGGCGCGGCAGGTCCTCCTTCCAGGCGGGGTCGTCCATGTTCACCAGCATCAGGCGCGCGAGGTTGACGTCCGGGCCCTGCATCAGCCACCACCACTGGTCGCCCTGCTCGGTGCTGAAGCCCACGCGCGTGCCCTGGAAGCTCAGGCGCGCGCGCAGGATCTGCTGGGCCTGCGCCAGCTGCTGCTCGCGCTGGGGCAGCTCGCGCAGGTGCTTGAGCAGGGACACCCAGTCGATGACCGCGTGCGTGGGCCAGTCGTTGGGCGCGATGGTGATGCTGTCGAGCATGCGCGGGTTGGCGCGGCCCGTCAGCGCCAGCGCCTGGATGGCGGCCAGCTTGCGCATGTCCAGGTCTTTGCGCGGACTCCAGAATTCACGCCGGATACGGCCTTCGACGAAGGCGACCAGGCCGTTTTCCATGCGCTCGCGCTCGGCGGCGGGCAGCACGAAGCGCTTGTCCACGCCCTGGGCCAGGGCCGACAGGCTCAGCAGGTGCGCCGTCAGCGTGTCGCTGCCGCGGCCCGCGCGCGATTCGCCCAGCGGGAAGTAGCTGGCCAGGCCGTCGTCGTCCAGGTAGTTGGGCAACTGGCCCATCATGTTCTGCCACAGCGCGGCGTCGTTCATGCCCACGGCCTTGCTGGTGACCTGCTCCAGGCAGCTGTACGGGTAGCGCGCCCACCAGTCGCGCACGCCGGGCAGGCCTTCGGCCAGCTTGGGCGCCAGCGACATGCGCAGGCCGCCGCGTCCGGGCAGCGCATCGGCGGGCAGTTGCACGGGCAGGTTGATGCTGCCGTCGACCTGCATCAGCGTGCCCTGCTGCACCGTCAGCGGCACGGCGGGGATGATGCGCTGGCTGATCTTGAGCCGGTCGCTGGCCGGCTTGTCGCCGCCCGACATGTCGCGGGCCTCGATCTCCCAGATCAGGGCCTCGGCACGCGTCTGGCCCAGCTGGGCCGGCGCCGTCACGTTCCAGGCCATCTCGCGCGCTTCGCCCGCGGGAATGTCCACGGTCTGCTGCGCCAGCTCCAGCAGCGTGGCGCGCGGCGTGACCTGCACCTTCATCGCCTTGGCCGAGGTGTTGCGCAGCGTGACCTGGGCGCGGAACTGGTCGTCCTCGCGCACCAGCGGCGGCAGGCCGCTGATGATCTGCAGGTCCTGCGCCGTGCGGATGGCAGCCTGGCCGGTGCCGAACAGCGCCAGCCCGTGGTCGGCCACGGCCACCACCTGGAAGGTGGTCAGCGAGTCGTTGAGCGGCACGCTGACCTGGGCCTTGCCCTGGGCGTCGAGCACCACGCGCGGATTCCACAGCAGCAGCGTGTCGAACAGCTCGCGCGTGGAGCTGCGGCCGCCGCCGCCGCCTGCGGCCACGGCCTTGCGGCCGTAGTGGCGCCGGCCGATCACCTCCATCTGCGCGGTCGCGGTCTGCACGCCCCAGTCGCGGCGGCGCAGCATGGCGTCGGCCAGCTTCCAGCTGTCGTTGGGCATGAGTTCGAGCAGCGCCTGGTCCACCACGGCCAGCGCCACTTCGGCACCGGCAGCGGGCTTGCCGTCGGGCAGCGTGGCGCTGACAGTGACCTTGGCGGTGCCGCGCACCTGGTAGCTGGCCTGGTCGGCCGCCACCTTGACGTCGATGCGGTGGGCCTTGGTGCCCACGCGGATCTCGGACATGCCCAGGCGGTAGGCCGGCTTGGACAAATCGACCAGGGCGGTGGGCGCCACGTATTCCTTGCCCTCGTGCCAGAAGGCATTCCACCACTCGCGCGGCGCCTTGAAGCCCCAGGTGAAGAAGCTGTACCAGGGCACCTCGCGCAGGCGTCCGCGCAGGGCCAGCACGCTCACGTAGACATTGGGCCCCCAGTCGGGCTGGACCTTGAGCTCCACCGTCGGGTTCTCGCCATTGAGCTGCACGACCTGGGTGCTGACGATGCCTTCACGCTCCACGGCGACCAGGGCCGTCGCATGGCGGAACGGCATGCGCACCTGAAAGCGCGCGGTCTCGCCGGGCTCGTAGCTGCGCTTTTCGGGCAGCACGTCCATGCGGTCATGGTCTTCGCCGCCGAACCACAGCTCGCCCTGGCGCGTGACCCAGACGCTGGTGGCGGCCTGGGAGTTGCGGCCTTCCTTGTCAGAGGCCGTGACGATGAGCTCGACCTCGCCGGGCTGGGACAGCTGGGCCTCGCACTGCACCAGGCCCTGCGCATCGCTGCTGCCCGAGCACACCGTGCCCATGGACTTGAGCGCGGTCTGGTTGTCGTAGCTGTAAAAGCCCCCGACCAGGCGCTTGCGGCTGGTGGTGGTCACGCGCGAGATGGCTTCGACCTTGACCGGCACGCCGGCCTGGGGCTTGCCGTCCAGGCCCAGGGCCAGGGCCTGGAACTGCAGCTTG
This sequence comes from Comamonas sp., assembly GCA_041984925.1. Taxonomy (GTDB): domain Bacteria; phylum Pseudomonadota; class Gammaproteobacteria; order Burkholderiales; family Burkholderiaceae_C; genus Comamonas. The sequence goes on from JBHIXF010000099.1 coordinate 6,308, forward strand.
CGTCCCGTGGTGATCCAGTTCTCGGCGCGCACGCCCGCAACCACGGCCGAAGGCCACAGGGTCTGCGTGCTGCGCAGCGTCTGCACCTCGCCATTGGGGTCGGCATAGGTGGCCTCGATCAGCAGTTCGCGCGGTTCGCGCAGCTTGGGCAGGTTCTCGATCTTGAGCTTGCCCAGTCCATTGCGGTCCAGGGTGACGGGCAGCTTGTCGGCCACGACCTTGCTGTCCTGGGAGGCCGTGGCTTCCTCGTCATCGCTTTGGCCGCTGTCGTCCGCGCTGCGCGGCGGTGAAAAGCGAAAGCCCGGCCAGTCGCCCAGACCCACCGAGGAGGAGCGCACCAGGGCGGACACGCGTACCGGCAGGTTGGCGGCCGCGCCGCCGGCCACATAGTTGATCTGCACCTGCACAGGCAGGCTGGAGATGCCGACCAGAGACGCCTTGCCCTCGGGGCCCACGCGTCCTTCGAACACGGGCAGGCGGAACTCCTCGACGCGGAAGCTGCCGGTGCCGAAACGGCTGTTGGCGCCGCCGCCCTCGTTGCGCAGTTCCACCGAGTACAGGCCCAGCTGGGCCGCCTTGGGCACGGAGAAGCTGTTGTCCGCGCTGAGGCCGCCCGTGGCCGTCTCGCGCCAGGCGATGGGCTGGGTGTACTCCTGGCCGCTGCCTTCATGCCTGATCACCAGGCGCGTGGGCCGCCGCTCGGGCAGCGCGAAGCCGCCCCGCCCCTGGCCGACGCCGGTCTGCACGCGCAGCAAGTGCTTCATGGACACGGTCTCGCCGGCGCGCAGCAGCGTGCGGTCGAAGATGGTGTGCGCCACTTCGTCGCGCACCGCGCTGTGGCTGGTGGGCACGTTGAAGCGCCACGATTCGATGCCGCGCTGCCAGTCGCTCCAGGTGAAGGCCAGCTCCTGCTGGCCATCCCTGCCCTGGGCACGCGCGCTCACGAAATACGCGGGCGATCGGTAGCCGCCGCCGCTGGAGCAGCGCGGCGGCTCGGGCGACAGGCCCTCGATGCGCGCCACGCCGTCGGCATCGGTGGTGCCCGTGGCCAGCACGTTGCCGTTGCAGTCCGAGACCTGGACCCTGGCGTTGGCCACGGTCTGGCCCTTGTCCAGCGTGGTCACCCAGGCCGCCGCGTTTTCGCGGCCCAGCTTAAAGTGCACGGACAGGTTGGTCACCAGCGCCGTGGTGCGCACATACATGCTGCGCGGCGAGCCATAGCGCTCGTCCAGCAGGCTCTGGCCCAGCAGCGGCGAGGCGATCTCCACCACGTGAAAGCCCGGCGGCAGCGGAATGCCCACCACCTCGAACGGCCGCGGATCGCCCTTGACGGGCTTGGGCAGCTCCAGCGTCTTCACATCGCCCTTGCCGGCCAGCAGCGAGAGCATGCGCGTCTGCACATAGTTGCGGTTGCTGTCCTCGATGACGGGCGGCAGCGGGCCCGTGACATCGCGCGAGGCGCGCTTGCGTTCGACCTCGTAGCTTTCATAGTCGGAGACACGGCGCATCCAGGCGATGATTTCCGCATCGCTGCCGGGCTGGCGGGTGCGCACCTGGCTGGCGTCCATGGACTTGGTGGCGAGATCGGATTCGACGTTGCGCAGCGTCACCGGCAGCAGGGCCGGGCCATCGGGGCCTTCGGCGTAGCGCTCCACGATGCCGAAGGGCGAGGCCGCGAACTTGGCCAGCGGCGGCATGGCGCCCGTGCCCACCTGCAGCGGGAACATGTCGGCATTGACGAGGCTGCGGCCCGCCGCGTCCTTGAACTGCGGCGGCAGCTCCAGCCTGTAGCTGCCATTGGCCTGCAGCGTGGCAGGAAAGCTCACGCCCTGCACCAGCGAGTCATCGCTGAGCTTTTCGCCGTATTCGGCCTCGATCGTCGGCGCCACCTTGGAGGCGCCGCTGCTCAGGCGTATGCCCTCGGCCAGCTTGCGCGGCACCGGCGCGCTGAAGCTCAGATGCATGGGCCGTATCGGCAGGCAGGCCGCCTGGGCGTTCTCGCGCTCGCAGCGGAATTCGGCCGTGAAGGGCTGGTTGACGCGGTACTCGAACACCTTGTTCTTGCTGCTGGCCACGCCGCCGGGCGTGGACACGCCTGCGCCGAAGACCAGCTTCATGGTCGTGCCCGCGGTCAGGCGCCGGTTGCAGGCCAGCGTGGGGTACTGCTGCGGGTTTTTGGCGGCCGCCTTGTCCCAGTGGCGGTGCTTGAGCAGCTCATCGCGCTCCTTGCCCTCGATCAGGCGCACGGGAATGCGCTCACCCACGCCCTCGGCCGTGCACCAGACATGCTGCTGCAGGCTCTGGGGCGTGGCCGGGCCCGTCAGCTGCAGCGCGAAAAACTGCTCTTCATCGACGGATTCGTACTCGCCCGGCTCGATGGCGGCCACCGCGGGGCCGCCGGTCTGGAACTGGTAGCTGGCAGCGCCCGTCACGGCCGCGCCAGATGGCGACTTCAGGCCCTCGGCCAGCCTGGCCGTGCAGCGCACGCCGGGCGGCAGGTCCTGCTGGAAGTCGAACACCCATTCGCGGTCGCTGGTCCAGCGGCCCGTGCCCTTGGCAGCCTGGGCATCGCTGCAGCTGAGCGCGACGGGCGCGGCCGCCTTGGGGTCGCCGAAACGCACGGCCGCGCCGTCGAACTGCACCACGACCTGGCTGACACGGGCCACCTCGCCCTGCGGGCTGAACTGGCGCACGCCCAGCGCCTGCGCCGACAGCGCCGCCGAACCGAGCAGCAGCGCCAATCCCCAGCGGTTCCAGGACGGCCTTGCCGGCAGCCCCTCCCGCATCCCTTCTATCCCCTGTGTGCGAAGCACTCCCATGGCGGCAATCCCTTCTGGCAGGCCCATGCGGCCCGCTGTTTTCTTGGAATGAGCAGGCTTTCAGCGCGGCACGGGGCGGCTGGCTGCGCCCATGGGAAAGCCCCGCACAAAGGTCCCGCACTCCAGGCAGGGCCGGGCGGCAGGGCGTGCCCGGCCAGGCCGATGCCTGCCGCGCCCCTGCGCCGATCGCGGGGCCGCATCCGTTGCTGCTGCTGCGGCTGAAAACCACTGCGCGCGATGATACCGGCCGGCTCCGCGCGCCGGCCCCGGCCCGGGCGCCAGAACAGGTCCCGGCGATGTATCGATCTGTAAGACATCCGCGCATCGCACCGTCATATCCGTCCGACCACAAAGCAGCGTCCGTCCGTCGACAGGCGCCACCATGGATGCGGCTTGCTGCATATACTGCGCCGATACAACACCTGGAGAGGGACAGACCATGAGATCGGACGCAGCCGCCGCGCCCGCGGCCAGGCGCACCGCGCGCGGGCCCCAGCCGTTCTGGCACCGGCTCAACAGCTTCTTCGCCTTTCCGTTGCAGCCGCAGCCGCTGGCCTATGCGCTGCTGCTGGCCCTGAGCAGCCTGCTGTTCAAGATCCTGTTCTTCCTGCCCGCGCCGCTGGCCATTGCGCTGGTCGAGATCGGCATCCTGCTGGCCGCCAGCCGCTACGGCTTCCGGGTCACGGCCCTGGGCGCGCAGGGCATCCCGCGCGCCGCCGATTTCCCGCGCGAGCTGGACCCCGCCTGGGTCCACCTGCCCTGGAAGCTGTTCGCCATCTTGCTCGTGCAGGGCATCGTCGCGGGCTGGTGCATGCGCCTGAGCCCGGGGATGGGCCAGCTGGCGCTGTTCGTCCTGTCGTTCATGCTGCCGGCCAGCATCATCGTGCTGGTGCAGACGGCCAGCCTCATGTCGGCGCTCCATCCACTGCAGGTCGTGGACACCATCCGCATCATCGGCAAGCCCTATGCGCTGCTGTGCTTTTTCCTGTTCCTGCTGAGCAGCGGCTCCCAGATCGTGATGACGATGCTGCTGCCCATCTTCAGCGGACTCATCCTGCTGCCGCTGTTCAACTTCGCGCTGATCTATTTCAGCTGGGTCATGGCCAGCCTGCTGGGCTATGTGATGTACCAGCACCATGAGGCGCTGGGCATCGACGCGCGGGAGGCCGCAGACAGCCGCCCGGACGGCGCGCCGGCACGCAGCCCGGCCCAGATCGCGCGCCAGCAGCTGGACGCCGAGGTGGCCGCGCGCCTGGAAGGCGGCGACATGGACGGCGCCCTGGGCCTGGCCTACGAGGACCAGCGCACGCGCCCCGACGACGCCCACGCCCAGCGCCGCTACCACCGCCTGCTGCTGCTGTCGGACAAGACCCCCACCCTGCTGGACCACGGGCGGCGCTTCATCGCGCTGCTGCTGCGCCAGGGCAAGGCTGCCGAGGCCCTGAAGGTCTTCAAGGCCTGCCGCGACAAGGACGGCGGCTTTGCCCTGCAGGATGCGGACCAGACGCTGGCGCTGGCGCGCAGCACCTGGCGCGCCGGCGATGCGCAGGCCACGCTGGCCCTGATCTCGGGCTTCGACAAGCGCTTCAAGGGGCACGCCGCCATCCCCCAGGCCTATGAGCTGGCGGCGCGCCTGATGCTGCAGGGCTTCGGCCGGCGGGCCATGGCGCTTGGCATCCTGGCCGCGCTGCAGTCCCGCTATCCCGACAGCGAGGCCACGCAGGAAGTGCGCTGGCTGCTGCGCGAGCCGGAGCCCCCGGCCCCGGCGCCGCAATAGCCCCGCAGGCGGCGTCAGCCGCGGCCTTCGAGCAGGCGCGTCACGGCCTCGCCAGGCGCCCACCGCTGCAGCTGCGGCAGCCAGGCGCGGGCACGCTCGGCCAGGCCCTTTTGCAGCAGGCCGCTGGCCAGCATGCCCAGCGTCTCGCCCAGCCCGGGCAGCGCCGGCGCGGTCTGCACCAGCGCCCGGCACAGCGCCTCAGCATCGTCGAATTCGCCGGCCCGCGTGAAGCGCCGCACCAGGCGGGCCATGTCCTCGGGCACGATCCTGGCGCCAGGCCGGGCCAGGTCCAGGTAGCTGCGGTAGCTGGCATGCTGCCAGGCCAGGGTCGCGGCATCGCGGGCCGGCAGGCGGAAGATGCGCCGTGCCGCGCGGTGGAAGTCGTCGCTGGCAGGCGCATACCGCGCGGCGGCGAACCAGGCGCGCAGCACCTCGGCATCGCCGGGGCGCAGCCGCGCGGCGGCGCGCCACTCGCGCAGGGCGCGGTCCATGTCCAGCTCCTGGGCGAAGCGGCGCGCCTGGGCCACATGGGCATCGAAGCCGTCGTCTTCAGGCGCGGCGTCGCCGGCCCGCGCCGTCCGGGGCCTGTGGCGCAGGGCCAGGGCCATCAGGGCCGCGCCCGTGACCAGTCCGCCCAGGTGGGCCATGTAGGCCACGCCAAGGCCGCCGATGAAGTGCTGCAGCAGCTCGTTGAGGATCCAGGCCGGCAGCAGGATCAGGGCCGGCGCCGTGACGTAGTTGAAGTAGAAGAACAGCTGGTAGAAGAAGCGGATGCGCCGCAGCCGGTACATCACGGCATACATGCCCATCAGCGCCGACACGGCGCCCGAGGCGCCCAGGCCGTAGCTGCCCATGCCCGCATAGGCCCAGCCCGCCAGCAGCGAGCCGCCCAGGGCGCCCAGCAGGTAAAACAGCAGATAGGTGCCGCGTCCCAGCATCAGCTCGACCGAGAAGCCGAACATGAAGAGGAACAGCATGTTGCCCACCAGGTGGGAGGTGCTGCCGTGCAGGAAGGCGGCCGTGATCCAGGTCACCGGGCGCAGGGGCGCATCCGGCTCGAAGCTCTGCGCCCAGCGTGCGGTGAACGGCGCGGGACGCATGGCCTCATAGCGGCTGCGCGCCTGCTGCCATTGCCCATGGCGCGGGTCGCTGGCTGGCACCGCCTGTCCCGAGCGCAGGCGCTGCTGGAAGCCCTGCTGCGTTTCCATGAAGGCCAGCAGCGGGCCGATGGCGCCCCGCTTGTGCAGGGCCCTGGCCTGCCGGGCCTTGGCGGAGCCTGTCTCGTCCAGCCATGCGATGAACAGCGGCATCTCGATCGATGGCAGCACGCTGGCTTCGTAGAACTGCGCGGCGCGCTGCTGCGCCTTGTGCTCGGTGCTTTGCGGCCCCCAGAACACCAGCATGTTCACGAGGATCAGCAGCACCGTCACCCAGGGCGGATTGCGCCAGCTCGGCCGGTCCTCGAGAGGGATGGCGTAGAACATGCAAGCGCGCTGCGGCCGTCCCAGCCCGCCCGTCTACTGGGGCTGGAAGCCGCTGGTCTGGATGATGCGCTTCCAGACCCGGGTGTAGGCCTGCTCGCGCTCGGCCAGTTGCTGGGGCGCCATGTGGCCCACGGTCAGGCCCAGGGCCGTGAGCTGGCTGTGCACGTCCGGCTGCCTGAGCACGGCGGCAACGGCCGCGGAGAAGCGGTCGATGAAGGCGGCGGGCGTGCCCCGGGGCGCGTAGATGCCGTAGTAGGGCATGTCCTCGAAGCCCTTGACGCCCTGCTCGGCCAGCGTGGGCACCTCGGGCATGGCGGCCTGGCGCTTCGTGCCCAGCACGCCGATCACGCGCAGCTTGCCGGCCTTGTGGTTTTCCATGAAATCCTGCACCGAGGCGATGCCGGCCGGGATCTGGTTGCCCAGCATGTCACCCAGCATGGGGGCGCTGCCACGGTAGGGAGCGGCCACCAGGTCCAGCTGGTAGTGCTCGCCCAGCAGCCTGACCAGGAACTCGGGCGTGGAAGCCGGCGCGGGAATGCCCACGCTGCCGCGCCTGGCGCCCTGGCGCACCCATTGCACGTACT
>JBHIXF010000100.1:0-12163 GCA_041984925.1 Comamonas sp.
GGCTGACATCGAGCGGATTCACGCCGATGGCGGCCTGCTCCAGCCAGACTTCGCCCGGGCCGGGCGCCTGCACTTCGAGCGGCACCAGGCGCATGGTGCGAGGGGTGCCTGCGGCGTTGCAGCGCTTGCCAAGGCATCAGCCTTGGCTGCGCACTGCGCCTTGCGATCACCAGCGCGCAAAGCCAACGCGGGTTCGTAAAAGTGCATAACACGCTCTAGAGAAGGCATTCGCAGGCAGCCATCAGCCCAGGCGCGCCTCCAGCGCGTTCAGGCGCCTGGACAGCACGGAAGGATGGCGCAGCAGCGCCCGGCCCGCCGCGGCGAACGAGCCATGTTCATGCAGGGCCACCAGGGCCGGCAGTTCATCGGCGTGCTGGCTGTCGAGAAGGTTCATGGGGCCGTGAAAGAGGGGTGCCGGGAGGTCGCACTGCGCTGCGGGGAGGCCGCGCGTCTGGGCGAAATTATGGCAGCGCCATCACGCCGGCGCGGCCCGCAACGCAATGCCGGCACGGGACCATGCGGCGTCCTCCCGCCCACGCCATTCACTTTTCACGCAGTGAAATAACCGAAAAATCAGATTGCCCGGGGCCCATGGCCCGCCGCATGCTCTGTGCCACCGACTCCTCTCAGGTCCCCACACCATGGCAATCGATAGCGCCACCCTGCAACGTGTCAGTGCCCAGCTGTACGAACGCTCGCTCAAGCGCATTCCCGCCGATACCCGCGATGCACTGCAAGGCGCCCTGCAGACCGAAAGCCATGCGCCGGGGCGCCGCACGCTGGCCCTCATGGTCGACAGCGCCGACCGCGCGGCCGCCGAAGGCAGCCTGGTGTGCAGCGACGTGGGCATCCCCACCTACAGCCTCAAGATCGGCACGCGCGTGCAGTTCGAAGGCCCGGTGCGCTCGGCCATCCAGGCCGGCTTCGCCGAGCTGGCGGCCCGCATCGATCCACCCATCCTCAAGATGGTGACCCATCCGCTGACCCATGCCCGCAGCCATGCGGGCAAGGACATGCCGCTGCTGAGCTTCGACGTGATCGACGGCGCGGACTACCTGGACATCATCTGCTCGCCCAAGGCCATGGGCACGGGCCGCTGGGAAGCCATCGAGGCCTTCGTCTACCCCACGCTGGAGCAGATCGAGGGCTTCGTGCTGGACACCGTGGTGCGCGCCGGCTCCCAGCCCTGCCTGCCGCTGGTGGTGGGCGTGGGCATAGGCGGCACCTTCGACTATGCGGCGCGCCTGGCCAAGGAGCAGTTGCTGCGCCCTTTCTCCGATGCCCAGGCCCCGCGCGAGCCCCTGCTGGCGCAGATGGAAAAGCGCCTGCTGGACGCCATCAACGCACTGGGCTTCGGCCCCATGGGCACGGGCGGCGACGCCAGCGCCATGGCCGTGCACATCGACTACGCCGCCAGCCACGGCTTCGTGCCCGTGGCCGTGTGCTTCAACTGCTGGATCAACCGCCGCACGGCGGCGCGCATTTACAACGACGGCCGCGTGGAGCCGCTGTACGACTGAGCATGGCCATGGATGCACCAGACCCCCTCCACCCCACCCCCCCGATCCACGCCCTGCACCTGCCCCTGGACGTGGCCCAGGTGCGGGCCCTGAACGTGGGCGACATGGTCACGCTGACCGGCCCCGTCACCGTCAGCATCGGCCTGCCCACGCATGCCCGCATGGCCCAGGCCGCGCGCGACGGCCTTGCGCTGCCGGTGGACCTGCGCGGCGGGGCCTTCCTGCACCTGAGCACCTATGTGCGGGAGCGGGTGCAGGCCGACGGCAGCCGGCATGCCACGCCGCTGTACCTGAACCCCAGCACCAGCACGCGCTACAACGCCTGCATGCCCGACCTGGTGCGCGGCCTGGGCCTGCGCGTGGTGGGCGGCAAGGGCGGCCTGGACGCGGCCAGCGTGCAGGCCCTGCAGGAGGCCGGCTGCGTCTACCTGTCCTTTCTCGGCGGCGGCGCGCCCCTGCTGTCGCGCGCACTGCGCGGCCTGCGCTCCTCGCACTGGAACGAATACATCTCGCAGTTCCGGCTGTTGACGCTGGACGTGCAGTCGCTGGGCCCGGCCACCGTGGCCATCGATGCCCATGGCCACAGCCTCTACGAACAGCTACGCGAGCGCGCACTGCAGCGGCTGCCTGCCATCACCGGGCGCATGGCCGCAGCGCGCCAGAACCCCTGACCACCAAGGAGGCTTGCATGACACACAACCCCTGGCGCCGCAGCCTGCTGGCTGCGGGCCTGCTGCAGGCTGCGCAGTCGGCCCTGCAACCCGCCCTGGCCCGGCGCGGCGCCTGGCCTGCCGGGCCGGTGCGCCTGGTCGTGCCCTTTCCGGCAGGCGGCAGCACCGACCTCGTGGCGCGCTACCTGGCCAAGGGACTGGGCGAGCGCCTGGGCCAGCCCTTCGTGGTGGACAACCGCACGGGGGCCAGCGGCAACATCGGCACCGATGCGGTGGCCAAGGCCGCCGCCGACGGGCAGACGCTGGGCCTGGTCACCTCGGGGCCGCTGGTCAACAACCGCTACCTGTTCAAGCGCATGCCTTTCGATGCGGTGCGCGATCTCAGCCCGATTGCCCTGGCCTGCGAGATTCCCATGGTGTTCGCCACGCAGCCCGCGCGCACGCCGGCCACGGGCCTGGCGCAGTTCCTGGCCACGGCGCGCGCCGCCAACGGCGGCACCTCGGTGGGCACGCCGGGCAACGGCACCATAGGCCACCTCACGATGGAGGCCATCAACCTGCATAGCCAGGCGCTGCTGCGCAACGTGCCCTACCGGGGCGACGTGCCCGGCATCACGGACCTGCTGGGCGGCTCCATCGATGCCGTGGTGGGGCCCATCACCGCCTTCATCCCCCACCTGCAGTCGGGCCGGCTGCGCGGCCTGGCCGTCACCTCCGGCCAGCGCTTTCCGGGCCTGCCGGACATCCCCACCGCGCAGGAGCAGGGCATCCCCATCACCGCCACCGTCTGGCTGGCCCTGGTCGGCCCCGCCGGCCTGCCGCCGGCCATTGCGCAAACGCTCAACAGCACGGTCAACGGCCTGCTCGAATCCCCCGAGGGCCGCGAACGGCTGGCCGCGCAAGGCGCCGTGGTGGCCACCGGCGCGCCGGACCAGGTGCGCGAGCGCATCGGTGCGGACAGCCGGCTCTGGCAGCGGGTCATCGCGGACGCCGGCATCCGCATCGAATGAGGCCGAACCCACCGGCCGCCCCCTTTCCTCCACCACTTGCATCTTTTCCCATGAACGCTTCCCTGCAGACCGGCACCTTCGTCAAGACCGCATCCCCCCATGTCATCGAGGTGCTGGGCACCACCGGCCTGGACTTCGTCGTGGTCGATGCCGAGCATGCCCCCTTCGACCGCGCCACGCTGGACCTGATGGTGCTGGCCGGCCGCGCCGCGCGCATCCCCGTGTTCGTGCGCATTCCCGAAATCCATGCGGCCACCGTCCTGTCCTGCCTGGACCTGGGCGCGGCCGGGCTGCTCGTGCCGCACGTCGATTCGGTGCAGCAGGCGCGCGAGGTGGTGGCCATGGCCCGCTACCCTGGTGGCGGTGGCGGCGTGCGCGGCTACTCGGGCGGCCCGCGCGCGGGTGGCTATGCCAGCCTGCCGATGCAGGACATCCTGGAGCGCGGCGATGCCACGCCCATCGTCTGCCAGATCGAAAGCCCGCATGCCGTGGCGGCGGCCGAGGCCATCGCCGCCACCGAGGGCGTGGCGGGCCTGTTCGTCGGCCGCGCCGACCTGGCGCTGGCCATGGGCCTGACCGACGCCAAGGCGCCCGAGGTGCTGGCGGCCACGCGCCAGGTGCTGCAGGCCGCGCGCGCGGCCGGCAAATGGGCGGGCATGCATGTGGCCAGCAGCGCCGAGCGCGCGCACTTCATGGAGCAAGGGGCGGACTGGTTCGTGGTCTCCTCCGACCAGGGCCTGCTGCGCAGCGCCGCCCAGGCCCTTGCCCAGGCTAGCGCTCAACCGGGCCACTGAGGCCGCCGTCAGATGCGGGCCAGCCGCTGCCTGATGAAGCCCGCCGTCTCCTGCAGCGGCTGGAGGAATCGCTGCCGCGCCTGCGCCTCGGTCAGCGCCGACGAGATCCAGGTCAGTCCCACGCTGGCCACCACGCGCCGCCCGTCCTGGACCGGCACGGCCAGCGTGTTGGAGACGGGCCGCACGCCCGGCAGGCGCGTCGAGAAGCCCTGAGCGCGGTCGCCCTTGAGCAGGGCCTGCAGCTGCGGTTTGTCGCGGGCCAGGGCATCTTCCTCGCGCTCGGAGGCCTGCAGCACCTCCAGCAGCGCCTGGCGCTCGGCCTGGGTGCAAAAGGCCAGGTAGGCACGGCCCAGGGCGCGGCTGACCATGCTCAGCCGCATGTTGACACTGGAGTGCAGCAGCGCCAGCGGCGACTGCGCAATCGTGCTGTAGCGGATGACCACGGCGTCGTAATCGGGCACGGCCAGGGCCACGGGCCACTTGAACAGCCGCGTGAGATCGTTCATGGGCGGCATGGCGGCCTCGACGATGCGCGGCTCGCCATGGTAGCCGTCCGACAGGGCCTTGACGCCCGAGGCCAGGCTGTAGGCCCCGTACTGCGGCGCGCGCACCACCATGCCCTTGCCCTCCAGCGTCTCCAGCACGCGCACCAGCGTGGGCTTGGGCAGCCCGGTCTGGCGGTGCAGATGGTCCAGCGTGCACACCGGCGTGCGGTTCAGCGCCAGCAGCACCTCAAGGGCGCGCTCCACGGAACGGATGGGGGAGAAAGAAGCCATGGACGCCAGGCACAGGGACGGGACAGCGGCAAGCCGGGGAAAGGTCTGCCGCAGGAGCTGCGGCAGACGGGATCTTAGCGCCGGCCCATGGATTCAGTCGCGCACATAGTCTGCGGCATTGGACACCCAGCCCTTGGCGATGAAGTCCTCGCGCACGGGGGAGAAGACGTCGATCAGCAGATGGCGGCCCTCGCCCGTGCCTTCGGTGGTGTGCACCAGCTGCACGGGAATGGTCAGCATCGAGGGCGATGGTGCCGCCAGGTGGGCATCCGCGCGCCAGGCATCGGCATCCGGCCCCCAGGGCATGCGCAGGTGGTGCACGAACTCGCCGGCCAGCGCCAGCGAGCCCTGCTCGAAATCGGCATGGGCATGGGGGCTGAGTTGGGAGCGGTCGCGCCGTCCCGTGTACTCCACCCAGTTGATGCTCAGGCAATCGGTGCGGAACATCTTCAGCCGGGGCTTGTCCGCGGGCGGCGTGACCTGGTCCACGGCAATGCTGTGCACGCGGCCCGGCGCCTGTGCGCGCCGCCAGTCCCTGGCCACAGGACGCACGCGCGCATCGGGCACGTCGTAGTCGCCCTGATTCACTGCCGGGCTGCCCAGATCGGGCCGGTCATGCGCCACGATGGCCGCGCGGCTGCCGGCCTCCAGCACCAGGGTCAAAGGGCCGGCGGGGATGATGTTCACGCTGCGCGCGGGCAGCGCCACCTTGTCGTCGCCGGTCTGCGCGGCGGCGCCGCCCTCGGGCAGCAGCACCAGCATCTCGGCCGTGCTGTGCGCCTGGGCGGTGGCCGGGCCTTCGATCCACTGGACCTGGAAGTTCTGGCCGCGCGCCACCTGGCCCTGGGCCAGGCCATGCACGGCGGGGCCGGCCAGAGGAGCGACGTGCAGGGGGTCGTGCGTCATGGGGAATGTCTCGTTCATGGTGGGGAGGGTCTTCATTCGCGGCGCGGGCTGGGCCGGCCCAGCTCGACCAGGGGGCCGACGCTGGCGTAATTGCTGCCGTCCAGCCGCGTCAGCGGCCGGGTGCGGGCGACGTTGAAGCGGTGGGGACCTTCGACGAAGCCGTCATCCAGGTGCACGGCCACGATGCGGCCGAACACCACATGGCTGAACGTGTCCCCGGGATCCGTGGGTGCGATCTCCATGATGTGCAGCAGCCGGCACTCCATCGAGGCCGGCGAGGCCGCCACGCGCGGCGGCCGCACCAGGCGCGACGGTGCCTTGTCCAGGCCGCTGAGCTCGAATTCGTCCACGCCGTGGGGCGCGTTGATCGAGCTGCTGTTCATGGCCTCGCGCAGGTCCCAGGTCACGAGATTGGTCACGAATTCGCCCGTGGCGCGCACGTTGGCCAGCGTGTCCTTCTCGGGCCGGTCGGCGGGCGCATTGCAGGAGAACATCACCACCGGCGGCGCCGTGGAGACCAGGTTGAAATGCGAGAACGGCGCCAGGTTGGGCCGGCCATCGGCGCTCAGCGTGCTGATCCAGCCGATGGGGCGCGGAGCCACGATGGCGTTGAACAGCGAGCGCCTGAAGTCCGGCGCGTTGGAAAGATCGATGTACATGGTGTGCCGTCCTCAGCCCGTGGTCGGCGTGTTGTCGCGAAACAGCGGCTTGAGCACGCGCGCGGTGTACAGCCACTGCCCGTCCGGCTGGCGCTGCACGGTCTCGGTGCAATGCGCGATCATGATGGCGGGCCGCGACTCCAGCACGCCTTCGCCATCGGCCGCGTACAGGCTCATGATGTAGCTGGTGTCCACGAGGTCGCCACGGATGGCATCGACGCGGAAGTTCTGCACCACGTGCAGCGAGGTGCGCGCGCCGCGCTGCTGGCGTGCGTGATAGAAGTCGTGGATGGCCTGCCGGCCCTGGCGCGTCCGGATGCTGGTGGTGAACACCGCGTCCTCGACGTAGAAGCGGTGGGCCTGGTCGCCCCAGTTGAAATCGACCTCGTGCCAGAAGTCGATCACCAGCGCTTCGAGCTCCTGGCGCAAGGCCAGGCGTTCTTTTGCATTCACATTCATTTCAGTCATACCAGTACAGGCGATTAGGGTTGTCCACGAGCAGCTTGCGCAAGACCGTTTCGTCGTCGCTGAACAGCGGCAGCAGGTCCACCAGCAGGCCGTCGTCGGGCATCTCCTTGACGGCCGGATGCGGCCAGTCCGTGCCCCACAGCACGCGGTCGGGCGCTGCCGCCATCAGGCGGCGGGCGAAGGGCACGGCATCCGCGAACGGCAGGCCCGGGGCCGCCGACAACAGCTGCGAGGTGCGCTCCGCGCCGCTGACCTTGACCCATACGCGCTCGTCGCGCATCAGCTCCAGCAGCGCATTGAAGGGCGCCTGGTCATCGCCATGCTCGGCCAGCACGCGCCCCATGTGGTCTATGCAATAGGGCAAGGGCAGTTCGTCCAGGAAGGCGCGGTAGACCGGCAGGTCCTGGGGGTCGAAATGCAGCACCAGATGCCAGCCCAGCGGCTGGATGCGCCGCGCCACGCTGCGCACGGCATCGAGGTCGGGCGCACCGCCGAGGCGGCGCACGAAGTTGTAGCGGATGGAACGCACGCCCGCCTTGTGCAGCGCGCTCAGTTCGGCGTCGCTGACCGTGGGCGCCACCATGGCCACGCCCCGATAGCTGTCGGGCGATTGGGCGATGGCATGCAGCATGGCCCGGTTGTCGAAGCCGTGGATGCTGGCCTGCACCAGCACCACACGGTCAATGCCCAGCCGCGCATGCAGTGCCCGCAGCTGCTCGCCCGTGGCATCGGGCGCGTCGTAGGTGCGTCTGGCCGAATAGGGAAACTGCGCCACCGGCCCGAAGACATGGCAGTGCGCATCGCAAGCCCCCGCAGGCAGGCGGTACTGCGGCCGCGAGGGATGCGGATGGGGCGGCGGCATCACGCGCAAGGGCGTGGACGGTGGGGATGAGGAGTCTTGGGTCATGTTCAATCCGTGAGGGCCAGGCTTGCGCCTGAGGGCCGGCGCCCCGCAGGAAGCCGTACCGCCGCAACGATAGAAGCGCCTTCCGCGCCATGCAATCGCTGAATCCAGACTTTTCAACCAGTGAAAAACAGGACCGCCGATGCCCGGCCATGACCCCGGCCCGGTGCCCCGGCTTTTCTCCTGATGAAAAGCTCCAAACTCATGCTTGTCAGCCCCCTCCCCGCTGCGCACACTTGCCGCACCGATGAGCCCCGGATTATCGGAATCCACCGCCAACCATCGCCACCGGCATTTATCAATGCATTGAAATCCGTTCCATGAATCACTGAGAAAACTTCTCGCCTCACAAAATAAATACAGGAGACACAAATGAGAAACATTCCTATGCCATTGAAAGCAATGGCCTTGCCTTCCATTGCCGCATTGCTTTGCACATCGTCATTGGCGCAAAGTACGGTGACGCTGTATGGCCGTATCAATACCAGTGTGGAAAATCAGCGCATCGGCATAGCGGACCGGGTCAGCGTGCTCAATGACAATGCCTCGCGCTTTGGTCTGCGCGCCCGGGAAGACCTGGGCAACGGACTCTTCGCCATGGCCCAGCTGGAGTCGGGCTTCGACAGCAGCACGGGCGCCAACACGGCCAGCGCCTTCTTCAACCGCCGCTCGCACGTGGAAGCAGGCAGCGCGGTCTGGGGCAGCGTGCGCATGGGTGCGTGGCTGCCGGGCTCCTACTTCGCGCTGGCCGACTATGTGAGTCTTCACAACCACGACACGGGCCGTTCCGCCGATGCCCTGTACTCCTTCGTGGCCTTCACCAAGGCCAACAAAATTGCCTATCTGGGCCCCCAATGGCACGGCCTGCGCAGCGAGCTGTCCGTGGCCATGGCCGAGGGCAATGGCAAGAACACCGTGGATGCCAGTGCGCAGTACGACGCCGGCCCCTGGCACCTGGGCGCCGCGTACGCCAGGCAGGGACCAGGCCAGCAGATGGGGCTGCGCGCCCTGTACGAATGGAGCCAGTGGACACTGGGCGGCTACGTGCAGCGCGAATCGGTGGACGGCTCGGTGAATGGGAAAAGCCGGGGCATTTTCCGCCTGGCAGCCATGTACCGGATCGGGCCTTCGGAATTCCACCTCAATGGCGGCTACACGCAAAAAGGCGGGGCCCAGTCCGAACGTGCCAGGCAATATACCCTGGCCTATAACTACAACCTCAGTCTCCGCACCAAGGTATATACCTACTACACCGCCGTGGACAGCGATACCAAGGCCAAGAGCTCCAACTCGATCGCATTGGGCGTCAGGCACAATTTCTGACCCGAAAAATCCCATCATTCAAAATACCCAGCTTTCCGGATAATCGCCATGCAACGCAGAAAAATGCTCCACTGGACCGCGGCCGGCCTCGCCGCTGCCACCCTCCACCCGAAGGCCTGGTCCTCCGACGGCGCGCCCCTGCGCATCGTCGTGGGCTTTGGCGCCGGGGGCTCGCTGGACCAGGTCGCCCGCCTGCTGGCCGACAGGCTGCGCAGCGCGCTGAACCAGACCGTCATCGTGGAAAACAAGGCCGGCGCGGGTGGCCGGCTGGCCATGGCCGACGTCAAGCGCGCGGCGCCCGACGGCAAGACCCTGGTGCTGTGCGCGGGCGGCTCCGTGGCCATCCAGCCCCAGATCTACAAAAACCTGGGCTACGACGTGGTCAAGGACTTCACGCCCGTGGCCCGCGTGGCCTCGCTGGACTTCGCGCTCACCGTGGGCCCGGGCGCGCCGGCCGGCGATCTGAAGGCCCTGATCGCCTGGATGAAGGCCAACCCCGGCAAGGCCACCTATGCCACCTCGGGAGCCGGTTCCCTGCCCCATTTCGCAGGCCTGCTGTTCAGCCAGACCGCCGGACTGAACCTGAGCCATGTCGCCTACCGCGGCGGCTCGCACGCGGCCCAGGACCTGGCCAGCGGTGTCGTGCCGCTGATGATCGACAGCCCCACGGAAACGCTGGAGCTGGTGCGCGCCGGCAAGCTGCGCATCCTGGCCGTGACGGGCGGCAAGCGCATGTCCGGCCTGCCCGAGGTGCCCACGCTGCGCGAGGCCGGCATCGACCTGACCATCGACAACTTCTACGGCCTGTACGCGCCGGCCCACCTGCCACGGGCCGTGCAGGAGCGCATCGGTGCCGCCGTATCCGAAGCACTTCAGCAACCCATGATGCGCGAGAAGATGGCCAGCCTGGGCCTGACCGCCGACTACGGCAATGCCGAAGCCCTGGCCGCTGCACAATCGGCCGCCTATCGCAAGTGGGAAGGCCCCATCAAGGCTTCCGGCTACGTTCCCGACTGAGAAAAACACAGGCGGCCCTGACTGCCACAGACCCATGATTGCCATCACCGGATTCGAATTGACGGCCGCCGACATCGTGCAGATCGCCCGCGACCATGCCCCGGTCGCACTGTCCACCGACGCCGTCGAGCGCATGCGGTCCGCGCGCGCCGTGGTCGACGGCGCCGTGGCCTCGGGCACGCCCGTCTACGGCGTCACCACCAGCGTGGGCGCCAAGACCGGCGTGCCGCTGGAGCCGCAGCGCATCGCCGAGTTCAACCACCGGCTGCTGCTGACCCACAACGTCGCCCACGGGCCGCTGGCCGAACCCCAGGCCGTGCGCGCCATGATGGCCGTGCTGCTCAACGCCATGGCCAGCGGCTACCTGGGCGTACGCCCCGTGCTCGCGCACAGGCTGGCCGCCGCCCTGAACGACGATCGCCGCTTCGATATCCACATCTGGGGATCCATGGGCCAAAGCGACATGGCTCCCATCTCCGACCTGGCACTGGCCCTGTACGGCGACATGGAACTGCAGGCCGGCGAGGCGCTGGCCCTGCTCAACTCCACCGCGCTGGCCATGGGCACCGCCGCCCTGGCGCTGTGCGACCTGGAACACCAGCTTGACCTGTGGTCCCTGATCGGCGCATTGAGCATGGAAGGCTTTGCCGCCAACCCCTCCGTCCTGGCCCCCGCCGCGCTGCGCTCGCGCCCTTTCGCGGGACTGCAAAGGCATGGCCGGAGAATGCACACCTACCTGCAGGACAGCTACCTGTTTCAGGCGGGCGGGCCACGCTTTCTGCAGGACCCCCTGGCTTTTCGCTCCCTGCCGCTGCTGCACGGCACGGCGGCCGACAGCCTGGATTTCGCCGGCCGCCAATTCCGTACCGAGCTGGGCTCCAGCCAGAACAACCCCATCGTCTGCGTCGAGGACAGCGCCCTGCTGTCGGTCGCCAACTTCGACGCCATCGCGCTGGCCATGGCCCTGGACGTGGCACGCCTGGCTTTTGCCCCGGTGGTCACCAGTTCCACGGAGCGCCTGGCCAAGCTCGTCGACTCCTTCTGGTCGGGCACCACGCCAGGCCTGATCGCCGAAGACGGCGTGGGCCTGCCCGGCTTCAACGGCCTGGCGCAATTCCACAAGTCCATCACCTCGGAAGCCCGCCTGCTGACCGGCCCTACGGTGCAGGAGCTGGCCAGCTCCAGCCATTCCAACGGCAACCTCGACCGCGCCAGCATGGCGGGCCTGGCGGCACGCCGCACGGCGCAACTGGCCCAGCTGTGCACTTCGATCTCGGCCATGGAACTGATGGTCGCGGCGCAGGCCGTGGACTGCCGTGGCCGCCAGCCACTGGGCCGGGCCACCGCCCGGCTCCATGCCCTGGTACGCAATGCCGTGCCCTTCGCGGCAGCAGGCGACCGCGTGCCCTTCATCGACCCGCTGATCGCCTGCCTGCATGCCAATGCACCAACCTTGCGCGACATGGCGATGCAGCCGGACCATGGCCTGCAAGGCTGAACCTGCGCTCAGGGCAGCAGGATGATCGCAGCCTGCGAGCGCCCCTGTTCCAGATCGCCATGCGCCCGGGCCGCATCGGCCAGCGCATGGCTGCGCCAGACCCGGGGTCGCAGGATGCCGGCCGCGAAGGCCGCCAGCACATCGCCGGCCCGCTCCTGGTATTCGGCCGCCGTGGCCGTGTGCGCGGCCAGCGACGGTCGCGCCATAGATGACGATGCGGCCGCCGGGGCCCACGGCATGCGTGGTCTTGAGCAGGTACTGAGCCGTGATGCCCTTGAACAGCAGGGCCGCCGCTTCTTCGTCGCCCAAGGCGTCGGGCAGCCTGACCAGGCGCTCGGCCGGGTACAGGCGCGCACTGGCATGGGCGCCCAGCGGCCCCGTGGCATAGCCCACACGGTCCCCGACCGCCACATTGGCCACGCCCTCGCCCAGGGCCGCCACCCGCCCCGCGCCTTCCAGGCCCGGCCCCGAGGAAAAGGCCATGGGCACGGCCCCCTTGCGCTGGCTGACATCGAGCGGATTCACGCCGATGGCGGCCTGCTCCAGCCAGACTTCGCCCGGGCCGGGCGCCTGCACTTCGAGCGGCACCAGGCGCATGGTGCAAGGGGTGCCTGCGG
>JBHIXF010000101.1:0-12044 GCA_041984925.1 Comamonas sp.
CCATGCTGGTCCTGCCCGTGCTGGGCACGGCATTCACCGGGCTGCTGATGTACTACCTGGTTGGGGCGCCGGTGGCTGAACTGCTGCAATGGCTCAGCGCCTGGCTGCGCGGCATGCAGGGCGCCAGCGCGCTGCTGCTGGGGGTGCTGCTGGGCGCGATGATGGCTTTCGACATGGGCGGGCCCGTGAACAAGGCGGCCTATGCATTCTCGACGGGCATGATCGCCAGCCAGGTCTACACGCCCATGGCCGCCGTGATGATTGCGGGCATGACGCCGCCGCTGGGCCTGGCCCTGGCCACTCGGCTGTTTGCGGACCGCTTCACGCCCGACGAGCGTGGCAGCGCGGCGGCTGCCGGCGTGCTGGGCCTGGCCTTCGTCACCGAGGGGGCGATCCCCTATGCGGCGCGCGATCCGCTGCGCACGATCCCGGCGCTGGTGCTGGGATCGGCCGTGGCGGGCGCGATCTCCATGATGGCGGGGGTGGAGCTGAAGGTGCCCCACGGCGGCATCTTCGTCGCGCCCATTCCCCATGCCGTGACCCATGTGGCCATGTATGCCGTGGCGCTGGCGGCGGGCGTGGCGGCCACCGCCATCGCGCTGCGCGTTTTCAAGAAGCCCGCCCCAAGATGAAAAACGCCCCCCTTGGGGGGCAGCGGACCTTGCGAAGCAAGGGCAGCGTGGGGGCCATTTTCATCGCCGGGCCGCCCCAAGATGAAAAGCGGCCCCCTCGGGGGGCAGCGGACCTTGCGCAGCAAGGGTAGCGTGGGGGCCATCTTTCATCGCCGGGCCGCCCCAAGATGAAAAGCGCCCCCTTGGGGGGCAGCGGACCTTGCGCAGCAAGGGCAGCGTGGGGGCCCTTCCTCAGCGGGCGGCTGCCCTGGCCTGCTCCAGCCAGGCGTCAAAGGTCTTCTGGTGGGCCTTGATCCAGCTGTCCACGTGGCGCGCCACGTCGGCGGGCTTGTTCTGGCCCTGGCTCATCAGGTTGTTTTGGGCACTGATGTCGTTCACCGGCAGGCGCATCAGCTCGAACAGCTTGGCCGCATCGGGGTGCTTGTCGGTGAAGGCCTTGCCGGCGACGATCTGCTGCTTGTTCACCACGAAGCCGTAGTTCTTGCCGTTGGGCAGCTTGGTGTCGAGCTTGGCCTGCTCGCCGGGCAGCGAGGAGAAGGGCACCTCCAGCCACACCACGTCCTTGCCGGGCTTGAGCACGCCGCTGACCCAGTAGGGCGTCCAGGTGTAGTACAGGATGGGCTTGCCGGCCTTGTAGCGCGCGATGGTGTCGGCGATCAGCGCCGAGTAGGTGCCCTGCTGGTGGGTCACGGTGTCGCGCAGCTTGTAGGCCGTCATGTGGTGCTCGATCACCGCCTCGCAGCCCCAGCCGGGGTTGCAGCCCGTGAGATCGGCCTTGCCGTCGCCGTCGGTGTCGAACAGCTTGGCGATCTTGGGGTCCTTGAGCTGTTCGATGTTGGTGATCTTGTGCGCCTCGGCTGTCTTCTTGTCGATCAGGTAGCCCTGGGCCGCGTTGTCCGAGTAGACGCCCTTGCGGTAGAGCTTGGCATCGCCGCCCGCGTTCTTGTAGTAATCGGCATGCAGCGGATTCCAGTGCGTGGCCAGGAAGGTGGCGTCGCCATTGGCGATGGCCACGTGGGCCGTGGGGTACTCGACTTCCTGGAAGGGCTGCACGTCATAGCCCAGCTTTTCCAGCGCCTTCATGACCAGCAGGGTCTGGAAGCTCTCCTCCGCGATGGAGCTCTTGAGCGGCAGGACCTTGACGCCTTTGCCGGGCTGGTCGCTGGCGGCCAGCGCGGCGGTGCCGGCCAGCGCGATGCCGGTGGCGATGGCCGTGGCGCGCAGCCAGCGGCCCGGCGTGGCGGTCCGGATTCGGTTGGGGTTCAGGGCTTGGATCATCCTCGGGTTCCTCCGTTGTGTGATGAAAGGCAAGAAGGCGGCCGGCGCCAGGGCTGGCCGCTGTGCGGAAAGGCCGTTCGGCCTGTGCTGCGGCTCAGGCCGCGTCGGCCTCGCCGCGTGGGGCGGGCTTGCCGCCCCCGCCGGCCAGGCGGGTGACAAGGCCCACGGGGCCGCTGTGCCACCAGCGCTTGCCGCCGCGTGCCGGCTGGCCCATGGCCTGGGTGATGCGGTCCAGCACGATGGCCAGCAGCACGATGCCCAGGCCGCCCACGGTGGCCAGGCCCATGTCCAGGCGGCCGATGCCGCGCAGCACCATCTGGCCCAGGCCGCCGACGGCGATCATCGAGGCGATGACCACCATGGACAGCGACAGCATCAGTGCCTGGTTCACGCCGGCCATGATGGACGGCATGGCCAGCGGCAGCTGCACCTTCCACAGCAGCTGCCAGGGCGAGGCACCATAGGCGCGGCTGGCCTCGATCAGGTCGGGGCGCACCTGGCGGATGCCCAGGTTGGTCAGGCGGATCAGCGGCGGCAGCGCGAAGATGATGGTCACGATCACGCCGGGCACGTTGCCGATGCC
Source organism: Comamonas sp. (assembly GCA_041984925.1). Lineage (GTDB taxonomy): Bacteria > Pseudomonadota > Gammaproteobacteria > Burkholderiales > Burkholderiaceae_C > Comamonas. The sequence continues at coordinate 2,494 of JBHIXF010000101.1, forward strand.
GAACAGCATCACCACGGGCACCAGGTAGACGAAGGCCGGCGTGGTCTGCATGGCATCCAGCAGCGGGCGCGTCCAGCGCTGGGCGCGGTCGCTCGATGCCAGCAGGATGCCCACGGGCAGGCCGATGACGAGGCAGAACGCCAGCGAGGTCAGCACCAGCGACAGCGTGACCATGGCCTCGGGCCAGATGCCCAGCAGGGCCACGACGACCAGCGACACCGCCGCGCCGATGGCCATGGCCCGGCCCGCGAACTGCCAGGCGACCAGGGTCAGGATCAGCGTCAGCACCGGCCAGGGCAGGGCGAGCATGGCATCGGTGATGCCGGTCAGCGTGCCGTCGATGGGCGCGCGCACGGCCTGGAAGAAGGGTCGAAAGTGCTGGACCACCCATTCAAGGCCGCTGTTGATCCAGCCTTGGATGGGCAGTCCGTCCGTCGTCAGCTGGTGCCACAGGCTGGCAGGGGCATCGTCGGGCACGCCGGAGCCGGCCGAGGCGCCCAGCCAGTCGCTGGAGGCGGCATCGCCGCCGCCGGTGGTGGCGCCCCACGGGTCGGCCGAGGTGTCGGCAGCGGCGGGGGAGGCCGCCGCCCAGGGATCGGCGGCTGCCGAGGCAGGGGCTTGGGCGGCCTGGGGCGCCGCGCTGGCCGCGGCCCAGGGGTCGGTGGCGGCAGCGTTGGAGGGGTTCAGCGTAGGGTTGCTGTCGCTCATGCGGCATCTCCTTGTCGTGGTTCGGCGGGCTCCACGGTCGTCGGGACGGTGGGAGCGCTGGAGGCGGGGAAATGGGGGTTGAGCGTGACCGGCGGCACGATCTCCTGCGGCGGCGGCACGGGCGGCGTGTCGCGGTCCAGGAAGCGCAGCATGGTCGTGCGGCTGACCACGCCCATGAACTGGCCGTCATCGGAGGTCACTGGCAGGGCGCAGGGGGCCGCGGCCACCGGGCCGAACAGCTCGGCCACGGGCGTGCTGGCCGGCAGCGGCGCCACATCGGGCAGGAAGGCATGGCTCAGGCCCAGCATGCCCGGGCGGCCGTGCAGCGCGTCGCGCAGCGACTGCGAGGACACCACGCCCAGGAAGCGGCGGCGCGCATTGACCACGTAGGCGAAGTCGCGGTCCGAATCTTCCAGCAGGCGCTGGGCCGCGCGGCAGCCACGGTCGCTGTGCTCGGACACCACGGTCAGCGCCTGGCGCGCGATGTCGCCGGCCTTGAAAACCGAGGCCGCATCGACGCCGCGCACGAAGCTGCGCACATAGTCGTCTGCCGGGTGGCGCAGGATCTCGTCGGGCGTGCCGACCTGGATCACCTGGCCGTCCTTCATGATGGCGATGCGGTCGCCGATGCGCATGGCCTCGTCCAGGTCATGCGAGATGAAGACGATGGTGCGGCGCTGGATCTGCTGCAGCCGCAGCAGCTCGGACTGCATCTCGGTGCGGATGATGGGGTCCAGCGCCGAGAAGGCCTCGTCCATCAGCAGGATGGACGGATCGGACGCCAGGGCGCGCGCCAGGCCCACGCGCTGCTGCATGCCGCCGGAAAGCTCGTCGGGGTAGCTGGCGCCCCAGGCGCCCAGGCCCACCTGCTCCAGGGCCGCCTGTGCCTGCTTCTGGCGTTCGGCCTTGTCGGCGCCTGCCAGTTCCAGGCCGAAGGCCGTGTTGTCCAGCACCGTCATGTGCGGCATCAGGGCGAAGGACTGGAACACCATGGAGATGTCCTTGCGGCGCAGCGCGCGCAGGTCGCGCTCGCCCAGGGCGTTGATGTCCTGGCCGTCGACCACGATGCGGCCGGCCGTGGGCTCGATCAGGCGGTTGAGCATGCGCACCAGGGTGGACTTGCCCGAGCCCGACAGGCCCATGACGACGAAGATCTCGCCGGCCTCGATCGTGAAGTCGGCGTCGAACACACCGATGGACTGGCCGGTGCGCTCCAGGATCTCCTGCTTGGTCAGGCCCTGCTTGACGAGGTCGAGAGCGGTCTTGGGGTCGTCCCCGAAAACCTTGAATACATGATCGATGATGATCTGCTTGGCCACTGTGGCGTTCTCCTTTGCTGAGATGGAACACAGTCCAGCGCCGTCGCCAAGGAAGGCGAAGGCGCCGGCGCGCAAGCCGAAAAGGGAGCCCTGATGCTGGTCGCTGCAGGGGACGAAGCCGTCCGCCCGCTGCTGGGATGGGGACAGGTGCAAAGGCACCCTGGAAGGCCCGGATGGCACGCGAAGCGGTGCGCAAGAGCCTGAAAACAGAGAGCGTTCCGCGGCATGGCGCGGCGTCTCAGGCGGGCATCGCGGCTGAAGACCTTGTCAGCGCGATGCCCCACAACATCAGGACCGGGTTTCGGCCCGGTTGACGGGGCTGTGCCAGGAGCACAACGATCCGCCGGAGTGGATCGGCAGGCCGCTGGATTGCAGAGCAATCGCGGAGCCGATGACCTGCTCGGCAGGTTGTAAAGAAGCCGAAATTATATGAATCGCGTTTTACCGCGTCAAAAAGCATGAACCGGAAACACCCTGTTTTCGGGCTCCGCAGGCCTCCTCAGGCCCTGGTCTGGTCCTGTTTTGCTATTTTTAACATAGCATTAATGCCTTTGTTCAAAAGGTTCTGGATGGCATCTTTGAACAAAATCCACGAAGCGTCAGCTTGAGGAAAGCTTCAGGCCCGATCTGCCCTCAAAAAAGACCAGGGCGCAGCCATGGCCTGCAGCCCGGGGTCAGGCCGTGCGCGCCGGCGCTGGCGGGCGCGCGCGCCGTACCGCCTCGCCCAGCAGATGCTGCAGGTGCTGCATGGGCCCCGCGTCCGCGCCCGCCTGCTGTGGCAGGCCCATGGCCTGCGCCACGTTCATGGTGCTGCCTGGGTCATAACGCAGGCCGCTGCCCAGCGCCTGTTCGAAGGCATTGGCACGCACATGGGCTGCGGCCAGGTCGGTGTCGACCAGCAGCACGGCATGGGCCAGCACGGCATGCGGCCGGGCGGCAGCGGGCGTGCCGGGGGCCGCATGCAGCGGGCGCCAGTACTGCGCCGTGCCGGCGATCTTGCGCGGCCGCCCCTCGTGGGTGCAGGCCAGGTTGAAGCGGCCATCGCAGAAAGAGCCCGCCACCGCCTGCCAGTGCGTCTGCACGCCCAGGCGCGCCAGCGGTTCGCGCAGCAGTTCGCACAGGTGCCGGTAGATGGCCTCGGCCCATTCGCCGGGCAGTCCCCGCACCACGTAGGCCAGGCTCAGGTTGAGGATGCCCGCGCCCTGCGGCACCAGCCCGCCACCGGAGGGGCGCAGGTACACGGGGCAGCCCCGGGCCGCAAAGCGCTCGCGCGCCGCGTCCAGCGCCGCATGGCGCTGGTAGCTGCGAGGCACCACCAGGCAGCTGGGGAAGGTCCCCATGCGGGCCACGGGCAGGGCCCGCTGCGCATCCGTTCCCAGCCGTTGCAGCAGCTCCAGATCGGCCGCCACGGGGTCGGTCGGGCCTGCGCCCTCGGGCATGGCCAGTGTGAAATGCGGCATGCGCTCAGTGTATGGGCAGGTGCCTGAGCAAGGCCGCATTGACCTCATTGGCCCTTTCCAGCATGGCCATATGGCCCGTCGCGTCGAAGACCGTGACCTGTGCGCCAGGCGGCGCCTTGGCGGCCTGCTCCGCCGGGATCACGCGGTCCTGCGCGCCCCAGAGGACGAGCACCGGTCCGCCGTAGGCCTGCAGCGCATCGGCCAGCACCGTCGACTGCCGGCCTTCGTGGAACAGGGCCGTACCCAGTTGCGCCAGCAGCGGCCCGATGCCGTCCATGCGCTTGAACCTGAGCATGTCGTCCACCATCTGGCGGCTGACCAGGGCGGAGTCGGCGAACAGCTGCTCCAGCACCGGCTTGAGTTCGCGCCGCGACTGGGCGGCCACGAAGCCGTCCGTGTAGCCGGTATTGATCGCGCTGTCCAGGCCCGCCGGACTGACCAGCGCCAGGCTGGCTGCTCTGCCATCGGCCGCCATGCGGATGGCGATGGCCCCGCCCATGGAGTGCCCCACCAGGTGCACGGGGCCGTCTACGCCGATAGCGCCGAGAAACCGCTCCACGAAGGTGGCCAGCGCCTGGACGGAGACGCCTGGCAGCCGGGCCTGGCTCTGGCCATGCGCGGGCAGATCCAGTGCGATCACGGGGTGCCTGTGGGCCACCGCGTCCAAGTTGAACAGCCAGTTGTTGAGGTCGCCGCCGAAGCCATGGATGAACAGCACCGGCGTGCCGTCCCGGGGACCGCGCCGCGCGTAGCGCACGCGGATGCCGTCGATCTCGGCATGCTCGAAGGCCGGCCCGGATTCGTCTTCGCCGCCTTGCGTGGCGGGCGGCTCGAACGCCTCGATGTAGGCGGCAATCTCCGCATCGCTGACGGTCGGCTCGGCCAGCACGCCCAGCAGGGCCTTGACGGGCAGGGTCTGTCCGCTGGCGGCCACGATGCGGCGCAGCAGCCCGGCGTCGGCGGCCTCGACGGCGTTGGAGATCTTGTCGGTTTCCACGTCCACCAGGGCCTGGCCGACCTCGATGCGGTCGCCTTCGGCCACCAGCCAGTCCTGCACGGTGCCTTCGCGCATTTCCAGGCCCCACTTGGGCATGAGAATGGGGGTGATTGCGGTGGCGCTCATCAGCATTCTCCTTGGCCCAGGGTGCGGCGCACGGCGCTGGCGATCTGCGCGGCGCTGGGGATGTACAGGTCTTCCAGCGTGGGAGAGAAGGGCACGGGCACATGCGGAGGCGAGACCATCTCGATGGGCCCCTTGAGGGCGCGAAAGGCGTGCTGCGCGACCTGGGCCGCGATGTCGGTGGCGATGTTGCAGCGCGGGCTGGCCTCGTCCACCACCACCAGGTGGCCGGTGCTCTGCACCGACTCCAGCACCGTGTCCATGTCCAGCGGCGACAGCGTGCGCAGGTCGATCACTTCGGCTTCGATCCCCTCTTTGGCAAGCGTGCCGGCCGCGTCCAGCGCGCGGTGCACCATCAGCCCGTAGGCGACGATGGTGGCGTGCCGGCCGTCGCGCACGATGTGGGCTTCGCCGAAGGGAATGGCATAGGAGGCCTCGGGTACCTCGCCCTCCAGCCCGTAGAGGTTCTTGTGCTCGCAGAAGATCACCGGGTCGTTGTCGCGGATGGCCTGGATCAGCAGGCCCTTGGTGTCGTACGGCGTGCTGGGGCACACGACCTTGAGCCCGGGGATGTGGGTGACGATGGGCGTGAGCATCTGCGAATGCTGGGCTGCCGCGCGAAAGCCCGCGCCGACCATGGCGCGGATCACCACCGGCGTCTCGGCCTTGCCGCCGAACATGTAGCGGAACTTGGCCGCCTGGTTGAAGATCTGGTCGAAGCACACGCCCAGGAAGTCTATGAACATGAGTTCTGCGATAGGGCGCATGCCGCAGGCGGCGGCGCCGATGGCGGCGCCCACGTAGGCGCTTTCGGACAGCGGCGTGTCCAGCAGGCGGTCGCCATGCCTGGCGTACAGCCCCTTGGTGACGCCGAGCACACCGCCCCAGGCGTCCTTGTCGCCGTCGGCGCCTGCGCCGCCGACGATGTCTTCGCCGAGCATGATCACGCTCGGGTCACGGGTCATTTCCTGGTCGATCGCTTCATTGATCGCCAGCTTCATGCTGAGTTTTCGGGCCATGGCTTGTCTCCTCGCTGCGGCGGTGGTTCAGTACTTCACGTAGACGTCGGTGAGCAGGTCGCCGGGCTGGGGCAGGGGGGCGGCCTTGGCCTCCTGCACGGCGCGCTCGATCAGGGCTGCCACCTCCCGGTCGATGGCGTCCAGTTCGGCCTGGCGCACCACGCCGGCCTCGGTGACGCGCGCCGAGAAGAGCTTCAGGCAGTCGCGGTTGGCGCGGATGTCCTCCAGTTCGCCGGGGGCGCGGTAGGTCTGGGCATCGCCCTCGAAGTGGCCGTAAAAGCGCACCATCTTGCACTCCAGCAGCGAGGGGCCGCCGCCTTCGCGGGCGCGGCGTATCACCTCGGCGGCGGCCTCGTGCACGGCGAAGAAATCCGTGCCGTCCACCGTCACGCCGGGAATGCCGAAGCCGGCCGCGCGGTCCACGTAGCTGTCCACCGCTGTGCCATATTCGCGCGCGGTGGATTCGGCATAGCCGTTGTTCTCGATGACGAAGACCATGGGCAGGTTCCACACCGCCGCCAGGTTCATGCTCTCCAGGAAGGTGCCCTGGTTGGAGGCGCCGTCCCCCGAGAAGGTGATGCCCACCTCGCCCTTGCCCCGGAACCGCGCCGCCAGCGCGGCGCCGCAGATCAGCGGCGCGCCCGCGCCCAGGATGCCGTTGGCTCCCATCATTCCCTTGGACAGGTCGGCAATGTGCATGGAGCCGCCCTTGCCGTTGCATGAGCCGCCGGCCTTGCCGTAGATCTCCTTCATCATGGCGATCACGTCCACGCCCTTGGCGATGCAGTGGCCGTGGCCCCGGTGCGTGCTGGCGATGCGGTCGCCCTCGCCCAGGTGGTGCAGGATGCCCACGCCCGTGGCCTCCTCGCCGGCGTACAGGTGCACGAAGCCCGGGATGTCGCCGCGCGAGAAGTCCACATGCAGGCGTTCTTCGAATTCGCGGATGGTCCGCATCTGCCGGTAGCAGGCCAGCAGTTCGTCATGGCCCAATGGCAGGGCCCCGGATGTCGCAGTCATGCTTGTCTCCTTGTTGGATGGGGTGGCTGGTAAGGCTGGAATTTCAGGGGATGGAAAAAGCCGGCGCAGCGGCCGTGCCGCCGCCGGGCGGGCCGCGCTGCAGGCCGTGCAGGGCGGCGTAGCGCAGGCAGGCCGCGATGTCCACGCTGCGGAAGGCGCGCTCGCGCAGGGTCACGGTGAGGGTGTCTGCGGGCCCGAAGGTGATTTCGCGCTCGCCGTCCAGCGCGACCACGCCGCTGGCCTGGCGCACGCGCACCGGCTCTCCATCGGCCAGGCCCTGCCAGCCATGCACGGGCACGGGCTGGATCAGGCCCGGTGCGATGGGGGCGTGAAGATGGAACAGCGGCCCGGGCGGCGTGCCGGGCGCGGCGCGGCCGTCTTCGGGCGCGGCCAGTTCAATACACAGCCCGCCCGGCGCGCTGCGCTCCACCGGGGCCAGCAGCCCGCCGATGGACGACAGCCCCAAGGCCTGCGGATCGGCGAAGGACAGGTACAGCGCGGCCAGCGAATCTGCCTTCCACAGCGCCCTGGCGCCTATGTAGTGCTCGCGCGCGATGGCCACGTCGACCAGGGCGATGTCGTGGCGGGCGTGGGGGGCGCCTGTGTTCAGTGCCACGTCCAGCCGCTTGTTGAAGGCCAGCGCTACCTCGGGCGGAATGCGGCCCGCCGCGAACAGGCCCACGGCCAAGCCTGCCAGCGTGGCCTCGCGCAGCTCGGGATAGGCGTTGTTGGTGCCGGTGGACAGGCCTGCGATCGGCACCTGCCCGCACTCGCGCACCACGGCGCGGTGCGTGCCGTCGCCGCCCAGCACGATGATGGCCGCCACGCAGGCCTCGCGCAGCAGGCGCGCCGCGGCGAAGCTGTCGTCCACGCGCGCCGTGACCGGCATGGCCAGCCATTGCAGCTGCGGCCATGCCTGGCGCGAGGGAGCGCCGGCCGAAGCGGCGCGCTCGCGTGCCAGATGGCGTTCCAGCATGGGCTTGAGGCCTTCCCGGTCCGGCATCATCCACACCTGCGTCACACCGCTGGCGCCCAGCGCCGCCAGCGCGCGCAGCACGATGTTCACGCGGTCGGCCAATTGCAGGCTGGCGGCATTGGCCACGACACGCCGGATGTCGCGCGCCGACACCGGGTTGGCGATAAGGCCCACGGTCACCTCGCCGGGCCGGGCGCGTGGCGGGGCCGTGGCGGTGAGGGGCTGCGCATGAGGGCGCATGCTTGTCTCCTGTGCTGGTTTGCCAGAAGCAAGGCAAGGCCCGTGCCAGCCGCCCACCCCCTTGGGCAGGCGCTCCAGGCTGCGGGTCTACCCGTAAAAAAACCGGAAATTCAGGGGGCCGGCGTCCGGATGGCGTGACAGCCGTCACCTGGACACATGTGACACCTGTACCGCAGGGAGTGCACCCGGGTGCCGGGTGTTCAGTGCACGCCGTCCGCAGCGTCGCTGTGCTTGGGCGAGCGGATGCCGTGGCGCCGCATGCGCCGGTACAGCGTCATGCGGCTGACGCCGAGCTGGCGCGCCACGGCGCTGAGGTTCCATGCGGCGGCGCGCAGGTATTGCAGCAGCAGCATGCCTTCGGGCGGCAGGGGCTGCGGCGCCGGGCCGGGCCCCGCGGCAGCGCTGGCTTGCGTGCCGAGTGCGCCGTCTGCACCCAGTCCCTCCGGCAGGTCGTCCGGCCCGATGACGCCACCCTCGCAGACCGTTCGCGCATAGGTCAGCACGTTGTGCAGTTCGCGCAGGTTGCCGGGCCAGTGGTGCGCGCGCAGCCGTTCACGTGCCGGCAGGCCCAGCTGCACGCCGTCGCCCAGCATCCTGGCGGCCAGCCAGTCGAAATCGCCGCGCTCGCGCAGCGGCGGCAGCGTGAACAGCGCGCCGTTGAGCCGGTAGTACAGGTCTTCGCGAAAGCGCCCTGCGCGCACCAGCGCCTGCAGTCCATGGTGGCTGGCGGAGATGACGCGCACATCCACCGGCACGGGCCGCGAGGCGCCGATGGCCAGCACCTCGCGCTCGGACAGCACGCGCAGCAGGCGCGACTGCAGCTCCAGCGGCATGTCGCCGATCTCGTCCAGGAACAGCGTGCCACCGTCGGCCTCCTGGATCAGTCCGCGCTTGCCGCGGGGGCCCGCACCCGAGAAGCTGCCGGGCAGGTGGCCGAACAGCTCGCTCTCGATCAGCGTGGCGGGAATGGCTGCACAGTTCACGGCCACGAAGGGCCGTTCCCGTCGCAGGCTGGCGCGGTGCAGCGCCTTGGCGAAATACTCCTTGCCGCTGCCGGTCTCGCCCTGCAGCAGCAGGTTGATGGGCGAGTCCATCAGCTTGGCGGCGCGCCGCAGCTGGCGCTGCAGTGCCGCGTCGCCCCCGCTGAGCGCGGCCAGCGCCGGCGGCATGGCCGTATCGCCTGGGGCGGCGGCGTCTGCCCGGGCGGCCATGGGCCGCGCCAGCGGCGGCTGCACCGCCAGGAACAGGGTGCTGCCGCTGCCCGCCAGCGTGACCACGCGCTGCTCGGGCGGCAGGGCGGAGAGGTGGCGGGCCAGGTGTTCGCAGCGTGTGCCGAACAGCGCCTCGAAGGGGCGGCCCAGTACCTCGCTGGGCTGGCGGGGGCCGGCGGGGGCCAGGCCCAGGGCCTGTTCCAGCAGGCGCTGCGCGCGGCGGTTGTGTCCCACGATGCGCCCGCCCGCATCCAGAGCCAGCAGGTAGTCGGGATTGACGTCGACGAAGGACGGCGAGCCGGCCAGGCGCAGGATCCAGTCGTGGCGGTGCACGCGCTGGAAATGCGCGTTCTCGATATGGTGGGCATAGATGCGCACCAGCTGCAGCGCCAGCTGCTGGCTGGCCTTGGGCGTGGGGGAGGTCAGGGCCGAGATGTCCAGCACGGCGTTGAGCTGCCCGTGCGAATCGAAGACGGGCGCG
>JBHIXF010000102.1:0-11414 GCA_041984925.1 Comamonas sp.
CTGCGCCAGCCAGCGCAGGCGGGTGGCGCCGCAGGTCATCGACCTCGCCGCGCCGGGCTGCACGGAGAAGGTGGTGGAGCGCGAGGACCCCGCGCGCTGGGCATTCCACGACCTGGACGAGCTGTGGCAAAGCGGCGGCTGATGGGCGGCCTGCCGCTGCGGGGCCCCTGTCACAGCAGCACGATGTCGTACTGCTCCTGCGCCATTGCCGTCTCGGCCTGCAGCGAGATGGGCTTGCCGATGAAATCCGACAGGCTGGCCAGATGCTGGCTTTCCTCGTCGAGGAACATCTCCACCACCCTGGGCGAGGCCACCACGCGGAATTCGCGCGGATTGAACTGGCGCGCCTCGCGCAGGATCTCGCGCAGCACCTCGTAGCAGACGCTGCGCACGGTCTTGACGTGGCCCTTGCCCTGGCAGACCGGGCAGGACTCGCACAGCATGTGGGCCAGCGACTCGCGCGTGCGCTTGCGCGTCATCTCCACCAGGCCCAGTTGCGAGAAGCCGCCCGCCATGGTCTTGACACGGTCGCGCGCCAGCTGGCGCTTGAACTCGGACAGCACTTCGGCCTGGTGGTCATCGCGCACCATGTCGATGAAGTCCACGATGATGATGCCGCCCAGGTTGCGCAGGCGCAGCTGGCGTGCGATCTGCTGGGCCGCCTCCAGATTGGTCTTGAAGATGGTGTCGTCGAAATTGCGCGCGCCCACGTAGCCGCCGGTGTTGACGTCGATCGTGGTCAACGCCTCGGTCTGGTCGACGATCAGGTAGCCGCCCGACTTGAGGTCCACGCGCCGCCCCAGCGCGCGCGCGATCTCCTCGTCGATGGCGTAGAGGTCGAAGATGGGCCGCTCGCCACGGTAGTGCTGCAGCTTGGGCACGGCAGCCGGCATGTACTCCTGGCCGAAGGTGCGCAGCAGCGCGAACTGCTCCTTGGAGTCGATGCGGATGCTTTGCGTGCTCTCGCCCACCAGGTCGCGCAGCACCCGCTGCAGCAGGTTCAGGTCCTGGTGCAGCAGGGACATGGGCGGCAGCCGCACCGAGGCGTCCTTGATGCGGCTCCAGGTCTTGCGCAGGTAGCGGATGTCATCGGCCAGCTCGGCATCGCTGGAATCTTCGCCGTTGGTGCGCAGGATGAAGCCGCCGCCACCGCCCGTCTCCTTGGTGCCCACCAGGCCCTGCAGGCGCGTGCGCAGCGCGTCGCGCTCGCCCTGCGGAATCTTCTGCGAGATGCCGATATGGTCGTCCTGCGGCAGGAACACCAGCAGCCGGCCCGCAATGCTGATCTGCGTGGACAGCCGCGCGCCCTTGGTGCCGATCGGGTCCTTGATGACCTGCACCATGATGGTCTGGCCCTCGAAGACCTGTTTCTCGATGGGCACGGGCGGCGCGTCCTTGCGCGCGAACATCGGCGCCTCCCCGCCTTCCTGGCGCTGCCAGACATCGGCCACGTGCAAAAAGGCGGCACGCTCCAGGCCGATGTCGATGAAGGCCGACTGCATGCCCGGCAGCACGCGCGAGACCTTGCCCAGGTAGATGTTGCCGACCAGGCCGCGCTCCAGCGGGCGCTCCATGTGCAGCTCCTGGACGGCGCCGCCTTCGATGATGGCCACGCGCGTTTCCTGCGGCGACCAGTTGATCAGAATGTCTTGCTGCATGCTGTGCCTGTCGTGTGCTTTATCGTTGGTATGTCCTGGCCCCGGGCTTCGCCAGCCCTGCGGGCGTTTGCGCCCGCAAGGCTATTTTTGCCGCGCGCTCCGGTTTCGTCAGCAGCGGCGCTCTGCTGGCGCGCCGCTGCGCGGCAGGATGCGCAGATGGCCTACAGCGCCCAGCCCAGCGACCGCAGCAGCGTGGCCGTCTCGAACAGTGGCAGGCCCATGATGCCGGAATAGCTGCCCGTGATGGTTTGCACGTGGGCCGCGGCGCGGCCCTGTATGCCATAGGCACCTGCCTTGCCCATGGGTTCGCCCGAGGCAACGTAGGCATCGATCTGTGCCGCGCTCATGGGGGCAAAGCGCACCAGGGAAACGGACAGCGCCGCCAGCCGCCTGGCCCCCTGCTGCACGGCCACGGCCGTGAGCACCTCGTGCTCGCGGCCCGCCAGCATGCCCAGCATGCGCCGCGCGTCGCCGGCATCGGCGGGCTTGCCGAGAATGCGGCCGTCCAGCGCCACCGTCGTGTCCGAACACAGCACGGGCGCTGCCGCCAGCCCGCGCCGCGCCAGGCGCGCCACGGCCGCATCGAGCTTGAGCCCGGTCACGCGCTGCACATAGCCATGGGCGGATTCGCCGGCCAGTTCGGCCTCGATGGCTTCCGCATCCTCGGCGATGTCGCCGTCAACATTGGGCAGCAGCAGTTCATGCGCCACGCCCATCTGCTCAAGCAGCTGGCGGCGGCGCGGACTTTGGGAAGCGAGGTAGATGAAGGGCTGCATGATTTTGAACGGAGCAGGCCTTCAGCCCTTTCATATCAAGTGCTGAAGGCTATCAAAATCATAGTATCACGAGATGCGTGCATGCGTATGGCGGGCTGCCCGCCGCCCCGGACTCACTCGCGATGATAGGGATGGCCTGCATTGACCGACCAGGCGCGGTACAGCTGCTCGATCAGCAGCACGCGCACCATGGCATGGGGCAGCGTCATGTCGGACAGGCGGATGCGCTCATGCGCCGCCTGCTTGAAGGCGGGGTCGAGTCCGTCGGGGCCGCCGATGATGAGCGCCACATCGTCGCCTTCAAGCTGCCAGCCCTGCAGGCGCTGGGCCAGCGCCTTGGTCGTCAGCTGGGTGCCGCGCTCATCGAGCACGACGATGCGCGTGCCGCGCGGCAGGGCTGCCTCGATGCGCTTGCGTTCCGCCGCGTAGAGCGTCTCCACCGTCTTGGAGCCGCGCGGCTCGGTCTTGACCGCCTTGAGCTCGACCTTCAGTTCGGGCGGGAAGCGCTTGGCATAGTCGTTGTAGGCCGTCTGCGCCCAATCAGGCACATGCTGGCCCACCGCCACGATCAACAGCTTCATCGGACCCGGCTCAGGCCTTCACGCGCGGCGCGCGCTTGGCCGCAGGCTTGCCGGCCGCAGCCGTCTTGGCCTTGGCCGGGCGGTTGACCACCACGGTCTTGACGGCCTTGGGCGCCGCCGCCTTCTTCGCCGGCGTCCGCGAAGCCGCCGTCCTTGCAGGCGTCTTGGCGGCGGACTTGGCCGCAGCCTTGACCGGCTTCTTCGCGGCTGCCGGGGCGGGCGCGGCAGCGGGGGCCGCCTTCTTTGCGGCGGGCTTGGCCGCGGCAGGCTTCTTCTTCACGGCCTTGGCCTCGCCATCGGCGGCCTTGGGCTTGGGAGCGCCCAGCTTCATGCGCACCGGCGTCTCGCCCCAGATTTCCTCCAGGCGGTAGTACTGGCGGATGGCCGGCTGCATCACATGGACCACGGCCTGGCCGCAGTCGACGATGATCCACTCGCCGTTGTCCTCACCCTCCTGGCGCGGCACGGGGAATCCGGCCTTCTTGACGGCATCGCGCACGCTGGTGGCGAGGGCCTTGGTCTGGCGGTTGGAGGTGCCCGAGGCGACGATCACGCGCTCGAACAGCGGCGAGAGCTTCTCGGTGTTGAAGACCTGGATATCGTGGCCCTTGACGTCCTCGAGGCCGTCAACGATGGCTCGCTGCAGCTTGGTAACGTCGCGCTTGGCTGCGGAATCCGATTTGGTGGAAGTGGTCATCAGGCGGTGATCAGTGCAATGGGGATGGAATCAATATAGCGCGGGCGCCATGCGGCCCGTACGGGACCGGGCTCAAGCAATGGCCCGGCACGCCGGACAGCGTGCCCGCGGTCAGCCGGGTGAATCCGCGCCGGAGAAATTGGAGAGCGCAGCCGATGCTGCACCCCAAGCTAGCGAAATTATAGTTTTGCCGGATATTCCCCTGCTCGCACTGCCTTGGCAGAGCGCACGGAGAAATACCCAGGCCGGCACGGCCAATCGCGTCAGAGCCAGTCGCGGCAAACCAGGAATTGCTCCAGCAGCGCCCGCTCTGGCGTGCCCGGCGCATCCTCGCGCTGGTAGCTCCAGCTGGCATGCGGGGGCATGGACAGCAGGATGGACTCCGTGCGCCCGCCCGACTGCAGGCCGAAATGCGTGCCACGGTCCCAGACCAGGTTGAACTCCACATAGCGGCCACGGCGGTAGCGCTGGAAATCGAGCTGCGCCTGGCCATAGTCCATGGATTGGCGGCGCTCGACAATCGGCAGGTAGGCGCCCAGGAAGGCATCGCCCACCGCACGCAGCATGTCGAAGCTGCGCGCCTGGCCCAGCTCCGAGAAGTCATCGAAGAAGATGCCGCCGATGCCGCGCTGCTCGCCGCGGTGCTTCAGGCAGAAGTACTCGTCGCACCAGGTCTTGAAGCGCGGATACAGCGCCTCGCCGAACGGCAGCAGCGCATCGCGGCAGGCGCGGTGGAAATGCCGGGCATCCTCCTCGAAGCCGTAGACCGGCGTCAAATCCATGCCGCCGCCGAACCAGCAGGTGGGCTCGGCGCCCGCATGGCCTGCGGCAATCATGCGCACGTTCATGTGCACGGTGGGCACATAGGGGTTGCGCGGGTGGAAGACCAGGGACACGCCCATGGCCTCGAAGGGCGCGCCCGCCAGCTCGGGCCGGTGCTGCGTGGCCGAAGGCGGCAGCTGCGGCCCGCGCACGTGCGAGAAGCCGCAGCCCGCGCGCTCGAACACGCGCCCGCCCTCCAGGATGCGGGTGATGCCATCGCCTTGCAGGCGCTCGCCGGGCCCCTTGCTCCAGGCGTCGGACAGAAAGCGCGCGCCGCCCTCGCCCTCCACCTGCTCCAGCGCCTCGGTGATGCGAGCCTGGAGCCCCACCAAGTATTCCCGCACCCGGGCCACCGGCAGGGCCTGCCCTGTCGTCTGCGGGGCCATGGGTTCAGTTCTTGACGGCACGGTAGCCGATGTCGCGGCGGTACTGGGCGCCATCGAAATGGATGCCCCGCGCCACGTCGTAGACCTTGTGCTGGGCCTGCTTGACGCTGTCGGCCAGCACCGTGACGCACAGCACGCGGCCGCCGCTGGTGACGGGCACGCCGTCCTTGAGCTGGGTGCCCGCATGGAAGACCATGGCATCGTCGGCATCGTGCGGCAGGCCGCTGATGGCGTCGCCCTTGCGCGGATCCTCGGGATAGCCGGCCGCGGCCATGACCACGCCCAGCGCCGTGCGGCGGTCCCACTGCAGCTCGACCTGATCGAGCTTGCCATCGGCGGCGGCCTGCATCACATCCACGAAGTCGCTCTTGAGGCGCATCATGATGGGCTGGGTTTCGGGATCGCCCATGCGGCAGTTGAACTCCAGCGTCTTGGGATGGCCCGTGGCATCGATCATGAGGCCGGCGTACAGGAAACCGGTGTAGGGAATGCCGTCCTTTTCCATGCCGCGGATGGTCGGCAGGATGATCTCGCGCATGGCGCGGGCATGCACGTCGGCCGTGACCACGGGCGCCGGCGAATAGGCCCCCATGCCGCCCGTGTTCGGGCCCTGGTCGCCATCCTTCAGGCGCTTGTGGTCCTGGCTGGTCGCCAGGGCCAGCACGTTCTTGCCGTCGCACAGCACGATGAAGCTGGCTTCCTCGCCGGCGAGGAACTCCTCGATCACCACGCGCGCGCCGCCATCGTTGTGGGCCACGCCGTACTTGTTGTCCACAAGCATGAAGTCCACGGCATCATGGGCCTCCTGCAGCGTCATGGCGACTACCACGCCCTTGCCCGCGGCCAGGCCGTCGGCCTTGACCACGATGGGCGCCCCCAGGCGGTCCACATACGCATGGGCGCCTGCGGGATCGCTGAAGGTCTCGTAGCGCGCCGTGGGAATGCCATGGCGGGCCATGAAATCCTTGGAAAACGCCTTGGAGCTTTCCAGCTGCGCGGCCGCCTTCGTCGGGCCGAAGATGCGCAGGCCGTGTGCACGGAACTCATCGACCACGCCGGCGGCCAGCGGCGCCTCGGGGCCGACCACGGTCAGCGCGACCTTCTCGGCCTGCGCCCACTCGCGCAGCGCCTGCGGGTCGGTGATGTTGAGATTTTCCAGCTTGCCGCCGGCCAGCGCCGTTCCGCCGTTGCCGGGGGCCACATAGACCTTGGTCGACTTGGGCGACTCGGCCAGTTTCCACGCCATGGCGTGCTCGCGGCCTCCGCCACCAATCACAAGAATTTTCATAGTTCAGCGTTGTGGTAGACGTCCTGCACGTCGTCCAGATCCTCAATCATATCCAGCAGCTTCTGCATGCGGGCTGCGTCATCGCCTTGCAGCGCCACCGTGTTTTCAGGGCGCATGGTGACTTCGGCCAGTTCCGCAGCCAGGCCCTTGGCCTGAAGCGCATCGCGCACGGTTTCGAAATCGGCAGGCGCGGTCAACACCTCGATGGCCCCCTCGGCATCCACGATCACATCCTCGGCGCCCGCCTCCAGAGCGACTTCCATCACCTGGTCCTCGCTGGTTCCGGGCGCGAAGATCAGCAGGCCGACATGCTTGAACTGGAAGGCCACCGAGCCTTCCGTGCCCATGTTGCCACCGTACTTGCTGAAGGCGTGACGCACTTCCGCCACGGTGCGCACGCGATTGTCCGTCATCGTGTCCACGATGATGGCCGCGCCACCGATGCCGTAGCCCTCGTAGCGGATCTCCTCGTAGGTGACGCCTTCGAGGTTGCCCGTGGCCTTGTCGATGTTGCGCTTGATGTTGTCGGCCGGCATGTTGGCCGCCTTGGCCTTTTCCACGGCCAGGCGCAGGCGCGGATTGGCACCCAGATCGCCACCGCCCGTGCGGGCGGCCACCATGATTTCACGAATGATGCGGGTCCAGACCTTGCCGCGCTTTTCGTCCTGGCGGCCCTTGCGGTGCTGGATATTGGCCCATTTACTGTGTCCTGCCACAGGCTGTCCTTTGATATTGATTTAACCTAGCGGGCGGGATTTTACTTTTGACCGCATGCCCTCCCCGAGGAAACCCGAAATGGCTTCTCCACTTCTGATCGCCCGCCACTCTGCCACAGAATGCCTGCTGCTGCCCGCGCTGGCCAACCGCCACGGCCTGATCACGGGCGCCACAGGCACGGGCAAGACCGTCACCCTGCAGAAAATGGCCGAAGGCTTCTCCGAGATCGGCGTGCCCGTGTTCATGGCCGACATCAAGGGCGACCTGTCCGGCATCAGCCAGGCCGGCAGCACCGGCGCCAAGATGGCCGCCTCTCTCAAGGAGCGCGGCATCGAGCCGCCCCAGCCCCTGGCCTGCCCCACGACGCTGTGGGACGTGTTCGGCGAGCTCGGCCATCCCGTGCGCGCGACGGTCTCGGACATGGGGCCGCTGCTGATCGGCCGCATGCTGGCCCTGAACGACACGCAGATGGGCGTGCTCAACCTGGTGTTCAAGATCGCCGACGACAACGGCCTGCTGCTGCTGGACCTCAAGGATCTGCGCGCCATGCTCCAGCACGTGGGCGACAACGCCAGGCAGTTCACCACCGAGTACGGCAACATCAGCGCCGCCAGCGTGGGCGCCATACAGCGCGGCCTGCTGGCCATCGAATCGCAGGGCGGCGACCAATTCTTCGGCGAGCCCATGCTCGACATCAACGACCTGATGCAGACCGACGCGGGCGGCAAGGGCGTGGTCAACATCCTGGCGGCCGAAAAGCTCATGAACTCGCCGCGCCTGTACTCCACCTTCCTGCTGTGGATGCTGTCGGAGCTGTTCGAGCGCCTGCCCGAGATCGGCGACCCCGACAAGCCCAAGCTGGTCTTCTTCTTCGACGAGGCCCACCTGCTGTTCAACGATGCCCCCAAGGTGCTGCTCGAACGCATCGAGCTGGTGGTGCGCCTGGTGCGCTCCAAGGGCGTGGGCGTGTATTTCGTCACGCAAAACCCCATGGACGTGCCCGACACCGTGCTGGCCCAGCTGGGCAACCGCGTGCAGCATGCGCTGCGCGCCTTCACGCCACGCGACCAGAAGGCCGTCAAGGCCACGGCCACCACCATGCGCCCCAACCCGGGGCTGGACATCGAGGCCGCCATCACCGAACTGGCCGTGGGCGAGGCCCTGCTGAGCTTTCTCGACGAAAAAGGCCGCCCCGGCGTGACCGAGCGCGCCTATGTGATCCCGCCCGGCAGCCAGCTGGGCCCCATCACCGAGGAGCAGCGCAAGACCCTTTTGTCGCAATCGCTGGTGGCAGGTGTCTACGAGAAGGCCGTGGACCGCGAGTCGGCCTACGAGGTGCTGCGCGGCCGTGCGGCAGGAGCCGGCGCCACGGCAGGCGGGCCCGCGGCGGCTGCGGGAAACGCCGATGCAGGCACCGGATCGGGCGAGGGCAATGCCGTGATGGACGGACTCAAGGACCTGCTGTTCGGCACCACCGGCCCGCGCGGCGGCAAGCATGACGGCCTGGTGCAGACCATGGCCAAGTCCACCATGCGCACCATGGGCAACTCGCTGGGCAAGGAAATACTGCGCGGCGTGCTCGGCGGCATCCTGGGCAGCAAAAAGCGCTGAACGCAGGCCGCCGGCCTGCAGGCCTGAAGCGCTCTCGCATCAAACACCATAGCAGCCAGCCGTTGCCATGCAACGGCTGGCGCGCGTCCTGCTGCAAAACGGCAGCGTAAGCCGCTATGATGCAGAAACCGTTCCAACCCTTGATCGGACTGCGCGCCATGACGACTTCAAGCCCTCTTTCGCTGCCCACCTACGACGACGTCGCCGCCGCCGCGCGCCGGCTCGACGGCATCGCCCACCGCACCCCGGTGCTGCGCAGCCGGACGGCTGACGAAATGCTCGGCGCCCAGCTGTTCTTCAAGTGCGAGAACCTGCAGCGAACGGGCGCCTTCAAGATACGCGGCGCCTACAACGCGCTGTCCCAGTTCACCCCCGAGCAGCGCAAGCGCGGCGCGCTGGCCTTTTCCTCGGGCAACCACGCCCAGGCCGTGGCCCTGGCAGCGCAGATGCTGGACATGCCCGCGCTGATCGTCATGCCCGAGGACGCCCCCGCCTCCAAGATGGCCGCCACGCGCAGCTACGGCGCCCAGGTCGTGACCTACGACCGCTTCACCGAAGACCGCGAAGCCATCTCGCGCCGCCTGGCCGAAGAGCGCGGCATGACCCTGATCCCCCCATTCAACCACCGCGACGTGATCGCTGGCCAGGGCACGGCCGCCAAGGAACTGTTCGAGGACGTGCCCGATCTCGACTACCTCTTCGTCTGCCTGGGCGGCGGCGGCCTGCTGTCGGGCAGCCTGCTGTCGGCAGGGCAGCTGGCGCCTCAATGCAAGGTCTACGGCGTCGAGCCCCAGGCCGGCGACGATGCGCGCCAGTCGCTGCGCGCGGGACAGATCGTGCACATCCCCACGCCCCATACGATTGCCGATGGCGCCCAGACCCAGTCCATCGGCGATATCACGTTCGCCATCATCCGCGAACGTGTCGAAGATATCCTGGCCGTGGCGGACGAGCATCTGGTGCAAGCCATGCGCTTTTATGCGGAACGCAAGAAAATCGTGGTCGAACCCACGGGCGCGCTCTCGCTGGCGGGCGCCCTGCATGGCGGGGTCGCGCTGTCTGGCGCACGCGTGGGCATCCTGATCAGTGGCGGCAACGTGGACCTGGCGCGCTTTGCGCGCTTCATGCACGACTGAAACGCCCCTGCCGCCGGCCCCCTGAGGCCGGCGCTCCATTTTTTCCAAAGAAAAACCATGAGTACTCTGCACCTGATCGACCACCCGCTGGTCCAACACAAGCTCACGCTGATGCGCCGCAAGGAAGCCAGCACCAACAGCTTCCGCCGCATGCTGGGCGAGCTGTCCACGCTGATGGCCTACGAAATCACGCGCGACATGCCACTGCAGGACATCGAGATCGAAACCCCGCTGGAGACCATGACCGGCAAGGTCATCGACGGCAAGAAGCTCGTCCTCGTCTCCATCTTGCGCGCCGGCAATGGCTTCCTGGACGGCATGCTCAACGTCGTGCCCGGCGCGCGCATCGGCCACATCGGCCTGTACCGCGATCCCGAAACGCTGCAGCCCGTCGAGTACTACTTCAAGATGCCCTCGGAAATGCATGAGCGCGACGTGCTCGTCGTCGATCCCATGCTGGCCACAGGCAACTCGGCCGCCGCCGCCGTCACGCGCCTGAAGCAGCTCAACCCCAAGTCCATCAAATTCATGTGCCTGCTGGCCGCCCCCGAAGGCGTGGCCACCATGCAGAAGGCCCACCCCGACGTGGACATCTACACGGCCGCCGTGGACCGCCAGCTCGACGAGCACGGCTACATCCTGCCGGGCCTGGGCGACGCGGGCGACCGCATCTTCGGCACCAAGTAAGCGTGCCATCCCACATGCAAAAAAGCCGCACGATGTGCGGCTTTTTTGCATTGAAGGGCGAGACAGGCGGCTCAATCCACCAGCCCCGCATAGACGTTCTGCACGTCGTCGTCATTTTCCAGCCCGGCCAGGAAAGCCTGCACCTCCTCCTGCTGCTCGGCCGACAGGCTGGCCATGCTGACCGGCGTCTTGGCCTTGTAGCCCAGCTTGGCCGACAAGACCTTGAAGCCCTGGGCCGGCAGCGCCTTGCTCACCGTATCCAGATCCGTGGGATCGGTGATGAACAGCGTCGTGCCCTCTTCCTCGCCCGCCTCGAAATCCTGGGCACCAGCCTCGATGGCCGCCAGCTCGGCATCCGCGCCGCCTTCGGGCTCGCCCTCGATCATGCCCACATGGTCGAAGTCCCAGGCCACGGCCGTCATCTGGCCCTTGCGGAAACACACGCGCATGTTCGGCGCCGTGCGGTTGACGTTGTCCGTCAGGCACTCGACCATCACCGGCACGCGGTTCGGGCCATAGCCTTCATAGACCACACGCTCATAGTTCACAGCATCGGCGCCCACGCCCGAGCCCTTCTTGATGGCACGTTCGAGCGTGTCCTTGGGCATGGACGCCTTGCGCGCCGCCTCCACGGCCATGCGCAGGCGGGAATTGCCCGCCGGATCGGCACCAGCGCGTGCGGCGACGATGATTTCCTTGACCAGCTTGCCGAACAGCTTTCCCTTGGCGTCGGCGACCAGCGCCTTGCCCTTTGCTTTCCATTGCGCGCCCATGGCTGCTTTTCCCTTGCGGATTCTCTGAATGAATGGGGGTCGGCGCCGGCCGCCCCGACAGGGCTCGGCCGACACCGAAAGAGCGCTGTTTATACACCCGCGCAAGCAGCCTTCGCGGCCTTGCGCCGAATACATCCCCCAGCATGCCATCTGCAGGCGCACCCAACTGCGCCGCATGCATCTCAGTTCCAGCTCGCAGCCAGCACCGGGGCCAGTGCGGTGCGGTAGTCCGCTGGCAGTGAAGTCTGCCCCGCCGCAGGCGGCGCAAAGGCCGCCATGGCG
>JBHIXF010000103.1:0-11131 GCA_041984925.1 Comamonas sp.
GGCGGCACGGGCGTGATCACCATCGGATCGCTGCTGGGCATGGCCGCGCACCTGGAGGGCAAGGGCGTCATCACGCAGGACTCCGCGGGCCTGGCGCAAAAGGGCGGCGCCACCTGGAGCCACATCCAGATCGCCAACCGGCCCGAGGCCATCTACACCACCAAGGTGGACACGGCCAAGGCCGACCTGGTCATCGGCTGCGACGCCATCGTGGCCGCCACCCGCACCACGCTGGCCGCCATGCAGCCCGGGCGCACCTACGTGGCGCTCAACACGCACGGCACGCCCTCGGCCAGCTTCGTGAACGACCCGGACTGGCAGTTCCCCACCGGCAGCTGCGAAGCCGCCATCACCGCCACGGTGGGGCAGGCCGGGCTGGGCGCCTTCGACGCCGAGCAGGTCGCCACCCAGCTGCTGGGCGACAGCATCTACACCAACCCGCTGATGCTGGGCTACGCCTGGCAGCAGGGCCGCGTGCCGCTCTCGCATGCGGCGCTGATGCGGGCGATGGCGCTCAACGGCGTGCAGGTCGAGAACAACCAGGCCGCCTTCGAATGGGGCCGCCGCTGCGCGCACGACCTGGCCGCGGTGCAGGCGCTCTTCCGGGCCGCGCAGGTGATCCAGTTCGTGAAGCAGCCGGGGCTGGGCGAGATGATCGCCAAGCGCGTGGACTTCCTCACCGCCTACCAGAACGCGGCCTATGCCGCCGACTACCAGGCCTTCGTGGGCCAGGTGCAGGCGGCCGAGGCCCGGCTGGGCAGCGGCACGCGCCTGACCGAGGCCGTCGCGCGCTACCTCTTCAAGCTGATGGCCTACAAGGACGAGTACGAGGTCGCGCGCCTGCACACCGACGCCGCCTTCGCCGCCCGCATCGACGGCATGTTCGAGGGCGACTACCGCGTCGTGCATCACCTGGCGCCGCCGCTGCTGGGCCGCACCAACGCGCGCGGCGAGCCGGTCAAGCAGGCCTTCGGGCCCTGGATGCGCCGCGCCTTCGCCGTGCTGGCCCGCTGCAAGGGCCTGCGCGGCACGGCGCTCGACCCCTTCGGCCGCACCGAGGAGCGCCGCACCGAGCGCGCGCTGATCCAGCAATACCGCGCCTGCATCGAAGAGCTGCTGGCCGGGCTGGACGCCGCCCGCCTGCCGCTGGCGGTGGAGATTGCCCGCATCCCCGAAGGCATCCGCGGCTACGGCCACGTCAAGGCCCGCCACCTGGCCAGCGTGCGGCCGCAGTGGGAGGCGCTGCTAGGCCAATGGCGCGACCCCCAGGCCGGCCGCCGCAGCGCCTGAAGCGGCGGTGCTCGGTCCGGTGGGTGATGGTGCGCTCCACTTTTGATAGCTGCATGCGCCCGTTCAACGGGCGCTTCCGGGCTTTGATTGCTTGGTGAGGGGCCGCCGCCGGCGCTGCCGGCCACCATGGCCCGGTAGGGGCCGGGGTATGGCGCAGCCCCGGCATGGGCCACGAATACAATGCGCGGTTACGTCCGCCCGGCCGCGCAAGCTGCCGGGCGGGCTGCCGAATCGACCCTTTCTCTCACTTTCGTGGAGTTTCCCGCCGTGTTCATCTCTTCCGCATTCGCCCAAACCGCTCCTGCCGCTGCCGCCACCGGAGGCGGCCTGATGGGCTCGCTCACCGGCATGCTGCCGCTGGTGCTCATGTTCGTGGTGCTGTACTTCATCATGATCCGCCCCCAGATGAAGCGCCAGAAAGAGCACCGCGCCATGATCGAAGCCATCGCCAAGGGCGACGAGATCGTCACCTCCGGCGGCCTGCTGGGCCGCGTCTCGCGCCTGTCCGAAGGCTATCTGCACCTCGAGATCGCCTCGGGCGTGGAAGTGCAGATCCAGCGCAGCGCCGTGGCGCAGGTGCTGCCCAAGGGCACGGTCAAGTAAAGGACAACCCCCTGAGCGGCTGCGCCGCGCCCCCCTTCTCCCATCGCCATGCGATGGGAGAAGGGGGGCGACGCCAGCGCTGCGGGGCGGCCCTTGCGCGGCGTCTGCTGGCCTGGGTCCATAACTGATAGAAGAGCGCGAACATGAACCGTTACCCGGTCTGGAAGTACGCGATCCTGGTGATCGTCCTGCTGGTGGGGGTGCTCTACACCCTGCCCAATTTCTTCGGTGAGGCGCCTGCGGTGCAGGTTTCCTCGGCCAAGTCCACCGTCAAGGTGGACACGGCCACGCTGCAGCGGGTCGAGACCGCGCTGCAGGCGGCCGGCGTCAACGCCGATCAGGTCGTGCTCGAAGGCAACTCGGTGCGCGCGCGCTTCGACACGCCCGACACCCAGCTCAAGGCCAAGGACGCCATCCAGCGCGCCCTGGTCACCGACGCGAACGATCCTTCCTACATCGTGGCGCTGAACCTGGTGTCGCGCTCGCCCGCGTGGCTGACGGCGCTGCACGCGCGCCCCATGTACCTGGGGCTGGACCTGCGCGGCGGCGTGCACTTCATGCTGCAGGTGGACATGGCCGCGGCCCTGACCAAGAAGGCCGAATCGCTGGCCGGTGATCTGCGCACCACGCTGCGCGACAAGAACATCCGCCACGGAGGCATCACCCGCGACGGCGATGCGGTGGACATCCGCGTGCGCGACGACGCCACGCTGACGGCCGTGCGCAACTTGATCGCCGACCAGTTCGCCGACCTGCAGACCACCAGCTCGCCCGACGGCGACGGCTTCCGCCTGCGCGCCACCATCAAGCCCGAGGCCGTGCGCCGCGTGCAGGAGCAGGCGCTCAAGCAGAACATGGTCACGCTGCACAACCGGATCAACGAACTCGGCGTGGCCGAGCCGGTGATCCAGCAGCAGGGCCTGGACCGCATCATCGTGCAACTGCCCGGCGTGCAGGACACGGCCAAGGCCAAGGACATCCTGGGCCGCACCGCGACGCTGGAAGTGCGCATGGTGGACGAGGGCTCCGACGCCCGCTCCGCGGAGATGGGCTCCGGCCCCGTGCCCTTCGGCTCCGAGAAGTACCTCGACCGCAACGGCCAGGCCATCATCGTCAAGAAGCAGGTCATCCTGACCGGCGACAACCTGACCGACGCGCAGCCCGGCTTCGACAGCCAGACCCAGGAGCCCACCGTCAACCTGACGCTGGACGCCAAGGGCTCGCGCATCTTCCGCGACATCACCCGCGACAACATCGGCAAGCGCATGGCCATCGTGCTCTTCGAAAAGGGCAAGGGCGAGGTCGTCACGGCACCTGTGATCCGCAGCGAGATCGGCGGCGGCCGCGTGCAGATCTCCGGCCGCATGAGCACCGCCGAAGCCAATGACACCGCGCTGCTGCTGCGCGCCGGCTCGCTGGCCGCGCCCATGGAGATCATCGAGGAATACACCATCGGCCCGAGCCTGGGCGAGGACAACATCCAGCGCGGCATCCACAGCGTGGTCTGGGGCTTCGTCGCCATCTCGGTGTTCATGTGCATCTACTACGCGCTGTTCGGCGTGATCTCCTCCATCGCACTGTCGGTGAACGTGCTGCTGTTGCTGGCCATCCTGTCCATGCTGCAGGCCACGCTGACCCTGCCCGGCATCGCCGCCATGGCGCTGGCGCTGGGCGTGGCCATCGACTCCAACGTGCTGATCAACGAGCGCATCCGCGAGGAGCTGCGAGCCGGCGCCTCGCCGCAGGCCGCCATCCACGCCGGCTACGAGAACGCCTGGCACACCATCCTGGACTCGAACGTGACCACGCTGATCGCGGGCCTGGCCCTGCTGGCCTTCGGCTCCGGCCCGGTGCGCGGCTTCGCCGTCGTGCACTGCATCGGCATCCTGACCAGCATGTTCTCGGCCGTGTTCTTCTCGCGCGGCCTGGTCAACCTCTGGTATGGCCGCCGCAAGAAGCTCAAGAGCGTCTCCATCGGCCAGGTCTGGAAGCCCGCCGACACCAGCGCCGTGCGCTCGGTGGCCGCCAAGGGTGCAAGCGCCGCCGATTCCGGCGCCAACAACTGAAAGGGGCAAGACCATGGAGTTCTTCCGCATCCGCAAAGACATCCCCTTCATGAAGTACGCGTTGGTCCTCAACGCGATCTCCTTCATCACCTTCGCGCTGGCCGTGTTCTTCCTCGTCACGCGCGGCCTGCACCTGTCCGTGGAGTTCACGGGCGGCACCGTCATGGAGGTGGCCTACACCCAGCCCGCCGACATCGCCAAGGTGCGCGATACCGTCTCCAGGCTGGGCTACAGCGACGTGACGGTGCAGAACTTCGGCACCTCGCGCGACGTGATGATCCGCCTGCCCGTGCAAAAGGACGTCACCTCGGCCCAGCAAAGCGAGCAGGTGCTCGCGGCGCTCAAGAAGGAAGACGCCGAGGTCACGCTGCGCCGCACCGAGTTCGTGGGGCCGCAGGTCGGCGATGAGCTGATGCACAACGGCCTGATGGCCCTGGGCTTCGTGGTGCTGGGCATCGTGATCTACCTGGCCATGCGCTTCGAATGGAAGTTCGGCGTGGCCGCGGTGATCGCCAACCTGCACGACGTGGTCATCATCCTGGGCTTCTTCGCGTTCTTCCAGTGGGAGTTCTCGCTGTCGGTGCTGGCCGGCGTGCTGGCCGTGCTCGGCTACTCGGTCAACGAGTCGGTCGTGATCTTCGACCGTATCCGCGAAGCCTTCCGCAAGTTCCGCAAGCTCAGCACCACCGAGGTGATCGACCACGCCATCACCAGCACCATGAGCCGCACCATCATCACCCACGCCTCCACCGAGGCCATGGTGCTGTCCATGTTCTTCTTCGGCGGCCCCAGCCTGCATTACTTCGCGCTGGCGCTGACCATCGGCATCCTGTTCGGCATCTACTCCTCGGTCTTCGTGGCCGCCGCCATCGCCATGTGGCTGGGCGTCAAGCGTGAGGACCTGGTCAAGGCGCCCAAATCCGCCCATGACCCCAACGATCCCAACGCCGGCGCAACAGTCTGAACAGATTTTTTGTAAATAGATGTACGCCAGTTAGCCAAGCTTAAACTCGCGGGCATGACCTCATTGCCCACGCCCTCCAACGCGCCTGCAGGCGCCCGGCATCCGCTGGGCCTGCAGGCGCGTTTGCATTGGGTGCAGCATCTTTGCGCAGGACTGCCGCAAGTGGCTGGCCAGTTGCAGGAGTACATGGCGCAGCAGGCCGCCGCCGTCGGCACCCAGCGTGAGATGCAGGAGCGCCGCGAAGCCTGGACCAGCTACCGCCAATGCCAGTCCGAATGGCTGCGCACCAGCGTGCAGGCCCTGCAGGAGGCCTTGCAGCCGGGCAAGAGCGCTGTGGCGCCCACGAGTGGCGGGCTCAGGTTCGAGCTGCTCGGCGACGATGTGGTGGAGAACAAGATACTGGCTTCGCGCATGGCCCTGGCCATGGGAGAAGCCACCGGCGCGGCATTCGACACCCTGCGCCTGCGCATGCAGCTGATCGAGGAGCGCGAGCTGCCTGCGGACGACATCCTGCGCAGCGAATCCGTCTGCCTGCGGCTGGTCGACCGGTGGACGGCCTGCGGCCTGCTGCGCAGCGACCTGCAGCGCGTGCTGGAGCCCCTGCAGGCCCTGCTGGCGCCGTTGCTCGCCGCGCAGTACCAGGCGGCGCATCTGCTGCTCGACAGCCAGGGCGTGACCCGCTCCCACGATGTGGCCATGCGGGTGCGGCGCAACGAGGGCCCCCATTCCACCCGGGCCATGGGCCTGGGAGCGGCATCCTCCCCGGCCACCGCGCCGGCCGCCTCGCACACCGGCCCCCAGCGTGCGCCGCTGCACGCCCCGCTGCGCGCGCCACAGCAGCCGGGCAGCGGGCCTGCCCAAGATCCGCCCCGGGCGTCGGCCGGCATGACCAGCCTGGCACGGGCGCGGCACCGGGCCCATGAAGTCGTCAACCAGTTGCGCCGCCTGCTGATGCAGCCGGACATCGGCGTGCCCGGCCTGGTGCCCGGCATCGAAGCGGCGCCTGCAGCCCCGGCGTCGGCCGCCCTGGCCCAGGCGCTGCTGGAGCAGCGCGTCGTGGCCCAGACCCAGTACCAGCAGGCGCGCGCCCAGGGCCTGGGCACGCTGCCCATGGATGACAGCCCTGCGGCGCTGGGCGAGCTCGTGGTCCAGGTGCGCGAGCGTGCGGCGGACTTCAAGCGCAAGGCAGCCACATCGGCCGAAAAGGCGACCATCGAGATCGTGGCGCTGATGTTCCAGAGCATTCTCAGCGAGGACCGCATCCCGCCCTCGATCCGCGTCTGGTTCGCGCGGCTGCAGGTGCCGGTGCTGCGCGTGGCCCTGGCCGAGCCCGATTTCTTCAGCAACCTGCGCCATCCGGCGCGCCTGCTGATCGACCGCCTGGGCTCCTGCGTGATGGGTTTCGATGCGGCCAGCATCGGCGGCAGCGCGCTGGAAGCCGAGATCCGGCGCATCGTCCAGGTCATCGAGCAATATCCGGAGACCGGGCAGAAAGTATTCGTGCTGGTGCTGCGCGAGTTCGAGGAATTCCTGGCCCGCGACCTGACCCAGGCGCAGGCCAAGGCCAGGATCGTCAGCGTGGCCCAGCAGGTCGAGCAAAAGGAAACCCTGGCCATCCAGTACACGATCGAGTTGCGCCATCTGCTGACCGACATGCCGGTGCGCGAGGAGATCCGCGAGTTTCTCTTCAAGTCCTGGACCGAGGTGCTGGCGCTGGCCGCCGTGCGCCACGGCGCCCAGGACCCGCGCACCATGCGCCTGAAGCAGGCCGCCAGCGAGCTGGTATGGGCGGCCAGCGCCAAGCCCACGCGCCAGGAGCGTTCGCGCGTGATACAGACGCTGCCCACGCTGCTGCAGACGCTGCGCGAGGGGCTGACGCTGATCGGCATCACGGGCGAGGCGCAGTCCGCGCGCATCAAGCAGGTCACCGATACGCTGGCCGAAGCCTTCGTCTCCAAGGCCGCCGCCATCGCGCCGGCCCGCATCGAGGCCATGGCCCAGCGGCTGGCGCAGCTGGAGCAGTACATCCGCGACGATGGCCAGCTCGACGAGGACATGCCGCTGTCGCCCGAGAACATCGAGATGATCCTGGGCGTGGACACGGCCGGCATCAATGTCATTGCCAACACGACTGCGCCAGTCGATCCCGTGATGCTCGAATGGGCGCAGTCGCTGGAGCCGGGCCGCTGGTTCACGCTGGACCACAACGGCGCACGCGTGCAGGTGCAATACGCCTGGCGCAGCCGGCGCAAGCAGCTGCATCTTTTCGCGGCGCTCGACGGCAATTGCCATCTGCTGCAGCTCAAGCGCATGGCCGGCTACCTGCAATCCGGCCTGCTGTCCGTGCATGACGAAGAGGCGCTGACCGTGCGGGCCACGCGCGATGCGCTGCAGAAAATCCAGGCGAACCCGGAGCGCCTGAACGCCGCCTGAGCGCCGGCCGCCCCTGGTGGCAGGAACGCCCGGCACGGCAGGCCTGCGCGCTGGCGGCGCCTCAGGCCCGGGACAGGCGCTGGTAGAGGCCGCCGGGCAGGCGCTCGACCTGCCCGTCGAGCTCCAGCTCCAGCAGCCGGGCCTGCAGCGCGGCGGCGCCCATGCCGGTGCGGTCCATCAGGTCGTCGAGCGGCAGCGGATCATGGGCGAGGGCGCGCAGCGTGGGATCGGCGTCTTCCCGGGCGGCGGATGGCGTCGCAGGCTCGTCCCTGGCGGGCGCAGGCGCAGGCCGGGGTGCGGCGGGCAGGCCCTGCAGTTCCTCGAGCACGTCCTGGGCGGTCTCCACGAGTTTGGCGCCCTGGCGCAGCAGCGCATGGCAGCCGCGGGACTGCGGCGCATGGATGGAGCCGGGAATGGCGAAAACCTCGCGCCCCTGCTCGGACGCCAGCCGGGCCGTGATCAGCGAGCCCGAGCGCAGCGCGGCCTCGACCACCAGGGTGCCCTGGCTCAGTCCCGAGATGATGCGGTTGCGCTGCGGAAAATGCGCGGGCAGCGGTTCGGTGCCCAGCGGGTATTCGCTCACGACCAGGCCATGGCCTGCGATCTCGCGCGCCAGGCCCGCATGGCGCATCGGATAGACCTGGTCCAATCCCGTGCCCACCACGGCAATGGTCAGCGCGGCGGCGCCATCTTCCCGTCCCGCGGCACGCAGCGCGCCCTCATGGGCTGCGGCATCGATGCCCTGGGCCAGCCCGGAGACGATGCACAGGCCCGCTTCGGCCAGGGACTGGGCCATGGCGCGCGCATTGGCCAGGCCTTGCGCCGTGGGGTTGCGGCTGCCGACCATGGCCAGAGACTGCGGAAAGGGAAACCACGTGCGGCCGGCCGCCATGCAGCGGGCGCTGCCCTGCACGAACAGCAGCAGCGGCGGATCTTCGGTCTGCAGCAGCTGCTGCGGGTATTGGGCATGGCCCAGCGGCAGCAGGGCGTGCGCCTGGCCCGGGGCGGCAGCCTCCAGCCACTGCAGGGTGGCGTCCAGCCTGCGCTCGAACTGGGGCGGAAGGGCATCCAGGGCCTGGGCCTGGGCGGTGCTCACGAGGCCGTTCCAGGCTTGCCGCCGGGTCCAGATCTGCGCCGCCCCGGCACAGGCGGCCAGCAGGCGCCGGGCGGTGGCCCGGCCCACGCCCGGCGTCAGCAGCAGCCGCAGCCAGGCTTGCAGCTCTTGCGGCGTGTCGCCGTGGTCAGCCATGGCAGGGCAGGCAGGCCGCCGCGGCTCAGGGCGCGGGGGATTTGAGCATGTCGCCGACTTCCACGCCGCGATAGGCCTGGAGGATCAGCGCATAGGACACCCGGTCGAAAGTGCGGAACACCATGGCGTAGCCATTGCGTTCGGAGGGCAGCTGCACCATTTCCTTGCGGTCGTCGGTCTTGTCGACAATGCGGATGCCACTGCTGACCAGCTCCAGCACCGCTCCTTCATCGATGCCGTCGCGCCGGCCCTTGTTGATGGCGATCACCTGGTTGACCGCCGCCCAGCGCACGGCCGAGTCGCCATACAGCGACACCACATGGGCCTGGGTGGCCTGGGCCGGCGCATGGGGCACGTAGTTGATGAAGCTGCGCTGCGGAGCGGGCAGCAGGCGGTCGCCGGCACGCATCTCATTCTTGGCCTTGGACAGCTCCACCGTGGCGGGAATGCCCTGGGTGCGCTTGTCGCCGCCGCTGTCGGTGATCTCCAGCGTGGTCTCGCCTTCCAGCAGCTCCGCATTGCCCAGGTACTTGGCCTCGTAGCCCAGCACCTCGCCCGTGACCGGGTCCTTGAGCTCCACCGCATCGCGGAAAAGCCGGAAATGGCGCGGCAGGCCCGGGCCCTTGCGCAGCGGCGCCTCGGCCGTGCCGCGCACGTAGGCGCGGTCGCCGCTGGCCATGAGCACACGCTGGTCCGTGGTCGCGATGATGCGCGGCGCCTGCATGAGCGCGTCGGCATCGACGATCAGGGGCTCGGCCAGGAAGGGCTCGATCAGGTGGGGCTGCAGCGTGGGCAGGGCGGCGTCGGCCAGCGACTCGGTGCGCGTGCGCGGCGAGACGCGCACCACCTCGGGCTCGCCCGAGCCGGCGCCGACCGCACGCGCCGTACCCAGGCGCGCATAGCCATCGCGCCGCTCCAGGTAGAGCACCTGTCCCGGGTAGATGAGATGGGGATTGGAGATGGTCTGCAGGTTCATGCCCCACAGCTCGGGCCAGCGCCAGGGGCGGCGCAGGTACAGGCCGGAGATGCCCCACAGCGTGTCGCCGCGCTTGACCGTATAGCTGTCGGGCGCATCAGGCGCAAGCTCTGCCTCGGGCACGCCCTGGCTGGCCACCTGCTGGGCGGTCGAGCGTTGCGCCTCGGTCACCGGGTAAGGCTGGGCATGGGCCGCCGAGAGCGCCGTGATCAAGGCCGTTGCGGCAGTCCAGGCACGAGCTGTGGCATATGCGGTCATGGATATCCTCTTGTTGTGTCGTGAAGCAGCGTCCCTCCCTAGGCGCTGCGCGCATGGCCCATCTTGTCACGATCGGCCATGCGGGTTCTTGCAAATCAGCAAAGATTCTGCGTGCAAGGCCTTGGGAGGGCAACGCTTATTGCGAGCCAGGGCTGCGCTCTGGTGCAAAAGTGGCGAAAATAACGACATTCACCGACCGAACCATGTCCATTCTGCCCATTCTTTGCTATCCCGACCCCCGTCTGCATACCGTCGCCAAGCCGGTGGCCGAGGTCGATGACCGCATCCGCCAGCTGGTCCAGGACATGTATGCCACCATGTACGACGCCCAGGGCGTGGGACTGGCGGCCACCCAGGTGAACGTCCATGAGCGCGTGGTCGTGGTCGATGTCTCCGAAGGACGCAACGAGCCCTTCGCGCTGATCAACCCCGAGCTGCTGTGGGCCAGCGAGGAAAAGCAGCTGGGCGAGGAAGGCTGCCTGTCCGTGCCCGGCATCTACGACGGCGTGGAGCGCTCCACCGCCGTCCGCGTCAAGGCCCTGGACGAGAACGGCAACGAGCGCATCATCGAGGCCGAGGGCTTCAAGGCCATCTGCATCCAGCACGAGATGGACCATCTGATGGGCAAGGTCTTCGTCGAGTACCTGTCGCCGCTCAAGCGCAACCGCATCAAGACCAAGCTGGTCAAGCAGCAAAAGCAGGCAGCACGCGCATGATGCATCGGCCAGCGCTTCGCTTCATGCCGCGCTGGAAGTTGGACGGCGCGGCCCTGTGGTGGGCCTGTGCCGTGCTGGCAGCCTGCCTGGCGCTCGGCGGCTGCACCGTGCCCGAGTGGCAAAAGCCAGGCACCTCCCAGGACGAGATCGAAAGATCCATGGGCCGCCCCACCTCGGTCCAGCCGCTCGAAGGTGGCGGCACGCGCCTGGTCTACAGCCGCCAGCCGGCCGGCCGCGAGGTCTACCACATGGATTTCGACGCGCAGCGGCGCCTGCTGCGCGTGGAGCAGGTGCTTACCCCCGAGCGTTTTCTGGCGCTGCGCAACGGCGAGGACACGCGCGACAGCGTGCGGCGCCTGTTCGGCCCGCCGGCGTTGATCGAGCAGGTCTACAGCTTCCATGGCGACATCTGGACCTACCGCATCCTGGACAATGGCACCCGGCGCCAGGCCCATGTGCATATCGACCCTGCCGGCGTGGTGCGCCGCGTGATGTTCACCGACGAGCTGCTCAACGACCACCCGCACCACCACTGAGCGCGTCCTCCACGACTGGATTGCATGAGAGTCATTTTTG
>JBHIXF010000104.1:0-10982 GCA_041984925.1 Comamonas sp.
GGCCCGCACCACGGGGCCGCAGAGCACGAGCTCGCCGAGCGGCCGCGGCAGCCCCGGCGGCAGCCTGAACTCCGCCGGCAACGGGAACGACAGCACGTTGGTCGCGCGGTCGCGGCCGCGGTACTCGCGATTCAGCGCCGCGCCGCGCGCGACATCCACCAGCAGCAGCGAGACCTCGGCCGCGCCCTCGAGTCCCGCCTCGACACAGGCCGCAGTCACCCAGCGCCGGAACGCCTCCGGCTTGGGAACCTCGTCGTCATCGCCGGACACCTCGACCGCCACCTCGACCGACAGCCGGTCGGCGGCGACGCCGGTGGCGGCGCTGTCATTCGCCGTCATCGCTGGCCTCGTAGGCGTTGATGATGCGCTCCACCAGCGGATGGCGCTGCAGGAAATCGATCACGGCCAGCGTGTTGCGGCTGGCGCGCTCCTGGCGCAGGCCCAGTGTCTCCAGGCCCTGCAGCAGCAGGACGGCGCTGTGCGGCGCCAGCGCCGCGCCGCAGTTGCGCAGCAGCACGGCGCGGGCCCGCGCGATGAAGGCGCGGTCCGGGAACTTGTCCGTGAAGACGAAGCCCTGGTAGGCCGGTTCGGGCGTGCTGAACTGCGGATAGCGCCGTGCATGGGCCTGCCAGTCGAAGCGCCCGCTGTCCACGATCAGCCCGCCCAGCACGTTGCCATGGCCGCCGATGGCCTTGGTGGCCGAGTGCACGACGATGTCGGCCCCCCAGTCGAAGGGCCGCAGCAGCAATGGCGAGGCCACGGTGTTGTCCACCACCAGCGCCACGCCGGCCGCATGGCTGATGTCGGCCAGCTGGCGCAGGTCGGCGATGCCGCCCGAGGGGTTGCCCACGGACTCCACGAAAACGGCCTTGGTGCGCGGCCCCAAGGCCCGGCGCAGCGCCTCGAAGTCGTCCTTGGCCACCGCCGTGCTGCGCACGCCGCGCGAGGCCAGCACATGGGCGATGAAGTTGTGCGTGCCGCCATACAGCTGCGAGGCCACGACCACATGGTCGCCCGCGCCGGCCAGCGTGGCCAGCGCCACGTCGATGGCCGCCATGCCCGATGCCAGCGCCAGCGCCGCCACGCCGCCTTCGAGCGCGGCGATGCGCTGCTCCAGCACGGCCAGCGTGGGGTTGGCCGTGCGCGAGTAGACGTCGCCCTCTTCGACCAGGCCGAACAGGTTGGCGCCATGCTGGGCGCTGTCGAACACGAAGGAGGTGGTCTGGTAGATGGGCACGGCCGCGCTGCGCTGCTGCTCGCGCCCCCGGTAGCCGGCGTGCAGGGCCTGCGTGTCCTGCTGCCACAGGGCATCGCTGGCCGCGTCGTGCCGACCGTGCGGCGCGAATCCGGTGCCGATGGCTGCGCTCATGGAAGCCTCCTGAGAAGTCGTTGATGCGGCCCATTATTCGGAGCCCTCCTGCTGCGCGCTACGAAGAAAAACGCGTTCGCTTATTCGGTTGGCGCATGTCGTGCGGCGGCCCTTGGCCTATTTGCCGGACACATATGGATGCACGTTTTGCTTCGTTGGAAACCAGGCCGTGCGCGGCCAGGATCGGCAGTCCTGAAACCATTCCGGAGGGATTTCCATGACCCGCAAGCCCCCTGCCCCCCACCTGCCCCGAGACCCGCAGTGCGCCGACTGCGCAACGGCCGCGCCCTCGCTGTCGCGCCGCACGCTGCTGCGCGGCGGGGCCGCCGCCGGCGCCCTGGGCTCGGCCGCCTGGTTCAGCGGCCGCGCCGGGGCGCAGCCGCGCCGCAAGATCACCTTCGCCTGGAGCCAGGCGAGCTTTTGCCATTCGCCGATTCCCGTGGCGCTGGAGCGCGGCTTCTTCGAGCGCAACGGCCTGGACGTGGAATTGCTCAACTGGGGCGGCTCGGCCGACCAGTTGCTCGAAGCCCTGGCCACGGGCAAGGCCGACGCCGGCGCGGGCCTGATCCACCGCTGGATCAAGCCGCTGGAGGCGGGCCTGGACGTCAAGCTCATCGGCAGCGTGCACGGCGGCTGCCTGCGCCTGGTGGGCGTGCGGTCGGCCGGCGTCACGCTGGAGCCGAAGACGCTCAAGGGCAAGACCATCGGCGTGGCCGACCTCAACAGCCCGGCCAGGCAGTTCTACGCCATCCACCTGGCCAAGCGCGGCCTGGACGTGGACAAGGACATCGAATGGCGCGTCTACCCGGCCGACCTGCTGGACGTGGCGGCGAAAAAGGGCGAGATCCAGGCCATCGCCGACGGCGACCCCAACCTCTACCTGATCGAAAAGCGCAACCCCGGCACCTTCCTCGAACTGGGCAACAGCGCCAAGGGCGAATACGCCGAAAGCATCTGCTGCGTGATCGGCGCGGGCGCCCGGTTCGCCAAGGCCGACAAGGCGGCCGCCGCCAACGTGGTGCGTGCCCTCACCCAGGCCTCCGACTACATCGCGGAGAACCCCAACGAGACCGCGAAGATCTTCGCGAAATACTCGCCCAAGGTGCCCGTCGAAGACCTGCAGCGCCTGCTGGCCGAGCTGACCTTCAAGCACCACCCGCACGGCAAGCCGCTGCGCGACGAGGTCCAGGCCTTCGCCGCAGACTTCCGCACGGCCGGCGTGCTCAGGAAGCAGACCGACCCGGTCCGCTTCGCCAACCACATCACGCTGGACGTGCTGGCATGAGCACCGCAGGACACGATGGGCGCCTGGCCACGGCGGTGCCTGCCCATGCGCCAGGCGCCGCGGTACCGGCCGGCCAGCTGTGGCGCACCGGCTTGCTGGCAGCGGGCGCCTGGGCGGGCCTGGGCATGCTCACGCTGCTGTGGCCCAACAAGGAGATCGGCTTCAGCGAATGGGCCTTCACCCGGGAGTTCGGCATCGCCGCCCTGGTGGCCGCGCTGGCGCTGCTGGCCGCCGCCGTGCTGCCGCTGCACAAGGCGCCACGCCTGGACCGCTGGCTGCGGCCTGCCGGCGCCTGGCTGGTGGCCGCGCCGCTGCTGCTGGCGCTGTGGGAGACATTGACGGCCAAGCTGGGCGTGCTGCCGCCGCCCTTCTTCGCGCCGCCGCAGAGCCTGATCGACGTGGTCCACGAGGACTGGCAGCGCCTGGGCCTGTCCACCTTGCACTCGCTGCGGCTGCTGCTCAACGGCATCGTCATCGGCGCCCTGGTCGGCTTTCTGACCGGCGTGTGGATCGGCTGGTCGCGCATCGCGGGCTACTGGGTGCATCCGCTGCTGCGCTTCCTGGGCCCCGTGCCGGCCTCGGCCCTGCTGCCGCTGGCCTTCTTCTTCGCGCCTTCGAGCTACTCGGCCGCCGTCTTCCTGGTGGCCCTGGCCACCTTCTTCCCCGTGGCCGTGCTGACCTGGTCGGGCGTGGCCTCGGTGGGCAAGAGCTACTACGACGTGGCCCGCACGCTGGGCGCCTCGTCCTGGTTCCTGGTGCTGCGCGTGGCCATTCCGGCCGCCCTGCCCCAGGTCTTCGTGGGCCTGTTCATGGGACTGGGCGCTTCGTTCTCGGTGCTGATCACGGCCGAGATGATGGGCGTGAAGGCCGGCCTGGGCTGGTACCTGCAGTGGGCCCAGGGCTGGGCCGCCTACGCCAACATGTATACGGCGCTGCTGGTCATGGCCGTGCTGTGCTCGGGCCTGATCACGCTGCTGTTCACGGTGCGCGATCGCGTGCTGTCCTGGCAGAAGGGAACCGTCAAATGGTGATCGCTGCAGACACGGCCCCCACGGCACCGGCATCGGCCATCGCGGGCGCCGCCATCGACGTGCAGTCCGTCAGCCACTGGTTCGGCCAGGGGCGCACGGCGCTGCAGGTGCTCGACGGCGTCAGCCTGCAGGTGCGCCCCGGCGAGTTCGTCGCCCTGCTGGGCCCCAGCGGCTGCGGCAAGTCCACCCTGCTGCGCCTGGTGGCCGGGCTGGATGCGCCCACGGCAGGCACCGTGGCCCAGGATGGCACGCCCATCACCGAGCCCGATCCTTCGCGCATCGTGGTCTTCCAGGACCCCACGCTGTTTCCCTGGCGCACCGTGCACGGCAACGTGGCCCTGGGCCTGCAGGCGCGCGGCCTGCTGGGCAGCCAGTCGCACCGCATCGCCGAGGCGCTGCGCCTGGTCGGCCTCACGGAGTTCGCGGACAGCCATCCCCACCAGCTGTCGGGCGGCATGGCCCAGCGCGCGGCGCTGGCCCGCGCCCTGGTCAACGACCCGCGCCTGCTGATCCTGGACGAGCCGCTGGGCAAGCTGGACTCGCTGACGCGGCTGGCCATGCAAAGCGAGATCCTCCGGATCTGGCAGCGCGCCGGCTTTTCCGTGCTGCTGGTCACGCACGACGTGGAAGAGGCCCTGTTCCTCGCCCACCGCGTGCTGGTCTTCAGCCAGCGGCCCGCGCGCATCGTGGCCGAGCTGGCGGTGGACCTGCCCTACCCGCGCCAGCGCGGCCATGCCCGCCTGGCCGAACTGCGCCACGAGGCGCTGCGCCACCTGGGCCTGGACCAGACCTGGTAGGAACCACGGGCCCCAATGCAGCGCAGCGACGCCCCCGATTGGCTCAATCCCTTGATCGCCGCCATGCAGCAGGCCCAGGCCGGCCTGCTGCAGGCGCTGCACGGCCTGGGCCTGGTGCGGACGCTGGACGGCCAGCCCGCCTGGCCCTGGGCCCTGCGCCTGTCGGGCGAGAACCTGCTCATCGACCTGGGCCAGGCGCGCGGCCTGCTGTGGTCGCTGGCCGCCCTGGCCACGGCCGCCGCGCTGCTGGTGCTGGCCCTGGCCATCCGGCGCACACGCTGGCCGGCCCTGGGCCTGGCCGTGCTGGTCCTGGCGCTGGCGCCCTGGCCGCGTGCCGATCTGGTCCTGGTGCCCGCCCGGCCCACCAGCCTGCATGCCTCGCCCACGGGCTTCAGCGTGGAAAGCATCGCGCGCGGCAGCCAGGCCTATGCACGGCACTGCGTGGCCTGCCATGGCGCGGACGGGCGCGGCCATGGCCCGCTGGCAGCCCGCCAGTCCCACTGGCCACCCAGCTTCACCAGCCCCCTGCTGTGGCGCCGCGCCGATGGCGACCTGCTGTGGGCGATTCTTCATGACACGCGCACCGTGCAGTCGGAGACAGGCGCGCAGCCCCATGGCCAGTCGGGCCGCCTGTCCAGCGACGACGCCTGGGCCCTGATCGACTTCATGAAAGCCCAGGCCGCCGGCCAGATGCTGCGGATCGCGGGCGCCTGGCCCTATCCCGTGGGCCTGCCCGACATGGAGGTGCGCTGCGCCGGCCAGCCTGCGCGCCGCCTGCAGGCATGGCAAAGCCGCCAGCAGCGCCTGAGGCTGGTGGCCGGGGCCGCGCAAGTGCAGGAGGACCCGCGCCTGGTCAGCCTGCAGCTGCGGCCGGACGGCCCCACGGACGACGCCGCGCTGGACTGCACCGTCACCGACCCGCGCGCCTGGCAGGCCATGGCCCTGATCAGCGGATCGGACGGACTGCAGGGCATGCAATGGATGGGCGACCGCGACGGCTGGCTGCGCGCCCTGTCACGGCCCGGCGCGGCGGGCTGGTCGGAAGACGACCTGGTCTGCCGCACGGACACGGCCGCCAGGCCCGCCGCCGACGGCCTGGGCGCCGACGGCCTGGGCGCACTGATCGCGCGCATGGACGCCGAGCCCGTGCGCTTCGTCAAGGGCGGCTTCGTGCACTGATCAGTAACCAGCCCAGTGGCTGCCCTCTCCATTCGCAACTTGCCCTTGCCAATCCTTCAAGGAAGGCAGGACTAGCGGCCGGCCCGCGCCCTCCCTATATTCGCGCCTCGACGCGTCCCTGCTTTCTGGAAACGGAGATGCGCGCGACACTGACGCGGGGCCCCCACCCCCGCAAGGACCGGATCGAACAAAGGAGAGAAGCGATGACCGATCTCACCCTCAACGGCAAGGCCGTTTCCCTGGACCTGGACCCCGACACGCCCATCCTGTGGGCGCTGCGCGACACGCTGGAGATGACCGGCACCAAGTTCGGCTGCGGCGCGGCGCTGTGCGGCGCCTGCACCGTGCACATGAACGGCCAGGCCATACGCTCGTGCGTGACGCCGATCTCGGCGGCGGCCGGCCAGAAGATCACCACCATCGAAGCCATGACGTCTGGCAGCGACCGCGTGGGCACCGCCGTGCGCGAGGCCTGGGTGCGCCACGACGTGGCCCAGTGCGGCTACTGCCAGAGCGGGCAGATCATGAGCGCCACGGCCTTCCTCAAGGCCCTGCCCAAGGGCAAGAAGCCCAGCGCCGAGGAAATCGATGCCGCCATGGCGGGCAACATCTGCCGCTGCGGCACCTACGCGCGCATCCGCACGGCCGTAGCCGATGCCGCGCGCACCCTGGGCTGAAAGGAGCAGGCAGCATGCTGAACACCTTGCACCCCGCCGAACTGCCGCGCGCCCTGCGCCACATCCTGGAGCGTGACGAGGCCGCCACCGGCGCCGGCATGCCGCGGCGCAGCTTCCTGAAACTGGCCGGCGCGGGCTCGCTGGCGCTGGGCGTCTTTCCCGCCATGGCGCAGGCGCCGGCCGGCAATGCGGCCCCTGGCCTCAAGCCCACCGAGCAGCCCTCGTCCTTCGTGGAAATCTCGCCCGATGGCGTGGTGACCGTGGCCATCAACCGGCTGGAGTTCGGCCAGGGCGTGCACACCGCCCTGCCCCTGGTGCTGGCCGAGGAGCTGGATGCCGACTGGAGCAAGGTGCGCGCGCGCCTGGGCGGCAACGACCCGGCCTATGCCGATCCGCGCTTCGGCATCCAGATGACGGGCGGCTCCACCGCCCTCAAGCACAGCTTCACGCAATACCGCGAACTCGGCGCCCGCGCACGGGCCATGCTGGTGGCCGCCGCCGCCGAGCGCTGGAAGGTCGATGCCGCCACGCTGCGCACGCGCGAAGGCTTCGTGCTGGGCCCGGGCGGCAGAAAGCTCGGCTATGGCGAGCTGGCCCAGGCCGCCATGGCGCAGCCCGTGCCGGCGACCGTGCAGCTCAAGCAGGCCAGGGACTTCCGCCTCATCGGCAAGCCCACGGGCCGCATCGATGCCCGCGCCAAGAGCAGCGGCCAGCAGAGCTTCGGCATCGACATGCACCTGCCGGGCCAGCTGACTGCGGTGATCGCCCACCCGCCCGTCTTCAAGGCCAGGCTGGCCTCGCTCGACGAGGCCGCAGCGCGCGCCGTGCCCGGCGTCAAGGCTGTGCTGCGCGTGCCCGTCGATGGCGGCGGCGAAGGCGTGGCCGTGATCGCCACGGGCTACTGGCCCGCGCGCAAGGGCCGCGAGGCCCTCAAGGCGCAATGGGACACGGACGCCGTCGAGAAGGTGGACAGCGAACGCCAGCTGGCGCAGTACCGGGAACTGGCCGCGCAGCCCGGCCCCCGCCACTTCGACGCCGACATGGCGCCCATGGACAAGGCGGCGCGCCATATCGAGGCCGAGTTCAGCTTCCCCTACCTGGCCCATGCGCCCATGGAGCCGCTGAACTGCACGGTGCGGATGGGCGAGACGGACGCGGCCGGCGCCGACCTCTACCTGGGC
This sequence comes from Comamonas sp., assembly GCA_041984925.1. GTDB lineage: Bacteria > Pseudomonadota > Gammaproteobacteria > Burkholderiales > Burkholderiaceae_C > Comamonas. The sequence goes on from JBHIXF010000104.1 coordinate 7,520, forward strand.
ACGCAGTTCGCGGGCGTGGACGGCATGGCCGCCGCGCGCGTGCTGGGCCTCAAGCCCGGGCAGGTGCGCGTGCATGTGCAGATGGCCGGCGGCGGCTTCGGGCGCCGGGGCGTGGGCACCAGCGACTATGTGGTCGAGGCCTGCCAGGTGGCGCTGGCCGCACGCGGCGCGGGACTGAAGGCGCCCGTGCGCATGGTCTGGAGCCGCGAGGACGACATCAAGGGCGGCTACTACCGCCCCATGCACCTGCACCGCGCGAAGATCGGCCTGGACGAGCGCGGCAAGGTGCTGGCATGGGACCATGCCATCGTGGGCCAGTCGATCACGGCAGGCACCATGTTCGAAGGCGGCATGGTCAAGAACGGCATCGACGCCACGGCCGTGGAGGGCATGCGCGAGCCCTATCCGCTGCCCATGCGCCTGACCGTGCACCACCCCAAGGTCAACGTGCCCGTGCTCTGGTGGCGCAGCGTGGGCTCGACCCACACGGCCTTCGTCATGGAGACGCTGATCGACGAGATCGCGCGCGGCAGCCGCCAGGACCCCGTGGCCTACCGCCTGCAGCTGTTCGGCGACAGCCATCCGCGCCACCGCAGCGCGCTGCAGCTGGCCGTGGACAGGAGCGGCTACGGCAAGCGCCAGCTGCCCGCGGGCCGCGCCTGGGGCGTGGCGGTGCACGAATCCTTCGACACCGTGGTGGCCTATGTGGTCGAGGCCTCGGTCAAGGAGGGCCGCCCGGTGCTGCACAAGGCCACGGCCGGCGTGCACTGCAACCTGGCCGTGAACCCGCGCACCATCGAGGCGCAGGTCCAGGGCGCGGCCCTCATGGGCCTGTCCATGTGCCTGCCCGGCGCGGCGATCACGCTCAAGGATGGCGTGGTCGAGCAAAGCAACTTCGGCGACTTCGCCGTGCCGCGCATCACCGACATGCCCGAGATCGCCGTCCACATCGTGCCCAGCGCCGAACCGCCCACGGGCATGGGCGAGCCCGGCCTGCCGCCGCTGGCGCCGGCCTTCGCCAACGCCGTGGCGCAGTTGACGGGCAAGCCCGTGCGCAAGCTGCCCTTCGACCTGGCCTGAGACCCTAGCCGCCGCCCCCCGCGGCGGCGGCCAGTTCCCGGGCGGTCAGCACATGCCCCGCGCCGTCCTGCATGCGCTCCACCGCCATGTCGATGAAGGCACGCACGCGCCGGGGCACGGACGCCCGGCTGCCGTAGTAGACATGCAGGCCGATGTGCTCGCTGGAATGCGCCAGCAGCAGCGGCACCAGGCGCCCGGCGCGGATGTGCGGCGCCGCGGCGATGTTGGCCAGCTGCCCCAGCCCCTGGCCCGAGAGCACGGCATGCAGCTCCAGCTCGGCATCGTTGGTGGACAGCGCGGCCGGCATGTAGCGGTGCTCGATCGCGTCGCCCACCTTCAGGTACCAGGGCAGCACGTTGTCCGTCGCCCCGTGGCGGAACACGATGCAGCGGTGTGCCGCCAGCTCGTCCAGGCTGCGGGGCACACCGTGCCTTTGCAGGTACTCGGGCGCCGCGCAGATGAACAGCTGTATGGGGAACAGCCTGCGCGCGATCACGCTCTCATCGGGCGAGACGCCGATGCGAAAGCCCACGTCCACGCGGTCCAGCACCCAGTTGCCGATGCCGTCGTCCAGCCGCACGTCGGGCACGATGCCCGGGTGCCTGCGGCAGAACGCATCGACCAGGGGCATGAGCACGGGCGCGAACGAGGACTTGGGGCCCACGATGCGCAGCGGGCCCGCGATCTCCTCCCGGCTCTCGCGCGCCAGGCTCAGCGCCCGGTCCAGCGCGGCCAGGGCCGGCTGGGTGTTCTCCAGGAAATGCTGGCCTTCCTCGGTCAGCGCCAGGCTGCGCGTGGTGCGGTGCAGCAGGCGCACGCCCAGGTGCTGCTCCAGCTGGGCCACGGCCTGGCTGGCCGCCTGGGGGCTGACACCCTGGGCCCGCGCCGCCTGGCGCAGGCTGCCAAGTTCCACCGCCTTGGCGAAGGTGGCGATGGCGCGCAGTTCATTGATGGGCATGGAAGGGAAAGCCGGAGCGGTTACGGGCAGGACGCCAGTATCTCCGCTCTGCCCTTTCCCCGCCGCTCAGCGGCGCGCCAGCCACACGCCCACGGCCGTGATCGCCATGCCGGCCAGGGCCGGGCCCGCCAGCGTCTCGCCGAACAGGGCCCAGGCGATCAGCGCCGTGGCCGGTGGCGTCAGGTAGAACAGGCTGGCCACATTGACGGCGCCCCCGCGGCGGATCAGCAGGTTCAGCAGGCCCACGGCCCCCACCGACAGCACCAGCACCAGCCAGGCCAGGGCGAAGACGAACTCGCCCGTCCAGTCCACGCGCAGCGTCTCGGTGCCGGCGGCCAGCGCCGCCGTCACGGCCAGACAGGGCAGGTACTGGATCACCGCCCCCGTGCGCAAGTCGAACGCAGGGCAAAAGCGCTTCTGGTAGAGCGTGCCCGCCGTAATTCCGGCCAGCGCCACCACGGCCGGCACCAGCATGGACAGCAGGGCCGCCGTGGGCACCGAGGCGATCTTGCCCGCCACCACCAGGGCCACCCCCGCGAACCCCAGGGCCAGCCCGGCCCACTGCCGGGGCCGCACGGCTTCGCCCAGCAGCAGGCCCGCCACCAGGGCCGTGATCAGGGGCTGCAATCCCACGACCAGGGCCGTGACGCCGGAGGGCAGGCCATGGGCGATGGCCGTGAACACGCCGGCCAGGTAAATGCCGTGCACGAACAGGCCCGAGACCGCGATGTGCAGCCACTGCCGGCCCGGGCGCGGCCAGGGCGCGCGCAGCAGCAGCGCCACGGGCAGCATCAGCGCGATGACCGCCGCATAGCGGATGGACAGGAAGGTCAGCGGCTGCACATAGGGCAGCCCGAACTTGGCGCCGATGAAGCCCGTGCTCCACAGCAGCACGAACAGCCAGGGCAGCAGGGCGGCGAGCGCGCCCGGCGCGGGGGATTCTTGTTTCATCGGGAGGATTCGGCAATCGATGCGGCGGGCGACAGTCTCTCATGCCCGCCCCCCGGGTGCACCTTGTCCACCAGGCCCGGCCCCGAGGAAAAGGCCATGGGCACGGCCCCCTTGCGCTGGCTGACATCGAGCGGATTCACGCCGATGGCGGCCTGCTCCAGCCAGACTTCGCCCGGGCCGGGCGCCTGCACTTCGAGCGGCACCAGGCGCATGGTGCAAGGGGTGCCTGCGGCGTCGACCCGGACCTTGATCAGGGGCTTCATTTCGCTGCTCCGTGCAATGGAAGCAGCTTAGAGCGTGTTATGCACTTTTACGTGCCCGCGAAAGCAGGGAAAGGGGCCCGGAACGAGGCGCAGCACGCGCCGCGGTTGCCATACCGCAAGCGGGCTGCAACGAAGGGCCGGGCCCCTTTCCCGGCTTTCCCGAAGGGTTGGCTCTGCGCGCAGGCGCTCGCGGCGTTGCAGCGCTTGCCAA
>JBHIXF010000105.1:0-10832 GCA_041984925.1 Comamonas sp.
CCTTCATTGACGACTACAACTGGTGCCGGCCACACTGTGCTCTCAACCATCAGCCTCCCATGAGCCGCATTCCGGCCATGAACAACCTCCTGGGACTCAACAACTAGTCGCATCGGGCGGCAAGGAGAACTGGATCGAGCTGAACGCTGCCATCGCCTGGATCGCCCGGCAGCATCCGGACCAGACGCCCAAACGCTACGGTTGCAGTAGCTGGCGGCAGGTGCTGCATGAAAGCCGACAGTTCGAGGTGATGAAGAAGACACCGACGCCCGCCCAAGGCGCCGGCCCCACAACAGGCACAGTGGTTTGCTACCGTAGCCGCCGGGAGGAATAACCCAATGAACCACACGCTGCAAGCCCAGATCCTGGGAGTACATCCATGAGCCAGTCCCCCGAGAAAACCGGAGTGGAAACTCCGGCCCTGGAATGGCTCGTGCGACTGGGCTACACCCATTTGCCCGGTGCCGCAGTGAAGGTGGAGCACCGCCACCTGGCCCCGGTACTGGAAGACGTGCTGCGCGCGCGCCTGCTGGCCCTGAACCCCTGGCTGGTCGAAGCGCCCGGCGGGGTGGATGCGGCGCTGATCGAGCTGCGCAAGCGCACCCACGACGCGCTGCTGGCCGCCAACCAGGCCGTATGGCAGCAGGTGCTGCACCGCTCGGACATCCAGGTGAAAGACCTGGCGGGCCTGCCGCGCAGCGTGCGCTTTCTGGACGCAGCCGACGCCAGCCGCAACGACTTTCATGTGGTGGACCAGTACGTGGGCCGCAGTGCCGACGGCGACCTGTTCCGCCCCGACCTGCTGCTGTTCGTCAACGGCCTGCCGCTGGCCATCATCGAATGCAAGGCCAGCCACCACCGCCTGGACGAGGCGCTTGGCCAGTTGGATGGCTATCAGCGCAGCTTTGCGCCGCAGTTCGTGTTCAACCAAGTCTGTGTGGCATTGAACCGGCGCCAGGGCCTGTATGGCGCAATCCTCACCAAACCGGCCTTCTACGCACGCTACCGCCTGCAGGAAGACGAACTGGGTACGGTGAGGGAACTGTTGGACAGCGAGCCGAGCGAACAGGAGCAACTGCTGTGGGCGCTATTCGAGCCTCGACGCTTTCTGGAACTGGTCACCCACTTCGTGCTGTTCGAGGCACGTGATGGCAAGACCGTCAAGAAATTGCCGCGCTACCAGCAGTGGCGTGCCGTCCGCAAGACGCTTGCGCGCCTGACGGCGGCAACTCCCATGGGAGGCGTGATCTGGCACACCCAGGGCAGCGGCAAGTCGCTCACCATGGCCTTGCTGGCCCGCATGCTGCGCGCCGACAGCACAGGCCTGGCCAACCCCACGGTGCTGGTGCTGACGGACCGCAAAGACCTAGACAAGCAGATCTTCGATACCTTTCACGCCGTAGGCATCAAGGCCATTCAGGCCATCTCGGTGGCAGGCCTGGTGCGGATGCTGGGCAATGACTATGGCAGCGTCTTCACCAGCACCGTGCAAAAGTTCCAGGAGAACGATGAGCCGCATTCGCCGGAGCAGTTGGCCACCACCCATGGCGCAGACGACGAAGACGAGTTGAACAAAGCCACGCGGCACAGGCGCATACGCGAAGGCAAGGACTTCTTCATGGTGCAGGAGTTCAACGAGCACTTCGGCCAGCACGATGAAGATGGCGTTGCACTTGCGGCCAAGTGGCAGGAAATCAGCCGCGAACCGGTGAACTTCCGGGTACTGAGCGCCAAATCCAACTGCTATGTGCTTGTGGACGAGGCCCATCGCAGCCAGTACGACTTTCTGGCCGCCTTCATGCGGGCCAGCCTGCCCCACGCAAAATTCATTGCCTTCACCGGCACACCGCTGCTGAACGATGACAAGCACACGCTGGCGGAGTTCGGGGGCGACGCCTACATCGATGAATACCGGCTGCACGAGGCTGTGGCCGACGGTGCCACATTGCCCATCAAGTACCAGGACGCCTGGGTCAAGCTGGCTGCCGATGCGGGGCTTGATGCGGCCTTCGACGCACAGTTCGCCAAGGAGTCCGAGGCGCGTCAGCAGGCTCTGAAGCAAGCGCTGCTTGCCCAATGGCGCAAGGCGGGAAACCGCATGCAGCAAGTGGCGGCGCATCTGGTGGAGCACTTCGTGACCCATGTGCAAGCCAAAGGGCTGAAGGCCATGCTGGTCTGCGACGGCCGCGACATGGCCGTGCGCTACAAGGACTTGCTCGACAGCCTGATGGCACAACGTGCCGAGCAGGGTCTTCCCACCTTCCAGAGCAAGGTAGTGATTTCACTGGCCGGCATCACCGGCGCGCGCACAGGGGCGACCGTCGAAGAGGCTGCTGCGACGTACAAACTCGAAATAGCCAAGGTCCAGAGCATCGAAGAGCGGGTGCGAGACGAGCTCAAGAACGGCAAGGAACCGGTCGCCATGCCGTCGGAGCAGATCAGCACATTCGTCGGCAAGCTCTTTCCGCTGCCCTATGGTGACGAGCGCAAGGGGTACGACGGCCAGGCACATGCGAACAATGTGGGCCTCATCATCGTCTCCGACATGCTGCTGACAGGTTGGGACGCCCCCATCGTCAGCACCATGTATCTCGACAAGCCACTGAAGGAGCACACGCTGCTGCAGGCCATTGCACGCGTGAACCGCACGCTGACGGGCAAGAACGCCGGCTATATCGTGGACTACCACGGTGTGGTGGACCACCTGGATCATGCATTGAAGATCTACGGTGGCGAAGTACAGCCCTCACAGGTCTGGCAAGGCGTGGAGAGCGAACTGCCCAAGCTGCAGAGCACACTGGAGCGCATCCTCAAGCTGCTGCCCAAAAAGCATGACCCCGTGACCCAACGCGAGGGCTACAAGGACGATGCAGAGCGCTTTCTCGATCCGGCCTACCGGCTGGATGCCGTCGAGGACTTCCTGGAACTGGTGAAGCAGTTCAATCGCAGCATCGACATCATCCTGCCCGATGTGCGTGGCGTGCCCTTCAAGCCCTACTTCACACTGTTCGGAGAGATCCGGCTGATGCTGCGCGACAAGTTGCCCGATGCCACTTACCGCGAGCGCATTACCCAGCTGGAATCCGCCTTGCTGCAGCGCCTGCTGGACGAGTACATCGCCGCCAGCCCGGCCAGGAGCCTGCTGGGGCGCGAAGTCTCCATTCTGGATGCCAGCGACATGGCGCGGCTCAAGCATCTGGCCAGCCCTGGCAGCCAGGCGCTGGTGATGAAGAACCAGCTCAAGCACACCATTGCCACCGGACGTGACAAGGACCCGGCCTTCTTCGACAAGCTGGCAGAGGAACTGGAGAAGCTGCTGGAAGAAGAGAAAGCAGGACGCATCAGCCAGGCACAATTCCTGGAACAGTTGGAGCTGTTCGGGCAGCGGGTGATGGACAAGGACAAGACGACCGGTTTTGACAAGCCGGCAGAGGCGGCCACCTACCACTACCTGGCAGCGCTGTTGGGCAATGAGACCGCCCGAGCTGCAACTGCCAAGCTGTTTGAAGACCAGGAACTGAGCCATACCCTGGCTGCCAGCAACTGGAAACAGATGCTTGATCTGCATCCCGAGGTCCGAGACCTGCTGCGCAGATTGCTGACGCCCATCGCTGGCTGGGAACGCCCAGTGGCTCGCGAGCATGCCGGACGCATCTTGGACATTCTTTTGAAGAACTGAACTCCATGCCGCAGCTGCAATACGGACAGACGACCATTGAATGGCGCTTCAAGGCAGACGCCACGCTCAAGCGTCACTACGTGACTGTCGAGCGTGGCCAGCCGGTGTTGCTGCGCGGTCCGAGGGTCTCCCGGCAAGAGCAAGAGGTCTTGGTACGTCAGCGTGCGCGCTGGATTCGCGAGAAGCAGGCGCAGGTCGAACAGCCATTGGCCGAAGAGCTGGTAGTCACCGGCAGCCGTCTGCGCTATTGCGGACGGACCTACTTCACCGAAGTGAGGCACACGCCCGGCCTGCTTCATCCCACGCTCCATTTCACCGCTTCGCGCTTCATGATCGAAAGCCCGATGGGCCGAGAAATTGGCGCCGGTGCGCTGGCGCCCTTGCTGACAGCGTTTTATCGAGAGCGGGCGCAAGAGAAACTGCTGGCGCGCGTCCGCCACTGGGAGCGCCAGTCCGGCTTGCAGGCCGCTGGCGTACGCGTCAAGCCATTCCAAAGCCGGTGGGCCAGTTGCAGTGCGAAGAACGTACTGGAGTTCCACCCACGCGTCATGGAGTTGCCGGCTAGTGTGCAGGACTATGTGGTCGTGCACGAGTTATGCCATACGATCGAGAAAAGCCACACCCGGGCTTTCTGGGCTCTTGTGGCACAACAGATGCCGGACTGGCGGCGGCAGCACACGCTGCTCGAACAGGCAGCGTTTGGCGACAAGATCTAGGACCTAATGACGAGCAGTTGCAAGGGTCTATTCCTCACCCCTCCACATACGCCCGCTCCAGCAATACCTTCGCCCGCTCAAGATCCCCCGCACTGCGCAGACACAGCTCCAAATCCCCTGTCCCCCAGTGCCCGATCTGCCGCACGTCGCGGCTGAAGCCTTCCTCCAGTGTCACGGTGTCGGGGTCCAGTTTCAGCATCACCAGCATCTTGTTGGGGTACATCACCACGCTGGCGAAGTTCTTGAGCTTGCGGAAGGCGACGTAGAGCTTGAGCTGCTTTTCCGTTACGTCGTCGCCCAGCGCAAACACGAATGAGCGCACATCGGCATACAGGGCCTGGATGTCCGCAGTCGCGCCTTGCAGCTGTTCGGCAAAGCTTTTGTCCTTGCCTTGCGGCTTGGAGGTGATGGGGCTGGCATCCACCGAAGAAGACTTGGCAGTTTCCGTGGCCGGCTCGACCACCGTCTGCGTGTTCACCAGCTCCAGCAGCAACAGGTCTTCGCCAAAGCGCTTGTAGCGGATCAGCTCGATATTGCGTGGAATCTGCTGCACCGCGTGCTGGTCGTAGCGCGTGAAATCCGCGGCGATGCACAGCAGTCGGGTGCCCGACCATTCCACGCTGTCCGCCACGTCCTTACCCAGCCTTTCCATCACCAACCAACGGAATTCGGCCTTGTGGTCCAGCAGCCAGTCCAGGTAGAACAGCCCCTGGTTGATGACATTCTCGTTGCTGTGCCGCTTGTATTCGATGATGACGGGGCAGTTGTTCTCATCCAGTCCCAGCGAGTCGATACGGCCGCGGTGCGTTTTGCCGGTGGCGTATTCCGTGGCCAGGAAGCGCACGCCCAGGAAGGTTTCCATCTGACCTTCGATCAGAGTCTGGAGATTGCGCTCCAGCGCTACCGCCGTGGCGGCCAATTCGATGAAGGAGCCGCCTTGCAGGCGGAAAAGCTGGATATCACTCATGCAAGGGCCTTTGGAACCAGGTAGCAGGCATTGATCTGGCCGATCGATGGCAGTTGCTGCACCGACGATGACTTGAAGGGAAAAGCCTTTGCGTCAATGGCAGGACAAGTCTACAAGAGGCACTTGCACAGGGGCGACACGCCCATCTACCCCTGCCCAAACTCCTCAACCAGGGCTGCGACACCCGACCGGCCTGGGTTCTCGTTCAGCCTGATCTTTGATGAGAGCGAACGGGAGCCAGACAAGAGCCCCTTCTCAGAAATCATAAAAAATCAACGACTTAGCCTCTCTTTCCAGATGCATGCTCACATCAATTGAAGAGAGCTGCCGACGAGAGCGCATGCACGCTTGACCGATCCATGCGCAGACAGCAACGCTGCGCCCCAGCACCTGAGCGAAGCCATGACGCAGAAGATGCAAAATCCCCTGCCAGATGAACCCTCTATTTTTCAAATCGCCTGCCATCCAGCACCTCGGCCAGCAAGGGCACCAACATGGCTGAGGACACGCAGGACGATCCCGCCGCCCTGCCCTTCGTCGAGGACTACCTGCCGGCGCTGCTGGCACAGGCCAGCAAGCTGATTTCGGCGGAGTTCCATGCCGTGGTCGAGGCCGAGGGCTTTTCGGTCACGGAGTGGCGCATCCTGGCCTCGCTGACCGGCTCGCCGGGCATCAGCACCGGGCGGCTGGCGCAGATCTCGGTCACCAAGCAGCCCACGGTCACGCGGCTGCTGGACCGCATGGAGGCCAAGGGCTATGTGGAGCGCTTCGCGCACGACAGCGACCGGCGCCTGACCATGGTGCGCATCGCGCCGGCGGGCCAGGCCATCCTGGCCGATCTGATCCGCAAGGCCAAGGAGCACGAGCTGCGCGTGCTGCAGCCCTTCGGCCTCAAGCGCGCCGAGGCGCTCAAGGTCACGCTGCGGCGCATCATCGAGCTGCACCTGCCGCCCGGCTGAGCGGCTGACAGCCTGGGTGGCCTGGGCCGCTACAGCGCCAGGCTGCCCACGCTGGTGCCACCGCAGACATAGAGCACCTGGCCGGTCACGAAGCCGCTGGCCGCATCGGCGAAGAAGGCCACGGCGCGCGCCACGTCGGCCGCCTCGCCCAGCCGGCGCACGGGCACGGAGGCGGCCAGCTGGCGCTCCCTGTCGCTGCCCTGCTCCACCACGTCGTAGAACATGTCGGTGCGTATCGGCCCCGGCGCGACCACGTTGACCGTGATGCCCTCGGGCGCCAGCTCCAGCGCCCAGGTGCGCGCCATGCCCAGCATGCCGGCCTTGGTGGCCGAGTAGCTGGTGCGCGTGGCCAGGCCCAGTGCAGCGCGCGAGGACAGCAGCACCACGCGGCCGAACCGCCGCGCCCGCATGGCCGGCAGCGCGGCCTGCAGCATCTGCACCGCGCAGCCCAGGTGCAGCTCGACCAGGGCATCCAGGTCCGCGAGCCGCACCTCGGGCAGCAGGGCGGCGCGGATCACGCCCGCGTTGTGCACGATGGTGGTGACCTCGTGCTGCCGCACCATGGCCTGCACGGCCTGGGCCGTGGCCGCGCGGTCGGCCAGGTCCACCTCGATGCTGTGCAGGCGCGGATGGCCGATTTCGGCACGCCGCCGCGCCAGCGAGATCACCTCATAGCCCTGCTCCAGCAGCTGTTCGCAGACCGCCTTGCCGATGCCGGCGCTGCCGCCCGTCACCGCGGCGACCTTGTGCGCGCTCATGCCCGGCCCTCCACCTGCTCCACCAGCGCCAGCACGCGCAGCGGGCTGCCGCTGCCGTTCTCGATCTTCAGCGGCGCGGCCACCACCAGCGCGCCGGTGGGCGGCAGCTGGTCGAGGTGGGTCAGGCACTGCAGGCCATACTTGCCGGCGCCGTGCATCAGCGAATGGCAGGGATAGGGTGGACGCAGGTGGTAGGCCTGGCCCGCGTCCGTGCCTATGGATTCGGTGCCGAAGCCCAGCACCCCGCGCTGCTCGACCAGGAAACGCACGGCGTCCGTGTCCGGCCCCGGCGTGTGCTGGCCGTTGGCGTCGAAGTTCTGGAAGGCCTGGGCATCGCGCGCCTGCGACCAGCGCCGCGCCCAGTCGGTGCGCATCAGCACCCAGCTGCCGGCCGGGATGCGGCCGTGGGCGGCCTCGAAGCGCTCTATGTCGGCCACGCCCATCAGGTAGTCGGGGTCGGCCGCGGCCTGGGCGCTGCAGTCGATCACGCAGGCCGGGGCGATGAAGTGCTGCGGCGGGATGCTGTCCACGGCGTTGTTCGGCAGATCGCGGCCCGTGATCCAGTGGATGGGCGCATCGAAATGCGTGCCCGTGTGTTCGCCGCAGGAAAAGTTGTTCCAGTACCAGGCCGGCCCGCGCTCGTCATAGGCCGATATCTGCTCGATGCGGAAGGGCTGGCACTGGCCCACCTCGGGCGGCAGGGCAATGGTGGGGAAGTCCGGGCTCAGCGTCTGCGTCAGGTCGATGATGCGGATGCGGCCGCTGGCCAGGGCCAGCGCAAGGCCGCCGAGCAGATCGGGGGAAGTGGTCATGTCAGAGTCCTCCTGCGGCAAGTTCGCGTTCGAGTACCTTGGGGTCGTGGCGCCAGCGCTGGCGCCATTCCTGGGCCAGTTCGCCGGGGTAGAGGTCTTCCACGCCGGCCTGCAGCGCGCGCACGATGGCCGCAGCCAGCGCGGCCGGCGCCAGCTTGGGGGGCGGCAGGTTCTGGTTCCATTCGTCGTCGATGGGCCCGGGAAACACATTGACCACGCGGATGCCCGCAGGCTGCATCTCCGCGCGCAGGCACTGCGCCAGCGACAGGGCCGCCGCCTTGGAGGCCGAGAACGTGCCATGCGCGGGAAAATTGGCCAGCGCATAGACCGACAGCAGATTGACCCAGGCCGTGGCATGCGCGGCGCCATCGGCCGAGCGCGCCTTGAGCGCCGGGCCGAAGCACTGCGCCAGCCGCAGCAGGCCGAAGTAGTTGACCTCCATCTCGGCCTTGGCCACGTCTGTGCCGCGCCGCGCCGCGATGCCGAAGCCCCGGTGCAGCTCGGCCGTGTTGACCACGATGTCCACCTTGCCGCCGATCTGGCCGGCCAGGGTGCCGACCGAGCGCTCGTCGGTCACGTCCAGCGGTACCAGCGTGACCTGCGGCAAGGCCGCCAACTCCGCCAGGCCCGGCAGCTTCTTCCAGGGTTCGGCATGGCCGACCCAGACAAGATCTGCGCCGGCCTGGACCAGCGCACGGGCCACGGCCTGGCCCACGGCGGATTGGCCGTCCGTCACCAGGACTTTGCGGTGTTTCGGGTCGCTGGCCATTTCGCGCAGCAGGGGGTCGTCGGCCATGTGTCGGGTTCCTTTCTCGGGGCATGCGATCAGCACCGCCTGGCCGGCACGGTCCAGGCGCGCCTGCACCTGCACGCGGCAGGGGGCGGCGCCCACCTCGCGATGCAGGTGCACCATGACGCTGGGCCCCGCATCGAGCTGCACCATGCCCAGGCGCCAGGGCAGGCGCTCGCGGAAGTACAGGTCGTTGCTGTGGGCCAGCGTGGTCGAGGCCAGCAGCACGCCGGCGCCGTCCTGCGCCTGCCAGGGCAGCTCGGGCGACAGGCAGCGGTGGCAGGCCTCGCGCGGCGGGTACTGCACGGCACCGCATCCGGCGCAGGCCTGCAAGGCAAATCGCCCTTCGGCGGCGGCCGCCGTGAGGCCCAGCGCCACGCGGCCGCGCGCAGACGGCGGCAGGTTGATCTGCGGGGTGCGCAGCAGGGGATTCTTGCGCGGGGGCTTTGTGAAGGGCATCGTCATGGCGCCTCCGCCGGGCCGCCCCAAGGCAGGCGCCGCGCCCCCTCGGGGGGCAGTGAGGACACGCAGTGCCGAACGTGGGGGTGCATCATTCACTGGCCTCCAGGATCACGGCGCCCGTGCACAGGCAGCGGTCATAGGTCACCATGCCGAAGCCGCCCACCAGGGCCGTGCGCGCACCGGGCACGGCGCGTTCCCCGGCCTGGCCGGTGAGCTGGCGCAGCGTCTCGGTCAGGCCCAGGAAGCCGCCGGCCGCGCCCGCCTGGCCGCAGGACAGCTGGCCGCCACCGGTGTTGTGCGGGAAGTCCCCGCCATGGGTCAGGTCGTGGGTGCGCACGAAGTCCGGCCCCTCGCCCTTGGCGCAAAAGCCCAGGTCCTCCATCTGCATCATGGCGATCACCGGGTAGTCGTCATAGGTCTGCAGCAGGTCGATGTCCCGGGGCTGCAGCCCTGCCTGGGCATAGAGGTCGCCGCGGTCCACGGCCCAGCCGCCGCGCAGCATCACGGGGTCGTCGGCATAGGCGTTGTGGCGCTCGATGGCGCCGCGCAGCAGCACATGGGGCAGGCCCAGGCCGCGCGCACGTTCGGGCGCCATCACGAGAAAGGCCTCCGCCCCCGCGCAGGGCATGACGCAGTCGAACAGGTGGATGGGCTCGGCAATCGGCCGCGCCGCCAGGTAGTCCTCCAGCGTCAAGGGCTTGTCGAACAAGGCTTGGGGATTGCGCAGCGCGTTCGTGCGCTGGGCCACGGCGATGCGGCCGAAATCCTCGCGCCGCGCGCCATAAGTGCGCATGTAGTGCGCGGTGATGAAGGCGAACATGGCGTTGGGCCCGCCCGCGCCGTAGGGGTAGCTGGCATCGCGCGCGAAGTCGCTGAAGGCGCCCAGCGTCTGGCGGAACGAGTCCACATGGTTGGTGTCGGCCGCCACGCAGGCCACCACCTCGGCATCGCCGCATTGCACGGCCCGCGCGGCGCGGCGCAGCGCCATCACGCCCGAGGCCCCGCCCGTGGGGATGTGGTCCAGCCAGCGCGGCGACAGGCCCAGGTGCTGGGTCACGCCCACGGCCGTGTCGGGCGCCAGCGAGAAGCTGCTGACCGCCAGGCCGTCGATCTGCGCCTTGGCCAGGCCGCTGCCGGCCAGCAGGGCGCGCACGGCCTGGCCCAGGAACCAGTGCGCGCCATGGATGCTGTAGCGCTCGTAGGGCACGGTGACGGGCACGGCCAGCGCCACGCCCTCGTAGCCTTTGCGTTGCAGGTAGGCGGCCATGCTCAGTCCAGCCGGATGCCGGCCGCCTCGATGATGCGGCCGAATTTCAGGGTGTCGTCCGCGATGGTCTGCGCGAACTGCGCGGGCGTGCCGGCCACCACCGTCATGCCCATGCCGGTCAGCAGCTCGCGCGTGGCCGGCATCCGCAGGATGGCGGCCAGCTCCCGGTGCAGCCGCTCGACGATGGCCGGCGGCGTGCCGGCCGGCACCACGAAGCCGATCCAGGTCAGCAGGTCCACGCCGGGCAGGCCCGATTCGGCCAGGGTCGGCACCTCGGGCAGCAGCGGGCTGCGCTCGGCGCTGGTCACCGCCAGCGCGCGCACCTTGCCGCCCTGGATGTAGGGCATGGCCGGCCCCAGCGCATCGAAGATCAGCGGCACCTGGCCCGCCACCGTGTCCGTCATGGCCGGTGCGCCGCCCTT
>JBHIXF010000106.1:0-10687 GCA_041984925.1 Comamonas sp.
GCCTGTCGCGTGACTATGAACGGCTGCCACAGGTTCTGAGTGGCTTGCACTTTTTGGTCTTTGCAGTGCTCATGCTGCCGGCAGCGGCTCAGATATTGGCCTCGACGGGAAGTTCATAACACGCTCTAGCCACTTATGAGGCGTTTCTCAAGCGCTGACAACAAACTAAACTATTGATTTACAAGGATTTCATAAATCATGATGAATACGACAATCGACTACAAGATAGAACTCATACAGCGCCACGAGGATGGCGCCAGCGGCACAGGGCTGCGCTGATCCCGTAAGCACAAAGGCCCGCAGCGATCGACGCTTGCGGGCCTTTGTTCCGTGCGCAGCCGATGGAATGCGCGGCGCGTTCAGTCCACCAGGATCACTTCCACGCGGCGCGCCTGGGCGTTGCTGCCGTCAGCCTGCATCTGCTCGGGCTTTTTCAGCTCCACCTTGTCTTCGGCCACGCCCAGGGCAGCCAGCGCCGCCTGCACGGCCAGGGCACGCTTCTTGGCCAGTTCGGCATTGAGCTGCGCATTGCCCGTGGCATCGTGGTAGCCCGAGATCACGGCGCGCTTGCCCCCTTGGACGCCGCTGACCACATCGGCGAGGGCCTCGTTGGCGCCCGGGGCCAGTTCGGCCTGCGCGGACGCGAAGTAGAACTTGACCACGCCGTTTTCAACGACAACGCGCGCCACGTCTTCCTCGATGACCACGGGCACGGCCGCGCCGGCCGGTTCTGCCACCGCTGCGCGGGCCATGCCGCGCTGGTAGACGACGGTACCGACCACGGTGGACACCACGAGCGCAATCAGGGCAAACAGAAAGCCCAGGGCAAAGCGCTGCTGGCTGTCGTCGTCGGAATGGTTGAAGGACATGAAGCTTTTCTCCGTGAATGAACGTTGGAATGGAAACGAAAAACCGGCAAAAACCGGTCGATTGTAGGGGGATGCCCCAAAACGCCCGCGAGCCGGCCGGCGCGGCGCCAGGCCGATGGGAGCCGGATGTGGCGTGCGAGCGACAAAAGAAAGCCTTGCATGCCGCCCGCGCGCCCTGGCTGTGCACCGTTTCGCACCACCAGCGTTACAACTTCCAGGATCCATGCCAGCAGCTTGCGACCACGCACTGCGCTCTATGGCGAAGCTGCGCGTTTGGCACCCTCTTGCATAAGTCGTAAGCTCATTGTCTGCAGATGTTCCCTTGAAGAAGCGATACGCCATGCCGCCCCCGCCAGAATTCGCCTTCGCCCGACGACAGTCCCAGCCCATGCTGGCCGAGGCCCTGCAGCAGTGGGGCGGACGCGAGGACCTCTGGATCTTCGGATACGGTTCGCTGATCTGGCGTCCCGACTTCGATTTCACCGAGCGCCGCGCGGCCCGCGTGTTCGGATGGCACAGGGCGCTGAAGATGTGGAGCACGATCAACCGCGGCACGCCTCAGAATCCGGGCCTGGTGTTCGGCATGCTGTCGGGCGGCAGCTGCCAGGGCATGGTGTTTCGCGTTCCCCGCCACCAGGGTCATGCCGTCCTGGCGCAGCTGTGGCAACGGGAAATGGCCAATGCCGTCTACGATCCGCGCTGGCTGCCCTGCCGCACCAGCCATGGCACGGTCCAGGCCCTGGCATTCACGCTGTCGCGCCGAAGCCCCAACCACACGGGCGAGCTGGCGCCCGAGGAGTACCGCCGCATCTTCAGCGAGGCCGCAGGCCTTTATGGCAGCACGCACGACTATGCGCGCGCCACCTTCGATGAGTTGCAGCGCCTGGGCATTCGCGACCGTGCGCTGCAGCGCCTGCTGAGCTACGCGAGGCCGCCCGAAGACGCGCGCAGGTGAGCGCCCCGGACGCTGTGCTGGCGCATGGCATGTCGCGCCGGCCAGGACGGTATCCTCTCCGACATGGCCTGCTGCCCGGGCAAGGCAAGATGGTCTTTGTGCAGCGGCGGGGGGATCTGGCTGCATGTTCCCCCTCGCCCTTTGCCCATGACCTGTTTTCCGACGCCAACCAGGAGATTGCCACCATGCCATTGAATGCCATCCGCCCTTCTTTCACTGCCGCCCCCGCCCTGGTGAAAATGCTGTCCGCCGCCAGCGTGGTGCTCGCCCTGGGGGCCTGCAGCAGCCAGGGCCCTGCGCCCATGGCCTCCATGGCGTCCACGCCTTCGGCTGCAGGCGCATCGCAGACGGTGGCCATGGCCCAGCTGCAGCCCACGCAGGGCAGCCAGGTACGCGGCAGCCTGCAGTTCACCGGTCAGCCCGACGGCAGCGTGCGCGTGCAAGGATCGGTGCAGGGGCTGTCGCCGAACAGCGAGCACGGTTTTCACGTCCACGAAAAAGGCGATTGCTCCAGCCCCGATGGCCTGAGCGCCGGCGGCCACTTCAATCCGACCGGCCAGGCCCATGGCCGCTTTGACGCAGGCGCCCACCATACCGGCGATCTGCCCAGCCTGCGCGCCGACGCGCAAGGCGTTGCGCGCGTGGACTTCGTCTCGCGCAGCATGGCCCTGGATCAGGGGCCGACCAGTGTGGTGGGCCGGGGCCTCATCGTTCACAAGGACCCGGACGACTACACCACGCAACCGACAGGCAATTCCGGCGCACGCCTGGCCTGCGCCGTGATCGCCCGCCGCTGAACGCGCGCCAGCCCTTCAATCCTTGCCGCAAGCCGCCCTCGCCGGGCGGCTTTCTGCATGGGCGCGCCCTGCCGGCCTGGCCGTTGGTGTCGTTCACAGGGCGATAGATATTGACTATCATCAAGCGACTGTCCGCAGGCCGCACGAACCCCGTTGCGCTGGATGCAAGGCCCACGAAAGGATGGGAAGGAAGCGAAATGGACCTGGTCACCGATTTGCGCAGCGACACCGTCACCCGCCCCACGGCTGCCATGTACGAGGCCATGCGGCGTGCTCCGGTGGGGGATGACGCTTACGGGGAGGACCCCACCGTCAATGCGCTGGAGCACAACGTCGCCGCCATGCTGGGCTTCGAGGCGGCGCTTTTCGTGACCTCGGGCACGCTGGCCAATCTGTGCGCCATTCTTTGCCATTGCGCCCGGGGCGATGAATACCTGGTCGGGCAGATGGCCTACTGCAACCGCCGCAGCGCCTGTGGCGCGGCCATGCTGGGCGGCATCCGGCCGCTGCCGCTGGACCACGACGCCGATGGCAGCCTGCCTCTGGCAGCGATAGCCGAGGCCATCCGCTGCGGCAGCGACCCCTTCACCGCCATCCGCCTGCTGGCGCTTGAAAACACCATGGGCGGACGCTGCCTGCCCGAGGTCTATCTGCGCCAGGCCACGGCGCTGGCACGCCAGCATGGGCTGGCCACCCATCTCGATGGCGCCCGGCTGTTCAACGCCGCCATGGCCCAGGCCACGGCGCGCGGCCATTCCTCGGCGCAGCAGGAGGCCCGGCGCATCGCTGCCTATTTCGATTCCGTGTCGGTCTGCTTCAACAAGGGACTTGGCGCGCCGGCAGGCAGCGTGCTGTGCGGCAGCGCCGCCTTCATTGCCAGGGCGCGGCGGGTGCGCAAGGCGGCTGGCGGCGCCATGCGCCAGGCGGGCGTGCTGGCCGCGGCGGCCCAGCATGCGCTGGACCGCCACTTGGAGCAACTGGCCGAGGACCACCGGCTGGCGCGTCTTCTGCATGAGGGCCTCAAAGACCTGCCCGGCGTGAGCGCGCAAGAGCCCGATACCAATATCGTGTTCCTGGGCCTGCCCGGCAGGCAGCCCCAGGCCGTGCAGGCACTGCAGCAGCAGTTGCGCGGGCATGGCGTTTTGGTGTCCGTGCTCCACGGACAGCTGCGGCTGGTGACGCACCGCGATGTCGACGAGCCGGGCGTGCTGCGCAGCATCGACGTGCTCCAGTCCTGCCTGGCCCGGCCCCAGGGCGAAGCGCGCCCCCCGGTGCGTGAAACCTAGCGCAGGCAGTCGCGCAACCAGGCGGTGCATTCATCAGCGCGCGCACCTGGCCATTGGACGCTGATCCGGGTGTCGCCGCGCTGCAGCTCGACACGGATGGTGTCCGGCGCACCATCCCTCGGGGGTCCGCCGCAGAAAATCCGGCCCCACCAGCCCTTGCCGATCGGTCCTTGCAAGGCCTGCACGGCAGCCGCCTGGGGCGGCGCCCCCGCCACGGCCGGATCTGGCGCGCAGGCCGCTGGCGGCAGGACGCTGGCAGCCGCTGGCCCGCAAACAGGTTCTGGCGCCCGCCCCGGCACCGGTGGTGCAGGCGGCGGCCCGCCGGCTTCAATGCGTGCAGCCAGGTTGGCCCCGAACTCGTCCCACAGCCGGTCCGCCTTGGTCTTCATCACGCTGAGGCCGAAGGCGCCCAGGCGGCCCAGCAGGTCGACGTCGACCTTGATGCGCAAGGCGGTGCCGCCTTCGGGCGTGGCGTCGAGAAACACTTCGCTGCGCTGCTTGAGCGAGCTGGCCACCGAGCTGTCTTCGCCTGTTCCCTCCACACGCAGGTAGACGGGCGCACGCTGCTCGACGATGCGCGTGCGCAGCTTGAACTTCGCGCTGATGAAGGAAATCTTCTGGTGCATCACGGCCAGGTATTCGGTGGGACTGAGCACCTCGATGGATTGCATGCCGGGCACGGCGCCCGCCATGACTTCGGGGTCCAGCAGCAGCGCCCATACCTGCTCGCGCGGTGCGGAAACGGTCAGCGTCTTTTCAATTTCCATGCATGTTCTCCGCGGCCACGAGGACCGATTCCACGATCTGGGTGTACCCCGTGCAGCGGCACAGGTTTCCGTTGAGGCCATGGCGCACTTCGTCGGCGCTGGGCCCGGGCTTGCGGGCCAGCAGGTCGCAGGCCGCCATGATGAAACCCGGCGTGCAGTAGCCGCACTGCAGGCCGCCGCATCGCATGAAGCTTTGCTGGAGCGGGTGCAGCCGCTCCCCATCGGCCAGGCCCTCGATGGTGGTCAGCGCCTTGCCGCGCACCTGTACGGCCAGCATCAGGCAGGACTTGACCACCTCGCCGTCCAGCAGCACCGAGCAGGCGCCGCAGACGCCTGTCTCGCAGCCGCGCTTGGTGCCGGTCAGGTGCAGGTCGTCACGCAGGAAGTCGGACAGCAGACGGCGCGAGGGTACCTCCATGCTGCACGCCTGGCCGTTGACGGTGCATTCGATACGGTGCTGGCTCATTGCATCTCTCCCGGCTCCATGGCCATGTCCAGGCCGAACAGCTCGGCCACGGTGCGTCCCACATTCACGCGCACCATCGCGCGCCGGAAATCCGCCGAGCCGCGCAGGTCCGACACCGGCGTGATGTCGTTCGCAACGATGCGGGCCGCCTCGCCCGCCACGGCCCAGGTGACGGTGCGGCCTTCGAGGAAGGCCTCGGCGCGCCGCATCCGCATGGGGATGGGCGTGGAGGCGCCCACCACCAGGCGTGCATCGCGGCAGATGCCGCCGGCTGTGCTTGCCACCAGCGCCACGCTGGCCAGGGGCCGGTGCTCGGCCGCAGTGCGCAGAAAGCGTGTGTAGACACCAGCGCGAAGGGCATCGCCCCGGCCCATCGGCGGCACGCGAATCTCGGCGAGGATTTCATCGCCCTGCAGCGCCGTGGCGTAGTAGTCGACCAGAAAGTCCTCGATGTCCAGAACGCGCTCGCCCCGCGTGCTGGCCAGCACGACCTGGGCGCCGAGTGCCATGAGGCAGCCCGGAGGATCGGTGGACGGATCGGCATAGCACAGGTTGCCGCCCACCGTGCCCTGGTTGCGCACCTGGGGATTGGCCATGCGCCGCGCCATGCCGGCCAGCACCGGGTAGTGCCGAAGCACCAGGGGCGATGCGGCCAGCTGCGCATGGCGCACCAGGGCGCCCACGCGCAGGCCGCGCGCCGGATCGTAGTCCAGTCCCTTGAGCGCATCGATGCCGGCCAGCGATACCAGGTGCGTGGGCGCGAGCATGCGCTGGCGCATGCCCAGCATCAGCGCGGTGCCGCCCGCGATCACGCGGCATTCCTCGCCCAGCTCGGCCAGCAACCGGCTGGCCTCGGCCACCGTGGCCGGTTCCAGGAAGTCGAAGTCATGCATGGTCTTGCTCCTCGGCCCGTGCACGCAGGGCCGCCAGGATCTTTTCGGGCGTGATCGGCAGGTCGCGGATGCGCACGCCGATGGCGTCGTGGACGGCATTGGCAATGGCCGGTGCGCCAGGCAGGATGGCCGTTTCGCTGGCGCCCTTGGCGCCGTAGGGGCCGTTGGGGTCGTTGGATTCGACGAAGCCGCCGCGCAGCGGGGGCACGGTGTCGGCCGTGGGCATGGTGTAGTCGGCGAAATTGCCGTTGGCCAGGCGCCCGCCCTCCAGGTGCAGTTGCTCGTACAGCGCCCAGCCCATGGCCTGCACCGTGGCGCCGTTGGTCTGGCCATGGATGGCGACAGGGTTGAGCGCCTTGCCGCAGTCGTCGGCCACATAGCTGTCGAGCACCGTCACCTGGCCGGTCCCGATATCGACCTCCACCTCCACGGCCTGGGCCGCGAAGGAATAGGCGGGCGCGATGTTGCCGTACAGCTGCGCGTCGTGCATGCGGGTCTGGGCGTCCCAGGTATGGCTGACCTGTATGGCCTCGCCGCCGTGGCGCCAGATGTGCTGGCGCGCCAGTTCGGCCATGCCCAGGGCGCGGTCCGTGCCGCGCACGCGCACCTGGCCATCGGCCAGCTCCAGATCGTCCTCCCTCGCCTCCAGCAGTTGGGCGCCCAGGGCCAGCAGCTTGCCGCGCGCGGCCCGCGCTGCGCCGATGGCGGCGTTGCCGGCCGCCATGGTCACGCGCGAGGCCAGCGAGCCGATGGCAAAGGGCGCGCTGTCCGTATCGGGCGGCGCCACGCGCACGCTGGACAAAGGCAGGGTCAATTCATGCGCGACGATCTGGCTGAGCATGGTCATGGCGCCCTGCCCCATGTCGCATTCGCCGCTGAGCACCAGCACCTGGCCATCCTCGTTGATGCGCAGGACCACGGTGGAGCCATCCCAGTTGCCCATGGTGCGGTTGCCGCTGACATGCATGGCGGCGGCCATGCCCACGCCCCGGCGCCGGCTGCCGGACACCGCGCGGGGCCCGGCCCGCCGGGCGCTCCAGCCGATGGCCCCGGTGGCTTGGTCTATGCATTCCTTCAGGCCGGCGCTGCCGATCTTCCAGCCGTGCACGGTCACGTCGCCGGCCTCGACCGCGTTGCGCTTGTGCACCTCGGCCGGGTCCAGGCCCAGTTGCCCGGCCATGGCATCGATGTGGCTGTTGAGCGCGAACAGCATCTGCGTGCCGCCGAAGCCCCGGAACGCGCCATGCGGCGGCGTGTGGCTGTAGACCAGGGTGGCGTGCGAGCGCACGTTGTCCAGGCGGTGCATGTTGTCGCTGCGCATGGCGCTGACGTGCATGACCTCGGCCGACAGGCCTGCGTAGGCACCGCATTCGGCGATGATGCGCACCTGCTTGGCCAGGATCCGGCCATCGCGCGCCATGCCCAGCTTGAGCGTGATGCGCTCGGGTACGCTGGAGCAGCAGGCCAGGAAGTCCTCCAGCCGGTTGTTGACCAGGCGCACCGGCCGGCCCGTGCGCAGGGCCAGCAGGCCGGCAAGCAGCTGGTTGTCGTCCTCGACGATCTTGCCGCCGAAACCGCCGCCCGTGGTGGCCTGCACCACGCGGATGCTGGAGACGGGCCGCTCCAGCGCGGCCGCCAGCCGGGCGCGTGCCAGGAACACCGATTGCGTGGAGGTCTGCACCAGCAGCCGCCCTTCGGCGTCGATGGAGGCCAGCGTGGCCATGGGCTCCAGGTAGCCGGGGTACTGGGCATGGGTGGTGTAGGTGGCCTCGTGGACAAGATCGGCCGCGGCGAAACCGGCATCAGGGTCACCGCGCTCGAAGCGTATCTCGTGTGCGATGTTGCTGCGGCCCGGATGCACGCAGGGCGCCTCTTCATCGAGGGCCTCGTCGGGCGAGAGGATGGCGGGCAGTTCCTCGTACTCGACCTCGATCAGGTCCAGCGCATCGCGGGCGATTTCCTCGGTGGTGGCGGCCACGGCCGCGACCTCCTCGCCCGCGAAGCGCACCAGGCCATCGGCCAGGATGCGCCGCTCCTTGTGGCTCACGCCCCAGGGCGTGCGCGGCGCGTCGGCGCCCGTCAGCACGGCCTTCACGCCCGGCAGGGCCCGCGCGGCCTTTGTATCGATGCGCACGATGCGCGCATGCGCATAGGGGCTGCGCAGCACCTTGGCATGCAGCATGCCCGGCAGCTTGAGATCACCTGCGTACTGGGCACGGCCCAGCACCTTGGACAGGGCCGTGACCTGGGCTGTCTCGCGGCCCAGGGTGGAATGTGCGGCGTTCATGGAATCCGATGCCTGCATGTCATTGCGCCGTGATGCCCAGCTCGCGGATCACGCGGCCCAGACGCTCGTGGTCGGCCGCATTGGCCTGGGCCAGCACCTGCGGCGCCCCGCCGACGGGCACGGCACCGAAGGTGGCCATCTTGGCCACCACTTCAGGCATCTTGAGGATCTCGTTGAGATGGCTGTTCAGCGTCTGCACCACGGCGGACGGCGTTCCCCTGGGCGCGAAGACGCCATTCCAGGCGCCTGCGGCGATGTCCTTGTAGCCCAGTTCGGCCAGTGCCGGAACGTCCGGCAGCAGCGTCGAGCGCTTCGAATCGGTCACGGCCAGCGCGCGCAGCTTGCCCGCCTGGAGGTACTGGGCCACCGGCCCCAGCGTGACATAGGCCAGGCCCACGTGGCCGGCCGCCACATCGTTGACGGCCGGAGCCACGCCGCGATAGGGCACATGCTGGATCCTGATGCCGGCGCTGCGGTTCAGCCACTCCGCGCCTATGTGCATTGGCGAGCCTGCGCCCGGGCTGGCATAGCTCAGGGCCCGGCCCGCCTTGGCGGCGGCCACCATGTCGGCCACGGTGGTGAAGCCCGTCGATGGATGGGCGACCAGCAGCACAGCCTGGCTGGCCGTCTGTATCACCGGGACGAACGCCTTCAGAGGATCGTAGGTCGCTGCCGGCGACAGCTGCATCACCATGGGCGCGATGGTGAATGGGTTGGGCGTGAACAGCAGGGTGTAGCCGTCAGGCGCGGCGCGCGCCACCAGCGTATTGCCGACGGTGCCGCCCGCTCCGGGCCGGTTGTCCACCAGCACGGGCTGGCGCAGGCGCGCGGAAAGCTTTTCGGCGAACAGGCGCGCCATGGCATCCGTGTCGCCGCCAGGCGGATAAGCCACCACCACGGTGATGGGCCTGGCGGGATAGTCCTGGGCCAGCGCGCAACCGCAGGCAGCGATGCCGAGGGACGCCGCAACAGCTGCTGCGGCAAGGCCCAGGCCTTGACGACGATGGGGATTCATCACTGGCTCCTCGGAAGACGCGGGCCTTGCCTGTCGGCACACCCGCAAGGGCTGGCTATGGAAAAATACCAATGCTTCATCAATGAAACATTGATTCCTCAAAGAATCTTCCTGAATTTTCGTCAATAAGTTGATGGATCAACTTACCGAAACCACCAATTGACCATCGTTGATTTGTTCTTTGAAAAATCCATTCGCCACCCGTCGCACAGCGCGTGGAACAATCTGCATCCCATGAACCAGCCTCAACCACAGACTCCCCGATCCGCCGCGCCTTCGGACACCCCCTGGTCCACGTTCGACGAAGCCGGCAGCAGCCTGACGGTCGACGCCTTTCTGACCACCCTGATGAGCCAGGTCGGCAATGCGCTGAGACGCACCATCACCGTGCCCTATGCCGATGCGGCCCAGCTGACGGTGTCGGAGTGGCGGCTGCTGGCCCTGATTGCCCATGTGGGCGAACTGCCCTTCAGCACGCTGGTGGTGCAGTCCACTTCAGACAAGGCACTGGTCAGCCGCACCCTGCGGCTGCTCGAGGAACGCGGGCTGGTGGCGCTGAGGGCCGAGGGCTCCACGCCGCGCAAGAAGATCCTGTGCGCCATCACGGAGGCAGGACAGCAGTTGCACGACGAGGTCATGCCCGTCGCCCGGCGCCACCAGGCAGCGGCCCTGCGCGTGCTGACGCAGCAAGAGCGCGAGGTCATGTACCGCGCGCTCCACAAGCTGCGCAGCTACTGCGAAAACGGTGGCGCGGCTGCGGACGCCAAGGCCTGACTGCGCCGCTGCCGCAGCAGTGCCGCTGCGCGGGCGAGATCGTCCAGTGTGTCGATGTCGGTGACCACGCCGGCGTCGTCCACTTCGATCGGTACCACGCCGCCGGCCTCGCGCAGGGCCTTGAGCACGGGCGCCCCGCCCTGCGGCCCCTGAAGCGCCATGAGCGCCGCACCGCAGGCGGCGCCAAAGCCTACGGGATGCCCGCGTTCGCCCCGGTAAACGGGCTGGGCAGCACGGGCGCCGTCGCGCAATGCGCCGGCCACCTGCAGCAGCGTGCCGTTCATGGACGACAGGGTGGCGTTGAGGGCCTGGATCATCTGGGCGCTGTCACCTTTGTAGGCCCCGGTGGCGGACTCGCTGAAGTCCCCATCCGCCATCCGCCGCAGGCACTCCGCCGCTTCGGACATGGGGGCCAGCAGGCTTTCGATGGTCTCGTTCATCCCCGCCACGATTTCCCGGTATCCGCCCTGGAAGCGGTCGACGTCGACGCGGATGCGCAGATTGCCGGCCCGTGCTTCCCCGGCCAGGTTGGTCCCCTCGGCGATGAGATCCTCCAGGTTGGCGCGGATGCGCTTCAA
>JBHIXF010000107.1:0-9395 GCA_041984925.1 Comamonas sp.
GGCGCCGCCCTGCTGCTGGCCGTGGCGGCACGCGGCCCTGTCATCGGCACCCGCAAGGTGCTGCGGGGCGCGCCGTGGCAGATCGTCGTGTTCTCGCTGGGCATGTACCTGGTGGTCTACGGATTGCGCAACGCCGGGCTGACCACCTACCTCGCAGCGCTGCTGGAGCTGTTTGCCCAGGGCGGCGTCTGGGGCGCGGCCATCGGCACGGGCGTGCTCTCGGCCCTGCTGTCGTCGGTGATGAACAACATGCCGACGGTGCTGGTCGGCGCGCTGTCCATCGACGCCTCCAGCGCCGGCGGCGTGGTCAAGGAAGCCATGGTCTACGCCAACGTGATCGGCTGCGACCTGGGTCCCAAGATCACGCCCATCGGCAGCCTCGCCACGCTGCTGTGGCTGCATGTGCTCGCCAGGAAAGGCCAGGCGATCGGATGGGGCTACTACTTCAGGGTCGGCACGGTGCTGACGGTCCCCGTGCTGCTGATCACCCTTGCCGCCCTGGCACTGCGCCTGAGCGTCCTCACCTGAATCTCACCCTGCATGGACCCCGCCATGAGCACCATCACCATCTACCACAACCCCGCCTGCGGCACCTCGCGCAACGTGCTGGCCCTGATCCGCAACAGCGGCGAGGAGCCCACGGTCATCGAATACCTCAAGACCCCGCCCGACCGCGCCACGCTGGAGCGGCTGCTGGCCGACCTGGGCCTGCCGGTGCGCGAGGTCCTGCGGCAAAAGGGCACGCCGTATGACGCGCTGGGCCTGGGCGATCCGAAGTGGAGCGACGCCCAGCTGGTCGACTTCATGCTCCAGCACCCCATCCTCATCAACCGCCCCATCGTGGTGACGCCGCTGGGCACGCGCCTGTGCCGCCCGTCCGAGGCGGTGCTGGACATCCTGCCGCGCCCCCAGCAAGGGGCTTTCTCCAAGGAAGACGGCGAGGCCGTCATCGACGCGAAAGGACGACGTGTTGCAAAGCAATGACTTGCCGAACCTGGACCCGCAATCGTTCGACGCCCCCAGCCTGGCGCGGCTGCTGCCGCAGGCGCGGGCCACGCACGCGCCCCGCATCCTGCTGCTGTACGGCTCGGTGCGCGAGCGCTCCTACAGCCGGCTGCTGACCGAGGAAGCCGCGCGGCTGCTGCGCCACATGGGCGCCGAGCCCCGCATCTTCGACCCGCACGGCCTGCCCCTGCCCGACGCGGCGCCGCAGAGCCACCCCAAGGTCCGCGAGCTGCACGCGCTGGCGCAGTGGGCCGAAGGCATGGTCTGGACCTCGCCCGAGCGCCATGGCGCCATGACCGGCATCCTCAAGGCCCAGGTCGACTGGATCCCGCTGTCCGTCGGCGCGGTGCGCCCCACCCAGGGCAAGACCCTGGCCGTGATGCAGGTCTCGGGCGGCTCGCAGTCCTTCAACGCCGTCAACCAGATGCGCGTGCTGGGCCGCTGGATGCGCATGCTCACCATTCCCAACCAGTCGTCGGTGGCCAAGGCCTACCAGGAGTTCGACGAGGCCGGCCGCATGAAGCCCTCGCCCTACTACGAGCGCGTGGTGGACGTGATGGAGGAACTGGTCAAGTTCACCCTGCTGACGCGCGACTGCGCCGGCTATCTGGTGGACCGGTACAGCGAGCGGCGCGAGAGCGCCGAGGCGCTGTCGCGGCGGGTCGGCCAGGGCCGCATTTAGCGCAGGTGCCGGCGGGCGCATCGACGGCAGGCCGGTGCTCCCCTGCTGGCGCCACGCTGTGGGGGCGCCCGCTCCAGGGCCTGCGGACCGGCGCGCGGAGGCTGCGCGCCATGGCGCGGCGCCTGTCACTCGTCGCGGATGCCGTTGCGCAGCACGCCGATGGCGTCCACCTCGATTTCGCAGATGTCGCCCGGCTTCATGAACAGCTGCGGCGTGCGCTTGTTGCCCACGCCACCCGGCGTGCCGGTGACGATCACGTCGCCGGGCTCCAGCGCAATGAAGGCCGAGATGTAGGCGATCTGGCGCGGGATGCCGTGCACCATCATGTCGGTGGTGGCGCGCTGCAGCTCCTGGCCGTTCAGGCGGGTGACCAGCGTCATTGTCTGGCCCGGCGCGATCTCGTCGGCCGTGACCATCCAGGGGCCGAAGGCGCCGGTCTTCCAGAAATTCTTGCCCGGCGTCCATTGCGAGGTATGCAGTTGCCAGTCGCGCACGCTGGCGTCGTTGTAGCAGCTGTAGCCGGCGATGTGCGACCACGCATCGGCCTCGCCGATGTGCCGGCCGCCCTTGCCGATGACGATGGCGATCTCGCCCTCGTAGTCCAGCCGATCCGAGACGCGGGGACGTACGATGTCCTCGCCATGGGCCAGTTGCGAATCGGCCACGCGCAGGAAGATCACCGGCTTGTCGGTCACCTCCTTGCCGGTCTCGCGGATGTGCTCGCCATAGTTCAGGCCGATGCAGAAGATCTTGCCGGGGTTGGGAATGACGGGCAGCAGCCGAACCTGCGACAGCGCCACCGTGGCGCGCGCTGCATCGAGCTGCGCCGCCGCCCGGGCGGCCAGGCCGGCGGCGATGAAGGCCTTGAGGTCCGGCGCCTGCGCGCCGAAGGCTTCGCGCAAGTCGATCACGCGGTCACCCACGACGGCGCCATAGCGGTCCTGGCCGTTGTGCTGGTAGCTGATGAGTTTCATGATGGTTCCTATGGATGGCGAAGGTGGAGGGTGGCAGTCATGGCGCCACGGGGAGGTAGCGGGAGATGCTGTCCAGCTCGCAATCCGTGCGCGCCACGCCGATGATGTATCGGTCGGGCCGCAGGATCACGGCTGCCGCTTCGTGGCTGCGCAGCCACGCGTCCAGCGGGGCATCGGGCCTGTCGATGACCAGGGCCCCGCTGCGGCTCCAGCGCTCGACGGTGGCCGGTGCCGCGCGCTCCAGCAGTTCGCGCCGGCCGATGACGGCGCTGCGGCGGCCGAGCAGTTCGTCCAGCAAGCGGCCATCGTCCAGGCGCGGCTGGGGGAATGGACGGCCGGCCAGGTCCTGCTGCTGCGCATCGAAGGCACCCTGGCCCAGCCGTTGCGGCGGCAGCTCGAAGATCCGGGGCTCGCCGCCGGCCAGGCGCGCGTCACGCTCGGCCGCCGCGGCCGGGTCGGTGGTCTGGATGATGCCCCCCAGGCGCACGGCCAGCTCGATCAGCGCGCGCACATGCGGCTTGCGCTCGGACTCGTAGGTATCCAGCAGCGATTCGGGCGCCCGCCCGGCAATCACCGCATCCAGCTTCCAGGCCAGGTTGGAGGCATCGCGGATGCCGGCGCACATGCCCTGGCCCAGGAACGGCGGCGTCTGGTGGCAGGCATCGCCGGCCAGCAGCAGCCGGCCCTGGCGCCAGCCGTCGGCGATCAACGAATGGAAGGTATAGATCGCCGCCCGCTCCAGCCGCGCCTGCCCGGGCCGCACCCAGGGGGACACCAGCTTCCAGAGGTTGTCGGGCCGCACCAGTGCTTCGCGGTCGTCGTCGGGCAGCACCATGATTTCCCAGCGGCGGCGGTCGCCCACCACGTTGCAGTAGGTCATGGGCCGGCGCGGGTCGCAGTACTGCACCGTGCAGGGCGGCAGGTCGAGCGGCTCGGTCAGCACCACGTCGAACACCAGCCAGGGCTGGTGCAGGCCGAGGTCCACCATCGGGCTGCCCATGTGCTGGCGTACGGGCGAACGCGCACCGTCGCAGCCGACCACCCAGCGCGCGCGGGCCTCGGACGCCGGCCCCTTGCCGCCCTGCCGGCAGTGCAGCGTCGCGCCGTCGCCGTCCGCCTCGATGGCCTCCAGCGTGGTCCGCAGCCGGACGTCCACCCGGGGAAAGCGCGCCAGGCCGTTGCGCAGCACGGCTTCCAGCTCGGGCTGGTGGAAGTAGTAGTTGTTGGCACAGCCGTGCGGCCCCAGCGCCGAGGTCCCCCCGCGGATCAGCAGGGTCTGCCCCGCGCCGTTGACGAAATGCATGCCCTGCGTCCCCGGCCGCGAGACGGACAGCACCTGCTGCCGCAGGCCTGCCGCCTGGAAGATGCGCAGCACCTCGCCATCGAAGTGGATGGCCCTGGGCAGCGCAAAGATGCCGGACTCCTTCTCGATCACCAGCACCGAGTGGCCCGCCGCAGCCAGCAGGTTTGCCAGCGTGGCGCCGGTCGGCCCCAGGCCCACGATGGCTGCGTCGTACACGGGTGGCCGCTCAGACATGCTGGTCTTGCCGCATGCGGCGCGCGATCTCGGCCTGCCACCGGGCGCGGCTCATGAACTTGGGCAAGCGCTTTGCGATGGCCTCGGCCCGCGCCAGGATGGCCTCGTCGGGCTGAGACAGGTCGACAGGCTCGCGCAGCGGCTGGTCGCAGTACCAGGGCGTGTCCATGAACAGCTCGAGGCGGTTGCCCTCGGGGTCGCGGCAATAGAGGGAGACCGCGTTGCCATGCGTCACAGGCTGCATGTCCGTGGCACCTTCGTCCAGCAGCCGGCCATGGAAGGCGCGCAGCGTGGCCAGGTCGGGCACACGGAAGGACAGCTGGTTGACCACGTTGAAAGCCATGTCCGCCGGCCTGCCGGTGGCCAGCACCAGCTGGTGGTGCTCGTTCGGATCGCGGCTCAGGAAGACCAGTTGCACCGGTCCCAGGTCGCCTTCATCGGTCTGGGTGAACCGCAGGGCCTGCCTGTAGAAGCGGGCCATGCGGTCCAGGTCGGTGACATACAGGCCGATGTGGCTGAACTGCAGCCCGAGGGGAGATGTTGCCAACATGGATTGTCTCATTTCGATAAAAAATCAATTTTCACAACCATACAAGGCACAAATAGTACATCAATTATCTTATTTTGATAATTTTCATATTTTCGTATGATCCGCCCACGTGCAGCCCGCACGCATCCGCAAACGGAGACATCCATGACCCTCATTCAAAAGTTCGCCGCAGCCGCCTCGGCCCTGCCGCTGGCGGCGGCACTGGCGGTAGCACTGGCGCTGCCGGGCACCGCCGCGGGGACCCAACCCGGCTACCCCGCCAAGCCCGTGCGCATCATTGCCCCCTTCCCTGCGGGCAGCGGACCCGACGCGAACGCCCGTGAGCTGGCGGCGGAGCTGACGAAGATCCTGGGCCAGTCTTTCTATGTGGAAAACCGTCCGGGCGCATCGAACATCATCGGCACCGAGGCGGCGGCCAAGGCGCCCGGCGACGGCTACTCGCTCTACATCGGCACCACGAGTTCACTGTCGGTGGTGCCGCACCTGTACGGCAAGCTGCCCTTCAACGCCGAGCGCGACTTCGCGCCCATCAGCCTGCTGGGCGTGCTCAACACGGGGTTGATCGCCACGCCCTCGGTGGCTGCCAGGGACACCCGCGAGCTGATCGCACGGCTGCGCGCCAGGCCCGAGTCGCTCAACGTGGCCACCCAGGGCATCGGCAGCTACTCGCACCTGTCGGCCGCGTGGTTCGACAGGGCGGCCGGCGTGAAATCCAGCCTGGTGCCCTACAACAGCAACAGCCCGTATGCCGACCTGCTGGCAGGACAGATCCAGCTGATGTTCGACGGCCTGCCCGCCGCAGCCGCCCATGTGCAGGCCGGCAAGCTCAAGCTGCTGGGCATCACCGGTCGTGACAGGCATCCGAGCTTTCCCGGCGTGCCCACCTTCGCGGAACAGGGTCTGCCCGACTACACGCCCATCGCCTGGCAGGGCCTGCTGGCGCCGGCCGGCACGGCGCCGGCCATCCTGGAAAAACTGAGCGCCGCGATGGCGCAGGTGTGCCAGTCCCCCGAACTGGCGAAGAAATGGCGCGATTACGGAGGCGAGCTGCGCTGCAACACGCCGGCGGAGTTCGCCTCTTTCATCCAGGCCGACCGCGCCATGTGGGGCAAGGTGGTCCGCGCCGCAGGCGTCAAGCTGGACTGAAAGGCCAGTGGCGGACCCTGCGCCCGGATCGGCATGGGCGGCAGCGGCCATGCTTCGTGCGTCATTGCGCCGCCTGGCCCGCGGCTGTCCGCCTCACCCCTGGCGGGCCTGCGCCAGGCGGCTTCCGATGCGCAGGGCGCCCTCGGTGACCAGATCAACGATCTTGTCCAGATCGACGATGGCCAGGCGCGAGGTATCGAAGACCAAGGAGATCGCGGCCCATGCGCCCCCCTCGGCCTTCAGGATCGGCGCGGCCACCGCCGCAAGCTGGGGTTCGAGTTCACCGATCGATACGTAGTGGCCCGCTTTGCGAATCGCCGCAAAGCCGCGGCGGAATTCGCTCCAGTCCGCGGGCAATCCATGGCGCACGATTTCGCCGTGGCGCGCGTCGAAGACCTTGCGCAATTGCGCCGGCGCGAAATGGGCCAGCAACACCTTCGGTGCAGCGCCCTGGAACAGCGGGCGGGGGCGCCCGCGCCCATAGGCGAGAGTGGCGGGGGCTCCGCCCATTTCACGGTGCGTGTCCAGCACCTGCATCCCGAAGAGGCCTGAGAGCACGCAGTCGAAACCGGTCGCTGCGACCAGCTCGCGCATCACCGGCATGCCTTCGCGCAGCACCGGGTCCGCCTTGCGGATGTAGTGGTCGAGCAAGATGATGCGAGGCCCCAGCGCGTAGTGCGAATCCTCGACACGCTGGAGAAGCCCCGCTTCGAGCAGCATCCGCACATAGCGATAGCCCGTTGGCAGCGACACGTCGAGTGCCGCCGAAATATCGTCCGCAGTGCGCGTCAGGTGCGTGTCGTCGAAAAGATCGAGAACTCCCAACATGCGCCCCAGGCTGGACATGGATTTTTCCGCCACGCAAAACTCCTCCAGGACATCATGGCGCGACAGGAAGGCATTGCAGGACCCGGCCCGGATCGTGCCCCATGCGCGCGCCGCCGACAAAACATCGGACGGTCCTGAGTATCGCCGCCTGCGCGCAGAGCCAACGCGGGTTCGTCAAAGTGCAGGGCGCGCTCTGGCACGCGCCTTGGGCCTGGCCTGCGTGCCGATGACGCCCTGGCCTTGCAGCGCCTGCAGCTGCCGCGCATCCAGGTGCAGCAGGCGCTGCAGCACCTCGTGCGTGTGCTCTCCCAGCGTGGGCGCCGCATGGCGCAGGGGCAGGACCTGCCCATCACGCCGGAACACGGTGGTGGAGGAAACATAGCGCCCCACATGGGCACGCTCCACCTCGCGCCAGAATCCGCGTGCGCGCAGATGAGGGTCCTGCAGCAATTGCTCCAGTGAGCGCACCGCCCCAGCGGGCACACCGGCGCGCTGCAGCAGGTGCATGGCCTCGTCATCACCATGCCTGCGGCTCCACTGCGCGATCACCGCATCCAGCTCGGCCTGCCGGGCACGGCGGCCCTGGGCGCCGGCCAGCTGCGGGTCACGGGCCCAGTCGGCACGCTCCAGTACGGTGCACAGGGATTGCCATTGCGCCTCGGTTTCCACGGCCACGACGATCCAGGCGTCCTCTCCGGCGCAGGGATAGCAGCCGTGGGGCGCATGCACGGGGTGGGCATTGCCCTGGCGGGCCGGCGCCTGCCCATGCAGCGACTGCGCGATCAGGAAGGGCGCCGTCAGCGCCAGCATGCCCTCGACCTGGGACAGGTTGATATGCCGGCCCGACCCCGTTTCCTGCCGCACCAGCAGGCCCAGCAGCAGGGCCGCCGAGGCATTGAGACCGCCCACGGGGTCGCCGTAGGCATAGGAGGTCATGGCGGGCGGGCCGTCCGCATGGCCGGTGTACAGCGGCAGGCCGCTGGCCTGCTCCAGCGTGCCGCCATAGGCGCGGGTGTGGCTCCAGGCGTTGCCCAGGCCGAAAGCCGGCATGGACAGCATGACCAGCCGGGGGTTGGTCCGTGCCAGCACCGCATGGTCCAGGCCGAGCTTGGGCAGCACTTCGGCCGAGTAGTTCTCGATCAGCGCATCCGCATGGCGCACCAGCTCGAGCAGCAGGCGCCTGCCCTCGGGATGCGTCAGGTCCAGCGTGATGCCCAGCTTGTTGCGGTTCATCAGGTTGAAGTGGGCGCTTTTCTCATAAAGGCGGTCGCGGTAGAACTCCTCGGTGTAGAGGGTGCCGCGCCACCAGTCGGGATAGGTGGTGCTTTCCACCTTGATGACCTCGGCCCCCAGGTCGGCCAGCATGCGCGAGGCGAAGGGCCCCGCCCATCCCATGCTCAGGTCCACCACGCGCACGCCGGCCAGCGGCAACGCGGCCGCTGGCGCCGGCGGCAGCGCCGGGCGAGCGCGGCGCAGGCCCTCGCCACGGTAGTGGGCGTTGTGGGCGCCGAGCAAGGGCGCGCGCCCTCCGGGCAAAGGGCCGGCCTCGTCCAGCCGCTGGGACAGCACGGGCGCCTCGAAGACCGCCTCGCCCAGCCGCACGGGCACGAAGGCGCCGCGCCCGCGATGCACGGGCTGGGCCAGCAATTGCTCCATGGTCGGCACGATCACCGCAGGATGCTTGAGCTGCGTGAGCCGCTCGAACCATTGCGCCGTGCTGGCGGCGGGGAAGGCCTGGGCCAGCAGGGCGTCGATCAGGTCGGCATGGGCCATGCGGTCGGCGCCGCTGGCAAAGCGCGGATCGGCGCCCAGTTCGGGCCGGCCTATGGCCTCGCACAGGCCGGCCCACTGCGCCAGCGTGTTGGTGAAGATGCCTATCCAGCCATCGCTGGTGCGCCATATGCCGGCGGGGTGCGTGGAGCCAAAGCGGTTCGTGCCCAGGCGCGGCGCATGGCGTCCGTCCTGGACCAGGCCGGCCTCCATCTCCACCGTGCCGAAGGCGGCCTCGTGCACGCTGAGCACATGGCGGCGGCTGCCCTGGGCGCGGCCCATCCAGGAAGCGATGGCCACCGAAAAGGCATTCAGGCCCGCCACCACCCCGGTATGCAGGTCATGGGGCATGTGCGGCGGACCCTGCACGGGGCCGCTGCCATGCACGGCGCCGGAGAGCGCGCGGCAGGTGGCATCGGTGGCCACGAAGTCCTTGAAGGGGCCGCTGTCGCCGAACCAAGTGAAGTCCACGGCCACGGGCGCATGGTCCCGAAGGCCGTCCCCGCCCTCCCACAGCGGCTGCCGCAGCACCGCCAGGCCTTGCGACAGCGCTCGCGCATCGAGCACCACGTCGCAGCTGCGGGCCAGCGCGCCCAGCCATGCCTGGTCGGCGGCCACCGTGGCATCGGCCGTGACGCTGCGCTTGTGGGTATTGAGCCAGGCGAAGAGCGCGCTCTCAGGCTCGGCCCCTTCGCCAGGTCGCGCCAGGGGCGGCATTCGGCGCCAGGCATCGCCGCCGGGCGGCTCCACCTTGATGACTTCGGCGCCGAAGTCCGCAAACAGCTTGCCCGCCCAGGCCAGGGCGGCGCCGCCGCCCACTTCGAGCACACGCAGGCCGTTGAGGGCCAGGCGGTCCATACGGATGTCTTTCATGATGCACTCGCTTACCACGCGTCCACGAAA
>JBHIXF010000108.1:0-8718 GCA_041984925.1 Comamonas sp.
CCTTTCAGTATCAGGACAGTGCCTTTTCCGTCGGGCCGGTGAACTTAACCCTCAACCGCGGCGAACTGCTGTTCCTGATTGGCGGCAACGGCAGCGGTAAATCGACGCTGGCGATGCTGCTGACCGGCCTGTATCAGCCGCAGTCGGGGGAGATCCTGCTGGACGGTAAACCCCTCAGCGCCGAAAAACCGGAAGATTACCGCAAGCTGTTTTCCGCCGTCATCGAAATGGCGCAGAACATCATCCACTACTCGGCCGACGCGCTGACCCCGCCGCAGCAAAACGACGGCGAGCTGCGCCACGGCGCGGTCTGCATCCGCCGCGAGGACGATGGAAGCTTTCTGCTGCTGTGCGCCAATCCGGTCGAGCCGTCGGTGGGGGACGAGTTGCGCGCCAAGCTCGATGCCCTGAGCCGCATGACGCTGGAGGAGATCAAGCGGGCCTACCGCCAGACGCTGCTGGAGGAAGCGCCCGAGGGCAGCAAGGGCGCCGGCATGGGCTTTCTGACCGTGGCACGCGATGCCCGCGAGCCCCTGGAGTTCGACTTCGACCCCGCCGAGGCCTTGGACGGACTGCCCGTCTTCTACCTGAAGGCCGCGATCTGAGCCGCCCGGCGCCAGGCTCGCAGGTACGGACACCGCTTCGAGATCACGCATGGACCACCTTTACATCGCTCCGACTCCCAGTTCCCCGGAAGTGGACTTCCAGTTCGCCACGCACAGGCTGCACCTGCGCGGCGAGTCCTATCCCGAAAACGCCGCGGCGTTCTACGGCAGCATCATTGCCCGCCTCAAGGAGTATCTGGCCGTCCAGCAGGACCAGCAGATCGAGATGCACATCGCACTGGCCTACTTCAACAGCTCCAGCACCAAGATGCTGTTCAACCTCATCGACACGCTGAGCGCGGCGGCCGAGGCCGGCAACACGGTGACGCTGCACTGGTACCACGACGAGGAAGACGACACCATCTGCGAGTTCGGCCAGGAGCTGCGCGACGACTTCCCGGCCATCGGCTTCGTCAACCATCCCGTGAAGGCCGGGTGATGGACAAAGTGGACGCCTGCGCCGACCTTTTCGACGCCGAACACCAGACGCTGCTGGCCGCGCGCACGGCCTACGAACAGGGCGAGCAGGCCGGCTCGCAGGCCTGCCACCAGGCGCTGGGCGTGCTGCTGGCCTCCTACGAGCGCCTGCTGCGGGAGACCCGCCGCCTGGTGCGCCGAAGCGACCGTGCCGAGCTGGAGATGACCCGGCTCAACCAGCGCCTGCAGGAGCTGGCCGGCGAGCTCGAATACCGCGCCACCCATGACCCGCTGACCAGCGTGCTCAACCGCGCGGCCATCATCGACCGGGTCAACCACCATTTCACGCGCAACGACCTGGCGCTGATCGTGCTGGACATAGACCACTTCAAGCGCATCAACGACAGCTTCGGCCACCCCGTGGGCGACAAGGTGATCCTGGGGGTGGTGCGCTGCCTCAAGGCCGTGGTGCCGGCCACCGCCCACATCGGCCGCGTGGGCGGCGAGGAATTCACCGTGCTGCTGCCGCAGTACGACGGCGACGGCGCCGCCCAGGTGGCCGAAGACATGCGCGCTGCCATCGAGGCCCATGCCTTTGCCCTGCCCGATGCCAGCCGCATCACCGCCAGCTTCGGCGTGAGCTGGCGTGCGCAGGGCGGCAGCTTCGACGACGCCTACGGCCTGGCCGACGAGGCGCTGTACGCAGCCAAGCGCAGCGGACGCAACCGGGTGGTGCGCGCGGCGGAGCACGCCACGGCCTGACGCGTGGGTGCCCCATGAATTCCGTGATGCGCGTACGGGCGGCGCAGGCGCCCGTTTCTGAACCCGTGGCCGGACAGCCCGCCTTTGCCGGGCGCGAATGGCGTGTGCTGCTGGTGGACAGCGACCCCGGCGTGCATGCCGGCTTTCGCAAGGCGCTAGAGGGCCACTGCCTGTTCGGCCGGCCCCTGGTGCTGCTGCACGCCGGCAGTGCCGCGCAGGCGCGCAGCCTGCTGCGCCAGGAGCAGGATCTGGCCGTGGTCGTGCTGGATGCCGCCGCCGATGGCGTCGACGGCGAGTCGGGCGCGGGCCTGGAGCTGGTCGGCTTCATCCGCCACACGGCCGGGCTGCGC
Organism: Comamonas sp.; assembly: GCA_041984925.1. GTDB lineage: Bacteria > Pseudomonadota > Gammaproteobacteria > Burkholderiales > Burkholderiaceae_C > Comamonas. The sequence goes on from JBHIXF010000108.1 coordinate 2,135, forward strand.
AACAGCCGCATCGTGCTGCGCACCGACCTGCCGCACCAGGTGCCGGACATGGACACGCTGCTGCGCTACGACATCAACGACTGCCGCACCCGCTCCGAGCTGAGCCCCGACCGCCTGAGGGCCATCGTGGTGACGGCCGTGCGCTCCTACGACCAGCTGTGCGCCAACGAGGCCACGCTGCGGCACAACCGGGGCCTGCTGGAGCGCCTGCACCAGTCCGCCTACTACGACCCGCTGGTATGCCTGCCCAACCGCGCCCACTTCGTGGAGAAGGTGGACGAATGCGTGGGCCGCGGCACCCATGGCCACATGCTGGCGCTGCTGGACATCGACGATTTCAGTGCCACCAACGATGTGATGGGCCACCGCTTCGGCGACCGGCTGCTCGAAGCCGTGGCCCGGCGCCTGGCTGGCGCCCTGCCCCCCGGCGTGCTGCTGGCGCGCGTGGGCTCGGACACCTTCGGCATCCTCGGGCCGACGGGCGAAGCGGCGCTGGCACAGTTGCTGGACTGCGCGCGCCAGCCCTTGTCCGTCAACGGCGTGCCGCACAAGCTCTCGCTGACCTGCGGCTATGTGCGCCTGCCGCACGGGCGCCAGGCCGGCACCGACCTCGTCAAGGACGCGACCATCGCCCTCAAGCGCGCCAAGCGCGACCACCGCGGCCAGTTGCTCGAATATTCGGAGCAGATGGGCCTGGAGGCGCGCGACCGCGCCCTGCTGCTGTCGGACCTGCGCGCGGCCATCGACGGCGCGCAGCTGTTCCTCGTCTACCAGCCGCAGGTGGATCTCGCAACCCATGCCCTGGTGGGCCTGGAGGCGCTGCTGCGCTGGCGCAAGCACGACGCCAGCATGGTGCCGCCAGACCGCTTCATTCCGGTGGCCGAGCATTCGGGGCTGATCGTGCCGCTGGGCCAGTGGGTGCTGTCCACGGCCTGCCGCACCATGCGCGGGCTGCTGGACCTCGGCTGCGCCCCGCAGCGCATGGCGGTCAATGTCTCCACCGTGCAGCTCAAGGACCCGGGCTTTCTGCAGATGGTGGGCAACGCGCTGGCCGAGCATGGCCTGCAAGGCGCGCAGCTGGAGCTGGAAATCACCGAATCGGTGGCCGTGCTGCCCACCCAACTGCTGCAGTCCACGCTCAGCGCGCTGCGCGCCCTGGGCGTGACCATTGCCATCGACGATTTCGGTACCGGCTACTCGTCGCTGAGCTACCTGGAGCGACTGCCGCTGGACCGCATCAAGATCGACCGCAGCTTCGTGCGCCAGCTCGGCGAATCCCAGGAGGCGCGCATCGCCGAGATGATCGCCCAGCTGGGCCGCAAGCTGGGACTGCAGGTGCTGGCCGAAGGCATCGAGGATGCCGCGGCCTGCCAGGCCCTGCGTGCCATGGGCTGCCACGAAGGCCAGGGCTACCACATCGCCATGCCCATGGACAAGGACCGCCTGCTGCAATGGCTGCAGCAGCACGGCGATTGATCCGGCGGGCTGATCCGGCAGGCTGATGATGTGCATGCGGATGGCGTGGGCGCGACGAACGGGCGCTCGGGCGCCAGCGAGTTGATCCGCCAGCGCCTGCAGGCGAGCAAGCATGTGGGCAGTGGGCAGCCTGGGGTGACAGCGCCTCTGCGATGAGCGAGGCTTCGGCGCGCACGCAGGTGGATGCAGGCACCTGGGGGCACCTTGTCCTTGAAGCGGCAGCGGACGCTGGCGCTACTCCAGCGTGACATTCGCTTTCTTGACCAGGCGCGCGAAGCGCTCCTGCTCGGAGCGCAGGAACTGCGCTGCGGCCTCGGGGCTGTCGAGCACGGTGTACTCGTCGCGCCGCGCAAAGCCCGCCTTGACCTCGGGATCGGAGAAGGCGGCGGCAATGCCGTCGTGCAGGCGGCGCAGCTGGGCGGCGGGCAGGCCCCGTGTCCGAGGGCCGAGAGGATTTCCTCGGTGTGCTCGCCGCCCCTGGCCAGCGGCATGCGCACGCCGGGACGGCTGCCATTCATCATCAACGGCAGCAGCACCACCTCGGTCTGGCCGCCATCGTCGGTCTGCATGGGTGCCAGCCCGCCGCTTTGCCGCAGGTGGGGATCGGCGATCAGTTGCTCGGGCCGGGCGATGGGCGCATAGGGAATGCCGGCGGCCTCCAGCCGGGGCGCCAGTTGTTCGCTGCGGTGGTCCGCGAGGATGGTGCCCAGCTCGGCCAGCAACTGGGGGCGCACGGCCACGCGGGCCGCGTTGTCCACGTACTCGGGGCGCTGCAGCAGGTCGCTGCGCTCGAGCACGCGGCACAGCGTGGCGAACTGCTTGTCGCTGACGGCGCCGATGAACAGCTGCTCGCCGCCAGCCAGCGTGAACACGTCGTAGACGCTCCAGGCCGACACGCGCGCGGGCATGGGCGGGGGCGGCTCGCCCGTCATCAGGTACTGCTGCATGTGCTGGGAGGACAGGAAGACGCAGTTCTCGAACAGCGCGCTTTGCACCTCCTGGCCACGCCCGGTGCGCTCGCGCTCGCGCAGCGCGGCCAGCACGCCGATGGCGCCGAACATGCCGCCCATGATGTCGTTGACGCTGGTGCCGGCACGCAGCGGCCGGCCGATCGGGCCGGTCATGTACGACAGGCCGCCCATCATCTGCACCACCTCGTCCAGCGCCAGGCGCTTTTCATAGGGCCCGGGCAGGAAGCCCTTGTGCGCCACGTAGATGAGCCCGGGCGCGCGCTGAGACAGCGTGGCGTAGTCCAGGCCCAGGGACTGCATCAGGCCGGGCCGGAAATTCTCCAGCACCACGTCGCTGCCGGCCGCCAGCTCGGCGGCCGTGGCGCGGCCCTGTTCGGTGGCGATGTCCAGCACCACGCTCTTCTTGTTGCGGTTGAAGCTGCGGAAAAAGCCGATGCCCAGGCCGGGCAGCGTGCGCGTCCTGTCGCCGCCCGGAGGCTCGACCTTGATGACCTCGGCACCGAGGTCGGCCAGGATCATGCCGCAGGTCGGCCCCATGACCATGTGGGTGAATTCGATGACGCGGATGCCGGCCAGCGGCAGTGTGGGTTCGTGGGCCATGAAGGGATGCTCGTGTGGGAAAAGGGGTTGCGGCGTCACGTTCAAGCGCCAGTGGCGGCCGCAGCGGCGGGCGCGTGCATGCGCGGCAGGCCCGCGCGCCACAGCGCGCCATGCAGGGCCTCGCCCGGCAGCCAGGCGGCGAGCCTGGCGCGCAGGCGCAGCAAGGCGGCGAGGTCCAGGCCCGTGTCCAGGCCCATGGTCTGCAGCATGAAGGCCAGGTCTTCGGTGGATGCGTTGCCGCTGGCGCCCGGCGCATGCGGGCAGCCGCCGATGCCGGCCAGCGTGGCGTCGAAGCGCGTGACCCCGGCCTGCAGGGCCGCATGCACATTGGCCAGCGCCAGGCCGCGCGTGTCATGGAAATGGCCACACCAAAAGCGCTCGCCAGCGATGCGGCGCGCCTGCTCGAACAGTTCGCGCACCTGACCCGGGCCGCCATGGCCCACGGTGTCGGCGATGCTGACGCGGTCGGCTCCCGCATCCAGCAGGGCCTGCATGCAGCGCAGCACCTCGGACGGCTCCACCCGGCCCTGCAGCGTGCAGCCGAAGGCCGTGCCGATGCCGCCTTCGATCAGGACGCGGGAGCCGGCCGCGTCGCGGGCGGCACGCATGCGGGCGAGCAGCAGCACATCGGCTCGTCGGCCATCAGCAAGCGCATGGCGCAGCTGGAGGAACAGGTGCAGGCACCGCTGCTGGAGCGCCACCGGCGCGGGGTCGTGCCCACCGTGGCGGGGCAGATGCTGCTGGAGCATGCGCGGGCCATGCTGGCCAGCGCCGACCGCGCGGCCCGCGACATGGCCGCCTACCAGCACGGGGTCAAGGGCCAGGTGCGGATACTGGCCTCGGTGTCCTCCATCGCCGAGTCGCTGCCCGACGACATCGCGGCCTTCCTGCAAAAGCCCGAGCACGCGCAGATCCGTGTCGACATCGAGGAGCTGACCAGCACGGAAATCGTCCGCACCCTGCGCGAAGGCCTGGCCGTCGTCGGCGTGTGCTGGAACGCGGCCGACCTCGAAGGGCTGCAGACCCTGCCCTACCGCAGCGACACGCTGGCCGTGGCCGTGCCGGCGGGGCATGCGCTGGCCTCGCGCACCCGCTGCAGCTTCAGCGAGACGCTGGGCTACGAGCATGTAGGCCTGCCCGCCTCCACTGCCGTCTACACCATGCTGGCGCGGGCGGCTGCCATCATCGGACGGCCCCTCCACTACCGCGCCGTGGTCAGCTCCTTCGATGCCTGCATACGCTGCGTGCGGGCAGGGCTGGGCCTGGCCATCATGCCGCAGGAGGTCCTGCGGATGGCGGGGCCGGGACAGGCCGTGCGCATGGTGCCCCTGACCGACGCCTGGGCCGTGCGCCAGTTCGCCATCTGCTTTCGGGATGGCAGCGGGCTGCCGCCCGCTGCCCGCATGCTGGTGGACGACCTGGCGCGCTGCGCCCCGGGCGGCTGAGCGCCCGGGCGCGGCTCAGACCAGCCCGCTGACCGGAATCGCCGCGCCGTGCACGGCGCGCGCTGCATCCGACGCGAGAAAGGCGATCACCTCGGCCAGTGCGGCAGGTGCCACCCACTGCGAGGGATCGGCATCGGGCATGGCACTGCGGTTGTCCGGCGTGTCGATGATGGAGGGCAGCACGCAGTTGACTCGCACGCCCCGGCCCTTGAGTTCGGCGGACATGGACTCGGTCAGCCGGATCAGCGCGCTCTTGGAGGCGCTGTAGGCCCCCATGGCAGCGCCGCCACGGGCCGCCGCGCCCGCGCCCACGGTCACGAACCGGCCCTCGCCGCGCTGCAGCAGCCGTGGCACCGTGGCCGCAGCGACATGCAGCAGCGAGCGCGCGTTGAGGTCCATGAGAAAGTCCCAGGTGGCATCGGTGGTCTCGTGCACCGCCTCGCCCATGCGAAAGCCGCCCGCGATGTGGCAGACCACGGACGGGTCGCCGCACTGCGCACAGGCCTGCGCCACGGCCTGCTGCACGCCGTCGCGGTCCAGCAGGTCCACCGGCACGAACAGGTCGCCGGCCCGGACCTCGGCAGGCGCCTGGCGGTCCAGCAGGATCAGCCGTGCGCCCCGGGCCTGGAAGACCCGGGACACCGCACGGCCCAGATGGCCTGCGGCGCCGGTGATCAGAACCATGTCGGCGGGATGGGATGCGTGAGTGTTCATGCCTGGGCCTCCTGGCGCTTGGCGGTGTGGTAAGTGCCCGTGCCGCGGGTCACGACGGTATCGCCGGGCAGCACGGCGCCGGCCTCGAACTCCGGCATGCCTGCCAGGCGCTCGTAGACGGGGCCGAAGTCGATCCTGGCCAGCTCCAGCAGCTCGTCCAGATGGCCCAGCACGAAGTAGGTTTCCTGGAAGTCGTCGATGCGGTAGCGCGTCTGCATCACGCGCTCCAGCCCGAAGCGCACGCGGTTGGGTGAATCGCTCTCCACGGAAAAACGGGTCTCGCTGGCCGACGAGGCGATGCCGGCGCCATAGATGCGCAGGCCATCGGCCTGCTGCACCAGGCCGAACTCCACCGTATACCAGTAGACGCGGGCCAGCTTGTCCAGCGCGCCCAGCCGGTGGGCGCGCAGCCCGCCTTCGCCATAGGCCTGGATGTAGTCCGCGATCACGGGATTCATCAGCATGGGCACGTGGCCGAAGACATCATGGAACACGTCCGGCTCTTCCAGGTAGTCCAGTTCATGCGGCTTGCGGATGAACTGGCCCGCCGGAAAGCGGCGGCTGGCCAGGTGCTCGAAAAAGACGTCGTCCGGCACCAGGCCCGGCACGGCCACCACCTCCCAGCCCGTGTGCTTCCTGAGCACCTTGGACATCTGCTCGAAATCGGGGATCTGCCCGGGGCCGATGGGCAGCACCTGCATGCCCCGGATGAATTCGTCGCATGCGCGTCCGGGCAGCAGCCGGGACTGGCGCTCGAACAGGGTGCGCCATACGGCGTGTTCCTGGGGGGTGTAGTTCGCCCAGCCCTGGTCGATGGTCCAGTCGGGGCGCGCGGGCGCATGGCCCGCACCGGCCGCCAGGCCGTGCTTGGTCGATTGCTTGAGCGGTTGCAGCATGGCGTCTCTCCTATGCCGTGTCGCGGGCCAGGGCCGAATGCAAGGCATCCATGATGCGCGCCATTGCGATGTCCTTGGCGGAAACCCCATCGACGTCATGCGTGGTCAGGGTCACGCAAACGCGGTCATAGACATTGAACCACTCGGGATGGTGGTTCATTCTTTCGGCATGCAGGGCCACCTGGGCCATGAAGCCGAAAGCCTGCACGAAGTCCCCGAAGCGCAATTCCTTGCGGATCAGACCGCCGCGCTCGGGCACATGGGTCCAGCCATCGAGGGTGGCGAGCTGGGCTGCCAGTTCCTGTGCCTGCAGCCTCATGCCAGCTCCTTGTGCGCCGCCTTGTCATCCACCGCAAGCACGCCGCGGTTGATCTGGTCGCGCTCCATCGACTCGAACAGCGCCTTGAAGTTGCCCTCCCCGAAGCCCTCCCGGTAGTTGCCCTTGCGCTCGATGAACTCGAAGAACACCGGGCCCAGCATGG
>JBHIXF010000109.1:0-8717 GCA_041984925.1 Comamonas sp.
TGGAAATACGAGTCGATGGCCGCGATGTCCTGCAGCGTGCGCACGCCCGCCGTCACCACGGGGCGGAAGGCCGCATCGGCCGTGCCGGCCAGCAGCCGCTGCTGGCGCAGCCTGGACTGGGCCTGCGCCAGGTCGAGGTTGGCGGCCAGCGCCTCCTCGACCAGGGCGTCCAGCGCCTCGTCGCCCCAGGCCTTCCACCATCCGCGCAGATCGGGCGCGGCAGCCGTGGAGGCCGGCAGCGGCTGCGTCCAGCCCTGGGGCACCGAGCCATCGATCTGCGCGGGCGGCGGCGCGGAGCAGCCGGCCAGCGCCAGAACGGCGCCCAGGCACAGGCAGGAGAGGCGGGGCATCGCAAAGGCGGTGTTCACGGGGGTGGGCAGGACAGTCGGAAAGAGGGAAGGGGCACAGGCCATGCCCCGGATGCCCATTGGATGCGGTCAAGCTTGCGCTAGGTTGCAGGGTTTATGGAGGGAATATGGAGGCCTGCGCAAGGCCGGGCACCGCCCCATAATGTGCATTTGACGCTCGGCACTGCGGCCTTCGCCCCTGCGGCGCCCCCGCGCCAGCCCGGTTTCCGCCATCAACATGTCCGTCCAGCCCGCAACCACTCCCCTCGTTCTCGTCGTCGAAGACGAGCCCGGCATCGCCAGCATCCTCACGGCCTACCTGGAGCGTGACGGGCTGCGCTCGCGCCAGGCCCAGGACGGGCAGGAGGCGCTGCAGCTGTTCCGCCAGATGCGGCCGGACCTGGTGCTGCTGGACATCCACCTGCCGGGCATGGACGGCATCGACGTGCTGCGCGCCATCCGCGACGAGGGGCAGACCCCCGTGATCATGGTCACGGCCCTGGCCGACGACGTGGACAAGCTGCTGGCCCTGCGCCTGGGCGCCGACGACTATGTGGTCAAGCCCTTCAATCCGCCCGAGGTCGTGGCCCGCGTGCGCGCCGTGCTGCGCCGCACCCAGGCGCGCAAGAGTCCGGCGCCCGCGCCCATCCGCGTGGGCCCCATCGAGATCGATGCCGAGGCGCACAGCGCCGTGGTCTACGACAACGAAGGCCGCGCGCTGCCGCTGCCGCTGACGCTGACCGAGTTCCGGCTGCTGGCCTGCCTGGCGGCCCAGCCCCGGCGCTGCTTCTCGCGCGCCCACCTGATCGAGCACTGCCTGCCCGAGAGCGATGCGCTGGAGCGCGTCATCGACTCCCACCTGTCCAAGCTGCGCCGCAAGCTGCAGCTGGCCGGCCAGGAAGGCCTGATCGAGACCGTGCGCGGCATAGGCTACCGGCTATGGCCCTGGGACTGAGCCCCAACCGCATCTGGGTGCGCTTCGGCCTGTGGATCACGGCCACCGTGCTCAGCACCATCGCCCTGCTGGCCATCGGCGTGCTGGTGTTCTCCGAGATCCAGTACCGCGACTTCTACAACAGCCTGCCGCCCGCCGTGCAGGCCGAGCTCGACGATCTCAACGCCAAGTCGCAGGAAGACAGCCCGCGCGCCATGGAGATCTACGGCCAGTACTGGACCGGCGATCTGCTGTTCGGCGAGAAGTGGTCCCTGGTCATCGGCCTGCTGATCTGCCTGCCCTTCGGGCTGGCCGTGGGCTTCTGGGTCTCGCGCCTGGTCACGCGGCCGCTGGCCTCCATGGTCGAGGTGGCCAAGCGCGTGGAGCTGGGGGACTTCAGCGCCCGCGCCCTGCCCGGCAAGGCCCACGGCGAAATGGCCGAGATGGTGGAGGCCTTCAACCGCATGATCGATTCGCTGGAGACGCTGGAGACCGAGCGCCGCGCCACGGCGGCCTCGATCTCGCACGAGCTGCGCACGCCGCTGACCGTGCTGCAGGCGCGGCTGCACGCCATCTGCGACGGCGTGATCACGGCCGACGAGGGCGAACTCAAGGCCCTGCTGTCCCAGGTGGAGCACCTGGGCCGGCTGGTGGGCGACCTGCACACGCTGTCCATGGCCGACGCGGGCCAGCTGTCGCTGCAAAAGCAGCGCCTGGACCTGGCCGAGCTCGTGGCCGAGACACTGGACCATCTGCACCCCCAACTGCTGCAGCATGGCATGCAGCTGGAGATGCACCTGCCCGCGCCCACCGACATCGGCGTGGCCGACATCCGCGCCGACGCCGACCGCATGCGCCAGATCCTCTCCAACCTGGTCAGCAACGCCATGCGCCACGCCGCCAGCGGGCAATGGCTGGGCGTGCGGCTGACGCTGGAGACCGATGCCGGGAACCGGCGCAGCGTGGTGCTATGCATCAGCGACGCAGGCCCGGGCCTGCCCAGCGAGCTGCGCGCCCACCCGTTCCAGCGCTTCGCCCAGGTGCCGGGCAAGCGCCGCCGCGAAGGCTCGGGCCTGGGCCTGTCCATCGTCAAGGCGCTGACGGTGTCCCAGGGCGGCAGCGTGGAGGCGGACGATTCCGAACGCGGCGGCGCCCGCTTCACCCTGCGCTTTCCGGCGGCCTGACGCCCCTGGCGTCGGCGGCCTCGCGCAGCAGCGCGTGGATGGCCCAGCCCAGCGGCGCACGCAGCTCGGGCAGGGCCTGGCGCGGCCCCAGCGCCAGCAGGGACTGCGAGACCCAGCCGTAGGTCAGCGTGTGCAGCAGGCGTGCCAGCGGCTGCGCGGCCAGCGTGGCCGCCTCGGGCTCCAGCGCCGTGGCCCACAGCTGCACATAGGCCTCGTAGTGGCGGCGAAAGGGCTCGGGTGCCGACACCTTGCGCTCCAGCATGAACAGCGCGGCCCACATGGGCGCCTCGCGCGCCATGGCGCCCACCAGGGTGTCCAGCAGCGCATCCACCCGCTGCGCCAGCGGCGCGCCGCGCTGCGCGGCCAGCACCTGCATGCCCTGGCCGTGCAGGTGCCGCACCTGGCGGTGGATGCACATGGCGGCCAGCGTGTCCATGTTGCCGAAGTATTCGTAGAAAGTGCCCAGCCCCACGCCGGCCACGGCCGCCACCTCGCGCACCGTGGTGCGCTCGAACCCCTGCTCGATCACAAGCCGAACAAAGGCGTCCTGCAGGGCCTGGGACGTGGCCTGCGCACGCGATTGCAGGGGGCGCCGCCGCACTTGGGGCGGCTGCGGCAGCTGCTTTGAAACCCGAACACCTTTGCCGGCCATTTTTCCTAGACTTGTCCGATGAGACCAACGACCACGGAGACAGGCATGGACACCGCACAGACATGGGACACGCACGAGGTCCTGAACCAGTTCGACGAATACACCGATTTCAACCTGCTGGAGGCCGACCCGGCCCTGGCCGAGGCCCTGCAGCGCAGCGGCGCCGCCCACCATGTGCCATCGCTGTCGCGCCATGCGCAGCAGCTGGGCGAGCGCGCCACCTGGGAACTGGCCGAGCAGGCCAACCGCCACACGCCCGAGCTGCACCGCTTCGATGCGCGCGGCCGCATCATCGACACTGTTGAGTTCCACCCGAGCTGGCATGCGCTGCTGGGACTATACCGGCAGCAGGGGCTGGTCTCCCTGCCCTTCGAGGACAGTAGCACGGGCCGCTGGAGCGCCTGGGCCGCGGGCTTTTACCTGCACGGCCAGGTCGAGCAGGGCACGCTGTGCCCCGCGACCATGACCACGGCCGCCATCCCGCTGCTGCAAAAGGAGCCCGCGCTGTGGCAGCAGCTGCAGGACAAGCTCTGCAGCCATGCATACGATGCGCGCGACATCCCCGTGGCCGGCAAGGCCTCGATGTGGCTGGGCATGGGCATGACCGAGAAGCAGGGCGGCTCGGACGTGCGCGCCAACACCACGGTGGCCATGCCCGTGGCCGGTGGCGGGCGCGGCGGCGAGTACCTGCTGCGCGGCCACAAGTGGTTCTTCTCGGCCCCCATGTGCGATGCCCACCTGGTGGTGGCGCGCATGGGCGAAGGCGGTGGCCAGGCCTGCTTCTACGTGCCGCGCTGGCGCCCCGACGGCACGAGGAATGCCGTGCGCGTGCAGCGCCTGAAAGACAAGGTGGGCAACCGCAGCAACTCCAGCAGCGAGGTGGAGTTCGAGGACGCCTGGGGCATCCTGATGGGCGAGGAAGGCCGGGGCATTCCCACCATCATCGAGATGGCCACCTACACGCGGCTGAACTGCGTGCTGGGCAGCGCGGCCATCCTGCGCTCGGCCCTGGTGCAGGCCCTGGCCTATGCGCGCCGGCGCATGGTCTTCGGCAAGCTGCTGGCCGAGCAGCCGCTGATGCGCACCGTGCTGGCCGACCTGGCCCTGGAGAGCGAGGCCGCGCTGCAGATCGCCATGCGCCTGGCCCAGGCCTACGAGAAAGGTGGCGACGAGGGCGGCGATCCGCTGGAGCGCGCCTGGAAGCGCATCATGACGCCGGCCGCCAAGTTCTGGGTCTGCAAGCGCGGCGTGGAACTGACGGGCGAGGCCATGGAGGTGCTGGGCGGCAATGGCTATGTGGACACGGGCGTCATGGCGCGCCTGTTCCGCGAGGCCCCCGTGAACTCGATCTGGGAAGGCTCGGGCAACGTCATGTGCCTGGACGTGCTGCGCGCCATCTCGCGCGAGCCCGAGGCCGCGCGCCTGCTGCTGCAGGACCTCGTCGATGCGGCAGCGGGCGAAGCCATGCTCCAGCAGCAGGCGCAATCGCTGGCCCGGCGCCTGTCGGGCCCGCCCGAGCAGCTCCAAGCCCAGGCCCGCCGCCTGGTCCAGGACCTGGTGCTGCTGGCCCAGGCCTGCCTGCTGCGCCGCCATGCGCCGGCCGCCATGGCCGACGGCTTCATCGCCACGCGCCTGGGCGCGCAGCAGGGCGCCATGGTGGCGGGCGCCTTCGATCCCTCGGGCCTGGACATTGCCGCCATCCTGCAGCGCGCGCTGCCCGCCTGAAGCGGCCACCGGCACACCACGCAACAAAGCACAAGGAGACAAGACATGAACCTGCTCGACGCCTTCGACAGCGCCGTGCGCAAGACGCCTGCCAAGGCCTTTCTGCGCGACCGCGGCGCCTCCATCAGCTATGCCGACATGCAGCAGCGTTCGCAGCGCGCTGCCGCCGTCCTCCAGGCCCAGGGCGTGGGCCGGGGGGATGCCGTGGCGCTGATGTGCCTGAACACGCCGGGCTTCGTCGAGGCCCTGCTCGGCACCTGGCGGCTGGGCGCCACCCTGGTGCCCGTCAACCACAAGCTGCAGGCGCCCGAGCTGCAGTTCATCCTGGACCACGCGCAGTGCAAGGCCCTGGTCTTCGACGCGGCGCTGGCAGCCGTGGCCACCGCCGCCGCACACCGCTGCGTGCGCCTGGCGACCGAAGGCGCCGTGGCGGGCGACGGCGTCCAGGACTGGGATGCGCTGGTCGCGGCGGCCCACCCCCTGCCAGGCATCCGCCCAGGGGACGAGGAGATCGCCGAAGTGCTCTACACCTCGGGCACCACGGGCCGGCCCAAGGGCTGCCGGCTCAGCCACCGCGCCGTGACGCTGGCCGCGATCACGGCGGCGCTGGGCCTGTCGATCACGCGCGAGGAGCGCACGCTGATGGCCATGCCCATCTGGCACTCCTCGCCGCTGAACAACTGGTTCGGCGGCACGCTGTACATGGGCGGCACCGTGGTGCTGCTGCGCGAATACCACCCCCAGCACTTCGTGCAGGCCGTGCAGGACGAGGGCGTGACGCTGTACTTCGGCGCGCCTGTCTCCTACTTCGCGCCGCTGCAGACGCTGCCCGACTTCGCTCGCTACGACCTGTCCAGCGTGCGCGCCTGGATCTACGGCGGCGGCCCCATCGGCGCCGACATGGCGCGCAAGCTGGCGGCCGCCTACCGCAGCGACCGTTTCTACCAGGTCTACGGCATGACCGAGACCGGGCCCACGGGCACCACGCTCTACCCCGAGGAGCAGGTCGAGCGCGCAGGCTCCATCGGCCGCGTGGCCCTGCCCGGCGTGGACATGCGCGTGGTGCGCGACGACGGTGCGGATGCCGGCCCCGGCGACACCGGCGAGATCTGGCTGCGCACCGGCAGCGTGATGGACGGCTACCTGCACGACCCCGATGCCACGGCCGCCGCCTTCGCGCCTGGCGGCTGGTACCGCACGGGCGACCTTGCGCGGCTGGACGACGCGGGGTATCTCTTCATCGTGGACCGGACCAAGGACATGGTCATCACAGGTGGCGAGAACGTTTATTCCAAGGAGGTGGAGGACGCGCTGTCGGCCCATCCCCAGGTCGCCGACGTGGCCGTGGTCGGGCGCCCCCACCCCGAATGGGGCGAGACCGTCATCGCCCACGTGGTGCCGCGCGGCGGGCCCGCGCCCGATGCGCAGGCGCTGCAGCAGTTCCTGGCCGGCCGGCTGGCACGCTACAAGATCCCGCGCGAGTTCATCTTCGCCACCAGCCTGCCGCGCACGCCCACGGGCAAGCTGCAGAAGTTCCTGCTGAGGCAGGAACCAGGCGCACACTGAGCCGCCGCGCGAGGGAAGGGACGCGGCGATGGCGGCAACCGCTTCTTCCGCCTGGTCCATGCGCACCGATGTCAAAGCCTGGCGCGCACCAGCTTGGGAGAGATGCCGAAGCGGCGCTTGAAGGCCGTGGAGAAATTGGCCGCGCTCGTGTAGCCGGCCGCGTGCGCGACCTCGGCAACGCTGCAGCCCGTGCGCTCCAGCGAGGCCCAGGCCCGCTCCAGGCGCTGTTCGCGCCGGTACCCATCGATGCTCGACCCATAGGCCTGGCGGAACTGGCGCTGCAGCGCGCTGGCGCTGAGGCCGACTTCGCGCGCGATCTCGGCCAGCGTGCGGCAGCCATCGTCGCCGCTGTCCAGCAAGGCCTTGAGCCGCGCCATGCGCCTGCGCTCGCGCACCCCCAGGACCGCCTGCGCCGGCTCGGGCGCATCGAGCGACTGCAGCGCCTCATGCACCAGCTCCAGCGCGCGGCTGGCCAGCAGCACGGGCGCCGAGCCTTCGCGCGCCAGCTGGATGATCTGCTCGGCCACCGCCACGGCACGCTGCGAAGGCTGCCAGGGACGCAGGGCCAGCTGCTGCTGCTCCATCCAGCGCACCAGCAGCGGCGGCCTGTCCAGAGGCAGGGTCTGGGCGGCAAACCACTGCGGCTGCACGGTGATGCTGAGCTTGCGCTCGAACTTGCCGCGCTGCCAGTGCCGCGTGAACATGTCGCCAGGACGCGAGTGGATGACCGCGCCGCAGGCCTGGGCCGGGGCTCTTGCGCCATCGCCGGCCGCCACCTGCAGCTGCAGGCCCTGGTGGGCGAAGGCCACGTCCACGCAGCCCTCCAGCAGCACGACCAGATGCAGGCCGGGCACGGCCGGCGAACGCGTGCTCATGGTGCGCAGGTCACGCGCCTCCACGCCGTGCAGCCACAGGCCGGGCTGCACCTGCCAGGCCTGCACATGGCCGGCCAGCAATGCATCCTGGGCCGTGACCTCGGCATCGAGGATGCGGTAGTCCGGGCCGCTGAAGTCGCAGGCACGCAGCGTGCCCCGCCCCAGCCAGCGCGGCGGGCGTGCAGGTGTTTGGACAGGGGAGACAGCCATGGACAGCCGGAGCGGTACGCGCCCCAAGAACAAGAATGATTCTTATTTTATGGGTGGAACCCGGCGCGTTCCTTGTACAGGCACCTCCGGTGCATGCCCGGCTTCGCGCCGGCCCGCCGTGCGCCACAATGCACCATGCTCAGCCTCCAAGACATCCGCAACGCCGCCGACCGCCTGCGCGGCGCCGTGCTCGAAACGCCCTGCGTGGAATCGCGCACCCTGTCCCAGATCACGGGGGCGCAGGTCTATCTCAAGTTCGAGAACCTGCAGTTCACGGCCTCGTTCAAGGAGCGCGGGGCCTTCAACAAGCTGGCCCAGCTCTCGCCCGAGGAGCGCGCGCGCGGCGTGGTCGCCATGAGCGCGGGCAACCATGCCCAGGGCGTGGCCTACCACGCGCAGCGCCTGGGTGTGCGCGCCGTCATCGTCATGCCGCGCTTCACGCCCGGCGTGAAGGTGGAGCGCACCCGCGGCTTCGGTGCCGAGGTCGTGCTGCACGGAGACTCCCTGGCCGAGGCGCGCCAGCACGCCTACACGCTGGCCGGGCAGCAGGGCCTGTGCTTCGTCCACCCCTATGACGACGAGCAGATCGCCGCCGGCCAGGGCACGCTGGCGCTGGAGATGCTGGCCGAGCAGCCCGACCTGGACCTGCTGGTCGTGGCCATCGGCGGCGGCGGGCTGATCGCGGGCGTGGCCACGGCGGCCAAGGCGCTGAATCCGGCCATCGGGATCGTCGGCGTGCAGACCCAGCGCTTCCCCTCGATGTTCAACGCCGTGCGCCAGGCCGAGCTGCCCATGGGCAGCTCCACCATCGCCGAGGGCATCGCCGTCACCCAGCCCGGCGCGGTCACGCAGGAGATCGTGACGCGCCTGGTGGACGACCTCGTGCTGGTCGACGAAGGCGACATCGAGCAGGCCGTGCTCATGCTGCTGGAGATCGAGAAGACCCTGGTCGAGGGCGCGGGCGCCGCCGGCCTGGCCGCGCTGCTGCGCCATCCGCAGCGCTTCGCGGGCAAAAAGGTGGGCCTGATCCTGTCGGGCGGCAACATCGACCCGCTGCTGCTGGCCTCCATCATCGGGCGCGGCATGGTGCGCTCGGGGCGCCTTGCGCGCATCAAGGTCAGCGCGCGCGACGTGCCCGGCGTGCTGGCGCGCATCACCGCCACCGTGGCCGACGCGGGCGCCAACATCGAGGAAGTGCACCACCAGCGCGCCTTCACCATGCTG
>JBHIXF010000110.1:0-7618 GCA_041984925.1 Comamonas sp.
CCTGCGACGGCTTCTTCTACCGCGAGCAGCCCGTGTGCGTGGTCGGCGGCGGTAACACGGCCGTGGAGGAAGCGCTGTACCTGTCCAACATCGCCAGCAAGGTCACCCTGGTGCACCGCCGCGACAAGTTCAAGGCCGAGCCCATCCTCGTGGACAAGCTCATGGAAAAGGTGCGGGCCGGCAAGATCGAGCTCAAGACCCATTTCGTGCTCGACGAGGTGCTGGGCGATGCCTCGGGCGTGACCGGCATCCGCATCAAGAGCACGCAGGACGGCCATGCCGAGGACATCCAGTTGCAGGGCTGCTTCATCGCCATCGGCCACGCCCCCAACACCGACATCTTCAAGGGCCACCTGGAGATGGACGAGACCGGCTACATCATCACCCAGGGCGGCCTCAAGGGCTTCGCCACCCAGACCAGCGTGCCCGGCGTGTTCGCCGCCGGCGACGTGCAGGACCATGTCTACCGCCAGGCCATCACCAGCGCCGGCACGGGCTGCATGGCCGCGCTCGACGCGCAGCGCTTCCTCGAACAGGAATAGTCCGCCCCCCATCGACCGGACAAAAGCCCCTGGAAGCGGCCGTGATTGGCTGCCCCAGGGGCTTTTTCCATGGAAACGCTATAATGCGTGGCTTTGCTGGATTTGAAGCGCCTTGCACGCCAAGGCCTGGACGCTCCAGCGGACGGGGTTACCGCCACCCCTATTTCTGGCGAGGTGAGGTTGCCGGCGAACTTTGCAGCGCGCGATGGAATTGCGCCCCTTGCGAGGACCAGAGCCGGCGGCTGTTGAAACTATCGGAGTGTCCTCATGGCACGCGTATGTGAAGTAACGGGCAAGAAGCCCATGGTGGGAAACAACGTTTCCCACGCCAACAACAAGACCAAGCGTCGTTTCCTGCCCAACCTGCAGTACCGCCGTTTCTGGGTGGAGAGCGAAAACCGCTGGGTGCGCCTGCGCGTTTCCAGCGCTGCCCTGCGCCTGATCGACAAGAACGGTATCGACTCCGTGCTCGCAGACCTGCGTGCCCGTGGCCAAGCCTAATTCCCTCAAGGAGAAACACCATGGCTGCTAAAGGCGGACGCGAAAAGATCAAGCTGGAATCCACTGCAGGTACCGGCCACTTCTACACCACCACCAAGAACAAGAAGACGATGCCCGAGAAGATGCTCATCGTGAAGTTCGACCCCAAGGCTCGCAAGCACGTCGAGTACAAGGAAATCAAGCTGAAGTAATTCGGCGGGATCTCCCCACAGCAAAGCCGCCCGGCGCAAGCCCGGCGGCTTTTCTGCATCCAAAGGCTCACCCCCGGACGGGCTGGCCCAGCTGCGAGCACGCCATGGCCCCCAGTTCCCGGCAGGCCTGCTCGACCACGGCATCCACGGGCAGGGTGCAGCCCAGGCGCATGCAGTGCTCGTAGCGTCCCGAGTTCGAGAACATGCTGCCCGGCGCCGTGCGTATGCCGCGCGCCAGCGCCTGGGTGAACAGCTCGGAGGTGGAGACGCCGGCCGGAAACTCCAGCCACAGGCTGAGCCCGCCCGCGGGCAGGCTCAGCCGCGTGCCCAGCGGGAAAAAGCGCGCCACCAGCTGCGCCATACCCTCGCGCTGGCGCCGCAGCTGCTGGCGCAGGCGCTGCAGGTTGCGCAGGTGGGCCGGCGAGCCCACGCAGGCCGCCGCCAGCAGCTGCGCCAGCGTCTGCGTGCCCCGGCTGCGCGCGAACTTGAGCATCTGCACGCGGCCGTGCCACTGCCCCGCATTCATCCAGCCCTGGCGCAGGCCGGGCGCCATGCTCTTGTTGAAGGCCTCGCAGTAGATCACCTGGCCCGGCAGGCGGTCCCAGGCCTTGATCGGGCGCACCGGCTGGCTGCTTTCCACGAACAGGCCATAGGAGTCGTCCTCGATCAGCGCCACGCCGTGGGCCGTGCACAGCGCCACCAGCCGGGCCTTGTGTTCGTCGGGCATGCGCGTGCCCAACGGCATCTGCAGCTCGGGCACGACCACCACGGCCTTCAGCCGTGGCTGGGTCTGCAGCGCCAGCTCCAGGGCCTCGATGGACAGGCCCGTGCGCGGGCTGCAGGGAATCTCCAGGGCCTGCATCTGCAGCGACTCCACGACCTGCAGCAGCCCGTAGTAGGTCGGCGACTCCACGGCCACCACATCCCCGGGCGAGGCCACGGCGGCCAGCGCCAGGCTCACGGCCTCGGAGTTGCCCGTGGTAGCCAGCACGTCGGCCGGCGCCACATGGATGCCGGCGGCCAGCGCGCGCCGGGCCATGGCGCGCTGGAAATCGGGGTGGCTGCCCATCATGGAGCGCCCCAGCACCAGCAGATCGGGCTGCTCGCGCAGCAGCCGCGCCGCAGCCTGGTTCAGGTAGCCGCGATCGAACAGCTCGGGCGGCGGCGTGGCACCGCCCAGGTCCACGCGCACATCGGCCTGGCGGCCGCGCTCCAGCAGCAGCGAGATGTGCTCGTTGATGCCCGCGAAGTGCTGCTGCGGCAGCGGCTGCACGGGCCGGCTCAGGTCGGGTTCGCTGGCCGGCTGCAGGCCTTGCGGCCGGGCGTCGCGCACGAAGTAGCCCACACGCGGGCGCGCCTGCAGCCGCCCCAGGTCCTCCAGATGGCGCAGCGTCTGCAGCGCGGTGGAAAGGCTGACCCCATGGCGGCGCATGAGTTCGCGCACCGAGGGCATGCGCTCGCCGGCCTTGAGCGTGCCCATCTCCATGGCCAGGCTGTAGTCGGCCGCCAGGCGGCGGTACAGGGTGGGAGCGGCGATGTCAGAAGCCATGGGCAGATGGGAAGGGCGGGTGAGCGATCTTCCCACCATACCCTGTTGCGCAACAGATACAGATCGTCGGGCGCAAGACCGCAACAGATATTCCCGTTCCGAACTGCTGCGGCGCAGCAAACCCCGGCCTGTGCCTGTGCCGAAAACCGCCGCACGCCTACGCTCGAAGGCCTGCAATGACAGGAAGAAATCCATGCGCCACGCCGATTCCCGCTCTTTCGAACCACGCCGCCTGGCTCCCGGCGATGAACTGCATCTGACCTTGCAGGAAGGCGATGAACTGTTCTGCTGCCATGGCAGGCTGGACATCACCGCGCCGCAACAGCCCTGGCCCGACGGCATGCCCGGCCCCACGGTGACACTGTCGCCGGGCCAGGGCTGGCGCGCGGGCAGCAGCTTGCGGATAAGGATCAGGCCCCATGGCCCGCAGGCGGCAGCCGGCCTGCAGCTGTGGCGGGCCCCCGAAGCACAGGGCCGCACCGCCTCCGAAGAGGGGGTGCGGCCCCGGGCATGGCGGCTGGCCGGCTGGCTGCGCGGCTTCAGGCGTGGGCAGCGCGCAGCCTGATGGAGAACTCCTTGAGCGCCGCGATGCCGCTGGCCTCGGCGCGATGGCACCAGGCCTGCAGGTGGGCGATGAGCTGTTCGCGCGACAGCGAGGTGTTGAGCCACAGCTGGCGCAGTTCCTCGCGCATGACCAGCATCTGGTCCAGCACGGGGTGGGCCGCGCGTGCCTGGGCCAGTTGGCCCTGGGCCTGGGCAGGCACCTTGTCCGCATCGCGGTGCAGCCAGCGCCGCGCCGTCCGGAGCAGCGAGAGGTCGGCCTTGCGGGCCTTGCGCTGCTTGAGCGCATCGAGCTCCAGCTGCACGGCCGCGCGCACGCCGCGCGCATAGCGGGCCATGACCTCGTAGCGGTTGGCGATCACGGCCTCCAGCGTCTTTTCGTCGGCCACCGGCTTGACGGCGCCCATGACCAGCCTGGGCGGCGTCTTCTTGACCTTGGCCCAGCCGATCTTCTGCATGGCGCTGATGTAGGCCCAGCCCACGTCGAACTCGTAGCGCTTGACCGAGAACTTGGCCGAGGTCGGATAGGTGTGGTGGTTGTTGTGCAGTTCCTCGCCGCCGATGATCAGGCCCCAGGGCGAGAGATTGGTGCTGGCGTCCTGCGCCTCGAAATTGCGGTAGCCCCAGAAATGGCCCAGGCCGTTGACCACGCCGGCCGCCCAGAACGGGATCCAGGCCATCTGCACGGCCCAGATGGTCAGGCCGATGGCGCCGAACAGCGCCACGTCGATGAGCAGCATCAGCGTCGGCCCCCAGGCCGAGTGGCGGCTGTAGACATGGCGCTCCATCCAGTCGTCGGGCGTGCCGTGGCCGAACTTCCTGAGCGTCTCGGCGTTCTTCGCTTCCTCGCGGTACAGCTCCGCGCCCTTGCGCATCACGGTGTCGAGGCCGCGCGTCTGGGGGCTGTGGGGATCATCGGCCGTCTCGCACTTGGCATGGTGCTTGCGGTGGATGGCCACCCATTCCTTGGTGACCATGCCCGTGCCCAGCCACAGCCAGAAGCGGAAGAAATGCGAAGGCACCGGCCCCAGGTCCAGCGAGCGATGGGCCTGGCAGCGGTGCAGGAAGATGGTCACGGCCGCGATGGTGACGTGCGTGGTCGCCAGGGCATAGAGCAGCAGCTGCCACCAGGACAGCTGCCACAGGCCGTGGGCCATCCAGTCCACGGCGACATTCCAAACCGACCCGAAATCCAGCGACATAAGCACAGCTCTTGGCAATGGCGGCACCGGGCGGCACCGCTGCCTCAATTTTAGGCGCCCTCGGCAAAACGGTAGGAAATCTCCTACGGTTTACAGCTTATTGCGCCTGGACTCAGGCCTTGCGGGTCCAGACAGCCGCGAAAAAGCCGTCGGTCTCATGGCGCTGCGGCCACAGGCGCAGGTACTGCGTGCCAGTCTCTCCGCCGCTGCACAGCGCGGCGCCCTGTTCCACCTTGAGCTGGGCCAGCAGCTCGCCCGCATCCATGGGCACGAAGTCCTTGTGTTCGGCGGCGAAGGCCTCGGCGATGGCCTCGTTTTCCTGCGGCAGCACGGAGCAGGTGGCATAGACCAGGCGCCCGCCGGGCTTGACCAGGCGCGCGGCGCTGGCCAGGATGGCGGCCTGCTTGCCGGTCAGCTCCTCGACGGCCTTCGCGGACTGGCGCCACTTGAGGTCGGGATTGCGACGCAGCGTGCCCAGGCCCGAGCAGGGGGCATCCACCAGCACGCGGTCGATCTTGCCGGCCAGGCGCTTGACGCGGTCGTCGCGCTCATGGGCGATGGCGGCCGGGTGCACGTTGGACAGGCCCGAGCGCGCCAGGCGCGGCTTCAGGGCCTCGAGCCGGTGGCCCGACACGTCGAAGGCATACAGGCGCCCGGTGCTGCGCATGCAGGCGCCGATGGCCAGGGTCTTGCCGCCCGCGCCCGCGCAGAAATCCACCACCATCTCGCCGCGCTTGGCGTCCAGCAACAGCGCCAGCAGCTGCGAGCCTTCGTCCTGCACCTCGATGGCGCCGCGCGTGAAGGCATCGAGCCGCGTCAGCGCGGGCTTGCCCTGCACACGCAGGCCCCAGGGCGAATAGGGCGTGGCCTCGGCGGCGATGCCGGCCTGCTCCAGTTCCTTTTGCACCTCGGCGCGCTTGGCGTTCAGCGCGTTGACGCGCAGGTCCAGCGGCGCGGCCTGCTCCATGCTGTGGGCGAAGGCCCAGAAGTCCTCGCCCAGCTGCTGCCTGAGCGGCTCGACCAGCCATTCGGGCAGGTTGTGGCGGTGCGACTCCAACAACTCCTCGGGGCGCACGGCCTCGCAGGCATCGAGCCATTGCAGATCCTGGGGCGACAGCGCGGCGCGCACGAAACTGCGGGCTTCCTTGCGCGCCGGCTCGGAGCGGGCCATCGCCTCCTGGCTGTGGGCCAAGCCCAGGATGGCCAGGCGCCGCTCGCGCGCTCCGCTGCCCGAGCGCGCCAGGCTTTCGAACAGCAGCTTCTTGCGCAGCACGGTATAGGCCGTCTCGGCCAGCGTGGCGCGCTCGCGCGGGCCCAGGTTGCGGTTGTCGCGGAAAAAGCGTGACACCACGGCGTCGGCCGGGTGTTCGAAAGTCAGGGTGCGCTTGACCAGTTCGGCGCAGGCGTCGAGAAGCGGTTTGGGATGCATGGGCGCGATTGTCCCACTGCCTTGCATTTCCGAGGGGGCCGCAGGTCGGAACGCGGCGCGGGCACCGCTACCATGCCTGTCCATGAACGATGACGACCTGCCCCCTCTGATCCCCACGCCCCCCGGCCTGTACCGCCACTACAAGGGAGGGCGCTATGAGGTCCTCGCCACCGTGCGCCACAGCGAGACGCGCGAGCCCATGGTCCTGTACCGCGCGCTCTATGGCGGGCGCGGCCTGTGGGTGCGCCCCGCCGCGATGTTCAACGAGGCCGTGGTGATCGATGGCGTGCCGCAGCCCCGGTTCGCACGCTGCTCCGAACCGGAGCAGCAGTCCTGGCGGAGCGAAGGACTCTAGAGCACGCTCCAGGCGCTCAGGCCTGCACCAGCCGCGCCACCGCGCGCGGATAGATGATGTGCTCCTGCACGAGCACGCGCGCGGCCAGGCTCTGGGCCGTGTCGCCGGGCAGCACGGGCACCACGGCCTGCTCGATGATGGGGCCCACGTCCAGCTCGGCCGTCACGCCATGCACGGTGCAGCCCGCGAACCTGCAGCCCGCGTCGATGGCGCGCTGGTGCGTATGCAGGCCCGTGAACGCCGGCAGCAGGGAAGGATGGATGTTGACCATGCGGCCTTC
This sequence comes from Comamonas sp., assembly GCA_041984925.1. Classification (GTDB taxonomy): domain Bacteria; phylum Pseudomonadota; class Gammaproteobacteria; order Burkholderiales; family Burkholderiaceae_C; genus Comamonas. The sequence continues at coordinate 6,611 of JBHIXF010000110.1, forward strand.
ATAGTGCGAGACGAAGCCCGGCGTCAGGATGCGCATGAAGCCGGCCAGCACGACCAGGGCCGGATCGTGGCGGTCGATCACCCGGGCCAGCTCGGCATCGAAGGCCTCGCGGCTGGGAAAGGGACGGTGGTCCAGCACCTCGGTGGCAATGCCCTGCTCCTTCGCGAACACCAGGCCCGATGCCTCGGCCTTGTTGCTGACCACGGCCGCGACACGCGCGCCATAACGCCCAGCCCAGTCCTGTTGCTGCGAAGCACGCACAATGGCAGCCATGTTCGAGCCGCCGCCCGAGATCAGGATCACGATATTTTTCATGGGCGGCGATTGTCTCACCGCAGGCCAGGCGGCCTGCGCCCGCCCCGGCAAGGCCCACGGCCATGCCGGGCCTTCCATCCGATCCATCCCGATCCGCCATGCCTTTCGATCCCCGCTCCAATCCCCTGACCGCCATCGAGGCCCGCGTGCTGGCCACGCTGATGGAAAAGGCGCGCACCGTGCCCGACAGCTACCCGCTCACGCTCAATGCCCTGGTCACCGGCTGCAACCAGAAAAGCAGCCGCGACCCGGTGATGGAAATCAGCGAGGGCGAGGCCCAGGAGGCGCTGGACAGCCTGCGCCTGCGCACCCTGTCCGTGCAGATCAGCAGCGCGCGCGCCACACGCTGGGAGCACAACTTCCCGCGCGGCGTGGGCGTGCCCGACCAGAGCGCCGTGCTGCTGGCCCTGCTGATGCTGCGCGGCCCGCAGACGGCCGGCGAGCTGCGCATCAACTCCGAGCGCTGGCACCGCTTTGCCGACATCTCCTCGGTCGAGGCCTTTCTCGATGAGCTGCGCGAGCGCAGCGAGGAAAAAGGCGGCCCCCTGGTCGTGCTGCTGCCGCGCGCACCCGGCGCGCGCGAGCCGCGCTGGGCCCACCTGCTGTGCGGCCCCGTGGATGTGAATGCCATCGCCGCAGCGCCAGCCGCCGCCGGCGCGCGCGGCGACGCGCTGGCCCAGCGCGTCGCCGAGC
>JBHIXF010000111.1:0-7481 GCA_041984925.1 Comamonas sp.
GCATCGGGCGGGACCGCACGGAGGTGGTGCAGCGCAACGAGAAGATCGACGTGCACGGCTGGCGCACGGAGGTGGTGGACCAGGACGAGACGCTGACCGTGCACCAGAACCGCACGCGCACGGTGGATCTGAACGAGACGGTGGGCATCGGCAAGTCGCGCACCAAGACGGTGGGCAAGCACGAGAAGGACCGGATAGGACGCAACTGGTCCATCGACGTCGGCCGCTTCAAGACCGAGACCATCGGCCTGGCCTACCTGCAGAACGTGGGCCTGGCCAAGATGATGACCATCGGCGCCGCATACAACGTCAACGTGGGTGCGGCCATGGTGGTCAACGTGGGGCTCAGCCAGAGCACCAACGTGCTCATGAACCGCAGCGTTTCCGTCGGACTCAACCAGAGCAGCCACGTCGGAAAGAACCGCACCGACGACACCACGAACAACCACACGCAAACCATCGGCAAGAACCTCGCCACCACGGTCGGCGAAGTCAGAACGCTCCATGTCGGCAAGGAAATGGCCGTCACCGTGGGCGACGCCATCGAGATCAAGTGCGGCAAGGCCGTCCTGCGCATGACCAGCGACGGGACGGTGCAGCTCAATGGCAAGACGATCGCCATCAGCGGCAGCTCCAAGGTCACCGTCTCCTCCCCCGACAGCCACATCAACCCTGCCTGAAGGACATCCCATGGCCATCGCTTCCCAACGCCTGCCGGCACAGCCCTCCGATGCCGGCGCCCTGCAGCCCCCGCCTTCCAACGTCCGGCTACTGTCCGGGCAGGTCATCGAAGCGCAGGAGCAGGATCTCTATCTGGTCGCCTTCACCCATGACCCCGCGCTCCGTGTGCAGGCGCCGGCGGGCGTCCTGCTTCCTGCCCTGGCGCCCGGAGACGTGGTCCTGCTCGCAGTCCAGCCCGAAGGCCAGTCCACCATCACTTGCGTGCTCTCGCCCTCGCCGGCCATGCCCTGGGGACAGCGCAGCATCCAGTTGCGCTCGCAGGACTGCATCACGCTGTCCTGCGGGCAGGCCACGCTCAAGCTGACCGCCCAGGGCCTTTTGCGCCTGGTCGCTTTGACGATCGAACAGGACGCGCGTGACCTGCTCGACCTGGAGGCGGCCGAAGTCCGCATCAACTGAAAGCCGGGTCACAGATGGATCTGAACGCTTTCAAGGCCGTGCAGCACATGCCCCTCAAGCGTGTGCCGCCAGATGAGCACCATATGCCCCTGCTCGGGTTCGATGATCACCGTGTCGAAATCCGGACGCGCGCAGCCGCGCTCGCCACGCAGCACCCAGCTCAGCTGCGGGCGGATCTCGGGAACGCAGGTCTCGCCCTGTCCCTCGGCACTCAGGTGCATCCATGCAATCCGGGTGCCCGGGCCTACCTGCCCGGGGCTGAACTGCATCCGGGGATGGGCGCAGTTGAATGCGGCAGGATCGAAAGTGGCAGGCATGCGTGCAAGAAGGCCCGGGGCGGCATCCAGCTGCCTGCCCGTGTAGCTGCCCCAGAGCGCGCGGCGCGGCAGCCAGCTGCGGCCTATGCATCCGAAGCCCGCAGGCGTTGCCCGGTCGCTCGCCGAGCGCACCGGTTCATCGCGCCATTCGAGCTGGTGCATCGGCAGCCCGTCGCGAGGCAATCCTGCGCTGAAGCCTGCGCCGATGGGATTGGCTGCGTGAAACACCTCGGGGTTGTCGGCATCCGCGCCGCCGAAGGCAAGGTCGTAGGTCACGGGGACCCGCAAGGCCGGCTCCACGGGCTGCACCACCGGCAACACACCCAGCCTCCGCTGCCATACGCGCTTGCCGTACACCCTGATGACCTGGCTTTTGCCGCCCACGGCCAGCCCGGCATCGAAATGCGCAACGGGCTTGCCACCGGGTGCATAGGCAAAGCCATTGAAAAGCACATCCACGCGGGGCTTGCGCGCAGCGGTATCAGCCTCATGGCGCACCACGCCCGGCGGCCCCTCTTCGCCGAAGAACGCATCGCCGCGCAGCACCGGCACCTGCTTGCCCTGGGCCACCACGCGTCCCGCGAAATCCAGCGTGGCCTTGACGACCACGGTGGAGCAAAGGGCGCCATCGGCGCCATGGCCGGGCAGCACCTCCGCTGCAAACGGCGTCAGATTCTCCAGCATCGCTTGGGTTCCTCCTGCGCTGCATTGTCCCCCATGCCTTCCATTTCCCAAGGGCCTGCAGGCCCCGTGCAGCATGACAGTGATTGAACTGCCCATTTCCCGCGCAACCGACATCCCCGTACCGGCCGAGCCAGCGGTCCGCATGGCACGTGCCCTCGCCATCCAGTACTGGCGCCGCTCGCAGATGCGGCTGCGGCATGCCTCGCGGCCACAGGCACTCGCCGTGCTGGACGACAGCATCCTCCAGGCACTGGCCTGCCTGAAGCTGCATCTGATGCATGCCCCCCACCTGGAACAGGCCTGCCGGCACGCCATTGAAACGGCCGGCACGGAGATACTGGACGAGCCCTCCCGCATCTTCGCGCTGGCCTGCCTGCAGACCCTGCACCTGCAGCGCAAGCAGGTCCACGAAGGCCTGGAGCAGATGCTGGGCGCGCATCTGCAGGAGCAGCCGCATGCGGTCTTCAACGCCGTGCGCTTTTGCTTCGACCCGACCGTTGCCGAATACTTCACCTGGCTGATCTCCGAGGGTCGGCACCGGCACGATGGGCCGCTGCAGCAGCTGCTCCTGCACCTTGCGATCGCGCGGCCGGCCATCAGCGATGCATTCGCCCAGGCCGTCACGGCATGGACGGCGGACATGCCCGGCGGACTGGCCGCGCTGTGCGAATGGCGGTGCATGCGCCATGCCAGCGAAGCCAAGGCGCTCGCCGCCATGGAGCAGGGCAATGCCCCCCATGCGGCGCTCCTGGCGCTGGCGCTCATGGGCAGCGCGCATGAAACAGCCAGCGCGCATGCCCAACTGCAGCGGATGCAGGACTCGGACATCGCAGTCGCGCTGGTGGCCGCACGGGACGGGCCCGCCCTGGCCACGGCGCTCAGGCAGGGCCGCTATCCGGAAATGAGCTGGCACCTGCAGGTCTACGCGGCCAGCCTCACAGGCGATGCCCCGCTGCTGCGCCAGCTCGCCGCCCACACGCCCTGGGATGACGAAAGCGCCTGCCGCGCGGTCGCCGACGCCACAGCCATGCTGACCGGAGAAACCGCCGACCTTGCCTTCGACATGGCGCACGAAGCGTCCACACGCGCGGCATGCGTCGACTCCCTGCTGGCTGCGGTGCCGCTCACAGGCCCCGCCCTGCGGCTGGGCCGCCCTCGCCAGGAAGTGGTGCTGCAAGAGACGGCAGCCCTGGCTGGCGCCCCACTGCGCAGCCTGCTCTATGCCGAGCACGCCTCCCGCGTCGGCGCGGCGGTATGGATCGACAACGACGATCTCGCCTGCGTGCAGGCGCTCGCCTGCGCCACCGCTTCGGTGATCGAGCGCGCAGCCTTCAACCTCAGCAAGCACAAGCCATGAAACCTCTCGTCATTGCCGCCACCGGCGCATGCACTCCCATCGGGACCCGGGCCTGGCAAGTCGGCAGCAGCTTCGCCGCACGCCAGTCGGGCTTTACCCGGCAAGCCATCACAGGCCAGGCCGAACACCGCGCCACCGTCTCACGCGTGCAGGCCATCGACCCGGCCTGCAAAGGCACGGAGCGCCTCATCCGGCTTGCGGCGCCAGCCTTGCAAGAAGCCTTGCGCGCGCCTCCCGCCCCCACGGCCGGCTGGCCGCTGCAGCGGCCCATAGCCCTCTTCCTGGCCCTGCCCGAGCCCCTGCCCGAACTGCCCGACTGGATAGACACGGGCCGCATTGCACTGGAGTTGCCACGCGCACTGGACTTGGCGCCCGAGTTCCTGCCCATCCACCTATCCATCGGCGGCACCGTCGCAGGAGCGCAGGCGCTGGCGCATGCCTACCGCTTTCTGCACGACACCCCGCACGCTGCCGAAGCCATCATCGGAGGCGTGGACAGCTTCGTGGACACGGAGATCGTGGATGCGCTCCACCAGCGCCGCTGGGCCCGGGTCAACGGCGTCCGCGAAGGCTTCATCGCGTCGGAAGGCGCCGCCTTCGTGCGCCTGTGCCGCCAGCCAGGGGCCGAAGACTATGCCACCGTCAACCCGCCGTATTTCGCGCAAGAGGCCCACTCGCGCATGGACAGCAGCCACCTGCCCGAAGGCCGCGCGCTGATCGAAGCCAGCCAAGGCGCCCTGCAGGCAGCGAACCTGCCGGCCAGCGCACTGCACTCCCACTGGTGCGACATGGACGGCTCAGCCTGGCGCGGCGCGGAACTGGCCAGCCTTGGCGCTGCCTTGGCCCCGCAGGGCGGCCTGCCGCCAGCCCAGGAACCGGCTGCGCTGCTGGGAGAAATGGGCGCCGCCTGGGTGCCGCTGCTGCTCAGCCTGTTCCATGAAATGCGCCAGATCCGGGACCACCCCGTCCTGCCCTCGCCGCTGGCCGGCCACGCCAGCCTCTTCACCGTCGCCGGACTGGACCACCGCGTCGCGGCATGGAGCGCCGCCTGGCATCGGCAGGCCGGCGCGGCCGCACCGCCTGCTGCGCCACGGCGCCAATCCTCTGCGCCCCCCCAACCCGGAGCCCGCCCATGACCACATTCGTCAACAACCGCCAGGCCATTCATGAAGGCCGCAGCCCGGCCATGATCCCCGGGCCCATCAACCCCGTCTTTCCCAAACCCCAGGGCCCCGCAGTGCCCCTGGCCAACATGGCCCACGGCCCGGGCCTCAAAAACGGCACCGCCACGCTCAAGATCAGCGGCCACCCCGTGGCCGTCGCGGGCAGCCGCTTCGAATCCGTCGCCGCCAGCCCCGACAAGCTGGGCGGCATCGCCGGCGTGCGCTCGGGCGTCGTGGGCGGCGCGGCCGAGCCCACCAGCTACAGCAGCGACACCAAGTTCGAAAGCCGCGGCAGCGTGCGCGCCTTCGACACCACCAAAAGCAACGCCATGGTCATCAACCCGGGCTGGGCCACGCGCCTGGCCATGAAGGCGCTGCCCGGACCCTACGACCAGTTGGCGCAGAAAGTCATCGCCAAACTGCCCGACGCCTTCTCCGGCCAGCTGGCAGCGCTCGGCGAAAGCCTGGCCGACCCCAGCATGCTGATCGGGCCGGCCCTCAAGATGGTGGGCAAGCTCATCCCCGGCGTCAACCTCATCGTCGGCGGCGCGGCCATGGCCCAGGCTGCACAGCAGATCGCCGAGCTGGCGCAGGAAGTACAGGAACTGCTGACCCCGCCGCTGACCGACGACAAGCTCGAGGAAATCGCCGAAGTGATCGCTGAAGGCGTGGCGGCCATCACCACCGGCTTCGTGCTGGGCAAGACCGCGCGGCGCGCCAAGCCGCGGCGCGAGCCGGTGGCCCAGCGCAGCGACAACCGCGTCAACCCCAACACGCAGGGGCACATCATCGATGGAGCCAAAGGCAGCCCGCCGGCGCTGCCGGGCTGCGAGTTGGGCACCTGCAACCCGGTGGTCTTCGCCACGGGCACCAAGATCCTGCGGGAAACCGACTTTGAGCTGCCCGGCCCCGTGCCGCTGGCCTGGCAGCGCTTTTACCGCTCCAGCGACCGCCGCCCGGGCTGGCTGGGCTGGGGCTGGAGCACGCCGCTGTCCACCGAACTGGTGCTGGTGCACGGGGCGGTGCACTACTACGACGCGCGGGGGCGGCGCATCCAGTGGCCCGAAATCGCAGCGGGGCAAAGCCACTTCGATGCGCGCGAAAAACTCACCGTCACCCACCATGCGCAAGGCGAATGGAGCGTCGAAGGCGCGGACGGCATCCGCCACCTGTTCGCCGCGCCGGCCGCAGGCCAATGGCGGCTGCCGCTGCAGCAAAGCGTGGACCGCAACGGCAACGGCATCAGGCTGCACTACCCTGCCTATGAGGCCACCGGCATAGACGGACGTGCGCCGCGCCCGCTGGGCCTGACGGACAGCGCGGGCCGCAGGCTGCGCTTTGACTGGAGCGAAGACCAGGGCCCGGGCGGACCGCTGCTGCTGCAAATCCAGCTGGAGCCGCGCGTGATCGACGGCGTGCAGCACCCCGGCGCCGTGCTGGCGCGCTACGCCTACGGCACCGAAGGCAATGCCGAAGGCGACACCCACCCCAACCTGCAAACGGCCACCGACGCCATGGACAGCGCCGCGCACTACCGCTACCGCCAGCACCTGATGGTGTCCTACAGCAGCCGCACCGGCTTCACCCACCACCAGCAATGGAGCCGGCTGGATGCAGGCGGACGCGTGGTGCGCACCTGGACCGACGCTGCCGGCGTGCTGGACACCCACTTCGAATACGACCTGGGCCGGCGCACCACCCACGTCATCGACGCGCTGGGGCGGCGCAGCAGCTACGAATACAACGCCCAGCACGAAGTCACCGCCATCACCGAGCCCGGCCCCGACGGCCAGCGCATCCGCAGCGAAACCCAGATGGACGCGGCCGGCAACCCGCAGCAAATGCGCGACGCGCTGGGCCGCACCACCCGCTGGCAATTCGACACCCAGGGCAACCTGCTGGCCGTCACCGACCCGGCCGGCGCCACCACCCGGCTGCAATACAACGCGCTGAACCTGCCCGAAGCCGTCACCGACGCGCTGGGCCACACCTGGCGCCAAAGCTACGACGGGCAGGGCAACCTCGTGCAGCGCCAGGACCCGCTGGGCCAGGCCACGCGCTGGCAATACGACGCCCGTGGCCTGCCCATCGCCATCGAAGATGCGCTGGGCAAAACCCGCCATCTGCACTGGGACGAAGCGGGACAACTGGTGGCCTACACCGACTGCTCGGGACAGGTCACGCGCTACGCATGGAACCACCTGGGACACCTGGCGGCCACCACCGACGCGCTGGGCCAGACCACCGTCTACCGCCACGACCTGCTGGGGCGGCTGCGCAGCATGCGCGCGGCCGACGGCAGCGAGCACCGCTACGACTACGACGCGCAAGGCAACCTGCTGGCCTACACCGACCCCGAAGGGGCCACCACGCGCTACACCTACAACGGACTGGACCAGCCCGTGCAGCGCAGCGACGCCCAGGGCGGCAGCCTGCTCTATCAGTACGACGCCGTGGGCCGGCTGATCGCGCTTCAGAACGAAAACGGCGCCATCACCCGCTTCGTCTACGACGCGGCAGACAACCTGATCGAAGAAACCGGATTTGACGGCCGCATCCAGCGCTACCGCTACAACGCCGCAGGAGAGCTGACGCAACTGCACGAACGCGACGCCCACCAGGCGCCGGACACTCCCTACGACGCCCGGCCCGACGCCCCCCTGCCCAAGCACACCCTGTTCCAGCGCGACAGGCTGGGCCGCCTCGTGGCCAAGATCCACGTGGGCAGCGAAGCCGCAGGCGATGGCGACGGTGGAACCACCACCTACGGCTACGACCTGCTGGGCCGCATGCTGCACGCCAGCAACCCCGACGCACATG
>JBHIXF010000112.1:0-6895 GCA_041984925.1 Comamonas sp.
AGGCGCAGCACGCGCCGCGGTTGCCACACCGCAAGCGGGCTGCAACGAAGGGCCGGGCCCCTTTCCCGGCTTTCCCTTCGGGTTCGTCAAAGTGCATCACACGCTCTCAGCAAAATCACCAGCAAGAGGCATTCATGATTCTGGTCACAGGCGGTGCGGGCTTCATCGGCTCGCACACATGCGTGGAGCTCGCCGCGGCAGGCGAGCCCTATCTGATCTACGACAACTTCAGCAACAGCAGCCACAGCGTACTGGACCGCATGGCGCAGATCACGGGGCGCAGACCCGACTGCGTCGAGGGGGATGTGCGCGACCGGGCAGCACTGCAGCGGCTGTTCGCCGAGCATCCCATCCGCGAGGTGATCCACTTCGCGGCCCTCAAGGCCGTCGGAGAATCCGTGGCCCAGCCACTGCGCTACTACGAGCACAACGTGGGCGGCACGGTCGCCCTGCTGCAGGCCATGCAGGCCGCGAACGTGCGCAGCCTGGTGTTCTCCTCGTCGGCCACGGTCTACGGCGATCCGGCCCGCCTGCCCATCCGCGAGGATTTTCCCCTGTCCGCCACCAACCCCTACGGCCGCAGCAAGCTGTGGATCGAGGAAATGCTGGCCGACCTGGACCGCGCCGAGCCCGGCCAGTGGCGCCTGGCACGGCTGCGCTACTTCAACCCCGTGGGCGCGCACGAAAGCGGCCTGATCGGCGAGGACCCGCGCGACATCCCCAACAACCTCATGCCCTATGTGGCCCAGGTGGCCACCGGCCAGCGCGAGCGGCTGAGCGTCTATGGCGACGACTATGCGACGCCCGACGGCACGGGCGTGCGCGACTACATCCACGTCACCGACCTGGCGCGCGGCCACCTGGCGGCGCTGCGCTACCTGCGCGGGCAGCAGGGGCTGCTGACGGTGAACCTGGGCACCGGACGCCCGGTCTCGGTGCTGGAGATGGTGCGCGCCTTCGAGCGCGCCAGCGGCCGCCCCGTGCCCTACCAGATCGTGGCGCGCCGCCCCGGCGATGTGGCCCAGTGCTGGGCCGACCCTTCCGAGGCCGAGCGCCTGCTGGGCTGGAAGGCCGCCCTGGACGTGGATCGCATGTGCGCGGATGCCTGGCGGTGGCAGAGCACGGCAGCCCGCTTCGAGCGCTGAAACCCGCAGGGCGCGCGGCCCCTGGGGCCGTGGTATCTTTTCGCCCTTCCTTCACGCCTTAGCCACGAGTCTGCCCATGCTTGCCAAACGCATCATCCCCTGTCTTGACGTCACGGGAGGGCGCGTCGTCAAAGGCGTGAACTTCCTGGAGCTGCGCGATGCCGGCGATCCCGTGGAGATCGCGGCACGCTACAACGCCCAGGGCGCGGACGAGCTGACCTTCCTGGACATCACGGCCACCAGCGATGGGCGCGACCTGATCCTGCCCATCATCGAGTCCGTGGCCAGCCAGGTCTTCATTCCGCTGACCGTGGGCGGCGGCGTGCGCACCGTCGAGGACGTGCGCCGCCTGCTCAACGCGGGCGCGGACAAGACCAGCTTCAATTCGGCGGCCATCGCCAACCCCGACGTCATCAACGCCGCCTCGGACAAGTACGGCGCGCAGTGCATCGTCGTGGCCATCGACGCCAAGCGCCGCACGGCCGAGGACGAGCAGCGCGTGGGCGCCGACGGCCGCGCCGCCGGCCCGGGCTGGGATGTCTACAGCCACGGCGGACGCAAGAACACCGGGCTGGACGCCGTGCAGTGGGCCGCCGAGATGGCGCGCCGCGGCGCGGGCGAGATCCTGCTGACCAGCATGGACCGCGACGGCACCAAGTCCGGCTTCGACCTGAAGCTCACGCGCGCCGTCAGCGACGCCGTGCCCGTGCCCGTGATCGCCTCGGGCGGCGTGGGCTCGCTGGACGACCTGGCCGATGGTGTGACCCTGGGCGGCGCCGACGCCGTGCTGGCCGCCAGCATCTTCCACTACGGTGAATTCACCGTGGGCCAGGCCAAGCAGCGCATGGCCGAACGCGGCGTGCCCGTGCGCCTCTGATTACCGCGCGCCGGCCAATCGGGCCGGCACGCCCCCCTTCCATTCCAGGCAATTCCTGACAATCCTGTCACGGGGATGCCCATCCAGGATATTCACAATGCAGGCAATGAACTGGCTCGATCAAGTCAAATGGGATGCACAGGGCCTGGTGCCCGTGATCGCGCAGGAAAAGGACACGGGCGACGTGCTGATGTTCGCCTGGATGGACCGCGAGGCACTGGCCAGGACGGCCGAGCTGGGCCGCGCCGTCTACTTCAGCCGCTCGCGCAACAGGCTCTGGTTCAAGGGAGAGGAATCGGGCCACGTGCAGACCGTGCACGAGGTGCGCATCGACTGCGACAACGATGTCGTGCTGCTCAAGGTCACGCAGACCGGCCACGAGCCCGGCATTGCCTGCCACACCGGACGCCACAGCTGCTTCTACAGCGTGCTGCGCGATGGCCGGTGGACGGCCGTCGATCCGGTCTTGAAAGACCCCGAATCGATCTACAAATGAATGCCACGACCATGAAAGACACCACAAGCACCTCCTCGCTGGACGCCCTGGCGCGCCTGGCCGCCGTCATCGAAAGCCGCAAGCCCGCCAATGGCGGCGACCCGGACAAGAGCTATGTCGCGCGCCTGCTGCACAAGGGGCCTGACGCCTTCCTCAAGAAGATCGGCGAGGAGGCCACCGAAGTCGTCATGGCCGCCAAGGACGCGGACCATGGCGGCGATGCCGGCAAAATCCTCTACGAAGTGGCCGACCTGTGGTTTCATAGCATGATCGCCCTGGCCCACTACGGCCTGACGCCCGCCCAGGTCGTTGCCGAGCTGGAACGCCGCGAAGGCACCAGCGGCATCGAGGAGAAGGCGCTGCGCAAGGCCCGTGAACGTGATGTGAACGAGAAAGGACCGCTGCCATGAATGACGATTTCATCGAAGTCCGTGCCCTGGACCAGTCCCGCATCGAAGGCCTCAAGGCCTGGGGCTGGGTCAGCTATGTGCTGCACCTGTTCGTGGCGGTGGCCGCCGTCGTGCCGACGGCCCAGCCCAGCATCGCGCTGCTGGTGATCGCGCTGATCATCGACCTGGTCAAGCGCGACGATGCCCGCGGCAGCTGGATGGCCTCGCATTTTTCCTGGCGCATCCGCAGCGTGATCTGGGCCGGCATCCTGTATCTGGTGACTGCGCCGCTGTGGCTGGTGCTGCTCATTCCCGGCTGGATCGCCTGGACCGTCATCTCCATCTGGTTCCTCTACCGCATCGTGCGCGGGATGGTGGCGATGAACCGCGACCAGGCCGTGGAAGGCTGAATCACGCATCCCCCATGAACGCACCCGCACCCCGCACCCTCAACCTTGCATTGCAGGGTGGAGGCTCCCACGGCGCTCTGACCTGGGGCGTGCTGGACGCGCTGCTGGAGGATGGCCATCTCGTCATCGACGGCATCAGCGGCACCAGCGCAGGCGCCATGAATGCCGTGGCCCTGGCCCAGGGCTATGCCCAGGCCGCACGCCAGGAAAGCGACCCGGCCAGGGCCCGGCGCGCAGGCGCCGAGCTGGCGCGCGCCGCGCTGGCCGAGCTGTGGGAGGGCGTGGGCACCATGGGCAGCCTGATGTGGGGCGTGCCGCTGCCCGGCAGCCCCTTCATGGGCGTGCTCAACCAGTTCTTCTCGCCCTACCAGACCAATCCGCTGGACATCAACCCGCTGCGCAAGCTGCTCGAGCGCGTGGTGGACTTCGAGGCGCTGACGCAGCCCCCGCTCGAAGGCGTGGTGCCCAGGGTCTTCGTGTGCGCCACCAACGTGCGCACCGGCCGCGGCCGCATCTTCTCCGGCCGCAAGCTCAGCGCCGATGCCGTCATGGCCTCTGCCTGCCTGCCCCAGCTGTTCAAGGCCGTGGAGATCGAAGGCGAGCCTTACTGGGACGGGGGCTTTTCCGGCAATCCGGCGCTGTATCCGCTGATCTACGGCACGGCCACCAGCGACATCCTGCTGGTGCAGATCAACCCCATCGAACACCACGAACTGCCCAACACGGCAGCCGACATCATGGACCGCATGAACGAAGTCACGTTCAATGCCGGCCTGCTGGCCGAGCTGCGCGCCATCGAATTCGTCAAGCGGCTGCTGGAGCAGGGCAAGCTCGATCCCACGCGCTACAAGAAAGTGCTGCTGCACCGCGTCGACGGAGGCTCGGTGCTGCAGGGCTATGGCGCGGCCAGCAAGACGCGCTCGGACATGCGCTTCATCCGTGACCTGTTCGATCTGGGCCGGCAGCAGGGCCAGCAGTGGCTGGAGCAGCACCGGCACCACCTGGGCGTCAAGCAGACGCTGCAGATCAACGACAATTGATGTTCCCTTTCCAACGCCTGCCCCCGGCTTTCCGAGCGCCATGCACGACCACGACCCGAACTGCCTGTTCTGCCGCATCATCAAAGGCGAGATCCCGTCCCGCAAGGTCTATGAGGACGACGATGTCTTCGCCTTCCACGACATCCATCCCGGCGCGCCGGTCCATTTCCTGATGGTGCCCAGGAAGCACATCCCCTCCATGGCCCAGGTCCGGGCCGAGGACGCGCCGCTGCTGGGCCGCATGATGGCGCTCGCCCCGCGCCTGGCCGCCGAGCAGGGCTGCAACCCCTATCCCGAAGGCGGCTTCCGCCTGGTGGTCAACACCGGTACCGAGGGGGGCCAGGAAGTGCACCACCTCCATATCCACGTCATGGGCGGCCCCCGGCCCTGGCTCAAAGGGTGAAGTCCGCCTGGACGCCCGCGCATGCCTTGCACAGGCTGGCCCGTCTCTTGCTTGCGTCCGGCCTGTTCATACGCCGGCCAAACGGCTTTTGTGGGGCCTTGCGAACTGCTGCCACGGGCCGGCGTCTAAAATGACCTGCAATTCTTAGGAGAGATTCTCATGGGCTCGTTTTCCATCTGGCACTGGCTGATCGTGCTGGTCATCGTGGTGCTGGTGTTCGGCACCAAGAAGCTGAAGAACCTCGGCTCCGACCTGGGCGGCGCCGTCAAGGGCTTCAAGGACGGCATGAAGGACGGCTCCACGCCTGACGCGCCGGCCGCCGCGCCCGGCCAGGTCGCCAACCAGACCGCCGCCGACAAGGCCACCATCGACGTCGAAGCCAAGCAAAAGAGCTGAGCGCCCGGCTGAGCTGCATCCATGATCGATATTGGCCTGTCCAAGATGGCGCTGATCGGCGCCGTGGCCCTCGTGGTCATCGGCCCCGAGAAGCTGCCGCGCGTGGCGCGCACCGTCGGCACCCTGCTGGGCAAGGCCCAGCGCTATGTGGCCGACGTGAAGGCCGAAGTCAACCGCTCCATGGAGCTGGACGAGCTGCGCAAGATGAAGGACGGGGTGGAGAGCGCGGCGCGTGATGTCGAGCAGTCCATCCATACCTCGGCCGCCTCGTTCGAGAAGGAATGGAACGACACCACGGCCTCGCTGGCGTCGGCGTACGAGTCCTCCTCCCATGACTCCGGCAACGACACGCACAGCGCCGTGGTGCCGAGCTACCGCCATCCGCGCAAGAACTGGCGCCTCAAGCGCGCCGCCGTGCCGCAGTGGTACAAGGCCCGCGCGGGCGTGCGCACCAAGGCGCAGTCGGGCGCGGCCCGGGTCGCGCGCTTTCGGCCCCAGAAATTCCGCTGAGCATGCTGGCGCGCCGCGGGCCCCGAGGCATGAAGCCCGGCCTTTGCCACCCCGGCGTTCCTTGCTGCCCGCAACTGCCCGATGCGTCGGGCTTTGTGCTTTCCACCCCCTGTTCCCGGGCGCTGTCCCGCCCTGCCCCGGTTTCGCACCATGTCCGACATTCCACCTAAAGAAGACGAGCTGGCCGGCACCGAGCAGCCCTTCGTGCAGCACCTGATGGAGCTGCGCGACCGCCTGCTCTACTGCATCTACGGCATTGGCCTGGCCGTCGCCGTGCTGGCCTTCTGGCCCGGGCCCAACGGGCTGATCGACTTCATCGCCCACCCCATCAAGGCGCACATGCCGCCCGACGCCAAGCTCATCGCGGTCGGCGTGTTCACCCCCTTCTTCGTGCCGCTGAAGGTGCTGATGATGGTGGGCATACTGGCCGTGCTGCCCTGGATCATGTACCAGATGTGGGCCTTCGTGGCGCCAGGCCTGTACAGCCATGAAAAGCGCTTCGCGCTGCCGCTGATCATCTTCGGCAGCCTGCTGGCCTACGTGGGCATCGCCTTCGTGCAGTTCTTCGTGCTCGACAAGATGTTCGCCTTCATCCAGGGCTTCACGCCGGACAGCGTGGCGGCCACGCCGGACATCGCCTCCTACGTGGAAGCCATCCTGTCGCTGTACCTGGCCTTCGGCCTGGCCTTCCAGGTGCCCATCGTGGTCATGCTGCTGGTGCGCTTCGGCATGGTGGAGATCGACAAGCTCAAGTCCTTCCGCGGCTATTTCATCGTCGTGGCCTTCGTGATCGCGGCCGTGGTCACGCCGCCCGACGTGATCTCCCAGCTGGCCCTGGCCGTGCCCATGTGCATTCTGTACGAAGTGGGCATCCTGGGCGCGGGCTGGTTCAGCCGCATCTCCAAGGCCCCCGAAGAAGAGACCGAGCCCGGTACGGCAGTGGACAAACCAGCGGACGACAAGCCCGCGCAATAAGCACCGCAGCGCGAACAACAAAAAGCCCTTGGTTCATCACCAAGGGCTTTTTCTTTTGCATCTGACTCTGGGCCGACATTTCGTCTGCTGCCTACATGACTGGCGCAGCCTAAGATAAGAGACACCGAGGAAGGGCCTAGGTGTTGAGTCCCAGGAGGTTGTTCATGGCCGGAATGCGGCTCATGGGAGGCTGATGGTTGAGAGCACAGTGTGGCCGGCACCAGTTGTAGTCGTCAATGAAGGGCTTCAAGGCT
>JBHIXF010000113.1:0-6672 GCA_041984925.1 Comamonas sp.
AGTGGCCGTCGCGTGCGGTGATCGCTCGCCGTTGGGCGGCGGAGAACTGTTCGTGGGACGGGTTGGCGTCGAGGATGGCGGTCGGTCCGTCGAAGAGCGTGGCGACCAGGGCGGCGTCGCACCGCAGGCGCTCGGCACCGCGGCGGGCATGGACGGCGGGAGGCTGTTCGACATCATCTCGCAGGGCTCGGGGGACAGCTTTGCCCTGCGCAACCACGGCATGAAGGCCGTGCTGCCCGGCGAGTTCCCCGAGCGCGCCTTCTCGGTGCGCTACGCACGCAAGGACCTGCAATACGCCTTGCAGCTCGCCCGCGAGGCCGGCGTGGACGCACGCGGCGCCGCCGTGGTCGATGCCTGGTTCGCCCAGGCCCTGGACAGCGGCCTGGGCGAGCAATACCACCCGGTGATCAGCCGCCTGATCGCGGGCCGGCACTGAGCGCGCAGGGCCGGCGCACAAAAAGACAGAACACCCAAGGAGACCGACATGCCCCACCCCACCCGCCGCCACGCACTGCGCTGCGGCCTGGCCGCCGCACTGGCGCCTGCATTGCCGCCGGCCCTGGTCCTCGCCCAGGACCGCACACAGGACCGCGCCGCCAGCTACCCCACGGACAATGTGCGCATGGTCGTGCCCTATGCGGCCGGCGGCGCCACCGACATCGTGGCCCGCGCCGTGGCCGAAAAGCTGCACGCCCGCTGGAACAAGCCCGTGGTCATCGACAACCGCCCCGGCGCCGGCACCACGCTGGCGGCGGCCCAGGTGGCGCGCGGACCGGGCGACGGGCACCTGCTGTACATGACCACCTCGGCCCACACCATCAGTTCCACCCTCTACAAGAAGCTGGACTACGACCCGCTCAAGGACTTCGCCGCGCTGAGCCTGATCGCCAAGGTCCCCTTGGTACTGGTGGTGCGGCCCGACCTGGGCATGGCCGACCTCGATGGCTTCATCCGCCATGCACGCGCCCATCCCGACAAGGCCAGCTTCGCCTCGCCCGGCAACGGCACGGCCCAGCACCTGGCCGGCGAGATGTTCAACAGGGCCGCCAGGACACGCCTGGTCCACGTGCCCTACAAGGGCGATGCGCCGGCCATCACCGACCTCATGGGCGGCTCGGTGGATGCCATGTTCGCCACGCTCACCGTGGTCTTGCCCCACATCGCCTCGGGCCGGCTCAGGGCCATCGCCCTGGCCAACGGCCGTCGCGTGGAGAAGGTGCCCGCCATCCCCACCTTTGCCGAAGCGGGCCTGCCCGGGTTCGAGGCCGCCACCTGGTTCGGCGTGCTGGCCCCCGCCGCACTGGCGCCTGCCCTGCGCGAGCGCATCAGCCGCGACATCCGTGCCGTGGTGGAGCAAGCCGAACTGCGCGCCCGCCTGATCGACCTGGGCGGCGAGGTGGTGTCCAGCACACCGGCCGATTTCGAATCCTTCATGCAGGCCGAGACGCGCAAGTGGCAGGACATCGCCAGGCAGTCCGGCGCGGCCATCGGCTGACGCATCCCCCGCAAAAAGCTGCTCCCGGGCGCCGCAGGCGGACAAGGCGATGCTGTGCGTGGGGACGGCGGCGCCGGTGTACCGGCTTGGGGTGAGGCGCAGCGCCCATAGCCGGGTCCGCATGCTAGATTGCCGCCATGCGCAGATCCTCACGCCGCCTGCCGGCGCAGCTTCCGTCCAGGCCCTCCCCACGCAAGCGCGTGCTCCCGTGGCTTGCCATGCTGGCCTGCCTGGCCGCGCCAGCCGTCGTGTTCGCCCAGCACCCGGTGGGGGCGGGCACGGCCGCCATCGTGGTGGTTCTGTGGGTCACCTGGAGCATCCGGCGGGAACGCGCCAGGCTGCATGCCATCGCCGCAGCCCGCCCGGGCGAGTCCATTTGCGGCTTTGCGCGTTCCTTCGATCTGCGCCGCATGGATCCCCTGGTCGTGCGCGCCGTCCATGAACGGCTGCAACTCGCACTGGCCAGTTCCCAGCCTGCCTTTCCCATCAGGGCGTCGGACCGCCTGGAACACGACCTGGGACTGGGCGCCGATGACCTGGAGATGGACATCGCGCCGGCCCTGGCCGAGCGCACCGGCCGCTCCCTGGCCAACACGGCCGCCAATCCCTTCTATGGCCAGGTGATCACGGTGTCCGACCTGGTGTGCTTTTTCAACCACCAGCCCGAACACGCAGCCTAGGCCGGCACATCCACCGCCAGCACCGTCCCCCGGCACTCCCCGAACCCGATGCGCGCGGCGCCCGGCTTCTCGCACCAGCCGCGCAGCACCACCGTATCGCCATCGTGCAGAAAGCCGCGCTGCTCGCCACCGCCGATATCCACGGGGCTTTGCGCGCCCCGGGCCAGCTCGATCATGGCGCCCGCCTCGCCGGGACCGGGGCCCGAGATGGTGCCGCTGCCGATCAGGTCGCCCGGCTGCAGGTTGCAGCCGCCGGCCGTGTGGTGGGCCACCATCTGGGCCATGCTCCAGTACTGGTGGCGAAAGCTGGTGCCCGACAGCCGCGCCGGCCCCCGCCCCTGCGCACGCGCCTGCTCGCTGTGCAGCCAGACTTCCAGATGGATGTCGATGGCGCCACAGGCACGGTTGCCCGGAGACTCCAGGTAGGGCAGCGGCTGCGGATCGCCGGCCGGGCGTGTCCAGGCCGTGCGAAAAGGCGCCAGGGCATCGAGCGTCACGATCCACGGCGACACGGTGGTGGCGAAATTCTTGGCGTGGAAGGGCCCCAGCGGCGCCATTTCCCAGACCTGGATGTCGCGCGCCGACCAGTCGTTGAGCAGGCTGACGCCGAACACATGCGCCTCGGCGCGCTCCAGCGCGATGGGGCGGCCCTGGGCATTGCCCGGGCCTATCCAGAAACCCAGCTCCAGCTCGTAGTCCATGCGCGCGCAGGGCTGGAACACCGGCGTGGTGGCGCCCTGCGGCAGGTACTGGCCCATGGGCCGGTGAAAGCGCTGGCCGCTGACGCCGATGGACGACACCCGGCCATGGTAGGCCTGCGGCAGCCAGCGGAAATTGGGGAGCACGTCCGCCTCGGGATACATGATGCGCATGCAGTTGAGTGCATGGTCCAGCGAAGTGTAGAAGTCCGTGTAGTCGCCGATGCGCGCGGGCAGCGCGTACTCGGCATCGGCCAGGGGAAAGAGGCATGCGCGCGCCGCCTCGGCCTGCGCCGCGGGGGCATCGGCGTGCAGCACAGCGAACAGCGCATGGCGCAGCGCACGCCAGGCCTGCGGCCCCAGGGCCAGGAAGTCGTTGAGCGCAGGCTGCGCCGCCGCGCCCAGCGCCTGGCGCGCGGGCCCTTCCAGCACGCCTGCGGCGGCCAGCGCCGCCAGGTCCAGCACCTGGTCGCCGATGGCCACGCCGCCGCGAAAGGCCTGCCCCGAGCCTTGCGGCCGCAACACCGCGAACGGCAGGTTCTGCAGGGGAAAGTCGGTGCCGGCCGCCTGGGCCGATGCCAGCCAGCTGCGGGCGCCGGCGTCATGGGTATGGTCGAGTGCGGTCATGGCAGTCCTCAGGCAGGTTGCGCCTGCAGCGCTTCGTCGAAGATGGCCACGGCCCGCGTCCAGCCGGCCGAGGCCCCGCGGATCTTGTGCGGAAAGCAGCTGATGAAAAAGCCGTCCGGCGGCAGCGCCTCCAGGTTGTGCAGCTTCTCGATGTGGCAATAGCCGATGTCGCGCCCGGCCTTGTGCCCTTCCCAGATCAGGCTGGCATCGCGCGTGGCCGCGTATTTCTCGGCCGTGTGCACGAAGGGCGCATCCCAGCTCCAGGCATCGGTGCCCGTCAGGCGCACGCCGCGCTCCAGCAGGTACATGGTGGCCTCGTAACCCATGCCGCAGCCTGACGACACATAGTCGTTGCTGCCGTAGCGGCTGCCGGCGCCCGTGTTGACCACCACGATCTCCAGCGGCTGCAGCGCATGGCCTATGCGCCGCAGCTCGGCCTCGACATCGGCGGCCGTCACCACGTAACCGTCCGCGAAGTGGCGGAAATCCAGCTTCACGCCGGGCTGGAAGCACCACTCCAGCGGCACCTGGTCGATGGTGATGGCCGGCTTTCGCTCGCCCAGCGCCTTGTCCATGGTGCTGTGGAAGTGATAGGGCGCATCCAGATGCGTGCCGTTGTGGGTGGACAGCGTGACGCGCTCGACCGCCCAGCCCTCCCCGTCCGGCAGGTCCTGCTTGCGCAGGCCGGGAAAGAAAGGCTCGATCTGCTCGACCGTGTTCTCATGGGTGAAGTACTGGATCTCGGGCCGGAAGGCCGGCGGGTCCGAGACAACGTCGTTCTCCAGGTAGATGGACAGATCGACAAAGCGGCGGGGCATGCGGTTCTCCTTGTGATGGTGCGTGTGGATGGGAATCAGCGCGCCTTGCCAGCGCTCCCGGGGGTGGGCTCGGGGGTGGCCCCGGTGCGGGCCAGGGCGCCATCGCGCGGCAGCAGGGCGACCACGGCGGCCGCCACCAGGAACAGGCCACCGCACAGCGCAATGCCCATGGCGAATCCCAGGCTGGCCGACAGCGAGCCCAGGGCCAGCGGCGCGAAGGCGGAAATGCCGCGCCCCACGTTGAAGCAAAAGCCCGAGCCCGTGGCCCTCAGGTGCGTGGGAAACAGCTCGGCGAAGTACGAGCCCATCAGCCCGGCGAAGGCCATGAAGAAGGCGAAGGCAGGTCCCAGCCACAGCAGGACCGTGCGGTCCGTGGCCTGGATGTACAGCGGCAAGGCCAGGCCCGTGCCCACCAGCGACACGATCACGGCCCGCTGCTTGCCGATGCGGTCCGCGATCAGGCCGAAGGCGTTGTAGCCCACGAACATGCCGATATTGAGCAGTGCCATGAAGCGCGCCATGGTGCCCATGTCCAGCCCGCGCTCCTTGACAAGAAAGGTGGGCAGCCAGGTGCTGGCGCCCCAGTAGGCGGCCAGGGCCAGCGCCGAGGCCAGCGTGCCCAGCACGGTGACCCGCAGCAGATCCGGCGCGAACAGCGCGGCAAGGCCCGGCACCCGCGCCGCAGCGCCCGCGCCGTGGCTGCGGCGCTGCTGGCGCTGCTCCAGCCAGGCCTGCGACTCGGGCACGCGCAGCCAGACATAGACGATGGCGATGGACACCGCCGCCCCGCACACGAAGAACAGCACGCGCCAGCCATGCACGGGCAGGAAATACGCGGCCGCCGCCGCAGCCAGTGCCGCGCCCACCGAAAACGCACTGAGCACGAACGAGGTGGCCCGGCCACGCTGGTGCGCCAGCCAGGACTCGTTCACATGGGCGGCAGCCGTGCTCCAGACACTGCCCAGGCCCAGGCCGGCCAGAAACCGCAGCACCAGGACCTGGCGCCAGTCCGTGGCAGCCGCAATGGCCATGGTCAGCACGCCGAAGGTGGCCAGCGACAGCAGCAAGGCCTTGCGCCGCCCCAGCGCATCGGCCACCGGCCCCATCACCACGCCGCTCAGGCCTATGCCCAGCAGCGTTGCCGTCACCAGCAGGCCCGCCTGCGTGGGGCCGATCTGCAGCGATGCGGTGATGGCGGGCATGGCGATGGCCAGGATGATGATGTCCACGGCATCGAACATGTAGCTGAGAAAGTAGCCGATCAGCACGCGCCACTTCAGTGTGTTGGGTTGGGGGGTCACGGTCTTGTCTCCCGGTTTTCCGAGGTTGTTTGCGCTGACTGTACGATCGTACAGTCAGCATTTTCATCGGTACAAACCATGAGCAGGCCGACGGCAACTCCCCGCCCTTTCCCTACAATCGCGCCTGCATCAAGGAGACGCATGCAAGGCACCACCCCGCCGAAGACGAAAAAGGCCCGCACGGACGAAGCGCCCGCCGCCACAGGCGCGGGCGCCACCGCGAGCAAGCGCGAACGCATCCTCGACGCGGCCGAGCGCCTGTTCGCCGAAGGCGGGTTCGACGGCGTGTCCATGCGCGACATCGCCGCGGCCGCAGGCGTCGGGCTGCCGCTGATCGTCTACCACTTCGAGACCAAGAAGAACCTGTACCGCGCCCTGTTCGACCGCTACAAGGCCGTGCTGGACGCGCGCCTGGCCGCCCTGCGCCAACCGCTGGCGCAGGGCGAGGACGCGCTGGAGCACATTGCCCGCGCCTTCGTGCTGCCGGTGATCCAGGGCCAGCGCGGCGCAGCCGGGCTGGCCTATGCCCGGCTGATCGCGCGGGAAACCTCCGACCCGCGCGAGGCCGAGCGCGGCATCGTGCAGGACTACTTCGACCCTTTCGCCATCGAATTCATCCGCGCCATCGAGCAGGCCCTGCCCGAGCTGGGCTCGGACTACGCCCACTGGGCCTATCTGTTTGCCGTCGGTGCACTGGTCATGAGCGTGTTCGACCAGCGCATCGAGCGGCTATCGAACGGCGGCATCCGCGCGGGCGACATCGATCACAAGGCCGAGTACCTGGTGCGCTTCATCGTGGCCGGCATCCGGGCGGGTATCGGATAGGAATATTCCGGGGCACACCCAACCAGCATACGCCGGCGGTGCTTGCTTGCAGGGGGCAGTGCTTACCTCCTGCCCCGCCCCAAACGGTTCTTGGCTTACCCTGAAACTAGGAATATTCCTGTTTATCTATCTGGCCGATAAAACACATTGTTTTTGCCTATGATGCTTTCCCATTGACCAACGGGAGGGCGCCCCGCCAGGGCAAAACCAATGACACGCCGAGTCACC
>JBHIXF010000114.1:0-6537 GCA_041984925.1 Comamonas sp.
GCTCAACTACTTTGCCAAGTCGCCCAACCCCTCGGCCCCCACGGCCGACAACTGGCTGGGCACCGACGACCGGGGGCGGGACCTGCTGGCGCAATTGCTCTATGGTTTTCGGGTGAGCGTGCTGTTCGGGCTGGCGCTCACGGCCACGGGCGTGGTGCTGGGCGTGGTCACCGGAGCGATTCAAGGCTTTTTTGGGGGCAAGACGGACCTGGCCTTTCAGCGCTTCATTGAAATCTGGGGCTCCATGCCCGAGCTGTATCTGCTCATCATCTTCAGCGCCGTGTTTGCGCCCAGCATTGCGCTGCTGCTGATCTTGCTCAGCCTGTTTGGCTGGATGGGCCTGTCAGACTATGTGCGTGCCGAATTTTTGCGCAATCGCCAGCTGGACTATGTGAAGGCGGCCCGCGCACTGGGCGTGGGCAACTGGCACATCATCTGGCGCCACATCCTGCCCAACAGCCTGACGCCCGTGGTCACCTTCCTGCCGTTTCGCATGAGCGCGGCCATCCTCGCGCTCACCTCGCTTGACTTTCTGGGCCTGGGCGTACCACCCGGCACCCCCAGCCTGGGCGAGCTGCTGAGCCAGGGCAAGAACAGCATCGACGCCTGGTGGATTTCGCTGTCCACCTTTGCGGTGCTGGTGGTCACCTTGCTGCTGCTGACCTTCATGGGCGATGCCTTGCGCGATGCTCTGGACCCACGAAAGGCCGACAAGTGATGCAGGCACACAGCACATCTCCCGCCACCCCTTTGCTGCAGGTGCGGGGCCTGCAGGTTCGCTTTGGCGCCAAGTCGGTGGTGCGTGGCGTGGGCTTCGAGATTGCACGGGGCGAAAAGCTGGCGCTGGTGGGTGAGTCTGGCTCAGGCAAAACGATCACCGCGCTCAGCCTGCTGCGCCTGCTGGGTGATGCGGCGGTGGAGGGCCAGGCCCTGTTTGCCGGGCGCGACCTGCTGCAGCTGTCCGAGCGTGAAATGCGCGGCGTGCGTGGCGGCGACATTGCCATGGTCTTCCAGGAGCCCATGACCGCGCTCAACCCGCTCATGACCATCGGCCAGCAGATTGCCGAGATCTTGATGCTAAAAAAGGGTTTGACCGGCGCAGAATGTGCGCAAGCAGCTATTGAATTGCTAGCAAAAACCGGCATTCCTGAGCCTGCCAGGCGCGCGGGCAGCTTTCCGCACCAGCTTTCGGGCGGGCAGCGCCAGCGCGCCATGATTGCCATGGCCCTGGCCAGCGAACCCCAACTGCTGCTGGCCGACGAGCCCACCACCGCGCTGGACGTGACGCTGCGCGGCCAGATCCTTGATCTGCTCTCCGACCTGCAGCGGCAGACCGGCATGGCGGTGCTGCTGATCACGCACGACCTGAACCTCGTGCGCCGCTTTGCCGACCGCGTGGCGGTGATGGAGCACGGCACGCTGGTGGAAGAGGGCGCCGTGGCCGAGGTGTTCGATGCGCCGCGCCATGCCTACACCCGGCGCCTGATCGGCAGCGTGCCGGTGCGCGCCGTGGACGAATCCCCCGCGCCCGCCGGCGCCGTGCCGGCCGCGGAGGCGCAAGACTTGCGCGTGGCCTACGCCACGCCGCTGCCCGGCCTGCGCGGCTGGTTCCGCCGCGGCGAGTTCGTGGCCGTGCAGGGGGCGGATTTCCGCCTGGCACCGGGCCGCACCCTGGGGGTGGTGGGCGAATCGGGCTCGGGCAAGTCCACGCTGGCGCAGGCCCTGTTGGGCCTGTTGCCGCACCAGGGGCGCCTGGCCATCGAAGGGCAGGGCTGGCAGCTGCCGGCGCAGCGCAATACGCCGGCCAACCAGGCGCTGCGCCGCCGCGTGCAGGTGGTGTTCCAGGACCCGTTCTCTTCGCTCTCGCCGCGCCTCACGGTGGAGGAGATCGTGGGCGAGGGGCTGCAGGTGCATGAACCTGGCCTGCCGCCGCCCGAACGCCGCGTCCGCGTTCAGGCCGCGCTGGCCGACGTGGGCCTGAGCGAGGCGCAGTTCCCCGGCCTGCTGGCGCGCTATCCGCATGAATTCTCGGGCGGCCAGCGCCAGCGACTGGCCATCGCCCGCGCGCTCATCGTGCAGCCGCAGCTGCTGGTGCTGGACGAGCCCACCAGCGCGCTCGACGTCACCATCCAGCAGCAGGTGCTGGCGCTGCTGCAGCGGCTGCAGAAGGAGCGGGGCCTGTCCTTCCTTCTCATCACGCATGACGTGGCCGTGATCCGCGCCATGGCGCATGAGGTGATGGTGATGCAAGAGGGCCGCGTGCTGGAATCCGGCCCGGTCGCGCAGGTGCTCGATGCGCCGCAGCACCCCTACACCCGCAAGCTCGTCACCGCGGCGGGGCTGGAGCCGGCGGCAGCTGCCGGCTGAAGACGTTCAGGCGTAGGTATCGACGTTCCCACCCAGGCCCTGGGCGGCCGCGGCCTTCCTGCCGGTGCCCTGGCTGTCCTGGTCCGCTGCGGCGGTGTTGCCTGCGGTGCCGGCGTTCTGCCGCTGGCGTTCGATCTGTTCCTG
Organism: Comamonas sp.; assembly: GCA_041984925.1. Classification (GTDB taxonomy): domain Bacteria; phylum Pseudomonadota; class Gammaproteobacteria; order Burkholderiales; family Burkholderiaceae_C; genus Comamonas. The sequence goes on from JBHIXF010000114.1 coordinate 2,512, forward strand.
TTGCTGCTGCCGCTGGATCGCCGCGATCTGCGCCTGAACCGCCTGGATCTGCGCCTGCAAGAGGCGCGTCTTCTGCTCGCGCGCCTTGGCGTTCATGGTGGTGTCGCTGCTGGTCTGCTTGAGCGCTTCCGTCAGATCGCGCAGCTGCTTTTGCAGCGCGGCGGTGTCGCTGGAGCCGCCGGAGGCTCCGCTCCCGGACGCCGGCGCGACGGCTGCGGTGGAGGAAGTGCGGGATATTTGCATGCCGGCATTATCGGCAGACCGGCCTGGCGACTGAAGCCCAGGCCGCGCCCCAAGCCGCCCGGTGGCAAGATCCGCCATCGCCCGCCAGAACCGCCCCCAAGGAGACCCATGCCTTCCCCGAACGACGCCCTGTTTCCCGGCTTTGCCGCGCACGATTTCACAGTCGCCCCTGGCGTGCAGATCCATGCCGCCGTGGGCGGCAGCGGCCCGGCCCTGCTGGTGCTGCACGGCCACCCGCAGACGCACGCCATCTGGCACAAGGTGGCGCCCACGCTGGCGCGCCACTTCACGCTGGTGCTCGCCGATCTGCGCGGCTATGGCGATTCCTCCAAGCCCGCGGGCGAGGCGGGTCATGCCAACTACAGCAAGCGCACCATGGCCGCCGACATGCTCGCCGTGATGCGCCAGCTGGGCCACGAGCGTTTCACCGTGCTGGCCCACGACCGGGGCGCCCGCGTGGCGCACCGCCTGGCGGCCGACCACCCGCAGGCGGTGCGCCGCCTGGCGCTGCTGGACATCGCGCCCACGCTGGCCATGTACGAGCAGACCGACGAGCGCTTCGCCCGCGCCTACTGGCACTGGTTCTTCCTGATTCAGCGCCAGCCGCTGCCCGAGCGGCTGCTCGAAGCCGACCCCGCTGCCTATCTGCGCGACGTGATGGGCGGGCGCAGCGCGGGCCTGGCGCCCTTCGATCCGCGCGCCATGGCCGAATACGTGCGCTGCCTGTCGCTGCCGGGCGCAGCCCACGGGCTGTGCGAGGACTACCGCGCCGCCGCTGGCATCGACCTGGAACACGACCGCGCCGACCGCGATGCGGGCCGCCGGCTGGAGATGCCGCTGATGGTGCTCTGGGGGCGCGACGGCGTGATCGAGCGCTGCTTCGACGCCCTGGCCGAATGGCGCCGCGTGGCCAACGACGTGCGCGGCATGGCGCTGCCCTGCGGCCACTACGTGGCCGAGGAGGCACCCGATGCCCTGCTGGCCGCCGTGCTGCCCTTCTTGCAGGAAAGCCTGGAAGACACGTCCGCCGCTGCCTGACGGATTTGCCATGAAAAAGAGCGCGTAGCCTTTGAAGATCAAGGGCTACGCGCTCTCTTTTTCATAGCTGGTACCCCGTGGGGCACCGATGGAATCGCGCCGCTTGCCACCCGGGCAGCGAGCGGTGCGGTCCTGTTGCGTCAGACGCCGATGGCGCCCCCGTCCTTGCGCTGGATGACCACGGTGGAAGAGCGCGGGCGCACCTTGCCCGAGGGCACGGCGGTCGCATCTTCGCTGTCGTAGGCAGGCCAGTTCACCGGATGCTGCACGTTCAGGAAGATGGTCTTGTAGTCGGGCGTGATGGCGAAGCCGGTGATCTCGGCCTCGTTGGGGCCGACGAAGAAGCGGCGCAGGTCGCCCTGGTTGCCGTTGTTGATCACCGGGCCGCTGGCGGGCGTGGCCGCCATGGCGGGCGGGATCACCGCCAGCATCTGGTCGTTGGTGGACTTGGCCACCGCGTTGTTGCGGCCGCCGTCGATGCCGTTGTCCGTCTGCACCCACAGGATGCCGCGGCCGTCGAAGCACAGGCCGTCGGGGCTGGCCAGCTGGTTGAGCGTGGTCAGGCCCGAGCGGTTGGTGTCTGCGTCGGCGGCGGCGTCGGAGCCATAGACGAAGATCTCCCACTGGAAGACGTTGCTGCCTGCCTGGTCGCGCCAGCGCACGATGTGGCCGTTGACGTTGTTCAGGCGCGGGTTGGCCGGGTTGGTGCCGCGCGTGGCATTGCGCGACGTGTTGTTGGTGAGCGTGACGTACACCTCGCCGCTGGTGGGGTGGGCGGCGGTCCACTCGGGGCGGTCCATGGGCGTGGCGCCCACGAAGTCGGCGGCGCCGCGCGTGTTCAGCAGGATCTGGTCGATGCTGCCGAACTCTTCCTTCAGCGTGCGGCCGGCGGCGTTCTTGGTGCCTTCGGCCAGCGCCAGCCATTCGCCCTTGCCGCTGGCGTCGAAGCGCGCCACGTACAGCGTGCCCTGGTCCAGGTACTTGGCGCCCACGGCCAGGCGGTCGGCGCGGTCGGCGTCCTTGGGGTCCCACACGGCGGTGGTAACGAACTTGTAGAGGTATTCGAAGCGCGAGTCGTCTCCGCTGTAGAACGACAGGGGCTTGCCGGCCACCGGCGGCGCGTAGGCCGAGCCTTCATGGGCGAAGCGGCCCATGGCGGTGCGCTTGGTGGCGATGCTGCTGGGGTCGTAGGGGTCGATCTCCACCAGGTAGCCGAAGCCGTTGGCCTCGTTGCGCCAGTCCTGCGTGGCGTCGGCGCCCTTGGGCGTGTTGTCGAAGCGGGCGAACTCGCCCAGCTGCTCGCTGGCGTCACCGGCGGCCGTCTCCCAGAGGTAGCGGCCCTTGGCGGCCTGGATGCCCACGCGCTTTTGGTCCCGCGTCTGCGTGCCGGTGTTGACAAAGCAGGCGGCCCAGTTCTCCTCGGCCGTGATGTAGGTGCCCCAGGGCGTGAAGCCGTTGCCGCAGTTGTTGTTGGTGCCGCGCACCTGCGTGCCGTTGGGCGAGAACGGCGTGCGCACCGAGGCCGTGCCACCCACGGGCCCGGCCAGCGCCATCGGCGTGGCGGCGGTGAAGCGGCGGTTGTAGCGCGAGTTCTTCACGATGGACCAGCGGCCCGCTTGCAGTCGGATGTGCAGGATGGACACGCCGTGGGCGTTGATCTCCTTGCGCACTTCTTCGGCGGGGCGCTTGCCGTTCACCTGCGTGGGGCCGGCCGGGTGCAACGCGCTTTCGTCGATGTATTCGTGGTTGACGGCCAGCAGCCCTTCGGTGGACGAGCCCTGCAGCGGAAAGTAATGCATGCCGTCGTGGTGCATGCCGGTGGAGTGCAGCAGGTCGTTGGAGGTGTTGGTGCCGTCGCGGCGCCAGGGTTGGGCGATGTCGTCGAACGGGGTGCCCCATGCGCCGAGCACCTGCGCGACATAGCCGGCCGGCACCACGCAGGCGTCGGTCATAGAGGGGGGCAGCGACTGGAAGCCCAGCGCCAGCTTGGGCGCCTCAGGCGTGCCGCCGCCGGTGCCGCCACCGCCCGTGCCGGGTTGGGCGGGGGGCGTGTCGCCATCGCCGCCACCGCAGGCGCTCAGGGCAGCGCCGGTCATGGCGGCGAGGGCCGCGCCCAGGCTGCCACGGGCCAGCGTGCGGCGCGAGAGGGACTTTTCCAGGATGGCGCTGAAGGGCTCGTTGGCGCTGGTGTTGCGAACGGCGGAATCGGACGTGGATTTGCTCATGGGGCCTTCTAGGAGTGGATGCAAAGCGATGCGCAGCGCCAGTGCGGGGCCGGGTTGGCCCGCCGCGGCGAGTGATCAGGAAGCGCTGGGCAGTCTAGAAATCAGGCGATGACAGAAACGTGTCACATACCCCTGATCGGCGTCCCTCTTTGCACTGGCCTTCAGCCCTGCGGACGTTGCTCCATCACCTGGGCATAGAGCGCCTGCGCGGCCGGCGACAGGCCCCGGTCGCGCCGGCGCACGAGGTAGATCTGCCGGGTGAGGCCGGGCAGCGCCAGCGGCCGGGTGACCAGGCCGGGCTGCTCGAAATGGAAGAGGGCGAGGGTGGGCACCACGCTGATGCCCAGGCCCGCGCGCACCATGCCCATCACGGTGGCGAGCTGCTCGACCTCCATCAGCGTGCGCATGGCCTGGGGATGGAAGGCGGCTTCCAGGTACTGCCGCACGCTGCTGTGGCGCGCCAGATGCACGAAGGGCCCGGCTGCGAGATCGGCCGGCATGAGCGCGCCGGCGGTGCGGG
>JBHIXF010000115.1:0-6307 GCA_041984925.1 Comamonas sp.
GGGAACATGACCCTTCTGGCACCGCCGGCATGAACCTGCTGACTTCCATGCGCTATCTGGCGGCGCTCAACGAGCACCGCCACTTCGGCCGCGCGGCGCTGGCCTGCCACATCACCCAGCCGGCCTTGTCCAATGCGCTGCGTGCGCTGGAGGAGGAGTTCGGCACGGTCATCGTGCGCCGGGGGCGCGCGTTCGCGGGCTTCACGCCCGAGGGCGAGCAGGTGCTGGCCACGGCCCTGGCCATGCTGCGCGCCGAGGAAAGCCTGCGCCAGGAACTGAGCGCGGGCGCCGGCGCGCTGCGCGGGCAGCTGCGCATGGCGGCCGTGCCCACGGCCATGCCCATGCTCACGCGCTTCGCGGCCCTGCTGCGCGAGCGCCATCCGGGCATCACGCCGGTGGTGCTGTCCCTGAGTTCGGCCGAGATCGAGAGCGGCCTGGAAGACCTGTCGCTGGACCTGGCCCTGGGCTACAGCGGCCGCACGCCGCCGCGCGCCCCGCGCCTGCAGACCTGGCCGCAGTATGAGGAGCATTACTACCTGCTGTGCCGCGAGCGGACGGGCGAGGGCCGGCGTTTCGCCTTTGGCGCGGAGATCGGCTGGCGCGAGGTGGCGGACCGTCCGCTGTGCCTGCTCACGCCCGACATGCACAACCGCACGGTGATCGACGAAGCCTTCGCCGCCGTGGGCCGGGCCGTGCAGCCGGCCATGGAGACCAATTCGGTGCTGACCCTGGTGATGGCGGTGGCGGAGGGCGGCTTCGACATGGCCACCGTGCTGCCCGGCGCCATGGTGGCCACGGTGCGCCACATGCCGGGCCTCGTGGCCCGGCCGCTGCGATCACCCGAGCTGGTCACGCCCATCGGCTTCATGGCCCAGCAGGGCGTGGCGCCGACGCGCGCGCTGCAGGCCGCGCTGCAACTGCAGGACGCCGCCGAATGGCGTGCGCAGTGCCTGCGGCATGCGGGGGCGCTGAAAGACTAGGCGGGCTGTACCCGCCGCCCTGCCAGCGCAGTCTCTGGCGAGGCATTCAGCGCGGCGCGCACCACGTCGGGAGTGAACGGCGCGGCGTAGAAGCGCCGCCCCGTGGCGTCGAACAGGGCGTTGGCCAGGGCGGCCGGGCCCGGTACCGAGGCCGATTCACCCGCGCCCATGGGGGCTTCGTCCTGGCGCGGCATCAGCACCACCTCGATGGGCGGCAGGTCGCGGAAGCCGATGATGGGGTAGCTGCCCCATTCGCGGCTGGCCACGCCCTGGGCGTTGAAGGCCACGCGCTCCAGCAGGCTGCGGCTCAGGGTCTGGATGACGTTGCCGTGGATCTGGTGGCGCACGCCGTCGGGGTTGACCATCATGCCCGTGTCCTGGCCCACGACCAGGCGCCGCACGGTGATGCGGCCGCTCAGAGGATCGACGTCGAGGTCGATCACCCAGGCGGCCCAGGCCGCGCCAAAGCCCGGAAAGCGGCTGTGGATGTAGCGCGCATAGGCCACGCCGCGCCCGTGCAGCAGGCCGTCGGCGCCCGGCTGTCCCCGGCTGCCGGACCGACCCCGTTGCCAGCCCGCGTGCCGGGCCGTGGCCTCGATCAGCGCGATGGCGCGCCGGTCGTCGAGGTGGCGGATGCGGTAGTCCACGGGGTCGGCACCGGCCGCGTGGGCCAGCTCGTCGATCATGCAGTCGTGGGCGAAGGAGTTGGGCAGGGCCGAGACGCCGCGCAGCCAGGATGAGCGCACGATGGGCGCCATGTCGTGGCAGGCGATGCGCTGGCTGGCATAGCGGTAGGGCGGCACGGCCGTGCGGTCGCCCATCTCCAGCGTGCGCGGCTGGCCGGGGATGCGGCCCGTGAGCAGCAGGGCCAGCAGCGGCGCGTCGTTGGAGGGGTAGCGCACGGCGAAGTCGTAGGCCAGCAGGTCGCCCTGGTCGTCGATGGCCGCGCTCACGTCCATGAGCTGGCCCGTGCCCTTGGGCTCCCACTGGTGCTCCTGCTCGCGCGTGAGCTGCACGCGCACCGGCGCGCCCACGGCCATGGACAGCAGGGCCGCGTCGGCGCAGACATCGTCGGCGCAGTTGCGGCCGTAGCAGCCCGCAGCCTCCAGGCGCACGATCTCGATGCGGTCCTCCCCCAGCCGCAGCAGCCGATCGAGGTCGGTGCGCAGCATGTGCGGGTTCTGCGTGCCGGCCCATAGCTTCAGCTGCCCGTCCCGGAAGTCGGCCACGGCGCAGGATGGGCCGATGGAGGCGTGCATCTGGTAGGGCCAGACATAGCTGCGGCGCAGCTCGGTGGCCGCCACCGCAAAGGCACCGTCCACGTCGCCTTCGTCCACCAGGGCGCGGCGCTGTGCGGGGCTGGTGCGGATGGCCCTTGCCATGTTGTCGAGGTCGGTCAGATCCGGCGCGGGCGGCACGGGGCGCCACTGCACGCGCAGCGCGCGCATGGCGGCGATGGCCTGCTCCTCGCGGTCGGCCACCACGCCCACGAAATCGCCTTCGGTGACGACCTGCACGTTGCCGGGCAGGCGGGCCACGGAATCAGGGTCCACGGCGACCAGGCAATGGCCGATGAAGTCGCCGCCGTCGCGGCCCGGGTGCGGCGGGCGCACGACGCGGCCATGGCGCATGCCGGGCACGCGCACATCGTGCACAAAGCTCAGCTCGCCCGTGGCCTTCGCGGGGATGTCCACGCGCGCCGCGCCCCGGCCCACGATCCGGTAGTCGCCGGCAGGCTTGAGTTTCACCTCCTGCTCCGGCGGTGCCAGCGTCAGCTGCAGTTGCCGGTCTTGCAGCAATTGCCCGTAGTGGAGTTCGCGTGCATCGCTGCCATCGGCCAGGCGTATGCAGCCATCGCGTGCCTGCAGGCGTTCGGCGGCCACGCCCCATTGCGCGGCGGCCAGGGCCAGCAGTTGCTCGCGCGCCTGGGCGGCGGCGCGGCGCAGCGGCACGGCCGAGATCTGGATGCTGGCGCTGGCAATGGTCGGGCCCTGGTTGGGCGCGGCGGCCGTGTGGCCCAGCACCATCTCCAGTTGCTCCAGAGGTGCCTCCAGCTCTTCGGCCACGATCTGGGCCAGGGCCGTGCGTATGCCCGTGCCCAGGTCCACATGGCCGTTGAAGGCCAGGGCGCGCCAGCCCTGCGGGGCGCCGTCGTCGGCGAGCACGGCCACGAAGATCTCGGGCGTGGACTGCACATAGTCGGTGGCCGTGCCGGGCTGGCCGGGCGCGGGCCGTGGCGGCGCCACCGGCTGGCGCACCACGAGCAAGGTGGCGGGGCGGGCGAGCAGCTGCGTGTGCAGGGCTTGGGGCTGGGGCAGGGTCATGGGGAGGTGTTCTTCGCGGGCATGGACATCATGCATGCGTGCGGGGCCGGCCGCAGGGGGCCGGCCCCCATGGGCGCGTTGCCGCGATTGGATCAGCGCGCGATGGCGTCGGTGTCGGCGATGGCCTGGGCCAGCGGCATCACCGCAGCGTACTTCTGCGCCATGTCGAACAGGTTGGCCTCGTGCGGGCCCAGTGCGCGGTCGCCGCAGCAGTCGGCCACCACCAGGGGGCGGAAACCGGACTGCATGGCATCGACCACGCTGGCGCGCACGCAGCCGCTGGTCACGCAGCCGGCCACCAGCAGCGTCTGCACGCCGCGCTGTGCCAGCCAGGGCGCGAGCATGGTGCCGAAGAAGGCCGAGGGCGTGCTCTTGCGCACCACATACTCGCCGGCGGCCGGGGCCAGCTCGGGCACGATGGCGCTGGCGGGGCTGTCTTCCTTGAGCGTCAGCATGCCGGGCACCTTCAGGCAGAAGATGTTGCTGTCGGCGTCGTCGTCCGAGAACACGATGCGGCTGTGCGCCACGGGCCAGCCACGCTCGCGCGCATGGGCCAGCAGGTGCTGCGTCCGGGCGATGGCCTCGGGGATGTTGCCGCCGCCGAACACGGCCGGGTCGGCGAAGCCGTTGACGAAGTCGATGATGAGCAGGCCGAACGGCGCCTTCAGCGGCAGCGGCGTGCCGAAGCCCTGGCGGGCGTAGGCCGAGATGTCGCCCGACACGCCCTCGGTCGGAATGCTTTGTGCGCTGGTGGTGGAGATGGTCATGCAATGTCCCTTCGGCGCGCCGCGCGCGCCAGTCCCTGTTCGTCCTGTACCACGCCGGCGATGACGGTCGGCGTGCCGTCCAGCGCCACGCTGCAGTGGCGCATGGGAATGTCGATGTGGCAGGCCGTGGTGCGGCTGCCCCCGGCCTCGTTGTTGGGGCCCATGGACCACAGGAAGTTGCCCTCGAAGGCACGGGCGTCCATGCCGATGTGGGTTTCCTTGCTGTAGTGGGCCAGCATGGACCAGTGGGCGCGCGGCTGCAGGCCCCAGCCGATGTGCGAGACCGCATAGGCCTCGGGGTCCTCGTAGGAGGCCATGTACTCCTTGAGGATGTCGGCCTGCAGGCCGCCGCTGATGCGCGTGACATAGCCCTTTTCGATGAGCAGCTCGATGGGCTCGGTCACGTAGTCCTTCATGGGCAGCAGGATGTCGCCCCGGTCCAGGACCACGCGGCCATTGCTTTGGCCTTCGTTGGGCCAGGTCAGCACGAAGCCGCTGGGCCAGTGGTCCCAGCGGCCCGGCTGGTCCACGAAGCCGTATTCGCAGATGGCCGGGAAGTCGCCGAGCTGGCAGCGCAGGTCGGTGCCCGCGGCCGAGGTGATGTGCATCTGCCTGGCGGCCTCGATGCGCTTTGCCGCGGCCTGCACGCGCGCGCGGTCGGCCTCGGTGGGCACCAGGCGGCACAGCACCTCGGGCGGCTCCACGGCCAGCAGGATCTTGGTGCCGGTCTGCAGGATCTCGTGCTGCTCGGGCGAGAACAGCAGGGTCATCAGGTCCAGCACCAGGTCGCTGGCCTTGAGCGCGGCGATGGCGGCCGGGTTGCCGGTCAGCGGCGTCGTGCCCAGGTAGGCCAGCGAGTCGCGGCTCAGGGATTTTTCGGCGTTGACGGGCGGCAGGTCCAGGCGGTTGACGCGCGCCCCCATCTCGCTGGAGGCGGCGATGGCGCAGCGCAGCGTCTGCGGGTGCGTGTCGGCGCCCGTGAGCACGGTGACGGTCTGGCCGGCTTCGAGCCGGGACAGCGTGAGCACCTGCCTCCAGGCGTGGATCAGATCGATATCGCTGACGGACATGTGAGTCTCCTTGGTGTCGCGATGGATGGGAATCGGTGGCTGGCGGGCATTCAGTCCACCCGTGCACCGAGGAAGGTGCCGAGCGCGGCATAGAAGCCGGCCTCGTTGTCCCAGGGGATCATGTGGCCCGCGTTCGGCACGCGCACATGCTCGGTCTGGGGGGCCAGGCCCTGCCATTCGGCCACGTCCTCGGCGCGCACCACGTCGCCGCGCTCGGCCGTGACCAGCAGCAGCGGCAGCGCGATGCGGGGCAGGTCGGCATGGATGTCGTCGCGGCCGAAGTCCTCGAAGCTTTGCACGATGGCGGGCTCGTGGCAGGTGTGCAGCCACTGGGCGCGCAGCTGGCGCTGCTCCTCGGTCCAGGTGGGGCAGAAGGCGCGCATGGCCTCGGCGTCCATGCCCCGCGTGGCCTGGCGGATGGAGTCCACATACCAGGGCAGGGCGGCCGGGTAGGCGCGGCGGCCGGGGCCGGAGACCGGCGGATCGACGATGACCAGGCGCTTGAGCCCGGCCGGCTGGCTGCGCGCAGCGCGCACGGCAATGCGCCCGCCCATGGAGTGGCCGAGCAGCGCCCAGCGCTGCAGGCCCAGGGCCTGGGCGAAGGCGAGCACGTCGGCGGCCTGCGCATCGAGGCCGTAGTCCAGGCCCGGGCCCGAGGACGACAGGCCGCGCCCGCGCACGTCCAGCACATAGGTGTCGAACTGGCGGCCCAGGTGCTCGGCGACGAAGCCCCAGGTCACGGCCGGGCTGGTGATGCCGGGGATCAGGATGACGGCGTCGCGCTGCGCGCGTTCGCCCTCGGCGCCGCCGTAGCGCAGGTAGTGCTGGCGGATGCCGTTGGCGTGGACGTTGCCGCCGTACAGGAAGGTGCTGGAGGGAATGCTCATGGCGCTGCTCCTCAGGCCTGGGCCGTGCTGTTGCCGGTGGGGTAGGGATAGGCGCCCGACAGCAGCGCGCCCGCGCCCGGCACCACGGGGTCCAGGCCCAGTTCCCTGAGGATGGCGTAGGTGGTGGCGATGGAGGCGGTGAGCACGGGCTTGCCGGTCTCGGCCTCGACCTGGGCCACGGCCGGCAGCGAGGGCATCTGCACACAGGCGGACAGCACGATCACGTCGGCGTCGGCGTAGTTCATGCCGGCCACGATGCCGGGCAGCCTGGCGGGGTCG
>JBHIXF010000116.1:0-6230 GCA_041984925.1 Comamonas sp.
AGCACGCCGCGGTTGATCTGGTCGCGCTCCATCGACTCGAACAGCGCCTTGAAGTTGCCCTCCCCGAAGCCCTCCCGGTAGTTGCCCTTGCGCTCGATGAACTCGAAGAACACCGGGCCCAGCATGGGTTCGGAAAAAATCTGCAGCAGCAGCCGCGGCTGCCCACCCTCCGTCGTGCCGTCCAGCAAAATGCCGCGCGCCTGCAGCTCGCCCACCGGCTCGCCGTGGCCCGGCAGCCTGCGCTCCAGGTTCTCGTAGTACACGTCGTTGGGCGCCGTCAGCAGCGGAATGCCGGCCATCTGCAGCCGGTCGATGGAGTCCAGCAGGTTGTCCGTCAGCAGCGCGATGTGCTGGATGCCCTCGCCGTTGAACTGCATCAGGAATTCCTCGATCTGCCCCCCGCCCTGGCGCGATTCCTCGTTCAGCGGTATGCGGATCAGGCCGTCGGGCGCCGTCATGGCCTTGGACGTCAGCCCCGTGTACTCGCCCGAGATGTCGAAGTACCGGATCTCGCGGAAGTTGAACAGCTTGCCGTAGAAATCCGCCCAGTACGCCATCCGGCCCCGGTACACGTTGTGCGTCAGGTGGTCCACCACCTGGAAGCCGTGGCCCTTGGGATTGCGGTCCACGCCCGGCAGGAACTCGAAGTCGATGTCGTAGATCGACTTGCCTTCCTCGAAGCGGTCGATCAGGTACAGCGGCGCGCCGCCGATGCCCTTGATGGCGGGCAGGCGCAGCTCCATCGGGCCCGTGGGAATCTCCACCGGCTGGGCGCCCAGCTCCAGCGCGCGCTTGTAGGCCAGGTGCGCGTCCTTGACGCGGAAGGCCAGGCCGCAGGCCGAGGGGCCATGCTCGGCCGCGAAGTAGCCGGCCTGCCCCGGCTCGTTGTTGATGATGAAGTTGATGCCGCCCTGGCGGTACAGCAGCACGTTCTTGGAGCGGTGCCTGGCCACCAGGGTGAAGCCCAGCTTCTCGAACAGAGGTTCGAGCACGCCGGCCGTGGGCGATGCGAACTCCACGAACTCGAAACCGCAAAGGCCCATGGGATTGTCGAAAAGGTCTGCCATGCTCATTCTCCTGACGGGGTTCAAAGGGGGTGGTGTGCGGCAGCCAGCGCTGGCTGCGGCACGGTTTCAGAGGCGTTGCGGGCGCGCTGCCCGACCATGATGCGATAGGCGCCGTAGACCAGCAACACCCACACGGGAATGGCCAGTGCCGAGCCCCGGATGGAAGGCGTCAGCAGCATCACGCCCACCACCAGCGCCATCGCCGCCAGGCAGGCCAGGTTGGACAGCGGCGCCAGCGGCGCGGCAAAGCCCAGCGCCGTGCCGCGCGCCACATGGGCCCGGCGAAAGCGCCAGTGCGCCACGATGATGATGGTCCAGGTGATCACCAGGGCCGCGACGATCAGCGACATCAGCAGCTCGAGCACGCCGGCCGGCGCCACATAGTTCAGCACAACGGCCAGCGCCGTGAAGATGGCCGGGTAGACGATGGCGCGCACCGGCACGCCACGGCGGTTGACCCGCATCAGCGAGCGCGGCGCATTGCCCTCGCTGGCCATGCCGTACAGCAGCCGGCTGTTGCTGTAGACCATGCTGTTGTACACCGACAGCGTGGCCGTGAGGATCACGAAGTTCAGCAGATGCGCCGCCACGTTCTCGCCCAGGCCCGAGAACACCAGCACGAAGGGGCTGCTGCCGTAGGTGTCGCCGCCGGCCTTGAGCTGGGCCAGCAGATCGGTCCAGGGCATCAGCGACATCAGCACCGCCATGGAGCCGATATAGAACACCAGCACGCGGTAGATCAGCTGGTTCACGGCCTTCGGGATGACGGTGCGCGGCTGGTCGGTCTCGGCCGCGGCAAAGCCCAGCATCTCCACGCCGCCGAAGGCGAACATGATGAAGGCGAAGGCCATCACCAGGCCCGACAGGCCGTTGGGGAAGAAGCCGCCGTGCGTCCACAGGTTGCGCACGGTCTGCCCGGGCCGGTCGGTGCCGGCCAGCAGGTACAGGCCCGCGCCTATCATGCCGATGACGGCCACGATCTTGATCAGCGCGAACCAGAACTCGAACTCGCCATAGGCCTTGACGTTGATGAAATTCACGCCGTTGATCAGCACGAAGAACACCGCCGCCGTCACCCAGGTCGGGATGCCGGGCCACCAGAACTGGATGAACTTGCCCGCCGCCGTCAGCTCCAGCATGCCCACCAGCACATACAGGGCCACGCAGTTCCAGCCCGCCAGAAAGCCCGCGAAGCGCCCCATGTAGCGGTTGGCGAAATAGCTGAAGGAGCCCGCATTGGGCTCCTCCACCAGCATCTCGCCCAGAAAGCGCATGATGCAGAAAATGACCAGGCCGCCGATGGCATAGCCCAGCAGCAGCGAAGGGCCGGCCAGCTCGATGATGCCCGCCGAGCCCAGGAACAGGCCCGTGCCGATGGTGCCGCCCAGCGCGATCAGCTGGATATGGCGGTTCTTGAGCCTGCGCTCCAGGTGCCCCTGGGAAGAAGTGCTGTGCATGGAAGTCCCCCTGCTCTCAGCGCGCGGCGCGGCGGCAAAGGGGGTGGAAGGGCGCGGGGGTGTTCACGGCAATGTCTCCTCGTGGGTGCCTGTTGGAATGCGGGGCCTTGTGCGCCCCTGGGTTTTGATGGGCATCAACTATAAAAAACAATAAATTATTATTTCTTGTAATTTATCCCTATGGACAAGCACGGACACAAGGAGTAGCGCAAGGCACCGCAGATCCGCCGCAGGCCGGCAACGGTTGAACGCCCGCAACCCGCAAAAACGATCTACCATCATTTTTTTGCCCTCCGGAGCCAGAACATGACGACGTCCGCCACGCAGCGGCGCGCGCGCACGCCGCAGACCGAGCGTGTGGAGACAACGCAACGCAAGATCATCGACTCCGCCCTGGCGCTGCTGCGCGAGGGCGGCTTCAAGAGCGCCACGCTGCAGGCCATCGCACGCGGCGCCGATGTGTCCCTGGGCGCGCTGCAGCACCATTTCGAAAGCCGCGACGCGCTGATGGAGCGGCTGGTCATCGAGGTCATGGAGCCGCTGAGCGACCAGGGCACGGTCTGGCCCGACAAGGCCCTGCCCCTGCGCGAGCGCGCCCAGGCCTTCGTCACCCTGGCCTGGGACAACATCTTCGGCGCGGCCAACTACCAGGCCGCCTGGAGCATGTTCTTCGGCTGCAAGGCCTCGCCCACGCTGTTCGGCCGCGTGGATGCGCGCCGGGTCCATGTGGACAGCATGTTCTACGCGCGCTTTCTCGACGTCTTCCCCGAAGTCCGCGAACACCATCCCCACCCCCAGGGCGTGGCCGCCATGGCCTTCGCCACGCTGCGCGGCGCGGGCGTGCTGGAGCTGTTCTCGGTGCAGCAGGACGAGCGCCAGTGCGCGTTCTCGGCCCTGGTCGAGGCCATCGTCGATGCGGGCACGCCCCGGGCCCAGGCAGCACGCAGCCCGCACGGATGCCCGCACTGATGCCTGCACTGATGCCCGCCGCGCCGGCCAAGGCCTGCGGCCGGCGCGGGCCCTGCCCTGCGCCACGCCTTGGCCGGCCTGCACGGCCCGCCCCCTGTGGCGGGCCGTCCACCATCGCGGGATCGCTGCGCGGCCAGCTGTCCTAGGCTGGAAAACGCCCTTTTTCCCAATGGCAGCGCGGGCCGCGGCCAGCCCCTCGTCCTAGGCTGCGGCCGCAGAATCAGACAAAAACCAGAATCGTCCCAACGACAGCCGTCCCTGCGCTTCCTACATTGGGCAGCGGCAGAAAACCACAGGTCCGGGATGGCGAGGGGGCATGCCGCTGCCATGGCCGGCCTGGTGTTTTTCTGCCCCGCCAGCCAGCCCCACCCCTCCCGGCATGGAAAAGGGAGGGATTTCGACATGAACAGGATCTACCGCAGCATCTGGAATGCTGCGCTCGGCGCGTGGGTTGCCGCGGCCGAGACCACCAAGGCGCGCTGCCGCGCAGCGCCAGCGGCCGTGCGGGGCGTGGCCCTGGCCTCGCTGCTGCTGCCGGTGGCGGCGCTGGCGCAGCCGGTCACCGTCGGGCCGGGCAACACCGTCACCGGCGACGGCGTCCGTTTCACCGCCAGCCATCCCGGCCTCGGCCCCGCCGTCCTGATCGAGGGGGGCACCCTGAAGGTCGATAGCGGCGCGATCGACATATCCGCCCCCGCCCCAGGCTCCATCGGCATCCAGGTGGGTGGCAGCGGACAGGCCCAGGTGATCCTGTCCCCAAGCAGCGGCCAGCAGGCCCTCATCGAAGCCGGCATGGGCATCCGCGTCGACAGCGCAGGCGCACAGCTGCGGCTGAGCAACGTGAACATCAACGCCAAGGATTCGAGCACGATCGACCGGGCGGCCATCCTCCTGGACAGCCCGGGCTCGCTGAACCTGACCGGGGGGGTGATCAACGCATGGAGCGATGGCATCGACATCGTCGGCATCGACCTGAGTGGCCAGAACCCCAGCCAACTGACGATCGATGGCACCCGCATCCTGGCCGCCAGGAACGGGCTGATACTGGGCAGGCGCGACGCAGGCCTTACCTGGTCCACGCAGGTGGCCGCACAGTTGAGCAACCTCGACATCCGGACGGGGGTCGACCCAGGAAATGGCCAGCCCCATCAACAGGGCTTCGACGGGAGTGGTATCTACCTGCAAAACGGCATCGACCTCACGCTGTCGGAAGTGACCATCGAAGCACTGGAAAGGGACAGCCTGGGAATCTGGGAGACAGGAAGCTTGAATGGCGTCTTAAGCAAGATCGAGGCAGACAACATCGAGGTGATCACCCACGGTAAATTCTCGCCGGCAATCCGGTACTCCAACAGCCAGGCCAATATCACCAACGCCACCCTCAGCACAAACGGCGACTTTTCTGCGGGCATGGAGTCCAAAATATCACCGTACATAAGTTATGGCATCACCCCCATCCCCGCGCGAGCCCACGCCACCATCGCGTCCTCAAAAATCGACACGTCCGGAATGTACTCATGGGGCCTCGCGGCGGCGGACGGGGACATCGATGCCAAGGGGGTGCATATCACCACGCAAGGTGAGCGTGCATATGGTTTGCTTGCCACTTCCGAAGACGTGTCCATCAACACGTCAAACACGACGTATACCGCCAAAGGCTCGATCACCCTGTCCGCAGACTCGAGCATCGTCACATCAGGCGCAAATGCGCATGCCGCTGTGCTGCACGGGGCTGGCAGCCTGGAGGTGGACAACTCGACCCTGATCGCCAAAGGCGCGGGTGCGGCGGGGCTGGCTTTCACAGGAGACGGCCATTCCAGCAGCACGCCGAGCGTGAAGGCATCGACCGTGCGCAGCGAACAAGGCCCCGCCATCATGCTGGAGGATGCCCTCGGCACGCTCACCGTGCGTGACTCCACTATCGCGGGCCCAGCATCTGGCGGTGCATTGCTGTCGGCAGGGGGGTTCGGGTTCGGGCAGAACCGCTTCACGCTGATAGCGCAAGACCAATCCACGCTGACCGGCGACCTGGACTTCAAGGAAGGGTATGACACGGATTCTGTGAAGCTGGAATTGCTCGGTGGTACGCAGTGGACGGGCGCGGCACGCGACGACCGGCAAGGCCGGAGCGTCGCCATCGCCGAGCGCATCGCCATCGACGGCACCAGCACCTGGCAGCTGAACGGCAACTCCACCGTGAACCATCTGGTCAACGACGGCACCATCGCCTTCACTGCCCCTGCCGCCGGTGGCTTCAAGACGCTGACCGTCGAAGGCGACTACGCCAGCAACAACGGCCGGCTGGTGCTCAACACCCGGCTGGGCGACGACACGTCCCTTACCGACAAGGCCGTCTTCCAGGGCACGGTCCGGGGCACCACGCAGGTCGCCGTCGCCAACGACGGCGGCCTGGGCGCGCTGACCACGGGCGCCGGCATCCCGCTCATCGAGGCGCCCCAGGCCGCGCCGGACGCATTCCAGCAAGCCGACCCCATCGCCGCGGGCGCCTACGACTACACGCTGCATGCCGGCCTGCAGAACGGCACGCAGGATGGCAACTGGTACCTGCGCTCCGAGCACTCGCCGCCACCGCCGCCACCACCGCCGCCACCACCACCGCCACCGCCACCTCCACCTCCACCTCCACCTCCACCTCCACCTCCACCTCCACCTCCACCTCCACCTCCACCTCCACCTCCACCACCGCCTCCGCCACCACCGCCGCCTCCGCCACCAC
>JBHIXF010000117.1:0-6035 GCA_041984925.1 Comamonas sp.
GCAGCCGCGGCTGCGCGCAGCACCAGGGGCAGGTCGTCGCAGCGCCCGGCTTTCATGATGCGACCTCCTGTTCGCGCGGCGCGCCGGGGGCCGGCGCCGGCCGGGCCAGGCCGCCATCGTCCGGCGCGGGGGTGCCCGCGGCCGGCGGCGAGGCGCCGAACAGCTGCGCCAGCAACTGCCTGGGCGTGCCGCGCTCCACGCTGCCATCGCCGCGCACGTGGTAGAGGTGCTGGGCCACCGAGGCCACGCGCAGCGAGTGGGTGACCACGACCACGGTGTGCTTGAGCGCGATCTGCCGCAGCGTCTGCAGCAGCGCGGTTTCGCTTTCGAAGTCCAGGTCGTTGCTGGGCTCGTCCAGAATCAGCACCGAGGGGTTGCGCAGGAACAGCTGCGCCAGGGCCAGTTTGCGCAGCTCGCCCGCCGACAGGCCCGCGCCGCCTTCGCCCAGCACCGTCTGGTAGCCGTTGGGCAGCCGGCTGATGAAGCCGTGGGCGCCCGAGATCTGGCAGGCGGTGATGACCTTGTGGTCGTCGGCGTCGGGATTGGCCATGCGCAGGCTGTCGATGATGGGGCCGGCGAACCAGTACACCTGCTGGCCCAGGCAGCCGATCCAGCGGCCCAGGTCGGCGCGCGGGAACTGTGCCATGTCGTATTCGTCGATGAAGATGCGGCCCTGCGTGGGCTGGTACAGGCCTGCCAGCAGCTTGGCCAGCGTGGATTTGCCTGCGCCGTTGCGTCCCAGGATGGCATGCAGGCCGCAGGGGCCCAGCTCCAGCGTCACCTGTTCCAGCACCGGGGCGGCGCCTGCATGGCCGAAGCTGACCTGGTCCAGGCGCAGCCGGCCCTGCGGGCGCGGCAGGTCCACGGTCTGGGTGGCGACCTCCACGGGCTCCTGCAGCACGGCCTGCAGGCGCTGCGTGGCCTCGTTGGCCATGGCCAGCGAGCGCCAGTTGCCCGCCAGCTGGGCGATGGGCGCCAGGGCCTTGCCCGACAGCAGGTTGACGGCCATCAGGCTGCCGATGCTCATCCATTGCGCGTTGATGGCGATGGCGCCCACGGTGATCACGGCGATGGAAAACAGGGTCAGCAGCACGGTGCTGGACTCGCGCGCGTTCTCCATTTCGCCGTTGCGGCCGAAGCTTTCGGCCAGCCAGCGGTCATAGCTTTGCTGCCAGGACTGGCGCGCCACGCCGTCATAGCCCAGCACCTTGAGCGTGGCGCGCGCGTTGCAGACCTCGGCCGTGCCACGGTCCAGCGTACGGGCGCGGGCCACCTCCTCGACACGGCCGCCACGCACCTCGTCCGCCCACCACCAGGCCAGCACGGCCAGGGTGAGCATGGCCACCAGGATCACGGGCAGCACCGGCCAGGCAATGATGCCGATCACCACCAGCGCGGCCAGCGCCATCGGCAGATCGAGCAGGGAGCTGGCCAGCCCCCCCGACATGCCCGAGCGCATGGCACTGACGTCGCGGAACAGCTGCAGCCACTGGCTGGCCGAACGCTGCTCCAGCGCCGCCAGCGGATGGCGCAGCATGGCGTGCATCAGCGCCTGGGAGACATCGCGGTCCACCATGGCCCCTGCCTCGCGCATGGCCCGCGCGCGGCGCAGCCTCAGCCACCATTCCAGGCCCAGAAAGCACAGCACGCCGGCCACCATGGCCGTCAGCGTGGCGGTGCCGCCGCGCGCAATCACGCGGTTGTAGACCTGCAGCAGGAAGATGGATGGAAGCAGTCCCAGAAGGCTGATGGGCAGTGACAGCCAGGCGGCCCGCCGCAATTGCCCCGCAGCCTTGCTGAACGCGTCTGCAATGGCTGCCGCATAAGGCCCCGTCTCCATTTCCGACGAGGTCCCGGCAGCTTGTCTCAGCGGACTGGGAAGCAGGTAGCGAATCATGTTGGGAAGGGGACGCAACGGTATTTGCAAAATGTAAATACGGTTAACGTACTGAACACTGTATCGAATTGGCTGGATATTCTGATAGATTTATTCAATCAAGAATGTTTGTTCATTTTGATTTGATGAAATGAATGCGGATGCACTGCTCTGGGTCCAATGGCGTTCCAGCCGCGTTCACCATGGAAGTCACGAATGGCATCTGCAGCAATCACCAGATTGGTGCATGCGCGTCCCGCCAGCAAAACCGTATCGCCTTGCTCCAGGGTGCGCAGCAGTGAACAAATGAGCTGGTTCAGGTCGTCATACCAATTGACATGCAGAAGATCGCCCAGGGCCATGGCCAGTTGGCGCAGTGGCTCTCCATAGAGAAGCACCCGCCGTGCCGGGGCGGATCGCACCAGCGGCTCCAGCGCCAGCTGGGCGGTGTCCAGGCTGGCCTGTGGCGACTCGATGCCCGCCAGCACGACCAGCCGGCGCCCGCCCTGGCGGGCATGCATGCATAGCTGAGAAAATGCGGCTTTCACGGAAAGCAAGTGGTTGCTCATGCTGTGGTCCAGCAGGCAGATGCCGCTGGGCAGCCACTGGGGCTGCCCCGCCCCGGGCCGTGGCACCCAGCCCGCCAGCCGGCAGGCGGCGCTGTGCAGTGGCAGCCCCAATGCCAGCAGGGCTCCCAATGCAGCCTGGGCATTCAGTGCCATATGGTGACCATCGGATTGCAGGGCAATGGACAGGCGCTGGCGGCTGCACTGTATCTGCAGGCCTCCTTCATGGAATGCCATTTCACGGACAACCGCTCCGGCGGCAGGGCCGAAGGTGATTAAGCGTATGCCATGGCTGCTGGCGGCCTGTCGCAGGACGGGTTGACTTCCTATTTCTTGCGGCACGACGAGACAGCTGCCTTTATGCATGCGTTGCATGGCGCTCACGACCTCCGTCAATACCGTTCTTTCCGGGTCTCTGTAGGTTTTGTCCTTCAGTGAATTCCCTGTATGGGGAGTGTTTTCGAATGTGATATTGGTAAACACAAGAACGTCGGGCATTGCCAGCGCGAGATCCTCGCAAAGCGTTTGCAGCGGCAATTCCAGCAGTGCGCAGGCAGCGGTGTCGCTCCAATTGACCATTTGCAATGCCGTGCCCTGGGACAGCAGGGCATCGGCGCGCGCGTCCTCGCCTTGCTGCAGGCAGCGGCGCAGCATGCCCAGCGTGGATGTCTTGCCTGCGCAGCCCGTGACGGCCACCACCGGTGCCTTGACGCGCTGGCGCGCGGCGCGGGCCAGGTTCGCCAGTCCTGCCGGCAGGTCCGGCACGTGCAGCACCGGCAGGCCGTACTTGAACAGGCCATGGGGCGAGCTGCTGATCAGCGCGCCGGCCCGCACCGATTGCAGGGCGGCGCCGGGTACGCCGTACGCCATGCCGGCGCCCCGCACCAGCATGGCGCCGCCAGCCAGGTGGTGCGGGCGGCTGGCGTCGACGCCCAGGCAGTCCGGGGGCGGCCGGCAGGCAAGAAGATTCATCCACCGGCCCTGCATGGCCTCGGCCATCGTGGCGGCCGGCCAGCGCATGGGCTGGGGGCTGTGCGCCGGGCCATGGCCAGCGCCCGGCGGCGGATGTGCCGGCTGGGGGCGTGGCGCGCCTGCGTGCAAGGCCTGGGCCAGGCAGTCCCTGAGTTGCAGGGCGGCCAGGCCGTGGACCAGCAGCCGCGCCGTCTCGGCGGGGTCCTGCAGGATCTGGCGCGATTCCGCCCGCAGGAAGGCCGCCAGCCTGCGCTGCGGTGGCGGCAGGTACAGCGCCTCTTCGGGCCATACGGCACGGCTGTGCAGCGCCTGCAGCAGGCATTGCAGCCTGCTGCGCCATGGCGGCGGCGCCTGCTCGGCCAGCATGCGCGGCTGTGGCGCGCGCTGGATGCTTTCGGCCAGGGCAATCCCTATCCAGCGTGCGCCGGCGCCTGCGTTGTCCTGGTCCTGGCGGGCACTGAGCGCCGCCTGGATGAAGGCCGGGGACAGGCTGCCGGGCCCGTCCTGCACGTCCCGCCCGTCCTGCCCGCCCTGCGCGGCGCGCAGGACGGGCGGGGCCTGCGTGTGCAGGCGGCTGTCCGCATAGGCCTGCATGGCCAGCGAGGCCCAGGCCATGTCCAGGGGTTGCGGGGTGCCTGGCCCCGGTGCGCGCAGCAGCGCCTCGGCCAGCCGGTCCATTTGCTGCAGCGCGGCCGAGCGCAGGCGGTGGCGCGCAGCCCCTGCCGGCGTGCAGGCATCGGCGGCGTACCGGGCCAGGACCAGCAAGGCCAGGGCGGCCGCAAGCCGGCCTGCTGCGGGCCGTGCCAGCCTGCGCGCCAGATGGTCGATGGCTCGGCCGATGGCTCGGTCGATGGCCTTTGCGAGCGGCGCCTTGCCGGCGTGGCGCTGTCCCAGCAGCAGCGCATAGGTCAGCCCCAGGTGGTCGCAGGCGTCCTCGGCCCCTGGCCAGCTGCCGTCGCCGCGTTGCTGGTCCAGCAGCAGGGCCAGCGCGGCGCGCAGGGGCAGCTCGTGCATCGGGCCGCAGCGGCCCGGTCGCGCCTGCGCCGGCAGGGGGCGGGGAACCGGCTGTGGCGGCTCCGTTGCGCTCAGGTAGATGCCCCGCAGATGCAGCAGCAGGCAGGCAGGCGCATGCGGGCCTGCACCGCCGCCCACGCATGGCGGCTGCTGCGCTGGCGATGGCGAGGCGGCGAAGCCGCGTCCGTGCAGCAGCTCGGCCCGTTCAAGCCCTGCGTCGGCCACGGCCAGGGGGCCGGCCTGCGCGGTGTCGGGCAGCGAGCTGCCCGGTGGCAGCGGCGTGATGTCCTGCACCCAGTCGATGCGCAGTTGCACCGCATCGCGCTGGCGTGCCCAGGCCCATTGCCGCACCCGGGTGGCCCCCTCGCGCCACGCGGATTCCAGCGTCGTGCCGCGCACATGGAAGATGGAGGCCGGCTCGTGGTCGGCCGCCACCGTGAAAAACAGAATGCAGCCGGGATAGGGGCTGGGCAGCAGCACCAGGTGCCGTGCCAGATATTCCCAGCCTTTTGCCAGTTGCTGCGACAACATGTTCTGTGCCTCGCGAGGAATCTGCCGGGCGTTGTGCGCCGTCGACCGTTGGCGGCGGCTGGGCCGCCAGCGTCAGCGGTAGTCGAATTCGACGCGGCGATTGCGCTGGTGCGCCTCCTCGCTGCTGCCCGGGTCCGCCAGCCGTTCCTTGCCATAGCTCACGGCTTCGACGCGGTCTGCGCCCACGCCCAGCAACTGCAGGCTCTGGCGCACCGCATCGGCGCGCCGCTGGCCCAGCGCCAGGTTGTATTCCGCGCCGCCGCGCGCGTCCGTGTTGCCGCGCAGCATCACGGAGCGCTGCGGGTTGTTGCGCAGCCATTGCGCATGCGCTTCGACGATGCCGCGGTCGCCGCTGCGGATGCTGTAGGAGTCGAAGTCGAAATAGATGATCCGTGCCGTGTCCGCCGGGCCGTTGCGCACCGGCTGGGCGGGCGCCACCACGGGCGCCACGGCGGAGCTGGCGGCGGGGGTCACGGGCTTGCCGAACGCGTAGTGGTGCTCGTCGCGCGAGGAGCCCTTGCTGGAGGTGGAGCTGCAGGCGGCCAGGCCGGTGGCCAGCAGCATCGTGAAGCACAGCCTGAGGATGGTGGACATGGGTTTTCTCCTTGGACATGTGCCGCCACCACGCGGTGGCGGCGGCACCCGGCGAAGGCGGCGCAGGGCGCCGCAGCAGCTCAGATCAGCGCATGGTGCAGTGGCTGGGTCAGTGCGGCCAGGCTGCCGGACACCGCATCGCCTGCGCTGCTGGCGTGGCTGCTGATGGCGGTGGCAATCGGCTGTATTTCCGACACCGCGGCATCGGCCGCGTGCTGGACCGTGGCCGTGCCGGAGCCGAGCAGGCCACCCAGCAAGCCGCCGGATCCGCTGCCGAGCACTCCGGAAAGCAGGCCGCCGCCGCTGCCTCCCGCAAGGCCGCCGACGACACCGCTGCTTGTGGCGACGGTGTCGAGCAGGCCGCTGACGAGGCCGCCGACGCCGCCGCTGCCGGCCACGGTTTGGACCAGGCCGGTGGCGAGTCCGTGCTCGCCCGCCACGGTGTCCAGCAGTCCGCCGACGGGGTGGCTGCCGCCCAGCAC
>JBHIXF010000118.1:0-5727 GCA_041984925.1 Comamonas sp.
TGGACAGGTGGATGGCCAGCACCGCGCCGGTGGCGGCAAAGGCGGCCAGGCTCTCGCCCTCGGGCATGGCGGTGGCGCGGCCCGAGGTGCGCGTCAGCACCACGGACTGGCACAGGCCGGGCAGGGTCAGCTCGGCCCCCAGCGTGGCGGCCGCGGCGGCGAACGAGGGCACGCCGGGCGTGACGCTGTAGGCAATGCCCAGCTCGCGCAGGCGGCGCAGTTGTTCGCCCATGGCCGACCAGACGGACAGATCGCCCGAATGCAGGCGGGCCACGTCGTGGCCCAGGGCCTGGGCGGCCTGGATTTCCGCCACGATCTGGTCCAGGTCCATGGACGCGGTGTTGACGATGTGTGCGCCCGGCGGGCAGTGCGCCAGCAGTTCGCGCGGGATCAGCGACCCGGCATACAGGCACACCGGGCAGCGGGCCATCAGGTCGCGTCCGCGCACGGTGATCAGGTCGGCGGCGCCGGGGCCGGCGCCGATGAAATGCACGGTCATGCCGTTACTCCTTGGTGGGCTGCCTCGCCGGCGTGGGCCAGGCAACGGTTCAATGGCCCGGCCCGGCGCAGTGCCAGGGCCAGGGTGGCGCTGCCGTCTTGCGCGACCAGCCGGGCCACGCGCAGCGCGGCGCCGGGGCCGGCGGCGGCCAGCGCGGCGGCTTCGGACACGCTGCCCGTGCCGTAGCGCGCCAGCATGCGCGGCGACTGCGTGAGCACCGGCTGGCCCGGCAGTTGTTGCGCAGGCACGCGCACCAGGATGGCGGACGGCGCGGTTTCGGCCAGCCAGCCGGCCAGGGCCGGGTGCGCGGCCTTGGTATCCAGCACGGCCACGGCGCACAGGGGCTGCGGTGCGCCACCGTCCTGCTGCAATTGGCACAGGGCCTGCTGCCACAGCGCCTGCAGCACCTCGGGCCGGGCGTCCGTGTGCATGCCCACGCCCAGCACGCCGCAGCGGTGGGTGGCCGGGGCCTTGGATGCCGGCGGGCTCACCGCTGCCAGCTCCACTGCACCAGCGGGCGCGCGGCCTTCCAGCTGCGCATGCGGCCCAGCGGCTCGGCGCTGGCGATCTCCAGGCGCAGCAGCTGGCCGCCATGGTCCGCCTGCAGCTGCACCAGCAGGGCCTGGGTCTCCAGCGTCACGGCGTTGACCACCAGGCGGCAGCCGGCGGGCATCAGGCCGCGCAGGCGCTCGAACAGCGCGGCATTGAAGCCCCCGCCCACGAACACGGCCTGGGGCGCCGCCAGCGCCTGCAAGGCATCGAAGGCCTCGGGCGCCAGGCCCTGCACCACGCGCAGGCGGGACTGCAGGCCGAAGCGCACGGCATTGGCGCGGATGTTGTCCGCGCGTGCCGCATGGCGCTCCAGGCTGATGGCCGTGCCGCCCGCCAGGCACCATTCCACGGCCACCGAGCCCGATCCGCCACCGATGTCCCACAGGCATTCGCCATGGCGCGGCGCCAGGGCCGCCAGGGTCAGGGCGCGGGCGGGGGCCTTGGTGATCTGGCCGTCGTTCGCATACCAGTGGTCGGGCCGGCCCGGCACCTGGGGCAGGGCCGGCCCGCCCCGGGCCAGCACGGCCACGGCCACCGGGGCCTGCGCGGGGTCGGCAGCCAGGGCCTGCACGGCCTCGGACGCAGGCCAGGCGCGGCGGCGCTCGCGCGGGCCGCCCACGGCCTCCATCACCTCCAGCCGGCTGCCGCCCCAGCCTTCCTGCACCAGCCAGCCGGCCAGCGCGGCGACGGCGGCGCCATCGCGCAGCAGCACCAGCAACTGGCGGCCCGGCGACAGGCGCGGCAGCAACTGCTGCACGTGGCCCGCGTGCAGGCCCAGGCACTCCGTGGCCTCCAGCTTCCAGCCCAGGCGGGCCGCGAGCAGCGAGAATGTCGAGGGCTGGGCGTGGCAGCGCCATTCATGGGGCGCCAGGTGCGCCGCCAGGCTGCCGCCCGCCCCGAACCAGAACGGATCGCCCGAGGCCAGCACCACCGTGGGCCGGCCCCGGCAGGCCAGCACGGGCGCCACGTCGAAGGGCACGGGCCAGGCCTGCCCGCGCTCGCCCACCCGGGCCAGCGCCAGGTGGCGCGGCCCGCCGAAGACGGTGTCGGCGGCGTCCAGCGCGCGCCGGGCGGCGGGCGAAAGGCCGTCCAGGCCGTCCTCGTTCAGGCCCACCAATGTCAACCAGGGATCAGTCATGCCCCATGTTCTCCTGCTGGGCGGCACCAGCGGCGCCAGCCAGCTGGCCCAGGCCCTGCACCGCGCCGGCATCGCCGCCGTGTTCTCGTATGCGGGCGTCACCCAGGCGCCCCTGGCCCAGCCCCTGCCCACGCGCGTGGGCGGCTTCGGCGGCGCCGAAGGCCTGGCGCAGTTCCTGCGCGCGCAGGCCATCAGCCATGTGGTCGATGCCACCCACCCGTTTGCCGCCCAGATGAGCCGCAATGCCTGCGCGGCCTGCGCCGCCACGGGCACGCCTTTGCTGGCGCTGGAGCGCGCGCCCTGGCAACCCCAGGCCGGCGACCGCTGGGTGGACGTGGCGGACATGGAGGCCGCCGCCGCCGCCCTGCCCCAGGCACCCGCCCGGGTCTTCCTGGCCGTGGGGCGCAAGCAGCTGGCGGCCTTTGCCGGCCAGCCGCGGCACCACTACCTGCTGCGCCTGGTCGATGCGCCCGCGCCCGGCAGCCTGCCCCTGCCCCACGCCACGGTGGTGCTGGGGCGCGGCCCGTTCAGCGCCGCCGATGACGAGGCCCTGCTGCGCACGCACGGCATCGAATGGCTGGTGGCCAAGAACGCGGGCGGCGAGGCCACGCGCGGCAAGCTCGATGCCGCGCGCGCCCTGGGCCTGCCCGTGGTCATGGTCCAGCGCCCCGCGCTGCCGCAGCGCGGCCGCACGGAGTCGGTGTCTGCGGTGCTGCACTGGATCGCTCATGGCGCGCTGCCCGGGGAGCCGCCATCCATGCCGTAGTGGCGCGGCGTGTAGACCCAGCGCCCCACGTGGCGCGTGCTGCTGTTGCCCACCAGCACCACGGTGCGCATGTCGGCCATCTCGGGCCGGGCCTCGGCCAGCGTGCACACGCGCAGCTGCTCCTCGGGCGTGGACACGGCACGCGCGAACACCAGCAGGCGCTGCGGCTCGCAATGGGCGCGCAGCAACGCCAGCAGGCGCACGAAGCCCTCGGGCCGGCTTCGGGAGCGCGGGTTGTAGAAGGCCATGGCGAAGTCGGCCTGGGCCGCCAGTTGCACGCGCCGCGCGATCACGGGCCAGGGCTTGAGGTTGTCCGACAGGTTGATGCAGCAAAAATCATGGCCCAGCGGCGCGCCGGCCCGCGCGGCGGCGGCCAGCATGGCGGTGATGCCGGGCAGCACCTGGATATCGAGCGCCTGCCACGGCGCGGCCTCGGCGGCCCCGGCGGATTCGATGGCCTCGAACACGGCCGAAGCCATGGCGAAGACCCCGGGATCGCCCGAGGACACGACCACCACCTG
The DNA here is from genome assembly GCA_041984925.1 of Comamonas sp. Taxonomy (GTDB): domain Bacteria; phylum Pseudomonadota; class Gammaproteobacteria; order Burkholderiales; family Burkholderiaceae_C; genus Comamonas. The sequence goes on from JBHIXF010000118.1 coordinate 3,477, forward strand.
CCGCCCCCGGGCCGCCAGCGCCAGCGCCTGGCGCGCGCGCTCCAGCTCCACGCGGTTGTCCGAGGCATGCCAGGCCACGCGGCCGGCGTCTCCTGCGCCTTCCACCAGCGCCCGGGCCCGCGCCACATAGGGCAGGTAGCCGACCACGTCGGTGGCGGTCTGCAGGGCCTGCGCCACTTCGGGCGTGATCTGTTCCAGCGCGCCCGGCCCCAGGCCCGCCACGATCAGCCGGCCGCTCACCATGCGGCCTCCGGGCGGCGGCCCTGGCCGTGCACCAGCACGATGGCGAAGTAGGGGCAGGCGTCGTCGGCCACCTCGGCCAGGCGCGCGACCTGCTCGCTGTCCGTGGTGCCGTTCTGCACCAGCCAGGCGGCATCGAGCCGGCCCGCGCGCTGCAGGGCGCGGCGGATGCGCGGCAGGTTGCGGCCCACCTTCATGACCACCAGGGCTTCGGCCGTCTGCATGCGGCGCACCAGTTCGTCCTCGGACAGGGTGCCCGTCATCACGCTGAGCACGTCGTCGCCCCAGGTGATGGGCTCGCCCGTGGCGTGCCAGCAGCCCACCATGCCGGGAATGCCGGGCACCACCTCCAGCGCCACCTGGCCGCGTTCGCGCAGCCGGGTGTACAGGTGCATGAAGGAGCCGTAGAGGAACGGGTCGCCCTCGCACAGCACCACCACCTGCTGCTGCCGCGCCAGCGCTTCCAGGCGCAGGCACCAGTCATCGTAGAAGCGCGCCAGCAGATCCACATAGTCCGCGCTGTCCACGGGCAGCTCGGTGGTCACCGGGTACTCCATGGCATGCTCGGCCGCGCCTGCGGCCAGCAGGCCGGCCACCAGCTGGCGCGCCTTGCCGGGCCGGCCCTTCTTGCGGAAAAAGGCCACCTGGCGCGCGCCGCGCACCAGGCGGTCGGCCTTGACGCTCATCAGCTCGGGATCGCCCGGGCCCAGGCCCACGCAGACGATGCCAGGCCCGCCCTGGCTGGGGCGCAGCGGTTCACTCGACATGGCTGGCCAGCGCGTTGATGGCGGCCACGGTGATGGCCGAGCCGCCCAGGCGCCCGCGCACCGCCATGGCGGGCACGGGCAGGTCCTGCATCAGCGCCTGCTTGGACTCCATGGCGCCGACAAAGCCCACGGGGCAGCCGATGATGGCCGCCGGCCGGGGGCAGCCGGGCTGCTGCAGCATGTTGAGCAGATGGAACAGCGCCGTGGGCGCGTTGCCGATGGCCACCACGGCACCGGCCAGGTGCGGGCGCCACAGCTCCAGCGCGGCGGCGCTGCGCGTATTGCCCATCTCGCGGGCCAGCGCGGGCACGCGCTCGTCGTTCAGCGTGCAGACGATGGGGTTGGCGGCGGGCAGGCGCGAGCGGGTGATGCCCTCGCTGACCATGCGCACGTCGCACAGCACGGGGGCGCCGTCCTGCAGGGCCTGGGCGGCGGCCTCGGCCATGCCGGGGGAAAAGTCCACGTGCGAAGCCAGCTCCACCATGCCGGCGGCGTGGATCATGCGCACCACCACGCGCTCCTGCAAAGGCGTGAAGCGCGCCAGCGCCGCCTCCTGGCGGATGGTGGCAAAGGACTGCCGGTAGATCTCGGCGCCATCGGTTTCGTAGCGGTGCAGCATTATTCTTTTGAAAACAGCAATCCCGGATTGTCTCGCAGAGCAGCCGCCGTCTGCTGCTGCAGGGCCGCATCGCGGGCATGGCCGCCGCGTACCACGGCATAGGCCACCTGCTGCGCGGCCCCGGCCTCGGCCCGCAGCACCACGGTGGACGGCGCCTGGCGCGCGCAGCCCTTGGCGCAGCCCGTGACATGCAGGTGGGCGCCTTCGGGCACCTGCGGCGCCAGCTCCAGCGCCAGGGCCTGCGTGGGCCCCAGGGCCTGGCTGCAGCCCGGCGCCCCCGTGCAGGCCGACACGCGCAGGCGCGGATCATGGGCTTGCGTGATCCAGTCGGCTGCGCGGTCCAGGCCTGCGGCGCCCCACCAGCTCGGCCGCTGCGCCCCGGCAGCGCCATCCTCCAGCAGCAGCATGCGCCAGGGCGTGACGCGCAGTCCGGCCCGGGGCGGCAGCGCACCCAGCAAGCGCAACAGGGCAGACGCAGGCAGGCGGCCCAGCGGCGCCCCCACCAGCCAGCCCAGGCCGGGCACCGCGCCGGGGGCCGGGCCTTCGCCGTGCGCCTCGGGAGGCACGGCCACCCAGTCCGCGCCCGGTGGCGGCTCCAGCCCCGCAGCCAGGGCCGCCATGCGCC
>JBHIXF010000119.1:0-5431 GCA_041984925.1 Comamonas sp.
CAGGCGGCATGGGCGGGAGGCTCCCGCCGGGGGCCTGAGCGGCGGGCGGCGCGCTCGGATGCGGCCGGGCCTGCGGCCGGCAGCCCTGCAGGCCCATGGGAGTGATGGCTATCCAGAGACGCATATTTCAGTGAGGTGGCGCGGCCGGCGGTGGCGCGGCCGGCGCAGGTGCGGCCCGGCCGCGCCGCCCGGTGATCCGCTGCTGCCATTCGAGGACGAAGACGAAGAAGACGGGCACGAAGAACACGGCCAGCAGCGTGCCGCTGACCATGCCGCCGAACACGCCCGTGCCGATGGCGTGCTGGGTCTCGGCGCTGGCGCCGGAGGCCAGCATCAGCGGCACCACGCCCAGCGCAAAGGCCAGAGACGTCATCAGGATAGGCCGCAGGCGCAGGCGTGCGGCCTGGATGGCGGCCTCGCGCAGGCCCTGGCCCTGCTCGCGCAATTGCTTGGCGAACTCCACGATCAGGATGGCGTTCTTGGCCGACAGGCCGATGATGGTGATCAGCCCGACCTTGAAGAACACGTCGTTGGGCATGCCGCGCAGCATCACCGCCGCCACGGCGCCCAGCAGGCCCAGGGGCACGACCAGCATCACCGACAGCGGGATGGACCAGCTCTCGTACAGCGCGGCCAGCACCAGGAAGACCACCAGCATGGACAGGGCCATGAGCAGCGGCGCCTGCGAGGCCGACTGGCGCTCCTGCAGCGACTGGCCGGTCCAGGCCACGGCAAAGCCCGGCGGCAGCTGGGCCGCGAGCCGCTCCATCTCGGCCATGGCCGCGCCGCTGGAGGTGCCCGGCGCGGGCGTTCCCGAGATGCGCGAGGCCAGGAAGCCCTGGAAGCGCACCAGCTGCAGCGGCGTCTCGGACCAGGCCGGCGTGGCGAACTCGGACAGCGGCACCATGCCGCCCGAGGCATTGCGCACGTTCAGCCGCAGCACGTCATCGACCTGCATGCGCGCGGGCGCATCGGCCTGCACGATGACCTGCTGCATGCGCCCGGCATTGGGGAAGTCGTTGACGTACAGCGAGCCCATGGCGGTGGACAGCGTGTCGCTGATCGCCTCGAACCCCACGCCCAGGGCCTGGGCCTTGTGGCGGTCGATCTCCAGGCGCACGCTGGTGCCCGAGGGCAGGCTGTCCTGGTAGGCCGAGCCCAGCACGCTGCTGGCGCCGGCCAGCGCCAGCAGCTGGTCGGTGGCGGACTTGAGCGCGGCATGGCCCTGGCCCGTGCGATCTTGCAGGTACATGGTGAAGCCGGACGAGGTGCCCAGCTCTTCGATGGCCGGCGGCTGCAGCACCATGATGGCGCCTTCGGGCGCACCGTCCATGGCCTGCTGGGCCAGCGCGACTTCCTCGCCCGCCGTGGCGCCGTCGCGCCGGTCCCAGTCCTTGAGCGTGGTGAAGGCCATGGCCGCGTTCGGCCCCGAGCCCGCGAAGCTGAAGCCCAGCACCGAGATGCTGGAGGCGATGCCGGGACGCGAGGCCACATGCGCCTCGTAGCGCTTGACGACGTCCAGCGTGCGCTCGGCCGTGGCGTCCGAGGGCAGCTGGATGGAGGCCATGAAGTAGCCCTGGTCTTCCTCGGGCAGGAAGGCCGAGGGCAGCTGGCGCAGCGCGAAGACCAGGATGGCCACGATGGCCGCGAACACCAGCATCATGCGGCCCGCGCGCCGCACCAGGGCCGCGACACGGGCTTCGTAGCGGGCCGTCAGGCGCTCGAAGCCGCGGTTGAACCAGCCGAAGAAGCCCTTCTTCCCATGGTGGCCGGGCGCGACCGGCTTGAGCAGCGTGGCGCACAGCGCGGGCGTCAGGCTCAGGGCCAGGAAGGCGGAGAACAGGATGGACACCGCCATGGACAGCGTGAACTGCTGGTAGATCACGCCCACCGATCCGCTGGCGAAGGCCATGGGGATGAACACGGCGGTCAGCACCAGCGTGATGCCGACGATGGCGCCCGTGATCTCCTTCATGGCCTGGAGGGTGGCGTCGCGCGGCGACAGGCCCTGCTCGGCCATGAGCCGCTCCACGTTCTCGACCACGACGATGGCGTCGTCCACGATGATGCCGATGGCCAGCACCATGCCGAACATGGTCAGCACGTTGATCGAGAAGCCCGCCGCCAGCATCACGGCAAAGGTGCCCAGCAGCGCCACGGGCGCCACGATGGCCGGTATCAGCGTGTAGCGCATGTTCTGCAGGAACAGGTACATCACCAGGAACACCAGCACCATGGCCTCGACCAGGGTCTGCACCACTTTCTCGATGGAGATCTTCACGAAGGGCGCGGTGTTGAACGAGATGGTGTGCTCCATGCCCTGGGGCAGGATGGCGGCCAGCTCGGCCATGCGCGCCTGCACGGCGGCGGCCGTGCGCACGGCGTTGGCGCCCGGCGACAGCTGCACGGCGGCGCTGGTGGCGGGCTTGCCATCCTCGCGGTTGGAGAAGGCATAGGACTGGGCGCCCAGCTCCACGCGGGCCACGTCGCCCAGCACCAGGCGCGAGCCATCGGCGTTGGCGCGCAGCACGATGGCGGCGAACTGCCCGGGCGAGGTCAGCTGGCCCTGCACCGTCAGCGGGGTGGTCACGCGCTGGCCCGGCACGGTGGGCGAATCGCCCACGCGCCCCGGCGCGATCTGCATGTTCTGCTGCCGGATGGCCTGGGTCAGGTCCTCCATGGACAGGCCGTAGGCGATCAGCCTGGCCGGATCGACCCAGACGCGCATCGCGCGCTCGGTGCCGAACAGCTGCACGCGGCCCACGCCTTCGATGCGGCGCAGCTCCTCGACGACGTTGCGCGCCATGTAGTCGTTGAGCGCCAGCTCGTCGAACTCGCCGCCTGGCGAGACCAGGCCCACCAGCAGCAGAAAGCTGGACGTGGCCGACTCCACCTGCAGGCCGTTCTGGCGCACCGCCTGGGGCAGGCGCGGCTCCACGGCCTTGATGCGGTTTTGCACGTCCACCTGGGCCAGCTCGGGGTTGGTGCCGGGCTTGAAGGTGGCCTTGATCTCGGCCGAGCCCGAGGTGTCCACCGAGGATTCGAAGTACAGCAGGTGCCGGACGCTGGACAGTTCGCGCTCGATCAGCGAGACCACGGAGTCGTTGAGCGTCTTGGGCGTGGCGCCCGGATAGGTGGCATACAGGCTCACCGTGGGCGGCGCCACCGTGGGGTAGCGCGAGATCGGCAACTGCGGAATGGCGAGCACGCCCAGCAGCACGATGAACAGCGCGATGACCCAGGCGAAGACGGGACGGTGGATGAAGAACTGTGGCATGGACGCGAGAGCTGCAAGCCCGTGCGCTGCGGCGCACGGCGGAAAGGATGGGACGTTCAGGAAACCGATGGCCCCGTGTGCCCCCGCAATGCAAATGCAGATTGCCAGAAGGCATGGGGATGGTGGACACTGCGGCTGGCGCGGCCCAGGCCTGCGGCGATCTGCCGCCGGAGCCATGCAGCCATGAGGCCGCCACGACTCCCCTTCAGCCCATGCAGCTCAACGGCACCGCCGCTGTGACTTCCTATTCATCGGTTTTTTCGCATGCCGGCCATTCATGGCGGCACAGGGAAACAGCTTGCGTTCCTTCGATGGCATTTCGACCCAGGAAATGTGGAAGAACGATGGAGACAAGAACAGGCCCTGCCGCGACCCACAATGGCTTTTATGATTGCCCGGTCCTCGCTTTTCCAGCCCTGCACTTCTCTCATCCTGATCGCCGAGGACGAACCCGAAATCGCCGACATCCTGTGCGCCTACCTGGCGCGCAGCGACTTTCGCACCGCCCATGCGGCGGACGGCGCACAGGCGCTTGAACTTCACCGGACCTTGAAACCTGACCTTGTTCTTCTCGACGTGCAGATGCCGCGCCACGATGGCTGGCAGGTGCTGTCCGAAATCCGCCGCCGGGGCGACACCCCCGTCATCATGCTCACGGCACTGGACCAGGACCTGGACAAGCTGATCGGGCTGCGCATGGGCGCTGACGACTATGTGGCCAAGCCCTTCAATGCGGCCGAGGTCGTGGCCCGCGTGCAGGCCGTGCTGCGCCGCGCGGGCCAGGCGCAGCGGCGCGATGCCCAGCTGCTGCAGGCCGGCCCCTTCCGCGTGGATCTCGAAAGCCGCCAGGTCTCGATACAGATCGAAGGCGCCTCCCACGTGCCTGAACTGACGGTGACCGAATTCAACCTGCTGGCCAGCCTGGTGCGCTCGCCGCGCCGCGTGTTCAGCCGGGCCGAGCTGCTGCTGGATTGCCTGCCCGAAGGCCATACCCTGGAGCGCACCGTGGACAGCCACATCAGCAAGCTGCGCAAGAAGTTGGAAAGCCTGGGCCTGCGCGGCATGCCGGTGAGCGTGCGCAGCCTGGGCTACCGGCTGGGGCTGGACCCATGAGGCGGGCGCCACGGGCCGCGGGCCCCGGGAGGCCCGCATGAGCGCTGCCGCCGGCCTGCGCCGGCAGGTGGTGCTGACCATGTCGGCGGTGACGCTGGCCGTGGTGCTGCTGTGCGTGCTGGGCTCCTATGCGTTCTATGCGCTGCTGCTGACCTTCCACCCGGCCAGTGTCTCGGACAGCTGGATGCCCTCCAGCGTCGAGCTGGCCTGGGTCATGGTCACGCTGGTGCTGGCGCTGCTGATCGCCATCTACGTGGCCACCCGGCTGTCGCGGCGCATCCTGCCGCCGCTGGATTCCGTGGCCATGAGCCTGCGCCAGCTCGCCGAGGGCGACCTGTCGGCGCGCGCCAGCACCGACGAGCGCGCGCTGCACGAGGCGGCCCAGCTGGTGCACGACTTCAACTCCATGGCGCAGCGGCTGCAGCGCATGGCCCAGGAGCGCGCCTTCTGGAACGCGGCCATCGCCCATGAACTGCGCACGCCGGTGACCATTCTGAGCGGCCGCCTGCAAGGCCTGTCCGACGGGGTGTTCGAGCCCAGCCGCGAGATGCTCGCCAGCCTCATGACGCAGGTCGAGGGGCTGGCGCGGCTGATCGACGACCTGCGCGTGCTGGGCCTGCAGGAAAGCGGCCACCTGCAGCTGCGCATGCAGGAGACCTCGCTGGCCGGCGAGATCCGCTCGGTGGTGCTCGCGGTGGAGCCGGCGCTGCAGGCCTCGGGGCTGGAGCTGTCGCTGGAGCTGGCCGAGCGGCCCGTGCGCTGCGACCCGGTGCGCATACGCCAGGCCGTGCTGGCACTGCTGGAAAACGCCATGCAGCATGCCCAGCCGGGCGCGCTGCACGTGGCTGCCCATGTGCGCCAGGGCATTTGCACGGTGCGCGTGGAAGACAGCGGCCCCGGCGTCGATGCCGAACTGGCGCCGCGCATCTTCGAAGCCTTCCAGCGCGGCGAGCTGGCGCGTGCGCGCCGCGCGGGCGGCAGCGGCCTGGGCCTGGCCGTGGTGCAGGCCATTGCCCAGGCCCATGGCGGCCAGGCACTGTG
>JBHIXF010000120.1:0-5304 GCA_041984925.1 Comamonas sp.
TCGATGGGCACGCGGCGGTCCCAGCGGTGCAGGTAGTACAGGTCGATGACGTCGGTACCCAGGCGCTTGAGGCTGTCCTCGCAGTTGCGGCGCAGCATCTTCGGGTGGCCGTCGATCACGCGGCGCATCACGCCGTCGTCGCCGCGCACGCCGGCCATGCCGCCCTTGCTGGCCAGCGTGATGCGGTCGCGGTGGGGCTTGAGCACGGGTCCGACCAGGGATTCGTTGGCGCCGAAGCCGTAGAGCGCCGCCGTGTCGAACAGGGTGACGCCCGCGTCCAGCGCGGCATGCAGCAGTTCGCGGCCCTGCTCGGGCGACGGCGGATGGCCATAGGCATGGCTGAGGTTCATGCAGCCCAGGGCAACGCTGCCCACGGTGAAGGGGCCGATGCGGCGTTCGTTCATGGATTCTCCTCGGGTCAACAGGACAGCCCGCGGCCGCTTTACCAGCGGCCACGGGCTGCTATGCATAGTGGAGCAATCTTACTGCAGCGCCGGCAGCGCGCCATGCTTCTATGCGATGGCGGACAGCACGGCCCGCAGGCCCAGCAGATAGCTGTCCACGCCGAAACCGCAGATCTGGCCCTTGGCGATTTCAGCGAACACCGAATGGTGCCGGAAGCTCTCGCGCGCATGGATGTTGCTCATGTGGATTTCCACCACGGGCACGGTGAGGATGGCCAGGGCATCGCGGATGCCGTAGCTGTAGTGCGTCCAGGCGCCGGCGTTGATGAGCACGCCGTCCACGCCGTCGCCGTAGGCCTGGTGGATGCGCTCGCACATCGCGCCTTCGCAGTTGGTCTGGAAGCTCTGGACCTCGCAGCCGAGCTCGCGCCCCAGGGCCTGCAGTCCGGCGTCGATCTCGGCCAGCGTGACCGTGCCGTACTGGGCCGGGTCGCGCTTGCCGAACATGTTGTGGTTGATGCCATGCAGCATCAGGATGTTTTTCATGCTTGTCCTCTGTTCGAGTGGGGATGCTCATGCCAGCGGGGTCTCGACGACGGCGCCCGTGCGCGCCGCCTCGGCGATGGCTTCGGTGATCTGCAGGTTGCGCAGCCCGTCGTGCACGCTGACCAGCGGCTCGGCCTGCCCGCGCGCCACCTGGGCGAAATGCGCCATCTGGCGCGCCAGAGGGTCTTCGCGCACGACGGTTTCGGTGCCGGTCGTGAAGGGCTTCCACCAGGAACGGTCCGCGGCCGATGCATAGGTCTTCAGGCGCATGCTGGGCACGGCCAGCGAGCCGAAAGTGCCCGCGACCACATAGCAGTCCTCGTCGCCATAGCTGGGGTAGGCCTTGTTTTCCTGCGAGGTCTGCTCCCAGCTGCGCGCGCTGGCCGCCGTGTCAGACAGCACGAAGCTGCCCAGCGCGCCACTGGCAAAGCGCAGGTTGATCACGACCGTGTCCTCGACCGCGAAGCCGCGCGTGGCATGCGAGGCGAAGGCCTGCACGGCCGCGACTTCGCCGCACAGCATGCGCAGGTTGTGCACCTCGTGGATCATGTTGAGCAGGATGGGGCCCGCGCCCGGCTCGCGGCGCCAGGGGCTGTCGTCGAAGTAGGCGTCGGGCTTGAAGAACATGGCCGATCCCGTGACGGCCACGATGGCCCCCAGCCGGCCGTCGGCGATGAGCCGGCTGGCGCTCTCCATGAGAGGGCTGTGCGCGCGGTGGTGGCCGATCAGCACCCGCGATTGCAGGCGCGCGGCGGCCTGGACCAGCGTCCGCGCCTCCTGCACGGTGGGCGCGATGGGCTTTTCCAGCAGCACGGGCAGGCCCGCTTCCATGCACTGCAGCGCATGCGGCACATGCAGCGCGTTGGGCGTGGCCAGCACGATGGCGTCCGGCCGGTCGCGCGCCAGCAGCTGCGACAGATCGGGGTACAGGGGCACGCCGGCCCGGCGCGCCGCTTCGGCGGCGGCGGGCGATGGGTCCACGAGCGCGGACAGGCGGCAGCCCCCGGTGGCCTCGATGACCGCCATATGGGCCTGGCCGATGTAGCCGGCGCCGGCCACGGCAATGCGCAGTTCAGCCATGGCGCCTCCTCAGAACCGGTGCAGCATGCCGAGCTGCACGCCCTTGATGGTGCGCCCGTTCACATCGTCCGCCGAGGTGAAATTGGGCTTCATCCCGCCCGAGGCCGCCAGCCGGAAGCCCGCATTGCGGTCGTTCTTCAACTGCTCGGCCACCGCGTACAGCATGGTCCGCTTGGACAGGTCGTAGTAGGCCGCCACCGCGCCGCCAGAGGCCCCGCGTCCGCTGTCCGATCCATCCTGGATGCGGCCCCACAGCGCGCCCACGCGCAGCTGCGGCGTCACCCGGTAGTCGGCCGACAGCTGCCAGACCCGGTAAAAGCGCCGCACGTCGGCGTTCGTGCCCGCCACCAGCCCGCCCACGTTGCCCAGCACCGTGCCCGTGTTGTTGCCCGCCGAACCGGCCGTGCTGTTGTTCGAGCGCACGAAGGCCAGCTGCAGCTTGCCCTTGCCGTAGTCGTAGTTGGCATACAGGTTGTCGTAGCGCACGGCATCGCGGTAGACCGCGTTCTGCGGCGCACGCGCGTACAGGCCGGCATAGCCCACGCGGTAGGGCCCGCTGGCGTAGTCCAGCCCCGCCTGGTAGATGGCCTGTTTCGCGGGTGCACCCGTCTCGGCCAGCGCGTAGTGCGCCTCGAACAGGAAGCCCGCCACGCGCGGCGAGATGTAGGCGATGTCGTTGTCGAAGCGCGAGGGCACGCCGAAGTTGTTGACCATGGAGCCCAGCGTGCGCGAGGTGAAGTCGATGTAGTCGCCGCGCCCGAAGATCACCGTGTTCTGGCGGCCCAGCCGGATCTCGCCCCAGCCGCCGCCCAGGCCCACCCAGGTTTGGCGGTCGAAGCCGCGCGAGCTGTCGGCGGCGCTGCCGTTGTCGGCGTTGATGCCCATCTCCAGCTGGAACTTGGCGTACAGGCCACCGCCCAGGTCTTCATGGCCGCGAAAGCCCAGGCGGCTGCGCAGCATGGCGCCATCTTCCAGCGTGGTCATGGATGTGCCCGAACTGCTGCGCATGTGGTTGACATACTGGTCCAGGCTGCCGTAGACGGTGACCGAGGACTGGGCCAGGGCGCCGCCGCAGGCCAGGGCCGCCGCGAGCGCCAGCAGGCCTTTCAGGCTTGGGGCTTGTTTGCTGTGCATGTGAAAGTCTCCTTCTCTGTGAAAAATGCTTTTTCGGACATGGCCGCGCCCTGCCCCGGATGCGTGCGGGGCGGTGGCCTGTGTCTGTTGTCCTGGTGGTTTGGCGGGATGCCGGGCCCGCATCAATACGAAATGGCGGCGCTGGCGCGCAGCTCCTCGGCCGTGGCCGTGCCGAAGCCGAAGAACTCGAGGTAGGCGGGAATCATCTCGAACAGCATGTCCGTGCCGACCTGGAAGCCGCAGCCTTTGTCGCGCACGGCGCGCAGCAGCGGCGTGAATTCGGTCTTCATCACCACTTCGCCCACGAAGGCCGTGGGCGCGATGCGGTCCACGTCGAACGGCAGGGGATCGCCCTCCTTCATGCCCAGCGGCGTGGCATTGACGACCACGTCGAAGCCCTGGGGATCGTTGGAGCCCGTGCGCACGCGCAGCCTGGGGTAGTAGGCGCGCAGGCGAGCGGCCAGCTCCTCCGCGCTCTGGGGCCGCGCGTCGTACAGGGCCAGCTCGTCCACGCCCGCCGCTGCCAGCGCAGCCGCGATGGCCGACCCCACGCCGCCTGCGCCCGACACCAGCACGCTGGCGCCCTGCAGCTGGCGGCCCTTGCGCAGCACGCCGCGCACGAAGCCGGAGCCATCGAACTGGTCGCCCAGCAGCGTGCCGTCCTCGCGCCGCAGCACCGCGTTGCAGGCACCCGCGATGTGCACGGCCGGCGTGACCTCGTCCAGCAGCGCCACGGTGGCCACCTTGTGCGGCATGGTGACCAGCGCGCCGCGCAGGTTGGACAGCCGCAGGATGGCGGCCATCCCCTGGGCGAAGTGCTCCGGCCGAAGGCCCATGGGCACCACGCAGGCGTCGATGCCCATGCGCTCGAACCAGGGGTTGTAGATCATCGGCGCCTTGAAGCTTTCCGTGGGATAGCCGATGTGGGCGATCAAGGTAGTCTTGCCCGAAATCATGTGCCTGCGCTCTCCATGCGGCCGGAGGCGCTTTCACTGTTGTGGCCCTTGTCCAGCGCCTGGGCGCGCAGCCGGTCGTATTCGTCCTTGTCCACGGGTTGCGCGCCGGGCTCGCCCAGGTCCTGCATGCGCATGCGGTAGGTTTCGCGGGCGCTGAGGGCGGCCAGCGCTGCCACGACGGTGATGCCGAAGGCGATCGCGCCCACGGTCAGCCAGATGTTGCTGGAGCCCGGAGGCGCCACCGCCGTGAACAGCGCGGGCAGCATGGCCGTGATGGCCGTGCCGACGTTCTGCGAGATGGCCATGGCAGAGACGCGGGTGCGCGTGGGAAACAGCTCGGGATAGAAACTGGGGAAGACTGCGTTGTAGCCCTGGTAGACCACGCCCCACATGAGGATGGACATCGCGAAGGCCAGCGGCATGTTCTGGATGCTGATGGCGTAGAGGTAGCCGAAGGCCAGCAGGCCCGACAGCAGCGCGCCCACGATGATGGGCGGGCGGCGGCCGATCTTGTCCGACAGGTTGCCCACAAAGGGAATCACCAGCACGGCGACGATGTTGCCGACCACCGGAATCCACAGGTACACATCCTTGGCGAAGCCGATGCCGTAGGCCGGCTGCACCGCATAGGCCGCGCCGAAGATGGTGGCCACGACGGGGATCACGTTCATCAGCGCCATGCACACCACGCGCAGCATGTCGGGCGAATGGTCGCGGAAGGCATCGACCACGGGCGAGCGCGTGCGCTCCTTCTTGGCGCCGGCATCGGTGAAGGCCGGCGTCTCGTTGACCTCGCGGCGGATGATCCAGCCCGCGATGATGACGATGAAGCTCAGCAGGAACGGAATGCGCCAGCCCCAGCTGTTGAACTGCTCGGCGGGCATGTAGTGCGCCAGCGGCAGGAACACGGCGGCGGCCAGGATCTGGCCGGCCTGCACGCCCTGCAGCGTGAAGCTGGCATAGAAGCCGCGCCGCCCCATGGGCGCGTGCTCCAGGATCATGGAGCTGGCGCCCGAGATCTCGCCGGCCACGGCAAAGCCCTGCACCAGGCGGCACAGCACCAGCAGCGCGGGCGCCCACAGGCCGATCTGGTCATAGGTGGGCAGCAGGCCCACGGCGATGGTGGAAAAGCCCATCAGGAACATGCACCACACCAGCACCTGCTTGCGGCCGTGCGTGTCGCC
>JBHIXF010000121.1:0-5253 GCA_041984925.1 Comamonas sp.
GTCGTGCATGACCACCAGCACCAGCCGCTCGCGCCCACGCTGCGCCAGCGCCTGCACCAGGGCCAGGCGGTGGCGCACGTCCAGCGCGGCGCCGGGCTCGTCGGCCAGCAGCACGGGCGGGTCGGTGGCCAGCACGGTGGCCAGCAGGGCGCGCGCCTGCTCGCCGCCCGACAGCGTGGACCAGCGCCTGCGCGTGAAATCCTGCAGCCCTGCGCCTGCAATGGCCGCCTCGACATCACCCCGGCCCGCCAGCCGCATCTGCAGGAGTTCGGCCAGCGTCAGGTCCCAGTGCGGCGCAAAGCGCTGCGGCATGTGGCCGATGCGGCGTGCGCGTTCCGCCACGGGCAGGGCCAGGAGGTCCTGGCCATCGAGCTGCACGCTGCCGGCGTCGGGCATCTGCAAACCCGCCAGCAGCGACAGCAGCGTGGACTTGCCCGCGCCATTGGGCCCCACCAGGGCCACGGCGCCCCGCGCGGGCAGCGCCAGCGAGATGCCGTCGATCACGCTGCGGCCACGGCGGCGCAGCACCAGGTCGCGGGCCTGCAGGCGGTGCGCGGATACGGTGCAATGCGCGCTCATGCCGACCTCAGCCTGCGTGCCAGCAGCACGATGAAGAAAGGACCGCCCGCCACGGCCGTGACCAGTCCCAGCGGGATCTCGGCCGGCGGCAGGGCGCTGCGCGCGATGGCATCGGCCAGCGTGACCACGATGGCACCCGCCAGCGCCGATGCGGGCAGCACGGCGCGGTGCAGCGGCCCCACCAGCCAGCGCGCGATGTGGGGCGCCGCCAGGCCCACGAAGGCCACCAGGCCGCCATAGGCCACGGCCACGCCGACCACCAGCGCGCCCACGAGCACGGCGCGCGGCGTGAAGCGCGCCACATCCAGGCCGAAGCCCTGGGCCGCGTCGGCCCCCAGGCCCAGCAGGTCCAGCCCGCGCGCCAGCGCCAGCGACACGCCCAGGCAGGCCGCCGAGGCCAGGGCCAGCAGGCCCAGCCCGCCCCAGGAGGGCGTCTGTATGCCGCCCAGCACCCAGCTGAGCACCACCTGCAGGCTCACGGTCTCGTCGGACAGCGCCAGCATCAGGAACGAGCGCAGCGCGCCCAGCATGGCCGCCAGCGCCACGCCGGCCAGCAGCATGCCGGCGGCGTCCAGCGCACCGGCCACGCGCGAGACGGCCAGCACCAGCAGGGTCGAGCCCCAGGCGCCCGCAAAGGCCAGCGCGGGCAGGGTCAGGGATTGCGGCAAGCCGAACAATAGATGCATGGGGATCAGCAAGGCCACGGTGGCGCCCAGGGCGGCCCCGCCCGAGGCGCCCAGCAGATAGGGCTCGGCCAGCGGATTGCGGAACACGCCCTGGAAGATGGCGCCCGACAGGCCCAGCAGCGCGCCCACCAGGGCCGCGGCCAGCACCCGCGGCACGCGCCATTGCAGCAGCAGCCGGTGGCGCAGGCTGTCCTCGCCCGCCACGGCGGCGAACAGGTCGGCCGGGCTGGCCCACTGGTGGCCCGCGCAGGCGGCCAGCAGCAGGCTGGCCACGAGGAACAGGACGGCACTCGCCCAGGGGCGCCAGGTCGATGTCATGCGCCCCCCTTCGCCCAGGCGGCCGGATGCAGCCAGCGCGCGCATTTTTCGATGCCGTCCAGGGTGCGCGGCCCCGGGATCAGGAACTCGGCGCGCGCCACCGTGGTGGCCCGGCCGCCGCGCACGGCGCGCAGGTCGCGCCAGCCGCGCTGGCCCACCAGGTCCTGCAGGGCCTCCTGCGTGCCGGCGAACAGCAGCACATCGGGGTCGGCGGCCAGCACGGCCTCGGGCGAGACCTGGGGCACGGTGCCCAGGCCGTCGAGCGCGAAGCGGCTGCCCGCGCGCAGCATGGCCTCGCCGGTATAGGTGCCGGGGCGCGCCACCAGCAGCATGCCGTTGCCCAGCCGGCCCGTGACCATGAGGGCGCGCGGAAAGCGCTGCGACACGACACGGCGGTCCACGGCGTCCAGCCGCGCCTGCAGCCCCTCGGCCAGCGCCTGGCCGCGCGCGGGCACGCCCGTGGCCAGGCCCACCAGCCGCAGGTTGCCCAGGACCTCGTCCAGCGTGCGGCTGAGCAGCACGATCACGGGCACGCCGATGCGCTCCATGGGATCGACCAGCTGGTGCGCCGCCTGGCGCGCGGGCGTGACGATGACCAGGTCGGGCCGGCGCGCGACCACGGCATCGACCGAGAAACCCAGCCGCCCGCCCACCTTGGCAATGCGCTCCACGCCGGGCGGAAAGCGCGTGAAATCCTCCACGCCCACCACGCGGTCCAGCAGGCCCAGCGCGGCCACCAGCTCGGTGTTGGACGCGAAGATGGAGACGATGCGCCGTGGCGGCGCGGCAATCTCCACGCGCCGGCCCAGCGCATCGTGCAGCACCACGGGCGCACCCTGCGCCCAGGCGCCGGACAGCCCGCCGGCCAGGGCCGCCGCAGCGCCCTGGCGCAGCCATTGCCGGCGCGTGGAGCAGGATCGCCTCATGCCATGCCTCAGAACTCTGCCTGGAGGCCGACGACCAGTTCACGGCCCGCCATCGACGTTCCGCAGCCGCCATTCTGGTAGGCCGGATTGGCAATGCAGGGCTTGCGGTCCAGCGCGATGAAGATCGGATGGCGGTTGATGTCGAACAGGTTGTTCACGGCCGCGAACAGCTTGACGCCCGGCGACACGCGGTAGTCGGCACGCAGGTTCCAGACCGTGAAGGCGCCCTTGCGGTGGATGAAGGTGCTGGCGGGCTCGCCCTGGGGGATGAGCAGGGCTTCCTCGGTGTCATACCACATGGGTCCGCGCAGCAGCGTGGCCAGCTGCAGGCTCCAGTCGCCCTGCAGGCGCCCGCTGCCCCGGCCGTAGCGCAGGCCGGCCGAGGCCTCGTAGCGGTACATGCGCTGCACCTTGTCGGTATTGGCCGAGGCCGCCGCGCCCTTGTCGCGCATGCTGAAGTGGTAGTAGCCGCCGGCCCAGGCCTTGAGCTGGTGGCCCGTCAGGTCCAGCGCCCGTACCAAGTGCGCCAGATCCACGTCGGCCTGCAGCTCCAGGCCGCGCGCCACGATGTCGGCCGCGTTGTTGGCGTAGTCCGAAGTGTTGGTCGCGGCCCCGCGCGAGACGGTGATGATGCGGTCGCCGATGGTGTTCTGGAACAGGGCGGCATCCACGCGCCAGCCGGGCTGCTGCAGCGTGGCGCCGACCTCGATCTGGCGGCTGCTCTCGGGCTTGAGGAAGGGGTTGCCGAAGGTGCGGCCGCCGCCGACGGCCGTGAAGTCCGAGGCCAGTTCGGTGGCCGTGGGCGCGCGAAAGCCCGTGGAGGCGGCGGCGCGCAGCGTCAGCTGCTGCGTGGCCTTCCAGGTGGCGCCGGCCGACCAGGTGTGGTTGTCGTAGTCGCGCGTGCTGCGCCGGGCCAGGGCCAGGTGGGGCGTCTCGTCGAAGCGCGTCGTGCCCCAGGTCTTGCGCAGGCCGGCGCGCAGGGTCAGGCGGTCGTCGAACAGGGTCTGCGCGTCCTCGACGTACAGCGCATGCACCTGCTCGGTCTGGTTGTTGTCGTAGGGCGCGACCTGGCCGGACGGGCCGCCCGGCATGGCCACGCGCAGGCGGTCGGAGCGCAGCTTGCTGCGCTCCCAGTCGAAGCCCATCAGCAGGTCATTGGTCCGGCTGACACGCAGGCGCGGCTGGAAGCGCAGGCCCGTGGCGTCCAGCTGGCGGTGGTTGTAGTCGCGCGCCGTGCCGGGCACGGCGCTGTTGCCCGAGCGGATCACGGGCGATGCCCAGTTGAACTCGTCGATGTCGGCCAAGCTGTACAGATGGGCCAGCCAGCTCAGGCGCTGGCCGGGCAGCGCGCCCTCGTAGGTCAGGTCCAGCGAGCGGTTGCTGCGGTTGTCGCGGCTGTGGATGTTGGCGCCCGAGCCGCGAAAGCCCGCGTTGTAGATGCCGTCGGTGCGCAGCTGCAGCTCCACGCGGTGCAGTTCGTGCAGCTGCCAGCCCAGGGCGCCGCTGGCGCCGCGCCGCTTCCAGCCGGTGTTGTCCATGCGCGTGCCGCCCTCGCCCGACTCGTAGTCGCCGCGCCCGCCCGCGCTCACGCCGAAGTACCAGTCGAAGCGCTCGTTGGCGCCGGCCGTCTGGGCATCGGTGCGCCACTGGTCCCACGACCCGGCCGATACCTGGGCGCGCGTGCCGGGCGCCGTCGCCCCCGTCTTCATGATGATGTTGACCACGCCGCCCATGGCCTGGCTGCCGTAGATCACCGAGGACGGGCCGCGCACGATCTCGATGCGCTCCACGTCCGAGGGGCTGAGCTTGGACAGGTTGGCCGTGCCCGCGCGCCGGCCGTTGACCAGCACCAGCACCTGGCTGCGCAAGTCGCGCCCCTGGCCGTCGGTGGAGGCGCCGCGCAGGTTCATCGAGGTCTGGGCCGCCGTCCATTCGCTGAGAAAGCCCACGGCGTTCTCGGCCAGCAGGTCGGTGACCGAGCGTGCGCTGGAGCGCTCGATCGCCTCGCGGGCTATGGTCTGCGTGGTGCCCGCGATGCGGCTGCGCGCCTCGGGGCGGGCCGTGGCGGTGATGAACACCTCCTCCAGCGCGGCGTCCGATGGTGCGGCGCCGGCCAGCCCGGCAAGGCAGGCCAGGCTGCCGGCCGTGGCCAGGCGAAGAGAGGGCAAGAGGCCGGGGGGCGAGATTCCTGCGGCCCAGGGTGCGAAGCGCATGCGTTGATTCCCAAAGGCCCTGCTCACCCGCAGGACCGTTCGACAAAACCGCGCCGCGCAAGCGCACGCCGGAGACGGCCAGGGCAGCGCCAAGCGGCCGGCCGGTCCGGACAGGCGCACTCCCGCGGCGTCCGACATCTGGCCGAAGGCCGGTATCCGGGCTTGCGGAAAGCCGGCTCGCCGAGGGCGCGCGCCTGGCAGGCCTCCCGCCTTCCCATGCCCGGCAGGACACAGTGGCTTGCGGCGCGGCGATGCGCCAGCGGGGGGAGGCTTGGTTTTCCGCCGACCGTTGCGGGGGCAGCGCAGGCTTTGCGGACGGCCATGGTCCATGGCCTCGCGCACCTGCTTCCCGTTTAACCCCCGGCCGGCCAGCGGCCCGGGGCACCTTCGACTGTGGTGGCCATGGCGGCGCAGGCCGCCCATGGATTCACCAGGCGCGGATTATCGCCGAAGCCGGCACGGGCATGGCGGGCCTGCCCCTGCGCGCACGGCGCGGCGCCTGGCGGATCACACCGGCCAGCGCAGCTCGAA
>JBHIXF010000122.1:0-5053 GCA_041984925.1 Comamonas sp.
TTGCGCCGATGATAGTGCGGGTTCCCGTGTGAAAGTAGGTCATCGTCAGGCTCTTACAGCCCAAGAAACCCCGTAGCCCAAGGCTACGGGGTTTTTTGCTTGTTCCGCCAAAATGCATTGCGCCATCCATGCGGATGGACGTGCAGCCATAGGGGACGGACCAGGCCAGGAAGGTGAACATGCAACTGCAAGACATTCTTTACTCCCAAGGTTTCGGCATCCGCCGCGTATGTTCCGGACTCGTTCAGCAAGGCTGGGTGGAGTTGTGGGATAGCGAGGCGCAGGACTGGGTGCGCTGCCTCGATTCCACGCTGGATCTGGCTCCCGAAGGCCTGCGTTTTCGTGTCCAGGGCGTGGAGTGGGCCTACCAGGCCCTGGGCTATGTGCTGCTGCACAAGCCTGCCGGTACGGAATGCTCGCAAAAACCATCGGCCTATCCCAGCGTGTATTCGCTGCTGCCCATGCCATTGCGCCAGCGCCCCAACAAAGGGGCCGTGCAAGGCGTGCAGGCCGTGGGCCGGCTGGATCAGGACACGACGGGCCTGCTGCTGCTCAGCGACGATGGCCAGTTCATCCACCGCATGAGTTCGCCCAAGAAGCATGTGCCCAAAATCTACCGTGTGACCACCAAGCACCCGGTCGATGCCAGCCAGGTGCGGCGCCTGCTGGACGGGGTGGTGCTCGATGACGACCCCAAGCCGGTCAAGGCATCGGCCTGCGAACAGATCGATGCCCATGTGCTCGACCTGACGCTGACCGAAGGCAAGTACCACCAGGTCAAGCGCATGCTGGCCGCCGCAGGCAATCGCGTGGAAGGCCTGCATCGCTGGAAGATCGGCGATCTGGAGCTGCCCCAGGATCTGCTGCCGGGCCAGTGGCGCTGGCTTTCTGCCGAGGATCTGGCCAAGCTCAAGCCCCGGTAGGCCGTGGCTTGGGCGGCCGGGCCGCAGCGGCCCGTGGAAAAGGCACACATGGCACTGTGACGCAGGGCCCTGTGTTGTTGCTGCCCCAGGCAGGTGGGCTCAGCGCCGCTCTGCGTCGTCGATGGAGGCGCTCCATCGGCTGTCCCAGCCATGCTGGTCGCGCATCTGGTCGATCTGGCGGCGGTCGCGCTTGGTGGGTCGGCCTTCATGCTGGCTGGCGATGCTGCTGGCGGGCTCCGGCGCCAGCCGGCGCTGCTCGGCCAGCCGTTCACGCTCGGCCAGGCTTTCGGCGGTTTCCTCGTACAGGGCCTGGGCCACGGGGGCCGGGCCCCGCATGCCCGACAGGCCGCGTATGACCACGGTGCGGGGCACCGGGCCCTGGCGCAGCGCCACGGTATCGCCGCAGCGCACCTCGCGTGCGGGCTTGACCAGTGCGCCGTTGACCATGACCCTGCCCCGGCCGATTTCATCGACGGCCAGGCTGCGCGTCTTGTAGAAGCGCGCGCACCACAGCCACTTGTCCAGACGCATCGATTCGATATCGCTCATGGCGCTATTGTGCGCGCGGCGCAGGGGTGCCGCCAGTGGCCTGCCGCATGGGCAGCGCCACATGCGCATGCAGGCCGCAGACCTTGCCCTGGCGATGGATGTTGCGCAGTTCGATCGCGCCGCCCAGCGTCTGCACGATCTCCTGGCAGATGGCCAGCCCCAGGCCCGAGCCGCTGCGTGCGTTGCCGGCCGAAAAAGGCTGGAACAGGCGCCGGGCCAACTCGTTGTCGATGCCGGGGCCGCTGTCGCGCACGCTGAGCACTGCCTGCGTGCCTGCCTGGTGCACGCTGATGTGCAGGCTGCCCGCAGCGGGCATGTGGCGTATGGCGTTGTGCAGCAGGTTGCGCGTGAGTTCGCGCAGCATCCATTCATGCGCGGGCACGGGGCAGGGCTCGGTGTCGATCGAAAAGTCGATGTCCTGCTCTGCGATCAGCGGCGACAGCTCGATGGCCACATCGCGCACCACTTCGTCGAGCTGGCTGGGCGCGGGCAGGGCAGGCTGGGCGCTGCCCTCCTGGCGCAATTGCTCGACCTTGGCCAGGGCCAGCATCTGGTTGGCCAGCCGCGTGGCGCGGTCCACGGTGGCGGCGACCTCCTCGAAGGCCTGCTCGGCCGGCACGTCGCCGCGCTGGGCCGACTGCAGCTGGGCCTTGAGCACGGCCAGCGGCGTGCGCAGCTGGTGGGAGGCATCGCGCACGAAGCGCTTCTGGTCGGACAGCAGCTGGTGCAGCCGCTGCATGAGCTGGTTGATGGCTTCGAGCAGCGGCTGCAGCTCGCGCGGCGCGGCGGGGGCGGACAGCGGGCTCAGGTCGCCGCGCGGGCGCGAGCGCAGGTCGCTGCTGAGATCGCGCACGGGCTGGGTGGCGCGCTGCACCACGAAGATGACGATCAGCGCCACGGCGGCCACCAGCAGGGCCTGGCGTGCCAGCGTGGTACGCAGGATCTGCAGCGCCAGCGTTTCGCGCAGCTCCAGCGTCTCTGCGACCTGGATCACGGCCATGCCGCGCCCCGTGTCGCTGGCCACGGGCTGCAGCAGCACGGCCACGCGCACGGGACGGCCCCGGAACTGGGCGTCATAGAAATCCACCAGGGCCGCATAGGGCGGGCGCTGCGGGATGATGCCATGCCACATGGGCAGCTCGGCAAAGCCCGAGACCATCTCCCCGTCCAGCGTGGAGACCCGGTAGAACATGCGGCTCTGGTTGTCGGCCTCGAAGATTTCCAGCGCCGAATACGGCACGGTGGCGTGCAGCTGGGCGGCTTCGTCGTAGCCGGTCACGTCCAGCTGCTCGCCGATGCTCTTGGCCGAAGCCAGCAGCGTCCGGTCGTAGGCCGTGTTCAGCGATGCCAGCGTCTGGTGGTACAGGCTCCAGGTATTGAAGCCGATGAAGAGGATGACGGGCACCAGGATGCCCGTCAGCAACTGGCGCCGCAGCGACCAGGAAGTGCGCGCGGCGGCCGGCGCGGACGGTCCGGGATCGCGCATGGCTTCAGGCCGACTCGGCCTTGAGCAGGTAGCCCAGGCCGCGCAGCGTGACCAGCTGGGTGCCCGTGCCCGCCAGCTTCTTGCGCAGGCGGTAGGCCACGACTTCCACGGCCTCATACTGCACGTCGGACTCGCCGGGGAACACCAGGGCGAACAGCCGCTCCTTGGCGACGGCATGGCCCGGGCGTGCCAGCAGGGCATGCATCAGCGCCAGTTCCCGCGGCGTCAGCTCCAGGGCCTCGCCGTCGTGGTAGATGGCGCCGCTGGCCTTGTCGTAGCGCAGCGCGCCCAGAACGACGGTCTCGGCCGGCGGCTTGGGCGCGAAGCTTTCATGGCTGCGCCTGAGCAGTGCGCGCAGCCGCGCCTCCAGCTCGTCCAGGTCGAAGGGCTTGGCCAGATAGTCGTCGGCCCCCGCATTCAGTCCCAGCACGCGGTCGCCCACGGTGCCGCGGGCGGTGAGGATGAGCACCGGCGTGCGCAGGCCCTGGCTGCGCACCTGTTCCAGCACCTGCAGGCCGTCCAGGCCGGGCAGGCTCAGGTCCAGCACCACGGCGTCGGGCTCGCGCGTGAGCCACTGGGACAGGGCCGAGTGACCGTCGGCCGCCGTCTCCACCTGGATGCCGCGGCGCATCAGCGTGCGCTGCAGCGTGGTGCGCATGGCGTTGTCGTCTTCTACAAGCAGCAATTGCATGGCCCGCACGTTAGCACCGGCTGCGATGCGGGCCATCGCGCGCGCAGCGATCTAGGGATTCCCCTAGGCAATTGGACAGCCATTTGACAGCTAGCGAACCCATCATCGACAGCCTTACAACACAAGGAGTCAAACCATGCGTCGCGATACCTTTCTGAAGTCGCTGGCGGCCCTGGCCGCCGCGGGCAGCCTGCCGCTGTCGGCCCAGGCCGCAGCCGCCGTCAAGATGATGCTGCCCGCCAATCCCGGTGGCGGCTGGGACACCACGGGCCGCGCCCTGGGCAAGGCTTTGCAGGACGCAGGTCAGGCTTCTTCGGTCACCTACGACAACAAGGGCGGCGCGGCCGGCGCCATCGGCCTGGCGCAGTTCGTCAACGGCAGCAAGGGCGATCCCAACGCCATGATGGTCATGGGCGCCGTGATGCTGGGCGGCATCATCACCGGCAAGCCCCCGGTCAACCTGAGCCAGGCCACGCCGCTGGCGCGCCTGACCAGCGAATACAACGTCTTCGTGCTGCCCGCCAACTCCCCCTACAAGAGCATGGCCGAAGTGGTCGCCCAGCTCAAGAAGGACCCGGGCTCCATCAAGTGGGGCGGCGGCTCGCGCGGCTCCACCGAGCACATCGCTGCGGCCATGATCGCGCGTGAGGTCGGCGTCGATCCATCCAAGATCAACTACGTGGCCTTCCGTGGGGGCGGCGAGGCCATCTCCGCCATCCTGGGCGGCAACGTCACCGTGGGCGGCAGCGGCTACAGCGAGTTCGCCGAATACATCAGCACCGGCAAGATGAAGCCCATCGGCGTGACCTCGGCCCAGCGCCTGAAGGGCGTGGATGTGCCCACGCTCAAGGAGCAGGGCATCAACGTCGAGATCGGCAACTGGCGCGGCGTCTACGGCGCGCCCGGCATCTCCAAGGCCCAGCGCGACGCGCTGGTGGCCATGATCGAGAAAGCCACCAAGAGCAAGGCCTGGGCCGAGGCGCTGCAAAAGAACGACTGGACGCCCGCGTGGCTGGCCGGCGATGCCTTCGGCGAGTTCGTGGACCAGGAGTTCGCCAGCCTGCGCGCCACCATGGTCAAGTCCGGCATGGTGTGATCGCCCGCGCCGGCCTGTCGCAGGGCCGGTGCGGCACCGGGTCCGCGCCCTGGCGGACCATGGCCGGCGCCAGTCGCAGCGCCCGCGCCAGCAAACAGAAGATGCCCGCCCTCAAGCGGGTCTTGGCGGCTTATTTTTTCCCCATGTCTGCAGCGGTGGCCGGCCCGGACGCCGGCTCCGCTGCGGCCAGGAACAGACCATGTCCGAGTCCTCACAACACCATCCACTCGCCACGGATGCCGCAGCGGCCGACGCGCCCAGCGGCATTCCTTCGGCCCGCGCGCAGACCCTTGTCGGCGCGGGCGTGC
>JBHIXF010000123.1:0-4700 GCA_041984925.1 Comamonas sp.
CGGCGTGCTGCCCTGGAAAAAAGTGATGAGTTCGATGACTACGCAATACGACAATCGCGCCGCAGCGCGGCAGGCGGCAAGAGGCAGGGACACGCAGGCAGTGCGTGCGGCGCGCCCGGTGCCGCAGCGGCTGCACCCCTTGCTGCAACTGCTGCTGATCGCCGGGGCGCTGGGTCCCGGCGCGGGCCGCCTGGCCTTTGCGCAGGAGCCCGCACCGGCGCCCGCTCCCGCGCTGGGTGAAGTCACGGTCAAGGCCAGCGGCCTGGGCCTGTCGTCCGAGGACATGTCCACACCGGCCACGGTGCTGGAGGGCGAGCCGCTGACGCTGCGCCAGGCCGCCACGCTGGGCGAGACGCTCAACGGCGAGCCCGGCATCCATGCCAGCCACTTCGGCGCGGGCGCGAGCCGGCCCATCATCCGGGGCATGGACGGCCCCCGGGTTCAAATCCTCAGCGATGGCTCCGAGCTGCATGACGCCTCCACCATCAGTCCCGACCATGCCGTGGCCAGCGAGCCCATGCTGGCCACGCAGATCGAAGTGCTGCGCGGCCCCTCGGCCCTGATCTATGGCGGTGGCGGCGCCATGGGCGGCGTGGTCAACATCCTCGACGACAAGATTCCCACATCGATTCCCGCCAACGGCATCACGGGCTCGGCCCAGCTGCGCGGCAGCACGGGTGCGGGCGAGACGGCCGGAGCGTTCTCGCTGACGGGCGGCGCGGGCCAGCTGGCCATCCACGCGGAAGGCATGGCCCGCGATGCGGGCGACTACCGCGTGGGCAGCGGCTGGGCACCCAATGGCCAGTCCCAGGGCAGGGTGGCCGGCAGTTTCAACCGCACGGACACGGGCAGCCTGGGCCTGTCCTGGATCGGCACCCAGGGCTACCTGGGGCTGGCCTATACGCGCCAGACCGCGCGCTACGGCCTGCCGGGCCACAACCACGGCTTCGAGGGCTGCCACACCCATGGCGACCACCTGCACTGCGGCGGCCATGACCACGGACACGACGAGGACGGCCACGACCATGGAGACGAACATGACCATGCGAGCGTTCCGGTGGTCGATCTCGTCAGCGAGCGCTGGGATCTGCGCGGTGAATGGCGCAATCCGACGGCTGGCATCGCGGCGCTGCGCGTGCGCGGCGGCTGGACGGATTACCGCCACGACGAGATCGAGGACGGGCAGGTGTCGACCACGTTCAAGAACCGTGCCCACGACCTGCGCGTGGAGGCGGAACACCAGCCCATCGCCGGCTGGCGCGGTGTCATCGGCCTGCAGACCGTGCAGCGCAGGTTCAGCGCTGAGGGCGAGGAAGCCTATGTGCAGCCCACCGAGACCCGCCGCAACAGCATCTACCTGCTGGAGGAGTACCGCTGGCAGGACTGGCGCTGGCAGGCCGCGCTGCGCCACGAGCGCCAGACCGTGGACGCCGAGCGCAGCGCCATCTCGCGCAGCCACAGCGGCACCTCGTTCTCGCTGGGGTCGGTCTGGAAGTTCACGCCGGGCTACAGCCTCTCGGCGTCGCTGACGCAGGGCAGCCGCCTGCCCACGGCCGAAGAGCTTTATGCCAACGGCCTGCACATGGCCACCTCCACCTACGAGCGCGGCAATGCGGACCTGCGCCGCGAGCGCTCCCAGGCGCTGGACATCGGCCTGCGCAAGACCTCGGGCGACACCACGTTCAGCGTCAATGCCTTCCACCACCGCGTCAAGGGCTACATCTACGGCGCCACGCTGGACGAGCATGACGGACTGCAGCTGCTGCAGTACACCCAGGCCGACGCCCGCTTCACGGGGGTGGAAGGCCAGGTGCGCCAGAAGCTGTCGAGGCAGTGGGGCGTCACCCTGTTCGGCGATGCGGTGCGCGCGCGGCTGGAGGATGGCTCGCGGCTGCCCCGCATTCCTGCGGCGCGCGTGGGCCTGCGCGTGGACACATTCTTCAAGGGCTGGGACGCCCAGGCCGAGTGGGTGCAAGTGCTGCGCCAAAATCGCACGGCGGCGTTCGAGACGCAGACCGATGGCTACGGCATGCTCAACGTCGCCGCCAGCTACACGCTGCGCACGGCGGGCGGCATGCCCTGGCAGATCTTCATCAAGGGCCAGAACCTGACCAACCGCCTCGCTTTCGCCCACACCTCCTTCATCAAGAGCGCCGCGCCGCTCATGGGGCGCAACATCACGGTGGGTGTGAAAGTGTCGTTCTGACGCAGCGCCGCCTGCTACAGGTAATGCTGCAGGTGGCGCAGGGCGCGCGTGCTTTCCACGCCGATGCACCGCACGACCTCGGTCTGCGGCCGGCCAGCGCGCAACCACTGCACGATGGCCGTATTGCGCAGCACCTGGGGACCGACCCGGTGCAGCGGCGCCTTCTGGGCGGAGGCGGGCAGCGCGGCATGGGCGCGCTGTATCAGCTGGGACGCCACATGAAACAGCACGCGCACCGACAGCGGCTGCCCCTCGCGCGAGTAGAACACCGTGGCTTCGGGCCGGACGGCATCGGGGCCGCGCTGTCCGGCGCTGAAGCCCCGCCAGTCCCGCAGTGCGCGGGCCACCGTTTCAGACAGATCCAGCATGCGTTGCTGCGCGGCGCGCCCGCCGTCGATGCGCAGGCGCGCCGCCAGGCCCTGCGCCGCATCCTGCTCCTGCAGATCGTGCCAGCGCAGTCCGCGCACCTCTTCGGGGGCCAGGGCCAGCTCGATCAGCAGCAGCAAGATGGCGCGGTCGCGCGCCGGCTGGAAGCCGTCGGCCGCAGGAATGTGGCGGGGCAGGGCATGCCATAGCGGTGCCGGCAGGCAATGCCCCTGTCCGTCCTCGGCAGGCGGCCGCTCCTGGGGCGCCAGGCCGGCGGCGGGGTTGGCCTGCACCCAGCCGTGCTCCAGCGCATGGTCATAGATGCGCTCCAGCAGGCGCCAGTAGCGCCTGCGCGTGACTTCGCTGATGCGGCGGCCCGGCAGGTGGTGGGAGGGCTGGCCCCCGCGCGGGCGCAGGAAATTCTGGACATCGACCGGCGTGGCGTGCTGCCAGCGGCGGGCCGCGCCGGCTGGCGTGCCGGCTTCGTCCAGGCTGCGCAGCCAGGCCCGCCAGACCTTCTCGTAGCCGCTGCCGGGCGCCGTGTCCAGCGCATCCCAGCCCTTGGCGCCTTCGCTGTCCAGCCAATGCCGGAACAGGGCCGGACCGTCGGGGGCATTCGAGGTGCGGCCGGCACCGGCGCGCGGGGTGGACATGGGAATGGACATGGCGGCAAGACAGACGGCAAAGGACAATGCATTCAATGTAACTTACATGAATTGGCAAGGCAACCCATGCACAGGCCGCAGAAAAAAACAGTGGCGACAAGTCGCCAGAAGAGGGGGCAGCCAGGGAGCAAGACAGCCAAGTAGCCAGGCAGGCAATCAGGCGGGCGGCGCATCATCGGCAGGCGCCGCACGACACTGCGGCGGCGCCTGCCGCCGATGTTCTGCCGATCCGCTACCGCTGGCGTGGACTTCGCATCAGCAGCCATACGCCAGCATGGCTGTGTCCACGGTGCCGGTCCTGGCCACCGTGCCCCTGATGCCGGTGCCGGCCCGAGCCGTTGAAGGAGGTCAGGGCGCCAGGCGCTGGCGCAGCCAGGCACCGCCTTCGAGCTGATAGCACAGGCGGTCGTGCAGGCGGCTCTTGCGGCCTTGCCAGAATTCCCAGCGGTCGGGAACCAGCCTGAATCCGCCCCAATGCGGCGGGCGCGGGGGGTTGAGCATGAACTGTGCGCCGTACTTGGCGGCATTGGCCACCAGCACGCTGCGCCCGCTGATGACCTGGCTTTGCGGGCTGGCCCATGCGCCGATGCGTGAATCCAGCGGCCGGCTTTGGAAATAGGCGTCGCTTTCTTCGGCGCTGACCTTTTCCACGCGGCCTTCCACGCGCACCACGCGCTCCAGCTCCACCCAGTGGAACTGCAGCGCCGCGAAGGGGTTGCCGGCCAGCTGCTGGCCTTTTCGGCTGTCGTAGTTGGTGTACCAGACCAGGCCGCGCTCGTCGTAGCCCTTGATGAGCACGATGCGGGTGCTGGGCCGCAAGTCGCCGCCCACGGTGGCCAGCGTCATGGCATTGGGTTCGGGAACCTGGGCACGCAGGGCTTCCTGCAGCCATTGGTCAAACTGCTGCAGAGGATCGGCATGGGAAGCCGATTCGCTCAGTTCCGCGCGCTCATAGCTTTTGCGCAGGTCGGCGATCGAGGTGGATAAGCTGCTCATGGCCTGCATTGTGCCCGCGCTGCAGGCCTGCCGGCTGCGCTACATTTGCGCATGCTCACAGACTTCGGCGATCTTGCCTGCGTGCTGATTCTGGCCTCTGGCCGCGGCGAGCGCTTCCGCGCCTCGGGCGGCACCGTGCACAAGCTGGCCGCGCCGCTCGAAGGCGCCAGCGTGCTCGAGCACACGCTGGCGGCCGTGCGTGCCAGCGGCCTGGCCTGGCATCTGGAAGAGGGCGGCCATCCCGGCATGGGCGACTCGCTGGCCGCAGCCGTGGGCGCCCCAGCGGGCGCGCCCCGCGGGGGGCATCTTTGAACCTCGTGTTCCTAGACTTTCTCTTCGTTCCTGATGGCTCGCACCAAGCAGACGGCTCGCAAGTCCACCGGCGGCAAGGCCCCGCGCAAGCAGCTGGCGTCCAAGGTCGCCCGCAAGTCCGCCCCGTCCAGCGGCGGCATGAAGAAGCCCCACCG
>JBHIXF010000124.1:0-4306 GCA_041984925.1 Comamonas sp.
GCAGAGCAGCGACAAGATCAAGGTGATCACCGTGCGCGGCACGGGCTTCGATGCGGCGGCGGCCACGGGCGGCAGCGCCCAGGTGGAGCAGCTGGCGGCGGCGGGCGACAGCGGCAAGAGCAGCTTCGTGGGCCGCGAGGTGACCAAGAGCGACCGCCCTGAGCTGACGGCCGCCAAGATCATCGTCTCGGGCGGCCGTGCCCTGGGCAGCAGCGAGAAGTTCCAGGAAGTGATCACCCCGCTGGCCGACAAGCTGGGCGCCGCCATCGGTGCTTCGCGCGCGGCGGTGGATGCGGGCTACGCGCCCAACGACCTGCAGGTGGGCCAGACGGGCAAGATCGTCGCGCCGCAGCTGTACATCGCCCTGGGCATCTCGGGCGCCATCCAGCACTTGGCGGGCATGAAGGACTCCAAGGTGATCGTGGCGATCAACAAGGACCCCGAGGCACCGATCTTCTCGGTGGCCGACTACGGCCTGGAAGCCGACCTGTTCCAGGCCGTGCCGGAACTGGTTCAGGCGCTGTAAAAGCCGGAAGCCGAAAAAAGAGGGGCATATGCCCCTCTTTTTTCGGCATGGATGCGGGGGTGGCCCGCTGGTCATGGCGCCCGCCAAAGACTACAACAGCGGTTTGGCCGCCGGCCGTGGGGCCGGCGATGGCATGAACCGACAGGGAGATAGAAATGAAGATGATGCGCTTGCACCTGGCCCGCACGGCCGTGGCTTTTGCCTGTGGCGCCATGGTCCTGGCCGCCGAGGCCAATGCCTGGGTCGTGGGCCAGGTGGCGCCCATGTCGGGCGCCGGCGCGACGCAGGGCCGGGCCTATGCCCAGGGCATGCGCCTGTATTTCGACCAGGTCAACAAGGCCGGCGGCGTGCAGGGACAGCCCGTGCAACTGGTCACGGTGGACGACGTGGGCCACCCCGAGGAAACCGTGGACAAGACCCGCAAGCTGCTGGACGAGTCCAAGCCCGTGGTGCTGGCCGGCTACTTCGGCAACCGCAACATGGCGGCCCTGCTGGACAGCAAGCTGCTCGACCAGGCCCAGATCTCCCTGGTGGGCTACCAGAGCACGGACACCCGTGTGCTGAGCGCGCCCCAGATCTTCAGCACGCGCGCCAATCTGGCCGAGGAGATGGCCAAGATCGCATCGCACCTGGCCACCGTGGGCATCACCCGCCTGGCCCTGCTGCACGACGAGCGTCCCGACGCCAAGGCCGTGACCGAGCTCGTGGGCAAGGCGATTGCTCCTTCCAAGGCCAGGCTGGTGGTCAGCACCGCGCTGAGTTCCGGCAAGGGGGCCATGGACAAGGCGGTGTCGCAGTTGCAAAAGGCCCAGCCTTCGGCGCAGGCCGTCCTGGTGGTGGCCTCCAGCCCCGTGACCTCGGCTTTCGTCGAGGCCTACCGCATGGCCGGTGGCACGGCCCAGATCTATGCGACCTCGGAAGCCGACATCGAGCAACTGGCCAAGCGACTGCCCGTGGAGTTCATGAGCGGCCTGTCCATCGCCCAGGTCGTTCCCAGCCCCTACAAGGTGACCATGCGCCTGAACAAGGAGTTCAGGGACGCGGCCACGGCGGCCGGCAAGTCGCTGACCGTGCCCGTCAGCTACGCCATGATGGAAGGCTACGTGAATGCGCGCGTCATCGTGGAGGCCATGCGCCGCAGCCAGCCCGTCACGCGCGAGAAGCTGGCGG
This sequence comes from Comamonas sp., assembly GCA_041984925.1. Taxonomy (GTDB): domain Bacteria; phylum Pseudomonadota; class Gammaproteobacteria; order Burkholderiales; family Burkholderiaceae_C; genus Comamonas. Next base: position 1,697 of record JBHIXF010000124.1, read on the forward strand.
CGGCGCTGCGCGGCCTCGATGCCGTCGATCTGGGCGGCTACTGGGTTTCCTATCGTCCGGGCTCGCAGGCGGGCTCGAAGTTCGTGGATTTGTCCATCGTCAACGCATCGGGCCGCGTCACGCAATGATGCGCTGAAGGCGCCCGCTGTCCCAGGCCGCCGCGCGTGCGGGCGGCCCAGGTTCTGTTCAGGAAGGTTCAACAATGACTTATTCGGCACCCGTCAAAGACATGCTGTTCGCCATGGAGCATCTGGCTCGGATCGACCAGGTGGCGCAACTGCCCGGCTTCGAGGAAGCGGGCCTGGAGACCGCCCAGGCCGTGCTGGAGGAATGCGCCAAGCTGTGCGAGGGCGTGGTCGCTCCGCTGAACCTGCCGGGCGACGTGGCGCCTTCCAGCTTCAAGGACGGCGTGGTCACGACCTCGGCCGGCTTCAAGGAGGCCTTCCGCCAGTACGCCGAAGGCGGCTGGCAGGGCCTGCAGCACCCCCAGGACTTCGGAGGCCAGGGCCTGCCCAAGACGATTGGCGCGGCCTGCGTGGAAATGCTCAACAGCGCCAACCTGAGCTTTGCGCTGTGCCCGCTGCTGACCGACGGCGCCATCGAGGCCCTGCTGACGGCCGGCAGCGATGAGCTCAAGGCCACCTACCTCGAAAAGCTGGTGACCGGCGAGTGGACCGGCACCATGAACCTGACCGAGCCCCAGGCTGGCTCCGACCTGGCCCTGGTGCGCACCAAGGCCGAGCCCCAGCCCGACGGCAGCTACAGGATCTTCGGCACCAAGATCTTCATCACCTATGGCGAGCACGACATGGCCGGCAACATCGTCCATCTCGTGCTGGCACGCGTGGCCGGCGCGCCCGAGGGCGTCAAGGGCATCAGCCTGTTCGTCGTGCCCAAGTTCCTGGTCAACAAGGATGGCTCGCTGGGCGCGCGCAACGATGTGCACTGCGTGAGCATCGAGCACAAGATGGGCATCAAGGCATCGCCCACGGCGGTGCTGCAGTACGGCGACGGCACGGCGGCGAGCATCGCGGACAGCGCCGGACCCGGCGCTGTGGGCTACCTGGTCGGCGAGGAGAATCGCGGCCTCGAGTACATGTTCATCATGATGAACGCCGCGCGCTACGCGGTGGGCGTGCAGGGCATCGCCGTGGCCGAGCGCGCCTACCAGCACGCCGTGGCCTATGCGAAGGAGCGCGTGCAAAGCCGCCCCGTGGACGGCAGCGTCAAGGGCAGCGCCACCATCATCCACCACCCCGATGTGCGCCGCATGCTCATGACCATGCGCGCCTACACCGAGGGCTGCCGCGCCATGGCCGCCACGGCCGCCGCCGCCTACGACGCGGCCCACCACCATGCCGATGCGCAGGTGCGCGAGGCCAACGCGGTCTTCTACGAATTCATGGTTCCGCTGGTCAAGGGCTACAGCACCGAGATGAGCCTGGAAGTCACCAGCCTGGGCGTGCAGGTGCATGGCGGCATGGGCTTCATCGAGGAAACCGGCGCGGCCCAGTACTACCGCGACGCCAAGATCCTGACCATCTACGAAGGCACGACGGCCATCCAGGCCAACGACCTCGTGGGCCGCAAGACCGCGCGCGATGGCGGCCAGACCGCGCTGGCCATCGCGGCCCAGATCGAGAAGACCGAGGCCGAGCTGGCGGCCAGCGCAACCGCCGATGCGCAGGCCATGGCCCGCCAGCTGTCGGCTGCGCGCCAGGCTTTCGTCGAGGCCGTGGGCTTCATTGCAGGCCAGTCCAAGGCCGATCCGAATGCCGTCTATGCGGGCAGCGTTCCCTACCTCATGCTGGCAGGCAATCTGGTGGCGGGCTGGCAGATGGCGCGCGCCCTGCTGGCGGCCGAGCAACTGTTGCAGGCGGGACAGGACGAGGCCTTCATGCGCGCGAAGATTGCAACCGCCCGCTTCTACGCCGAGCACATCCTGGTCAAGGCGGCGGGCCTGCGCGATGCCATCGTGCAAGGTGGCGCCAGCGTGATGGCGCTGCCCATGGATGCCTTCTGAACCGGCACCGCGACAGACGAGACACTGAGAACCAACGGAGACAACGCATGTCCAAGCTTCCCCCGGCGCTGCAGAAACTGGCCCTGCCCGTGATCGGCTCGCCGCTGTTCATCATCAGCAACCCCAAGCTCGTGATCGCCCAGTGCCAGGCCGGCATCGTCGGCTCGATGCCGGCGCTCAACGCGCGCCCCGCCGAGCAACTCGAGGATTGGCTGGCCGAGATCACCGAGACCCTGGCCGCCTGGGACCGCGCCCATCCCGACCGGCCCTCGGCGCCCTTTGCCATCAACCAGATCGTTCACAAGAGCAATGACCGGCTGGAGCACGACATGCAGATGTGCGCCAAGTACAAGGTGCCCATCGTCATCACCAGCCTGGGCGCGCGCGAGGACGTGAACCAGGCCGTGCACGGCTGGGGCGGCGTGGTGCTGCACGACATCATCAACAACAAGTTCGCCCACAAGGCCATCGAGAAGGGCGCCGACGGCCTGATCGCCGTGGCGGCCGGCGCGGGCGGCCATGCGGGCGTGAAGAGCCCGTTCGCGCTGATCCAGGAGATCCGCCAGTGGTTCGACGGCCCGCTGGCG
>JBHIXF010000125.1:0-4271 GCA_041984925.1 Comamonas sp.
TGGTGGCCGGCATGGGACTGAAGCTGGGCGCCACCCTGGCCCGCCACCCGCTGGGGCGCTGGTGCAGCGCCGCGCTGGCGCTGGCCTCGTTCATCGCCATGGCCTGGATGCGCATTCCGCTGGCCTGGGTGCTGCTGGTCGTGGGGGGCGCAGGCTGCGCCCTGACCTGGAGAAAGATGGCGCCATGAATGCAGCGCACCAGATCGCCCTGAACCTGCAGCCGGCCGACTGGCTGCATCTGCTGCTGTATTTCCTGTCGCTGTCGCTGATGGCCGTGGGCGGCGCCATCGCCACGGCACCCGACATGCACCGCTTTCTGGTCGACGGCCATGGCTGGCTCAGCGAGACGCAGTTCAGCGCCTCCATCGCCATTGCCCAGGCCGCGCCCGGGCCCAATGTGCTGTTCATTGCCCTGCTGGGCTGGAATCTGGGGCTCAATGCGGGCGGCGGTGCCGGCCCCGTGGCCTGGGCCTTGGGCGCGCTGGGCCTGGCCGTCTGCATGCTGGGCATCCTGCTGCCCAGCTCCCTGCTGGCATGGCAGGCATCGCGCTGGGGCCAGCGCAACAAGAACCGGCGCGGCGTGCGCGCCTTCAAGCAGGGCATGGCGCCGCTGGTCATCGGCCTGCTGCTGGCCACGGGCTGGCTGCTGGGCGCGGCCAGCGGGCGCCCTGCCCAGGACTGGCGGCTGTGGCTGCTGACACTGGCCTGCGCAGGCCTGGTCTGGCGCACGCGCATCCACCTGCTGTGGCTGCTGGGTGCAGGCGCGCTGCTGGGCGCGCTGGGCTGGGTCTGAAGCCCCTGTGCGTCCAGCGCTCCAGGACGGCCCCTGCCAGGACGGCGCCTGCGACCGGCTCAGTCCTGCGCCAGCAGCCAAGGCAGCCAGGCGGCGGCCGGACCGCGCAGGCACTGATGGGCCACGGGGTCGAGCTCCGATGGCGCGGTGTTGACCACCAGCACCTGGGCCCCGCTGCGGCGTGCCAGCTGGGCCAGGCCGGCCGCCGGATAGACGGCACCCGAGGTGCCGACCACCAGCATCAGATCGCACTGCCCGGCTGCCCGCTCGGCCTCCTGCCAGACGGCGGGCGGCAGCATCTCACCGAACCAGACCACGGCCGGGCGCACCCGGTTGCCGCACACGGGGCAGGACGGCGGCTCGCCGGGCGCCGCCCGCGCCAGATCGCAGCAGGGGCGCGGGCGCTCCAGCCAGCGGTCGCGCATCAGCTCGCCATGCAGGCACAGCACCTCGGGGCTGCCGGCACGCTGGTGCAGGCCGTCCACGTTCTGCGTGACCAGGGTCATGCGCCCCGGGGTGCTGGCGTGCCCACCGGGCCAGCGCCGCGTCGCCCGCATTGGGCTGCACGCGGGCCACGGCTTCGCGCCGGTGCCGGTACCACTGCCAGACGCGCTGCGGCTGGGCGCGAAAGCCGGCCTCGCTGGCCATCTCCTGCGGATTGAACTGCGACCAGTAGCCGTCCTGGTCGTCACGGAAAGTGGGCACGCCGGATTCGGCGCTGATGCCGGCGCCCGTGAGCACGGCCATATGGCGGGCCTGCGCGATGCGCTGGCGCAGGCCTTGCAGGCGCGGATCATCGGGCAGGGACAGGGAAAGGGCGCAATCTTGCATCGTCAGGCTCGGGCAACTGCGCCCATTGTGCGGCAGCCGCTCGCTGCTGCGCGCCGCCAGGGACCGGCTCCGATGCCTTTTTCCACCATGTCCGGCAGCCGCTGCGCGTCCGAGGCATGGCGCAGCAGCCCGTCGATGGCCAGCATGGCCGAGCAGTTCGAACGGATTGAGCCCCAACGCGGCGGCACGCAGCACTGCCGCATGTGGACAGCATCCGGTGCCTTGCCTAGCATATGTGGACGGCGTACACACCGTTGAAAGCCACCACCCTTCTGGAGTGCTCCATGCAGTTCGTCCCCTACCTGAATTTCAACGGCGATTGCGCCGAGGCCTTCGCCTTCTATGCCCGCCTGTTCGGCGGCACCATCGTGCACCAGAGCACCTTCGGCGAAACACCGGGCTTCGAGCAGATGCCCGAGGCCGGCAGGAACCTGATCATGCATGCCCACCTGCAGATCAAGGACCAGGCGTTGATGGCTTCGGACGCCACCGACCAGTGCGGTGGCGGCGGCTACCGGCAGGCCCAGGGCATGTGGATCTCGATCGCCGTGGACGACGCCACGGAGGGCAGCCGCATCTTCAACGCGCTGGCCGAAGGCGGAAAGGTGGCCATGCCTTTCCAGCCCACGTTCTGGTCCCCGGGTTTCGGCATGGTCACCGACCGCTTCAACACGCCCTGGATGGTGAACGTCAGGAGCGAGGCCTGAACGTGCCTTGCGACCGCCCTGCGACCCCATATCCAACGAGGAGTCCTCATGAAGCCCAATCCCGTCGTCTGGTTCGAGATCCATGTGCAGGACATGGCGCGTGCACGCCGTTTCTATGAAACCGTGTTCCAGGGCGCTCTCGAGCATCTGCCCGCCCCCGAAGGGTCCGGCAATTGCGAGATGCTGTCCTTCCCCATGGAAATGACAGGCCCCGGCGCGGGCGGAATGCTGGTGCGCATGGACGGTGCGCCCTGCGGCGGCGGCGGCACGCTGGTGTATTTCGGCTGCGAGGACTGCGCCGCCGAGCAAGGCCGCGTCGAAGCCGCTGGCGGCCGCATCGAACAGGCCAAGTTCTCCATCGGCCCCCATGGCTACTGCGCCATCGTGGTGGACACCGAAGGCAATCGCATCGGCCTGCACTCCATGCAATGAGGGCCGCCATGACAAGCCAGCCCCTGCCCGAACACGCCAACGACCTGGTGCTCACGCGCCTGCTCGACATCGCCGCCGACAAGCTGTACCGCTGCTGGACCGAGCCGGCGCTCATCCAGCAATGGTTTGCGCCGAAGCCATGGACCGTGGCGCGCGTGGACAACGATGTGCGCCCCGGCGGCCACAGCCTCATCGTCATGCGCAGCCCCGAGGGCCAGGAGATGCCCGGCCGCGGAGTCTATCTGGAGGTGGTGCCAGGCCGCCGCCTGGTCTTCACCGACGCCTTCACCGAAGGCTGGGTGCCGGCCGACAAGCCGTTCATGACGGGCATCGTCAGCTTCGATCCCGAAGATGGCCGCACACGCTACACCGCGCGCGTGCGCCACTGGTCCGCGGCCGATCGTGCCCAGCACGAAGCCATGGGCTTTCACAGCGGCTGGGGCCAGTGCGCGGATCAACTGGCGGAACTCGCGGCGCGGCTCTGAAAAGGGCCAGCCTGCAGGCCTGCCGCGATATCGCCCAGGCAGCGGGCATGCCCATGACTGTGCATCCGTCTCTGCTGACTTGAGTGGCCTAGCCTGGCGACCACGGCTTTCCAGATCCGAGACGGATGAACAACCTGTCGAGACTTCGCAACTACGCCCGGGAAGCAGGCGCTGCGGCCAGGCTGCGCTGGCGCAGCGCCTCGTACAGGCACACGCCGCTGGCCACGGAGACGTTGAGGCTGGAGACGGCGCCCATCATGGGGATGCCGATCAGTTCGTCGCAGGTCTTGCGCGTGAGCTGGCGCATGCCGTCGCCCTCGGCGCCCAGCACCAGGGCCGTGGGGCCCTTGAGGTCCACCTGGTACAGCGTCCTGGGCGCATCATCGCTGGTGCCGATGATCCAGATGTTGCGCTCCTTGAGCTCATTGAGCGTGCGCGCCAGGTTGGTGACCATGAAATAGGGCACGGTCTCGGCCGCGCCGCTGGCCACCTTGGCCACGGTGGCGTTCAGGCCCACGGCATGGTCCTTGGGCGCCACCACGGCATGCGCGCCGGCCCCGTCGGCCACGCGCAGGCAGGCGCCCAGATTGTGGGGATCGGTCACACCGTCCAGCACCAGGATCAGGGGCGTGTCCTCCGCGGACTCCACATCCTCCAGCACCTCATCCAGGGTGCGGGCCTGGCTCACGGCCGAGACCCGGGCCACCACGCCCTGGTGGCGGTGGGTGCCGCACAGGGCCTTGAGGCGATCATCGTCGCTGTCCAGCAGCTTGGCGCCGGCTTCCTTGGCCCGCTCGACGAACTGCCGCATGCGCTGGTCGCGGCGGCTGGTGTCGATATGGATCTCGCTGATGGAGTCGGGCGCGGTCTTCAGCCGCACGGTGACGGCATGGAAACCGAAAAGTACTTTGTTGGCGCTGCTCATGCCCCTATTGTCGCCTGCCGGAACAGCCACAGGCCGCCGATCAGCAGGGGCTGGTGCAGCATGTAGAAGCTCAGCGACCAGCGCCCCAGCACGGCCAG
>JBHIXF010000126.1:0-4243 GCA_041984925.1 Comamonas sp.
TACAGGTGCGCCATGGAGCGGAGGTGGCCGACGCACGGCAGATGGCCAGCCTGCTGCAGCTGGGTCTGCGCGCCGGCGATGCGGTCACCATTTCCGCCGAAGGGCCGGATGCCGCGGCCGCCGTCGAACGCCTGTGCGCGCTGGCCGACAGCCTGGTGCCCGCCGAGCGCGCCGATGCCCAGGCCGCCGCGCGCAAGGCGGCCGAAGCGCCCGCCACGGGCTGGCTGGCGCCGCAGGCCCTGCCGGCGTTCATGGGGCTGGGCGCGAGCCCGGGCCTGGCGATTGCGCCCATCCGCCAATGGCGGACCGAGACAGCGCCCATTGCCGACCAGGTCCAGCCGCTGAGCGTGGGCGGCGCGCGCCTGCATGCGGCACTGGCTGCCACGCGCGAGCAGCTGCGGGCGCTGGAGGATGACACGCGGCGGCGCCTGGGCGCGGGCGAAGCGGCCATCTTCGGCGCCCAGGCCGAGCTGCTGGGCGATACCGACCTCATAGGCCGCGCCTGCCAGATCATGGTCCAGGGCCATGGCGTGGCCTGGTCCTGGGACAGCGCCGTGCAGGAGAGTGCGCAGCGGCTGCAGTCACTGGACAACCCCGCGCTGGCCGCCCGTGCGGCCGACCTGCGCGATGTGGGCCGCCGCGTGCTGGTGCAGCTGGAGCCCTCGCTGGCGGGCTCGGGCGCGGGCGCTGATGGATGGCCCGGCGAGGCCTGCATCCTCGTGGCCGCCGACCTCTCGCCCTCGGATACCGCGCAACTGGACACCCGGCGCGTGGCCGCGCTGGTGACGGCCCAGGGCAGTCCCAGCTCGCATACCGCCATTCTGGCGCGCACTCTGGGCCTGCCCGCCGCCGTGGCCGCGGGCCGCGGCGTGCTGGACGCGGCCTGCGGCACGCTGGCCATCGTCGATGGCACGAATGGCCGTATCTACCTCGATCCGTCGCCGCAGGACCTGGCCTCGGCGCATGCCCATGTGCAGGAGCAGCGGGCGCTGCGCGAGCGCGACGCCGCCCAGCGCGGCCTTGCGGCCGTCACCACGGATGGCGTGCGCATCGAAGTGGCGGCCAACGTCAACCTGCCTGAACAGGTGCCGCTGGCGCTGTCCCAGGGCGCCGAGGGCGTGGGCCTGATGCGCACCGAATTCCTGTTCCTGGAGCGTGCCGGCACGCCGCATGAGGACGAACAGTACGAGATCTACCGTGCCATGGCCCGCGCGCTGGACGGCCGGCCGCTGATCGTGCGGGCGCTGGACATCGGCGGCGACAAGCAGGTGGCGCACCTGGCGCTGCCGCGCGAGGACAACCCCTTCCTGGGCGTGCGCGGCGCGCGGCTGCTGCTGCGCCGGCCCGACCTGCTGGAGCCGCAGATGCGCGCCCTGTACCGCGCGGCGCGCGACGGCGCCCGCCTGTCCGTGATGTTCCCCATGGTCACCAGCGTGCCGGAGCTGCTGGCGCTGCGCGCCATCTGCGAGCGGCTGCGCACCGAGCTGGACGCCCCCGCGCTGCCGCTGGGCATCATGATCGAGGTGCCTGCCGCCGCCGTGCAGGCCGATGCGCTGGCGCGCCATGCCGACTTCTTTTCCATCGGCACCAATGACCTGACCCAGTACGTTCTGGCCATCGACCGCCAGAACCCGCAACTGGCGGCCGAGGCCGACAGCCTGCACCCGGCCGTGCTGCGCCTGATCCGCGCCACGGTGCAGGGCGCGGCCGCGCATGCGCGGGCGGTCGGCGTGTGCGGCGGGCTCGCGGGCGACCCTTTCGGCGCGCTGGTGCTGGCGGGCCTGGGCGTGGGCGAGCTGTCCATGACGCCCAACGACATCCCGGCCGTCAAGGCCGGGCTGCGCGCCCGCAGCCTGGGCGATCTCCAGGCGCTCGCGGCGCGGGCGCTGGAGTGCGAGCATGCCGGACAGGTACGCGCGCTGGCCGCGGAGGTGTCCGCATGAGCGCGCCGCAAGCCATCACCGTGACCCTCAATCCGGCCATCGACCAGCTCGTGACGCTGGATGCCCTGCTGCCGGGCCAGGTGCAGCGCGCGCACTCCAGCGTGCAGGTGCCGGGCGGCAAGGGCATCAATGCCGCCGCCGTCCTGGCGGGCCTGGGCGTCTGCACGGCGGCGCTGGGCGTGCTGGGCAGCGGCAACGCCGGCCTGTTCGAGGCCTTGTTCGCGCAGCGCGGCATTGCCGACGCCTGCCTGCGCGTGCCGGGCCAGACGCGCACCAACATCAAGCTGGTGGCCGATGGCGGACGCCAGACCACGGACATCAACCTGCCGGGGCTGTGCCTGGCCCCAGCCCAGCTCGATGCGGTCGCGGCGCAACTGGCGCGCTGTCTGCGCCCGGGCATGGTGGTGGTGCTGTCCGGCAGCCTGCCTGCGGGCCTGCCCGCCGACAGCTGGGAGCGCCTGCAGGCGCAGGCCATCGCGGCCGGCGCCGATGTGCTGCTGGATACCAGCGCAGCGCCGCTGGCGGCGGCGCTGGCGGCGCCGCATGGCGCCATGCCCTGGGCCGTCAAGCCCAATCGCCAGGAGCTGCAGGACGCCACCGGCCTGCCCATGGACGGCCTGCCCGCGCTGCGGGCGGCCGTGCGCGGGCTGCTGGACAAAGGCCTGGGCCTGGCCGTGGTGTCCATGGGCGAGGAGGGGGCGCTGTTCGCCAGCGCGCAGGGCGCCGTGATCGCGCGGCCCGCGCAACGGGCACGCGGCAGCTCCGTCGGAGCCGGCGATGCCATGGTCGCCGGCATCGTGGCCGCGCGGCTGCGCGGGCTGGACCTGCAAGACACCGCGCGGCTGGCCACGGCCAGCGCCCTGGCCTGGCTGCAGGCCGGGCCCGCGCGCCAGCTGGATGCGCGCGATATCCAGGCCTCGGCTGCGGCCACCTTTGTTCAGGAGTTGCCATGAAATCCATCCATGTGGTGATCGCCGCCGCCGGGCGCGACGCCGAAGCGCTGCTGGCCGCCGAAGCCTTGCGGCACGCGAGCGCGCAGGCACCCGGACAGCCGCCCCTGGCAGTGGAGATCCGCGGCAGCCGCGGCATCATCGGCCTGCATGATGATGCTGCGCAGGCGCAGCAACTGCTGATCGTGGGCGATGCGGATGCGGATGCGGAGGCGGATGCCGACGCGGGCCGCTTCGTGCGCGCCGCCGTCGAGCGTTGCAGCCTGAAGGATGCGCTGGACGATCCGGCCGGCGTGCTGGCGCGCTGCGCAGCCGCAGGCCCGCCGCGGCAGGCCGGCAAGCGCATCGTCGCCGTCACCTCCTGCCCCACCGGCATCGCCCATACCTTCATGGCGGCCGAAGGCCTGCAGCGCGGCGCCGCCGCACTCGGCCACGGCATCCGCGTGGAAACGCAGGGGTCGGTGGGCGCGCTCGATGCACTGACGCCCGCGGAGATCGCGCAGGCCGACCTCGTCATCGTCGCGGCCGACCGCGAGGTCGATCTGTCGCGCTTTGCCGGCAAGCCGCTGCTGCGCAGCGGCACCAAGCCGGCCATACGCGATGGCAGGGCGCTGATCGAACAGGGACTGGCCGAGGCCCGCCCGCACGGCCCGGCCGGCGCGCCGGGCGCAGGCGATGCGCCGGCCAAGGGCCCGGGCAGCGGCCCCTATCGCCACCTGATGACCGGCGTGTCCTTCATGCTGCCCTTCGTCACGGCGGGCGGCATCCTGATCGCCCTGGCCTTTGCGCTGGGCGGCATCTATGTGTTCGAGGACGCGCACCAGGGCACGCTGGGCTGGACGCTGTTCCAGATCGGCGCCAAGGGCAGCTTCATGCTCATGGTGCCGGCGCTGGCCGGCTACATCGCCTATTCCATTGCCGACCGGCCGGGCATCGCGCCGGGCATGGTCGGCGGCCTGATCGCGTCCGGCATGGGGGCCGGCTTCATCGGCGGCATCGCGGCCGGCTTCATCGCCGGCTATGGCGTGGCCTTCATGGCGGCGCTCAATGCCTACTCGCGCGTGCGCGATCACTCGCGCAACATTGCCGAAGCCATCTCCGGCGAGAAGTAGATCGCCTCGGTGCCGACCCGGGAGGCCTCGATGGTGAGCCGCCGCTCGAGCGAGGCGGTCGCGAAGCCGTGCACCCGCTCGCTGACCCGCCCGTGACCGAAGAGCATGATGCCGAGGAAGCCCGCTTCCAGGAAGAAGGCGGTCAGCACCTCGTAGCCCAGCAAGGGCCCGGCAAGGTTGCCGGCGCGAGCCATGAAGCCCGGCCAGTTGGTGCCGAACTGGAAGCTCATGGTCACGC
>JBHIXF010000127.1:0-3799 GCA_041984925.1 Comamonas sp.
TAGGCACCGTGATCCCGGTGAAGAACGTGCTGTTCGCCTCCGAAATGATCGGCGCGGTGCGCGGCATCGACCCCACCACCGGCCACTACTACGACGACACCAAGCGCTACATCGAAGCGTCGAAGATCCTGAGCGGCGACGACAAGCACCAGATCTACGAAGGCAATGTGCGCCGCGTGTTCTCCCGACTCGATTCACGACTGAAGGCAAAGGGGCTCTGACATGTACGAATTAGGCGTTGTCTACCGCAACATCACCCGCGCCGATCGCGCAGCCGCTGACGGCCTGGCTGCCCTCGGCTCGGCTACCGTGCACGAGGCCATGGGCCGCGTGGGCCTGCTCAAGCCCTACATGCGCCCCATCTACGGCGGCCAGCAGGTCAGCGGCACAGCCGTCACCGTGCTGCTGCAGCCCGGCGACAACTGGATGATGCACGTGGCGGCCGAGCAGATCCAGCCCGGCGACGTGGTGGTGGCGGCCGTCACCTCCGAATGCACCGATGGCTATTTCGGCGACCTGCTGGCCACCTCGTTCCAGGCGCGCGGTGCGCGGGCGCTCATCATCGACGCCGGCGTGCGCGACGTGAAGACCCTGCAGGAGATGAATTTCCCCGTGTGGAGCCGCGCCATTTCCAGCAAGGGCACGATCAAGGCCACGCTGGGCTCGGTCAACATCCCGGTGGTGTGCGCCGGCATGTGGGTCACGCCGGGCGACGTGATCGTGGCCGACGACGATGGCGTGGTCTGCGTGCCCGCCGCGCGCGCCGCCGAGACGCTCGAGGCCGCGCGCAAGCGCGAGAGCTTCGAGGGCGAGAAACGCGCCAAGCTCGCCTCGGGCGTGCTCGGCCTGGATATGTACAACATGCGCCCCGGGCTCGAAAAGGCCGGGCTGCGCTACATCGACTGAGGACCTACGCCATGCCCATCCCCGCATCGGCGCAGGACTGGCACATCGGCCTCGTCGGCTACGGCGAGGTCGGCCGCATTCTCTGCGAGGACCTGCGCGCCCAGGGGCTGCGCGTCTCGGCCTACGACCGCAAGCTCGGCGGTGCGCTACAACGGCCCTTGTTGGAGCACGCGCGGGCCCATGGCGTCGAGTTGCTCGACAGCCACGCCCGGCTCGCGGCCACTGCCGACTTCGTGATCAGCGCCGTCACCGCCAGCCAGACGCTGGACGTGGCCCGGGCGTGCGCTCCGCAGGTGCGCAAGGAAGCCTTCTATCTGGACTTCAACTCGGCCTCCCCGGGTGCCAAGCAGGCGGCCGGCGCGCTGATTGATGCGGCCGGTGCCCGGTACGTCGAAGGCGCGGTTATGACCAGCATTCCACCTTACCGCATCAAGGTGCCGCTGCTGCTGGGCGGCGCCTCGGCCAGGGCGCTGGCCGAGGCCATCGCGCCGCTGGGCTTCGTCGCCAAGGTCGTCAGCGACCGGCTGGGCATGGCCTCGGCCACCAAGATGTGCCGCAGCGTGATGGTCAAGGGCCTGGAGGCGATGGTGATCGAGAGCTTCACGGCCGCGCGGCACTACGGCGTGGAGGACGCGGTCATCGCCTCGCTCCAGGAGACCTTTCCCGGCATCGACTGGGAGAAGCAGGGCGCCTATTTCTTCCAGCGCGTGATCGAGCATGGCCGCCGCCGCAGCGAGGAGATGCACGAGTCCGCGAACACGGTGCGCGAAGCGGGCATGCCCGCCTTCTCCGCGCAGGGCACGGCCGAGCGCCAGGCCTGGATGGCGGACCGCGCGGACGCCGGGTCGTTCGGCGAACGCGGCGCTCCGGGATTCGCGCGCGCCGCCGACTGGCGCGCCGAGGCCGACCGCCTGTTGCAATCTCTCAAGGAACCCACCGCATGAGCACTTTCACGAAAACCCCAGGCTGGCTCGACTGGTACGCCGGACCCAGCAAGCCCCGCTTCCAGGTGCCGCCCGGCAGCGTGGACGCGCACTGCCACGTGTTCGGCCCGGGGGCGGAGTTCCCCTACGCGCCCGAGCGCAAGTACACGCCCTGCGATGCCTCGAAGCACGAGCTGTACGCGCTGCGCGACCACCTGGGCTTTGCCCGCAACGTGGTGGTGCAGGCCACCTGCCACGGCGCCGACAACCGCGCCATGGTCGATGCCTGCCTGTCCAGCGGTGGCAAGGCGCGCGGCGTGGCCACGGTCAAGCGCTCGGTGACCGATGAAGAATTGCAGGCCCTGCACGCCGCCGGTGTGCGCGGCGTGCGCTTCAACTTCGTCAAGCGCCTGGTGGACTTCACGCCCAAGGACGAGCTGCTGGAGATCGCCGGCCGCATCGCCAAGCTCGGCTGGCATGTGGTGATCTACTTCGAGGCGGTGGACCTGCCCGAGCTGTGGGATTTCTTCACGGCCTTGCCTACCACCGTGGTGGTGGACCACATGGGCCGGCCCGACGTGACCAAGCCCATCGATGGGCCCGAGTTCGAGCTGTTCCTGAAGTTCATGCGCCAGCACCCCAACGTGTGGAGCAAGGTCAGTTGCCCCGAGCGCCTGTCGGTCACCGGGCCGAAGGCGCTCAACGGCGAGCAGGCGGCCTACCAGGACGTGGTGCCGTTCGCGCGAAAGGTGGTGGAGGAGTTCCCCGACCGCGTGCTCTGGGGCACCGACTGGCCGCACCCCAACCTCAAGGACCACATGCCCGACGACGGCCTGCTGGTGGACTTCATCCCCCACATCGCGCCCACGGCCGAGCTGCAAAAGAAGCTGCTCGTGGACAACCCCATGCGCCTGTATTGGCCCGAAGAGGCGAAGTAAGGAGAGCGCGCCATGTCCCTCGACAAACCCTACCTCGACGTGCCCGGCACCATCATCTTCGATGCCGAGCAGTCCCGCAAAGGCTACTGGCTCAACCAGTTCTGCATGTCGCTGATGAAGGCAGAGAACCGCGAGCGCTTCAAGGCCGACGAGCGCGCCTACCTCGACGAATGGGCCATGACCGAGGAACAGAAGCAGGCCGTGCTGGCCCGCGACCTCAACTGGTGCATGCGCACGGGCGGCAACATCTACTTCCTGGCCAAGATCGGCGCCACCGACGGCAAGAGCTTCCAGCAGATGGCCGGCAGCATGACCGGCATGACCGAGGAGGAATACCGCAACATGATGGTCGGTGGCGGCCGCTCCCCGGAGGGCAACCGTTTTCTCGGCGAGGACGGCGACGCCCAGCCGCAACACCAACCCCAAGGCAAGGCCGGCCATAAAACCACGGGCAGCAACTGACATGGCCAAGATCACCGCATCCGTCTACACCTCCCACGTGCCCGCCATCGGCGCTGCCATCGATCTGGGCAAGACCCAGGAACCGTACTGGCAGCCGCTGTTCGCGGGCTACGACTTCTCCAAGGAATGGGAAAAGGCCCAGAAGCCCGACGTGGTGTTCCTGGTCTTCAACGACCACGCCACCGCGTTCAGCCTGGACATGATCCCGACCTTCGCCATCGGTACGGCCGCCGAGTACCAGCCCGCCGACGAAGGCTGGGGCCCGCGCCCTGTGCCCGCCGTCCACGGCCATCCGGCGCTGGCGGCGCACATCGCGCAGTCCGTCATCCAGGACGACTTCGACCTCACCATCGTCAACAAGATGGATGTGGACCACGGCCTCACCGTGCCGCTGTCACTGATGTTCGGTCAGCCCCCCCAGTCCGACTATCGCTGGCCCTGCAAGGTCATCCCGTTCGCCGTCAACGTGGTGCAGTACCCCGTGCCCTCGGGCAACCGCTGCTTCCAGCTGGGCAAGGCCATCCGCAAGGCCATCGAGTCGTTCGACGAAGACCTCAACGTGCAGATCTG
>JBHIXF010000128.1:0-3568 GCA_041984925.1 Comamonas sp.
GCGCAAAAGGACCAGTTGAGCGAGGTGGAGAACGACGAAGACAAATGGGTGGGCAACGACAGGCGCAAGGCGGTGGACCGCGACGAAAGCAGCCGCATCGGGCGGGACCGCACGGAGGTGGTGCAGCGCAACGAGAAGATCGACGTGCACGGCTGGCGCACGGAGGTGGTGGACCAGGACGAGACGCTGACCGTGCACCAGAACCGCACGCGCACGGTGGACGGGGACGAAAGCATCCGCATCCACAAGAACCGCACCAAGACCATCGATGCCCATGGGCACGACAGCATCGGCCGCAACTGGACCCTGTCCACGGGGAGGATGAAATTTGAAACCGTGGGCCTTGGCTACACGCAAGGCACAGGCCTTTTCAAGACGGTCAGCGTCGGCGGGGCATACAACCTCAACGTGGGCGCGGTGCTGATGAGCAACGTGGGGACGATCCGCAGCGACAACGTGGGGCTGGACTGGAGCCGCACGGTGGGCCGCAATCGCAGTGCGCATGTGGGAAATGACGACAGCCTGACCGTGGGCAACAACCGCAGCGCCACCATCGCGCACAACGATGGCACCGATGTAGGGCAGGACCAGGCGGTCAACGTCGGCAACGATCACGCGCTGCGGGTTGGCGCGAACAGCCTGATCGATGCGGGCGGGCAGCTGGCCCTTTCGGCAGGGGCCACGCTGACGGTCGATGGACAGAAAGTCATCGTCACAGGCACGCAGAGCATCCGGCTGCAATCCGGGGCCAGCGTCATCGACATCTCCCCGGCCATGATCGAGATCAAGTCGCCGCTCGTAAAGATCAACTGCTGATCAGGAGACACTCGCATGGGACAGCCTGCAGCAAGAATCGGGGACATGCACGCCTGCCCGGTCCATGGCGGCGCAGCCATTCTCACCGGCCATGCCAATGTGCTCATAGGCGGCCTGCCAGCGGCCAGGATCACGGACAAGGCGCTGTGCCCCTATTCACCGCCAGACGCCATTGCCGAAGGCGAACCCACGGTCCTGATCGGCAACAAGCCTGCAGCCCGAATAGGGGACAAGACCCTCCACGGCGGCCTGGTCGTTTCGGGCTGCGCCACGGTATGGATTGGTACCAATGCAGGCCAATGCCTGGCCGAAGCCGCGCAATCAGGGGCCGCTTTCGTGTCCGCCATGGAGGACTGATGGCCACGCCTGCCTTGAACCCGTCCGCTCCCTGCATTGCCGACGGTCTTGAACGGGTACGCCAGACGGCCTTGGCGAAGGTTGCCGCGGAATATGACGGCCTGCTCTACGCCATCATCGATGCAGCGGTGGATGAGCATCTGCATGGCGCCATCCTGGCCGAGCCGCCACAGTCCGACGTCCTTTGCCTGTATGACGGCACGCCTGCCATCCGCTATGCGCGTTACGCCCCCTACCTGCTGCGGGTGCATGCAGGCAGCCCCTTGCTCCAGCGCTGGCCCAGCGAAGGCTGGGAGGCGAATTGGGGCATTTTCCTGATCAGCCAGCTCCCGCCCAAGGCGCTCAAACGCCATCTCAAACGGTTCCTGCAAGCCAAGGCGGCGAATGGCAAACGGCTATGGATGCGCTTTTACGACCCACGCGTGCTGCCGCACCTGCTGGCGGCATTCGACCCAGCGCACCTGGGGGAGTGGTTCCGCAGCAACCACATCAGCGCCTGCCTCGCCCCGCACTCCGAGGGAATGTGGGTCGGCGTGCCGCGGCGCGGCCTCGGCGACCGCGTCCTGGGCCGGGCACGCCTGCAAAACAGGCAATGGGAGATGTCGTTGCCATGATGGAAATCTCAGCGTTGGAAAAGCTGCGCGCGCTGCGCCGCAACCTGGTGCCTGGCGAAGAGCGGATTGCGCAGATCGTGCGGCAAGCCTGCCAGTTGAGCGAACACGATTGGCCGCCAGCCAGGCTGCTGGCCCATACCCGCAGAGGGCTTGACCGGGCGGTGGGCTGGGGCCTGTCGACCCAGCAGGACATGATCGGCTTTCTGGCCTTGCGCCACCAGTTTGGAGAACGTTTCGACGAGTTTCCCGCCGTGCGCCGATTCCTGTCGCGCAGCGACCTGCCACCCGACGGACGCATCCCGTTGATGATGCTGGAGCACCCCATGGCAATCTGGGATGTGGTGCGAAGGCGCACGCCCGCTGGCGAATCCACCTCGCCGCTCGGGGAGCCTGACGCATGAGCTGCGGACAACTGATCCCCGCCTTCACAGCCCTGAACCTTTTGAAGCGGACCAACGAACTGTGCCAGGCCGTCGTGCTCGCGGGCTTTGACAAGGTGTGCGGCACCCGGGACTTCGACAACGAGCTTGACCGCAGGGCGCTGTGCGAGCTGTTTTGCTGCTGCATGAACGAAGGCCAGGGCCAGCGCTGCGTGGCCGACGTGCTCAAGCAGGCCGACGGGTTCATAGGCTACAAGGGCTACTACAAGCAGGAAGTGCCATACCGGGACAGGGCACCCGTCATGTCGCGCAATGAGCCCGTGCGTGCCACGCGCAGCCGCCCCGCGGGCTCGCGCATCCCCGATGTGGTGGTGGTGAAGGACCCGGGCCAGCCGCCAGTGCTGGACAACATACAGCGGGTCTATGAGATGAAATTTCCGGGGGATGGTTACTCCAGTGTTGAAGGTCCGGATGGAATGAATCAGCTTGAAGCCTACTCGTATATTTTTGGGGACAAATTCCTCAAGGAGGCCTTGGATGCCAGAAGCTGCGACTGCGACGACGATGGAAAGAATGGCCGTGAAGGCGTGCTGAGCCAGGCGTCGCAATGGCAGGCCCAAAGGGAAAAGAAGATTTCCATGGTGGAGCGTGTGAATGCGGATGCGGTGGCGGCGGTGGGCGCGGCAGCCGGTGCCACCGCGCTGGGGCGGGCACTGCAGGCCGTGGGCGCGGTAGGGACCGCCGTTGCGCGCGTGCTGGGGGTGGCCTTCTAGGCAATGGTTTGTGGTGGTGGAACGGAAAGGATGCATATGGCCAAGGATTTCAACAAGCCGCTGAGCACCCGGGAGTTGCAGGATGCGACCATGGCAACGCTGGATATTCTCAAGAGTCTGGTATTGCAGAATCATTTTGGCCGCATCTGCGCCAGAGCGGGCTGGACCATTGAGATGGTGTTCCATGAGGGCGATTCATTGGCGGTGCGTGAGCGCGCTTGGAAAGTAGTCGATCTTTTTTGTGAGACGGTGGGAAAAGAAAAATTAGTTTATTGGTACGATGGTATGCCAGCCATGCTGACCAGTGCGGTGGCACAAAGAAAATTAGCCGCAAAAAAGCAGAAAAGCCTGGATAACCCCAAAGGATATGCCACGATTTTTCATATAGCATCGGGCTCGCCAAAACCCCCTGAATCTTGGGAAAATAACGCACAAGACTTCCGTCTTTACTGCTGTATTGCTAACGAAGAATACACATGGCTGCATGATCGCCATACCACGCCTGGCATAGGCCCTGCCATGTCATTCATCCGCATGGCCCTGCCGACCTGGTGGATTCTGGACCAGCCCCCCGAGCGCAATGTGGGCTGGCTTTCAAGCCGGGTGGTGGAATTGATGCAGCCCTATT
>JBHIXF010000129.1:0-3373 GCA_041984925.1 Comamonas sp.
CTTGGAAGGTGGTCGGACCACTTTACAGAGTCCTCACAAAGGTAGTGCAGTCGATTGTAGTATCCACCCCATACCACGCCAAATTCATTGAAAAAGTGGTCCGACCACTCGTACTTGCCATGCGCACCATCTTCCTGCCCGAGACCCGCACCCTCGCCGCCCATGCGCGCCGCATCGCACGGCGGCTGGAATTGCGCTCTTTTCCTTTGCTGCAGGAACAGTTCAGCGCCCAGGAAGGCTTGCGTGCCGGGGTCGCCATTGCCCTGCCGCTGGCGGCCGCCATGCTGAGCGGACAGCGCTGGCTGGCGTGGGCGGTGTTCGCAGCCTTCTGGACCTGCCTGTGCGATGCGCCCGGCCCGCATGCGCAGCGCCGCCTGCTGCTGGGCATCTTTGCCCTGGCAGGAACAGTGGTGGCGTTCATCGGTGCCTGGACCTCCTCGTGGACCCCGCATGCCGCCCTGCTCACGGCGCCGCTGATGGTGCTGGGCGCGGTCACGCTCACTGGTGCCATCGAGTCCGGCGCGCTACTGGGCACGCTGCTGGCGGTGGTCGCCGTAGTGGCGGCAGGCTTTCCGCAAGGCCAGGCGATGGCCGCGCTGCAGGCCGCGTCCTTCTGCGCTGGCGCGCTCTGGGCCTGGCTGCTCATCAACCTGATCTGGCGCATCGATGACCAGGCCGCCCTGCGCCAGGCCGCGCGCGCAGCCCTGCTGCGCATGCTCGACATGAGCCAGGCCCTGCTGGCCTCGCCAGCCGGCCAGCACCGCGACCAGCACTGGCACCGGGAGCACGGCGAACATCGCCGCGCCACACGACTGGCGCTGGAACGCCTGCGAGCCATGCTGCAACGGCATGCCGGCACGGCCATGGCCGATGCACATACGTGGGAACACCTGCTGCACGCCAGCGAGATGATCTTCCACACCCTGATCGCCCTGGAGCACGCCGCCATCCAGCAACTGACCACCCCGCGCGAGCAGCGGCGCGCCGCGCGCCTGGCCCGGGCGGTGCTGCTGCGCGCCCATGCCCGGCTGGAGGCCACCCGCGGCATGCCCCCCGGCCGCGCCTTGCAGGAGCGCTTCACCGCCAGCCAGCAAGCGCCGGTGTCCGACCCGCTGGTTGCCGGCTGCCTGCGCGCGCTGTCGCACGCTGACAGGCTGCTGTGCGCCGAACAGCGCTCCCGGGAGGTGGCGGAAACCGCGCCAACGCCGCCCCGCAACCCCCTGCTGCCGCAGCTGCACAAGAGCCTGCAGCAGGGTGGCCGCCTGGCAGCGGGGGTGGGTGCCGTGTTCTATGCGGCGCAGGCCTTCCACCTGGGCTATCCGTACTGGGCCACGATGGCCGTGGTGGTGGTGTTGCAGGGAGCCGCCCGCCAGACCTGGGCGCGCTGCGTGGAACGCATCCTTGGCAGCCTGCTGGGCGGCCTGCTGGCCTTGACGCTGCTGCAGCTGGTCCCGACCCACGGGCTGCTGCTGCCGCTGCTGGCGATCCTGCTGGCAGGGCTGGCGATTGCCCTGCGGCTGGTGAACTACACGGTGTTCGTGGTGTTCCTGACCATGCTCTTCATCTGCGTGACCGACATGCTGCAGCCCGGTGCCGGCATCGCCTCGGCCCGCGCGCTGGATAACCTGGTCGGCAGCGGCGCCGCCCTGTTGGCCGCGCTGGCGCTGTGGCCCGATCTGGGCGCCACGCCGCGCCAGCGTATCGCCGCCGGACTGGAGGCCAACCGCGCCTACCTGGATGTCGTACTGGCACGCCAGCCGGCCCCAGTACTGCGCCAGCTGCAACGGCAGGCCGGGCTGGCCAGCATCGACGCCGAAACCGCCCTGCACGAACTGGGTGGCCTGCGCCGCCAGCGCGACGGACTGACCTCGGAAGAGGTCGCCTCCCTACGCAGCCTGCGTGAACTGGCCGGGCAAGCTTCGGTGCAATGGCATCGCCAGCATGCCGACGGCAGATCGTCCTGAAGAGGATGTGAACGAGGATGTAAACGTTCACTTTTTTCCCGCATGCAACGGCTGCGAGGCCGTCGCGACGGGAATACCTGAGCTTTACTTCATTTCGCCCAGAAAGCCGCCCCTTGTTGTAATTCTGTCATTTTCGTGTGATAGATTGGCATTCATCATTGGCAATATCCGGACACCAGCGACCCTGCGGCATGGACCGCAGCGGCGCCCGTCCGGTATCGCGCGCGGGGGCGCGCGGCAAGACGCCAGACAACAAGAACGGCCGGCACGTGCGCGGCCATATCGATGGGGGTACAGGCATGCCGCACAAACGCGCAGCCTTCGGGGAAGGTCATCTGATGCCGCAATCCAGTCCGCTCACCCGCTTGCGCCACTGCCTGGGCAGCCTGCCGGCAGCCTGCGTGGTGGCACTGGTGTCGGTGAGCTATGCAGTGAGCTACGCCGTCATGATTTTCGGGGGCAGTGGCGATGGCCTCCTGCAGGCCGGCTTGCCGCTCATGTTCATCACCAGCGTGCTCTGCCTGCTGGTGATCTGCTTCACCAGTTCGTTGCCCTTCATGCTGGGCGGCGCCGACTCCAATTCGGTGGGCCTGCTCTCGCTGATGGTCGGCGGCATCAGCGCCACCATGCAACGTGCCCAACTTTCCCCGGCCGAGATCCTGGCCACGGTCACCACCGCCATCACCATGAGCAGCCTGCTGGTGGGGCTGGTGCTGATGCTGCTGGGCGCGCTGCGGCGGGGCAACCTGGTGCTGTTCGTCCCCTTCCCGGTGATCGGCGGTTTCCTCGCCGGCACCGGCTACCTGCTGTGGACCGGGGCCTTCACGGTGCTGACCGGACATCCCCTGGGCCTGGATGCCTTGGGCGCCGGCATTGAGCTGCACTGGCAGGAACTGCTGCCGGTGGCCATCGTGGTGGTCGGCATGCTGGGCCTGCCGGGACGCAAGTTCGAGCATCCGCTGGCCCTGCCGGCCTCGCTGGCGCTGGCCAGTGCCGCCTTCTACGCCGCCCTGGCCGCCAGCGGCATCTCGCTGGCCCAGGCGCGTGCTTTTGGCTGGATGTTCGCGCCGCTGAGCCCCGGGCATGTGCAGCTGCCGGTGCAAGTCTCCTGGTCGCTGGTGCACTGGGACATCCTGTGGCGCCACTACGGCGAACTGCTGGCCCTCATTGCCGTGACCACACTGGCCATCCTGCTCAATGCCACCGGGGTGAGCCTGGCCACGCGGCGCGAGGTCGATTTCAACCGCGAGCTGCGCAGCGCCGGCCTGGCCAACATGCTCAGCGGGCTGTTCGGCGGCGTGGTCGGCTGTCATTCGCTCTCGCGCACGCTGCTGAACTACCGCTTCGGCTCGCGCGACCGCATCGCCACGCTGTTGGCAGCGTTGCTCTGCCTGGTGTTTGCACTTTTC
>JBHIXF010000130.1:0-3319 GCA_041984925.1 Comamonas sp.
GGGGCGCTGGAAAACTGCGAATACGCCACGGTCAGGCACAGCACCAGCAGCAGGGGAAAGCACAGCATGCCGCAGACGGCGACGACGGCGCCACGCCAGCCGAAGTAGCGCTCGCCGATGGTGATGGACAGATTGACCACATTGGGGCCCGGCATGATCTGCGCCACCGCCCAGTCCTCGATGAATTCCTCGTTGGTCAGCCAGCGCTTTTTATCCACCAGCTCGCGCTGCACCACGGCCAGCACGCCGCCGAAGCCCTGCAGGGCCAGCCAGGTGAAGGACCAGAACAGGTCGCGCAGGTTGGCAGGGGCCGGGCGGGCGCCGGATGCATCGGCCACCACGGTGGCGGCCGGTTCCATGGGGGGCGATGCGGGCATGTTCTTGGCGGGGGCGGGTCGGCGCGCAGGGGCTTTTGCGCCGGCCACGGTGGTCGTTATGTTCTGTGGGGCCATCCGCCGGATCGGGCGGGGCAGCGCCCGTGTGCATGCACGCCACGCGTGCGGCACGCCAGCATGTTAATGCGGCCGCGCCATGGCGGCGCGACTGAAGCCATCGGCAACGGCGATGGGGCCATTGCAGGTGAAGATGGCCGTCCGGCCCATGCGCAGGGACCTTGAACAGTAGTAGATTCATGTCCCACGAAAACCAAGGATTTGCCCATGGAAATGGATTGGAGCAAGGCGCTGCAGGACAGCCTCGTCTGGCTGGGATGCGCTTCTTTGGCCACGGTCGTGGCCTTTGCCGCCATCGCGGCGCTGGTCGTGCGCTTCACCCGGTGGGGCCGGCAGTTCTGGCAACTGGCCGGGCCCTATCTGCACCCTCGCCACAGCTGGCGGCCCATGCTGGTGTTCGCGCTGCTGCTGGTGCTGGCCCTGGTGTCGGTGCGCATGAACGTGCTGTTCTCGTTCTGGTACAACGGCTTCTACAGCGCGCTGCAGGGCCTGGACCAGGCGGCATTCTGGCGCTTCATCGCCATTTTCTCGGTGCTGGCCACCATCCATGTGCTGCGGGTGCTGTTCAACTACTACGTGACGCAGTCCTTCACCATCCGCTGGCGGGTCTGGCTCAACGACCGCCTGACGGCCGACTGGATGCGGGCCGATGCCTACTACCGCAGCCAGTTCCTGGCCGATCCCGTGGACAACCCGGACCAGCGCATCGAGCTGGACATCAATGCCTTCGTCACCAATTCGGTGGTGCTGGCGCTCGGGGCCGTCAGCGCCGTCGTCTCCCTCGTGGCCTTCACCGGCATCCTGTGGGGGCTGTCCGCGCCGCTGCAGCTCGGCACGGTGGAGGTGCCGCGGGCCATGGTCTTCGCGGTCTATCTGTATGTGATCGTGGCCACGCTCATCGCCTTTCGCCTGGGCCGGCCGCTGATCCACCTGAACTTCATGAACGAGAAGCTGACCGCCAACTTCCGCTACGCCCTGGTGCGCCTGCGCGAGTATGCGGAAAACGTGGCCTTCTACCAGGGCGCGGCCATCGAGCGAGGCACGCTGCTGGCGCGCTTTGCGGCGCTGATCGCCAACGCCTGGGCCATGGTCTACCGCAGCCTGAAGTTCGACGGCTTCAATCTCGCGGTCAGCCAGGTGGCCGTGATCTTTCCCTTCCTGCTGCAGGCGCCGCGCTTTTTCAGCGGCGCCATCAAGCTGGGCGACGTGATGCAGACCTCGCAGGCCTTCGGCCAGGTGCAGGATGCGCTGTCCTTTTTCCGCACGTCCTACGACAACTTCGCCCAATACCGGGCCACGCTCGACCGCCTGTGCGGCTTCATGGACGCCAATGCCGAGGTCCGCGCCATGCCGCGTATCGACCTGAGGCCGCAGGCCGCGGCACTGGACATCGAAGGGCTTCAGGTCAGCCGCCCCGATGGCAGCGCCTTGCTGCGCGACCTGCGCGTGCAACTGCGCCCGGGGCAGGCGCTGCTCATCAAGGGCCCGTCGGGCAGCGGCAAGACCACCTTGCTGCGCTCCATCGCCGGCCTGTGGCCCTATGCCGAGGGCACGGTGGCGCGGCCTGCCGGCCACCAGGCGCTGTTCCTGTCCCAGCGCCCCTATCTGCCGCTGGGCGATCTGCGCACGGCCATCGCCTATCCGGGGGAGGCCTCGCCGCAGGACGATGCGCGCCTGGTGCAGGCGCTGCGCCAGGTCAGCCTGGCGCACCTGGCCGACAAGCTGGACATCCAGCAGGACTGGTCGCGCATCCTGTCCATCGGGGAGCAGCAGCGCCTGGCCTTCGCGCGCGTGCTCTTCAACCGGCCGGCCATCGTCTTCCTCGATGAATCGACCTCGGCCATGGACGAGGGGCTGGAGCATGCCGTCTACACGCTGCTGCGCGAGGAAATGCGCGGGACCATGCTGGTCAGCGTGGGCCACCGCAGCACGCTGGCGGGCTTTCACACCGACTGGCTGGAGGTCGATGGCAAGGGCGGGTGGACGTTGTCGCAGCCTCAGGGCCGGCCGCCAGTGCGCTGAGGACCGGGTTCAGGAGAGGTCGGCGAGGATGCTTTCCAGGTCGGCGTCCTCGGCGTCGGCCTCCAGCCGCAGGCTGCCCTGGATATGGTCGAGATGCTCGGCCATGAGCTGCACGGCCCGGGCCGCGTCGCCGGCGACGATGGCCGCCACCAGCGCATCGTGCTCGTCGACCCGGCAGCAGGTGCTGACCGAGGCCTCGTACAGCGAGATGGTCAGGCAGGTCAGCGTGCTCAGTTCGCGCATGCTGCGCAGCAGCGCGGAGTTGCCTGCCAGCTCGGCCAGCAGCACATGGAATTCGCCGGACAGCCGCACGGCGGCACGCCGGTCCTGGCGTTCATGGGCCGCATGCTCCTGCTTCAGGTGGGCCTGCAGGCGCCTGGCCTTGGCCCCGTCCATGCCGCCGATCAGGCGCCGCAGCACGCCGGGCTCGATCAGGCGCCGGGCCTCGAACACGTCCAGCGCCTGCTCGATGCTGGGCTTGGTCACGAAGGCACCGCGCTGGGGAAACAGCTCGACCATCTGGTCGCGCGCCAGGCGTGCCAGCACCTCGCGCACGCGCGCGCGGCTGGTGTTGAAGATGCTGGCCAGCCGGTCCTCGCCCAGCTTGGTGCCGGGCAGCAGACGGTGTTCGTGGATGGCCGTGGCGATGCGCGAGGCCATGTCGTCCACCGTGATCTCGGAGCGCGCGGGGCTGTGGTTGCGGTTGTTCACTTTGGGGCCGGGCTTTGTCGACATGGCTGTCGATTCTAGGCGGGCCAGGGCCGTGCGCGCAGCCCGGCCGCCGCCTCATTCATCCCGGCCCGCGAGCAGCGCGCCGATGCCCGGGGGCAGGTTGTGGAAGTCCT
>JBHIXF010000131.1:0-3256 GCA_041984925.1 Comamonas sp.
CACCAGCTCCAGCCCGCTGCCCTGCAGCGCGGCGCGTGCCGCCTGCTCGGGCGTGTAGCTGCCGCGCACGGCAGGGGCCGTGAGCCCGCGCACGAGTGCGGCATCGATGCCGATCTGCTGGCCGCTGTCGGCGCCGATGCGCGCCAGCGCGCTGCCCAGCGGCTGGGCCGGCAGGTCGTAGCTGCGCACGGCGGCCGTGGCGGCGGGCGCGGGGGAGGAAGTCTGGGCGTGGGCACCGAGGGCGCAGCACAGGGCGGCGGCGGCCAGGGCGCGCAAAGGCAGGGGGCAGGAAAGCGGCATGCGGAGTCTCGACGAGCGGTCTGGAAGGGTCTGAGGAACAGGTTTCCAAGGCTTGTCGAACGCGCCGCAAAAAGTGTTCATCTTTTTGCGCAGCCAGGCGGCGCTTACTCGATGGTCACCAGCCAGCCTCGCTGGTAGACGGTCACGGCAATCGGCAGGGTCTCGGCCAGCGCCGCCAGGGCGCGGTCCGTGTCGTCCAGCGAGAAGGTGCCGTAGACATGCAGCGCCGCCGCGCGCGGCGCCACGCGGATGAAGCCGGCGCGGTAGGCGCGCAGGGCCTGCACGATCTCGCCCAGCGGCCGGTCATGCGCCTCCAGCATGCCGCGCTGCCAGGCCGCGGCGGTGCCGGGCTCGGTCGCATCGGCGGCGATGCCCTGCGGGCCGAAGCGTGCGCTGCGCCCCTGCTCCAGCACCTGGCTGCGGCCTTGCGCCGTGGTGATCTGCACGCTGTGCTCCAGCATGCTGACCAGGGTGTCGTCCCTGTCCTGGCGCACGACGAAGCGCGTGCCCAGCGCACGCACCTGGCCATGGGCCGTGCGCACGGTGAAGGCGCCGCCGTCCTGCCCCGCCTCCCAGGCCCGCGGCGCGGCATGCGCCAGCAAGGCGCCCTGGCGAAGAAGGACGGTGCGCCGGCCGCCGCTGAAATCCAGGTCGGCGGCCGAGCGCGCATCCAGCGTGACCGTGCTGCCATCGGGCAGCGCGAAGTCGCGCCGCTCCCCCGTGCCCGTGCGCAGGTCGGCCGTCCATTGGCCGATGGGCGCATGCCGGTGGGCCACGAAGCCGGCGCCCAGGGCCATGCCGCCCAGGCCCAGCGCGCCGCGCAGCAGGCTGCGCCGCCGGCGGGCGCGGGCATCGGCCCGGCCCATCGCCTCGCCCATGGCTTCGCCCATCCGTCCTGCCGTGCCCGGCCGCAGCGGCGACAGCATCTGCTGCAGCGGACCGTGCAACTGCTCCCAGGCCGAGCGGTGGCGGGCATCGGCCTGCAGCCACTGCTCGAAACCCTGGCGCTCGCTGGCGCTGACCTGGCCCGAGTTCAGCGTCACCAGCCAGCCCACGGCCGCTTCGGTCGCGGCATCCAGGGCCGCACCCTGCCGTGCCGCCATGCTCAGCGCCCGCGCGCGGCGGCGATGCCGGCCTGCTGCTGCGCCAGCGCCACGGCGATGCGCCGAAAGCCTTCGGCCATGTGGCGGCGCACCGTGCTCAGCGAAATCCCGAGCCGGTCCGCGATGGCCTGGTAGGTCAGGCCGTCGAGCTGGCTCAGCAAGAAGGCCTGGCGCGCCTTGAGCGGCAGGCCGTCCAGCGCCTGGGCGATGTGCTCCAGCGTCTCCAGCAGCACGGCGCGCTCCTCGGGCGAAGGCGCCAGCGCCTCGGGCTGCAGGGCCAGCGCCTCCAGGTAGGCGCGCTCCAGTTCGCGGCGGCGCCACAGCGTGAACAGCAGGCGCTTGGCGATGGTGGTCAGGAAGGCGCGCGGCTCATCGATGGCCAGCGGCTGGCGCGCAGCCACCACGCGCGCAAAGGTTTCGGACGCCACGTCCTGCGCCTCGGCCGTATCGCGCAGCCGCGCCTTCAGGCGCGACAGCAGCCAGGCGTGGTGGCCCACGTACAGCTGCTGGACCTGGAGCATGGAATCGGGGGGCGTGTGGGGCACGGGCATGATGGGGCGGTATTCTAGCCATTACAAATAAGAATGGTTTGCATTACAACGGTCGCTGCTGCCGCAACCCGGCACACGGCTGCCAGGCTGGCCGCTGCAAGCCTGCGTCAAGCCCTGGCCGGCCATGACCGCATCCTGGCAAGAGCCAAGGAGGGCGAACGCCAGGGAAGGCGATCGCCCAACATTTCAATAATTCAACATTTCTTGTATTATCTGCGCATGCAAGAAGCCCAGGCCATCCGCTCCCTCTCCGCCCTCGCCCACGAAGCGCGCCTGCGCGTGTTCCGCGCCCTGGTCGTTGCCGGCCCCGAGGGGCTGACGCCCAGCGCGCTGGCCGGGCAGCTGGGCATTGCGCCCAATGCGCTGTCCTTCCACCTCAAGGAGCTGTCCCATGCCGGGCTGGTGGGCCAGGAGCGCCAGGGCCGCAACGTGCTGTACCGGGCGGCCTTTCCGGCCATGAACGATCTGCTCGCCTACCTCACCGAAAACTGCTGCCAGGGCGCCGCGTGCGCCACGGCGGATGCAGCCGCCTGCGGCTGCTGAACGGCAGCCCCCCGGAAACCGACCACCCCGCACCATGCTCACGGCCGTCCTGATCTTCATCGCCACCCTGGTCCTGGTCATCTGGCAGCCGCGCGGCCTGGGCATCGGCTGGAGCGCCTCGCTGGGCGCCATCGCCGCCCTGCTGCTGGGCGCCGTGCACCTGTCCGACATTGCCGTGGTCTGGGGCATCGTGTGGAACGCGACCGCCACCTTCGTGGCGGTCATCCTCATCAGCCTGCTGCTCGACGAGGCCGGCTTCTTCGAATGGGCCGCGCTGCATGTGGCGCGCTGGGGCGGCGGGCGGGGCAGCCGGCTGTTCGCCTTCATCGTGCTGCTGGGCGCGGCCGTGTCCGCCCTGTTCGCCAACGACGGCGCCGCGCTGATCCTCACCCCCATCGTGATGGCCATGCTGGCGGCGCTGGGCTTTTCGCCGGGCGCCACGCTGGCTTTCGTCATGGCGGCGGGCTTCATCGCCGACACCGCCAGCCTGCCGCTGATCGTCTCCAACCTGGTCAACATCGTCTCGGCCGACTTCTTCAGGATCGGCTTCGGGGAATACGCCTCGGTCATGGTGCCGGTCAACATCGCCTCGGTGCTGGCCAGCCTGGCCATGCTGATGCTGTTCTTTCGGCGCGGCATTCCCGCCACCTATGACCTGGCCAGGCTCAGGCGCCCTGCCGACGCGATCCGCGACCCGGCGACCTTTCGCGCGGGCTGGGTGGTGCTGGGCCTGCTGCTGATCGGCTTCTTCGGCCTGGA
>JBHIXF010000132.1:0-3240 GCA_041984925.1 Comamonas sp.
GCCCGATGAAATGGGCATCGGCCCCGTCTTCGCCGTGCCCAAGGTGCTCAAGAAGCTGGGCCTTACGGTGCAGGACATCGACCTGTGGGAGCTCAACGAAGCCTTTGCCGTGCAGGTGCTGTACTGCCGCGACAAGCTGGGCATTCCCAACGAGCGCCTGAACGTCAACGGCGGCGCCATCGCCCTGGGCCATCCCTATGGCGTGTCGGGCCAGCGCCTGACGGGCCACGCCCTCATCGAAGGCAAGCGCCGCGGCGCCAAGCGCGTGTGCGTGACCATGTGCATCGGCGGCGGCATGGGTGCCGCCGGCGTGTTCGAAGTGCTGTAAGCACGGGTGGCGGCCGTGGCCGCCACCGCTCGTCCCGTTCCTCCTGTTGGCCGCATGCGCTCCCTCTGGCGGCGCCTGCGGCTTCTTTTTTGATTCCGGACTCCACCATGCGCCTGCGTTCCACCATCGACTTCCTGCTCTATGACTGGCTGCGCGCCGATGCGCTCAGC
Source organism: Comamonas sp. (assembly GCA_041984925.1). Lineage (GTDB taxonomy): Bacteria > Pseudomonadota > Gammaproteobacteria > Burkholderiales > Burkholderiaceae_C > Comamonas. Next base: position 499 of record JBHIXF010000132.1, read on the forward strand.
GCCCGCGAACGCTTTGCCGACCATTCGCGCGACACCTTCGATGCCGTGCTCGATACCTGCGAGCGCATCGCCCGCGAGAAGTACGCCCCCTTCAACCGCACCGTGGACATGCAGGAGCCGCAGTTCGACGGCGAGAAGGTCATCCTGCCCCAGTGCACCCACGATGCGCGCCAGGCCTATGCCGACTCGGGCATGCTCAGCGCCGCCCAGGACTACGACATCGGCGGCATGCAGCTGCCCTATACCGTGGAGGCGGCGGCCAACAGCTTCTTCGCGGCAGCGTCCATCAGCATCGGCTCCAACATGCTGACCTCGGGCAACGCCAACGCCATCATGGCCCACGGCACGCAATTGCAAAAACAGGTCTTCGCCACCAATGAATTCAATGGCCGCTGGGCCGGCACCATGTGCCTGTCCGAGCCCCAGGCCGGCTCGTCGCTCAGCGACATCGCCACGCGCGCCGAGCCCGATGGAGAAGGCTTCGAGAGCGACGCGCTGGGCCCGCGCTACCGCTTGAAGGGCAACAAGATGTGGATCAGCGCGGGCGACCACGAGCTGACCGAGAACATCGTGCACCTGGTGCTGGCCAAGATCCCCGGGCCCGACGGCAGGCCCGTGCCGGGCGTCAAGGGCATCTCGCTGTTCATCGTGCCCAAGAAGCTGGTGGACACCGAAGGCCGGCTGACCGGCGAGCGCAACGACGTGGCACTGGCCGGCCTCAACCACAAGCTGGGCTGGCGCGGCACGACGAACACGCTGCTGAACTTCGGCGAAGGGCGTTTTCCCGTGCGCGGCGGTGCCGGCGCCATCGGCTACCTCGTCGGCCAGCCCGGCGAAGGCCTCAAATGCATGTTCCACATGATGAACGAGGCGCGCATCTCCATCGGCATGGCCGCCACCATGCTGGGCATGGCCGGCTACCACGCCAGCCTGGACTATGCGCAAAGCCGGCCGCAGGGCCGTCCCATCGGAGCAGGGGGCAAGGATGCCACGCGCCCGCAGTCGCGCATCATCGAGCATGCCGACGTCAAGCGCATGCTGCTGGCCCAGAAGTCCTACTGCGAGGGCGCGCTGGCGCTGAACCTGTTTTGCGCGCGCCTGGTCGACGAGCAGCACACGGGCACGCCGCAAGCCGTGGCCGAGGCCCGGCTGCTGCTGGAGGTGCTCACCCCCATCTCCAAGAGCTGGCCCAGCGAGTTCTGCCTGGAGGCCAACTCCCTGGCCATCCAGATCCACGGCGGCTACGGCTACACGCGCGACTTCCCCGTCGAGCAGTACTGGCGCGACAACCGCCTGAACATGATCCACGAGGGCACGCACGGCATCCAGGCCATGGACCTGCTGGGCCGCAAGGTGCTGATGGAAGGCGGCAAGGGCCTGCAGCTGCTGGCCACACGCATCAACGGAACCATCCAGCGCGCCATGGCCGTGCCCGAGCTGGCCGGCGATGCCAATGCGCTGGCCAAGGCGCTGCAGGAAGTGGGCGCCGCCACCAAGGCCGCCTGGGCCACAAACGACCCCCAGGAGGCCCTGGCCAATGCCGTGCCCTACATGCAGGCCTTCGGCCATGTGGTGCTGGCCTGGACCTGGCTGGACGTGTCCCTGGCCGTGCTGGACAGGGATGCCGCCCTGGCCACGCCCGCCAATGCGGGCCGCATCGCGGCCATGCGCTACTTCTTCCGTTACGAACTGCCCAGGATCGGCGCCTGGCTCCAGGTCGTGCGCGAGCGCGACATGACCTGCGCGCACATGCCGCAAGAGGCTTTCTGAAGGCAGCCTGCCGGCAGATTCAACCGCTGGCGGTCAGGCCAGCAGGCCCAGCATCTGCGACACGGCCTCGGGCAGCCGGGTGCTGCTGGTGTCGATGCGCAGATGCGGTGCCTGCGGCACGTCATAAGGTGCCTGGGCTCCCGTGAGATCGGAGATCTTGCCCGCGGCCGACCTGGCGTAAAGGCCTTTGGGATCGCGTGCGCGGCAGACCTCCAGCGGCGTGCTGACATGGATCTCCTTGAACCGGTCTTCTCCCACGATCTGCCTGGCCGTCTGCCGGGCGGCGGCCGAAGGCGAGATCATCGCCACGGCCACATGCAGGCCCTGGCTGTTGAGAAGGGCGGCCAGGTGGGCCGTGCGGCGAACGTTTTCTGCGCGGTCCTCGCAGGAAAAGCCCAGATCGCTGCAAACGCCTGACCGCAGTGCATCGCCGTCCAGAACACAGACCGTGGTCGATTGTTCACGCAACGTGGACGCCAATTGCTGCGCCAGCGTGGTCTTGCCGGCGCCGGGCAGGCCTGTGAGCCACCATGTGATTGCTTGCATCGATTGAAATACCGTGGATTCTTCATCAGGGCCACTTGCCGCCGCCATTGTTGTGCAGCCAGGCGATGGTCGGTGATTGATTCATCCAATGGCATCGCGGCCGCTCAAAGCCCGGGCCTTTCAGGCGCGCTGCGCTCACAGGCCCCGGCCATGGACCGGGGCCTGGCCGCACGTCAACCCAGGGAGGTATACAGCAGCCCCCCGTCCAGCACCCCCACCAGCTGCGCCGACGGATTCGCCAGCGCATGCTGCACCGCCGCATTCACCAGATCGCCCGCGCTGACCTGCCCGCTTTGCAACTGCTGCACATAGGGCTGCAGCTGCGCATCCGTGCCCGCGCTGCCCGTGGCCCGCGTCCACAGCCACTGCACCGTCTCCTGCGCGGTGAACTGGTGGCCCTGCTGGCTTTGCGCAAAGCGCAGCGCG